>CALVEA010000013.1 GCA_944326455.1 Candidatus Gastranaerophilales bacterium | reverse complement strand
CCATTTTAAATCGTCCTTAAAGTTGTCCCTTACTCATAGTTACGGCATTTTTTACCTAAATCTTTAACTTTTTGACTCAAATCGTTACATTTCGTTACATAATTCTATCCATGAGGATTAAGTAAATTTTTAGATAATGTGGTATTCTTGTGTGGTAGATATAAGGGAGAAATATGATAAATAAAATTTGGGGAAAGTTATGGGGATTAATCTTTATTCTACTGATTGCAGCACTATGTCTTAAGGCTTGTATCAGAAGAGATGTTCCGAGACACTTTCCTCAAAAACTACCTGATAGTTCTATTGAAAACATTATTTATCCAGACAAAAACAAAAATGTTACAATTAACGGGATAGATTTTTTACAGACCCAGGCTCCTGTAGGAAAATTCGGGGGAGAACTTATTCTTTCTACAATCGGCGAGGGTCCTAAAACTTTTAATCCTTGTAACAGTAAAGATGCGACATCTTCTTCAATGGCGGGCATGCTTTATGACGGACTTGTAACAACTGAGCCGAGAACCGGAGAAGTTATTCCGCTGCTTGCTAAAGATTTTGAGGTGAACGGAAATGATTACATTGTGCATTTAAGACACGGTGTCAAATGGTCTGACGGCAAGCCGATAACAGCTGATGATGTTATGTATACTTATCAGGAAATTATATTTAAAGGGCTTGGAAATCCTTCTTCTATGGAAAATATGAAGGTTGAAGGGAAGCTCCCTTCAATTGAGAAGATTGATGATTACATGGTAAAGTTTACTACCCCGAAACCTTTTGCACCGTTCTTAAGACAGCTTTCAAACCCGATTGTACCAAAGCATTATTTTAAACCTTATTCAGATAGAGGCGAATCCGAGTTTAATGCATTCTTAAGCCCGAATACACCTCCGGAGGAAATAGTTTCAAACGGAGCATTTAAGCTAAAAGAATATGTTGCAGCACAAAGAGTAGTTTTTGTAAGAAATCCTGACTATTATAAAATTAATACCCAAAATGAACGGCTTCCATATTTGGATAAGGTCGTTTATATGATAGTCGGAGACACAAATAATGAGATTTTGAAATTTGAAGCCGGGGAGCTTGACCTGCTTTCAATAAGAGGAGAGAATGTTGCGCGGTATAAGCTAAGAGAGCCAAACTCTGATTACAAAATTTACAATCTCGGACCGGATACAGGGACACTGTTTTTATTATTCAACCTGAATAACAGAAAAGATAGTGACGGTAAATGGTATGTAAATCCGATAAAACAAAAATGGTTCTCAAACAGGGATTTTCGGGCTGCGGTTGATTGGGCTGTAGATAGAAAAAATATGGTGCAAAATATTGCAAAAGGAGTTGCAAAGCCGCTATTTACTGCAGAAAGTCTTAATTCAATTTACCTGAATAAATATATAAAAGGTCATCCGAAAGACAAAAAAGTTGCGGAAGATTCTCTTAAAAAAGCAGGGTTTTATAATAAGAACGGAATTTTATACGATTCTGACGGAAACAGAGTCGAGTTTGATTTATATACAAATGCCGGAGTTCTTGAACGGGAAGCTCTCGGGGTTATGATAAAACAGGATTTAGAAGACCTTGGAATGAAGGTTAATTTTAAACCTATTGAATTTAATACTCTGGTTAATAAACTTTCAAACACAAACGACTGGGATATGGCAATTATGGGTCTGACCGGTTCTCCATTAGAGCCTAATGACGGGAAAAATGTCTGGAAATCAACAGGTCCTCTTCATCTTTTTAACCAGCGACCGCAGAATTATAAAGTTGATGACAGGCTCGAGTGGGAAAAAGAGTTAGATGAGATTTTTGAACTGGGCGCACAAAAGCTTACTTTTGAAGAGAGAAAGCCTGTATATGACAGATATCAGACAATTATTTACAACCAGAAACCTATAATTTATCTGTATTCTCCTATAAGAATTGCTGCTATCAGGAAAAAGTTTAAAAATGTTTTTCCGACACCTCTGAGCGGATTGGTGTATAATTTGGATGAACTGTATATTGAGGATGGGGAGCTTAGGTAATGGAGTTTACTAAATACATTTTTAAAAGAATACTTCAAACTATTCCTCTTTTGATAATAGTTTCACTGATTAGTTTTTTCATAATCAGATTATCTCCTGTAGATCCGCTTGCTGAATTGAGATTAAATCCTTCAATATCACAGGAAACATTAAATAAGGAAATAAAAAGACTTAATCTTGATAAACCTATTTATATACAGTATTTTTCCTGGGCAAAATCTTTTGTTAAAGGGGATTTGGGATATACTTCGGCTGGGGAAAAGGTTTCCGTAAAACTAAAAGAAAGAATTCCTAATACCCTTCTTTTGACTCTGGTTGTAATTTTTATGACCTGGGCTGTTGGTGTACCTCTGGGAATACTTTCCGCTATAAAAAAAGAAACGGCTTTTGACAGAATGTTAACGATTTTAGCCAGTATAGGAATGGCAATACCATCGTTTTTCTTTGCTATCCTTATGCTGATGTTTGCGGTAAAAACCGGCTGGTTCCCTGTAGGAGGACTTACCAGCTACAACTTTAATGACATGGGATTCGGGGCTAAAATTATTGATATAGCCAAACATTTATGTCTGCCGGCGCTTGTGTTGTTTACTATATCACTTTCCGGCTTGCAGCGGCAAATGAGAGCTAATATGCTGGAAGTGCTTGACAGCGACTATGTCAAATTCGCACGTGCAAAAGGTTTAAGCGAGTGGAAAGTTGTCTTTAAACATGCTTTAAGAAATGCGGTTAATCCTATGATAACTCTTTTAGGATTTGAATTTGCAGGCTTGCTTAGCGGAGCTGCGCTTACTGAATATGTATTCCAGTATCCGGGACTCGGGAGGCTTATACTGGAAGCGGTTATGAAATCAGATATAAACCTTGTTATGGCATCTTTGATGATGGGAACGATAATGTTAATCTTAGGAAATCTTATTGCTGATATCCTGCTTATGATAACAGACCCGAGATTAAGAAGGGGTGGTGAGTAGGATGGAACTTTTAAGAAAGATAATGAAAGATAAGTTCGCAAAATCAGCATTTATTGTGCTCTGTTTTTTGTATCTCGTTATTTTGTTTGCGGATTTTATAGCTCCGTATTCTAACTATTATGCTAATAGAGAAATGGCTTACGCTCCGCCTTCCAGAGTGTATACAATAGATGAAAACGGACATTTTTCAAGACCTTATACTTATAATTACATCAGAAAATTTGAGCCGGCTCTAATGCAGACCGTATTTGAAGAGGATAGAAGCCAAAAATATTATATAAAACCTTTTGCAAGGGGTGAAAAATATAAATTTTTAGGATTAATCCCAACCAGCAGGCATCTTTTCGGGGTAAATAACGGTGGTGAAATACATCTTCTCGGGACTGATATCAACGGGCGGGATGTGTTTTCCAGACTCCTTTTTGGCGGCAGAATCTCAATGACGGTAGGTTTTTTATCGCTTTTAATAGTTTTTCCGATAGGGCTTTTGTACGGCGGACTTTCCGGTTACTTCGGCGGGATAGTCGATACCCTGATGATGCGGTTTGCAGAAGCTACGATGGCGATTCCGAGTTTTTATCTTTTGATAATCCTTGCTGCGATTCTGCCTTCCGGCATGACAAGTGTACAGAGGTTCAGTTTGATTATTGTAATACTTGCTCTGATTGGCTGGGCAGGATTTGCCCGGGTTGTCAGAGGGATGGTGCTTTCTATAAAGAAAGAAGAATTTGTACTGGCAGAAAAAACACTCGGAGCTTCAAATCTGCGAATTATTTTAAAACATATTCTTCCTCAGACAACGAGTTATGTAATTATTGCAATGACTCTGTCAGTACCTTCTTATATTTTGGCAGAGTCCGGCTTAAGTTTCTTGGGTTTAGGTATTCAGCAGCCGGATGCGAGCTGGGGAAATATGCTTAAAGAAGCGCAGGAGTTTACAAATATTCTATATAGACCATGGCTTTTGACCCCGGGGGTTTTGATATTCCTTGCGGTATTGTCGTTTAACCTTCTGGGAGATTTTATAAGGGATTACCTTGATCCGAAGGGAAGGTCAAGAGGGTAGATATTGCACCTTCCCCTGATTGGGCACTACTGTCCATGATAAAATATTTTGTCATGCTGAACTTGATTCAGCATCTTACCAATTTGGCGTTATACTTGCTTTCTGGCAAGCTCCCGAAAGGGGTAAATATAAGTTAGTAGGCTTGACCAACAAGATAGTCCGCTTGGTGTAACAAGTTCGGGATGACATTTTAGTTTAAGAACGCAAGCTATGGCAGATTTTGCGGAAAAGGAGTCTCTATAATTATAAGTTCCGCAGGCAATATTCAATAGGCAATTATATTGTCGATTTTATTTGCCATGAGAAAAATTTAATAATAGAAGTTGGCGGAGGGTAACATAATACCCTATCTGGAAAATGCTATGATATGGAACGAACAAAGTATCTAGAATCTAAAGGATTTAAAGTTCTTCGTTTTTGGAATAATGATATTGATAACAATATTGAAGGTATTTATCAAGAAATAAGTCACTATCTTAATAATTAACTATTGTTCCCCACCCCTGCCCTCCCCGAGTTAGGGTGGGGGAAGGTAATTATTGATTCGCAATTCCGGACACAAAGAATCGCGGGCGGATGCTTTAGCATCCGCCCGCGATTTCATTGGATAACCGATTAAATTCTATCCCAAAAGGTCGCTTAAATCACCGACAATCCCTTCGTGGCTGCCGCTGTCACCGCAGTTACATTCGCAAGTAACTTTACCTGTAACATCAACCACTACTTTGTGATCTTTAATTGCTGCCAAGATTTCATCTAATTTAGATAATAAATCTGTTTTGTCAGTATCATCTTTAATGTTGTTCAAGACATTAAGTATTGTATCCAGTTTTTCAAGAAGAGCTGTATCATCATAGCCTAAATCACCAAGCCCCTTAATAGTGTTAATAATTTCTTGGAAATACTGGTTATTTTGATCAAACTTATCACCTAACAGATTTGTGATTTTATCTGTTGCAGCTTCAATTGTCATGTTAATAACATCTAATTTACCGTCGATACTGCTCAATAACTCGCCATTTGATTTTGATTGATCAAGTAACTCAGCCAGCATTTTTTCAACTGTACTCAAGTCAACATTGCCGCCTTCGACCTTGATGTTGGATATAGCTTCCAGAATTGCTTTAAGCGCATCGTTGTTAGCAACAGCTCCATTGTTAATCTGTTCCAGAACTTTCATTGTAAGATTTCTGATATCTTCGCTAATTGCATTACCATTGTTAACAGCTTCAAGGATGTTAGTCAGGTAAGTTTTCATATCGTCTTCATAACTATCCATTCGTTCCAGTATAGTTTTATAGAAGTGAATATTTGCTTCGTTACCCTTCTCAATATTAGTAAGAATTTCAGAGAGTAAATTGTAAGTTTTTTCATCCATTTCTGTATTTTGTTCAATAGATGCTGTTATGAGGTTAAACAATTTTTCAAATGCTGCGCTTAATTCGGTACCGCTCATCGGCTGCATTGAACCTACAAGGTTAATTAACTTATCAAGCAGTTCTGTATTTTTCTGGCTGATTTGGACACCGGAATTAACCAAGCTAAGGATTTGACTCATGTAATTTTTAATTTCTTCATTTCCGTTTGTAACGGCATCAAGAATTTCCTCTTGAGTAATGCTTGTTTCTTTTAGTAAATCCAGAATATCAGACAACTGTACACCTTGTTTTATCAAGTGTTGTAAGATTGCATCCAGAGTTTGTCCTTGTCCTTTCAAGATATCAATAAGTTCTTGAATTTTAGCGCTGTCTTCTTCTCGTCCTGCAATAATTTCTTTAAGTAATTTGACTAATTCATCGTACTTCTGAGTAACATTAACTGTTATATTATAATCATCATCGCTGATGATTTCAGGAGCATAAGTATCTTCACCGCAGCTTGAAAGTCCTACAAGTGCAGCCCCTGCAATAGCACCTAATTTAGCACCTGCGATAGCGCCCGGAACTGCGCCGACACCTCCGCCAAAGAATCCAGCAACCCCGCCGATAGCAGCCCCAAGTGCAGTAGTACCTGCGACAACAGCCGCTGCAATTCCTAATTTTTGTGCCCATGATTTTTGCGGTTTAGCTTCTGCCTCACCAACATGTCTTTTAGATAACGTAACTTGTTCTCCTACATCAGGCAGTTTTCCGCCCAGAAGTGAACTTAATGCTTCTTGTTCAGCTGCGTTCAGCCCTTGAACTTCCTTACCCGTAACAACGTTATCAGACATAATCTGCTGTAACTTTGCTTTTGACTCAGGAGAAAGTCCTTCAAAATTGATTCCCATAACTGTAATACTCCTTTCTTTATACAATTATTAACCTACATTTGGTACTTTGGTATGGTTAACGGCAATTTTTATCAAAACTTTAGGGTTTAAATTTTAATCTTTACAAAAATTTACGTTTAGTTCGTGTAATGCAGTAATAGATTAATTATTTTGTAACAAATTTTTAATAGCAGAAACAAAAAAGAATACTCTAAAAGATTGATTGAAAATTCTATATAAAAGTTATATCCTATTTGAAGAGGTCTTTTGTGAATAAACAACAATTAAAAAAGAAAATACACCTTATAGAATTAAAGTTAAAACAGCTGTCACAGCATAATTCAACGTCCGGTATTTGTGTTGATTTGTGCAATTCCTTAATATTGGAAAAAGCTGTTTTAAAAAAGCAGCTTGAAGAGTTGGAAAAAAATAAATTCGCGGAAAAAATAAAAAAGATACTTCCGCGCAGAGAGAAACTTATTTGTGATTATTTTAATTAAAGCTTTTTAAAAAGTTTGGGTGTTTTTGCTTGTTTATGATATAATCATATAATGAGGGGGATTAATGCTCGTAATAGACTATGATACAAAAAAATCTATAAGAGAAGCATTCGGAAAAGAGCTTGTTGAACTGGGTAAAAAGTACCCGCAAGTAGTTGTTCTTGACTCAGATGTATCCTGCTCAACACAGACTGCTATGTTTGCAAAAGCTTACCCTGAAAGATTCTTTGATATGGGGATTGCGGAGCAGGATATGATAACGACTGCTGCAGGATTATCTTTAACGGGGAAAATTCCTTTTGCAGCGACGTTTGCCGTTTTTGCGACCGGCAGAACCTATGACCAAATAAGAATGTCGGTTTGTTACCAAAAAGCTAATGTAAAGATAATCGGCACGCATGGCGGGATAACCGTTGGAGAAGACGGCGCAACTCATCAGGCACTGGAAGACATTTCTCTTATGCGGGGACTCCCTAATATGACGGTAATCGTTCCGGCTGACTGTAATGAGTGTGCTCAAGTCTTGGATTATGCAGCGGAGCATGCAGGACCTGTGTATATAAGGATAGCCAGAAATAGTCTGCCTGACGTATATCCTTCTGATTATAAGTTTAATCCGCAAAGGGCACAGGTTTTAAAACATGGCTGTGATTTAACCTTGATTTCTAATGGGGATGTCCTTTCCGAGACATTTAAAGCAGCTCAAATATTAGCGGAAAACGGTATTGATGCGGAAGTTATTTCTGTTCCTGTTGTCAAACCTCTGGATATTAAAACAATAGTTGAAAGTGTTAAGAAAACCGGATACGCTGTTGTTGTAGAAAACCACTCTATATACGGCGGGCTTGGTTCTGCGGTGTGTGAATGTTTGAGCGAAACTTATCCTGCCAGAGTATTACGGATAGGAATGCCGGATTGTTTTGGACAGAGCGGAACTCCAAAGGAATTACTTAATTATTACGGGTTGGATGCTGAAAGTATTGTAAAAAGGATAGTAGAGTTAAAACAATGATTCAATTGAGGTCAGTTACAAAAAAGTACAAAAATAATTATGCACTTAAAAATATCAATCTGGACATTTTGTCCGGGGAGTTTGTTTTTATAACAGGAGCGTCCGGTGCAGGCAAATCTACGTTGATGAAGCTTCTTTATAAAGAAGAAACGCCTACAACAGGGACAGTTTTGATAGGGGGAATTAATATCGCAAATCTTCCTTCGGATAAGGTGCCTAACCTAAGAAGATGTATGGGGATTGTATTCCAGGATTATAAATTATTACAAAATCAAACAGTATTTGACAATATTGCCTATGTAATCCGTACATTAGGCATCAGTTCATCAGAAATAAGAACTCGTGTATCCGGAGCTTTGAAGGTTGTAGGTTTGTCAGATAAAGCAAAAGCAAAACCATCGGAACTATCCGGCGGAGAACAGCAAAGGGTTAGTATTGCAAGGGCTCTTGTCAACGGACCGCCGCTTTTAATTGCGGATGAGCCTACAGGAAACCTTGACCCTAAAAATTCTCTTGAAGTTATGCAGATTCTTGAACAAATTAATCAAAGAGGAATCACGGTAATTGTTTCAACGCACGATTATACACTTGTGGACAGGTTTAGAAAAAGAGTACTGACTCTTGAAAATGGCGAAATTATTAGAGATATTCAGGCAGGTACCTATGGACAATAGCAGACAGCAGTTAAAAAAACAGGTAAAAAAGCACATCCCAAAAGACTGGCTGTGTGAACTTCGTATTGCATACAGAATATTAATGGAAGCTGTCAATGATATTAAAAGAACAGGAATTATTAATCTTGTTATTATAACCACAATGGCGGCTATACTGACCCTGTTTGGTGTATTGTTCAGATTTACGCTTTCTTTGTCAACTTTTGCAAACGAACTCGGTAATGTGCTTGAGATTTCAGTATACCTCAAATCAAATGCATCTTCTTCCATTGTTAAAGACAGAATCAAAGAAATTAAACATGTTCAATCTGTAAGGCTGATTCCTAAAGAAGAATCTTGGGACGGATTAAAGAGGGAGCTGGGACTCCAGGATATAGCCAATCCGCTGCCTGATACTCTGCGTGTAAAAGTTGACAAACCGCAAAATATTACGGAAGTGTTTAATCAAATTAAACCGATGTCCGGTGTTGAAGATATGGGTTATGCAAAAGAACTCGCTAAAAAAATACAGTTTTTGACTCATATCGTTAATACAACTATGTTTTTTGTTGTCATTATTTCGGCAGCCTTAACAATAACTATTATTAATAATACTATACAATTAGTTATTCAATCCAGAAAAGATGAAATAGAGATTATGCGTCTAATGGGAGTCAGTAACTGGTATATAAAGACTCCTCTGGTTATGCAAGGTGCTTTCTACGGCTTTGTCTCTTCCATAATAGCTGTACTCCCTCTTAATTGGGTTCAGAGTCTATTATTGAATGTTCATAAGTTCTTTCTTATACCGTCGCCGGCTTATGCTCAAAATATAGTTATAATCTCTCTATTATTGATAGGTACAGCATTTGGGGCAAGCGGAAGCTTTTTGTCAATAAAAAAACATTTACAAGTATAATTTAATTCAGGTAATAATATGGACAGGACTATTCAACTGGTTAACGCAGTAAAAGATATACAGGCTATGCCGAGTGTTATAGTGAAAGTGCTGAATTTAATGAAAGAACCTAATGTCAGTATGAAAGCACTTGGCGATATGGTTATGTATGACCAGTCTTTGACCATAAAAATGCTTGCTCTGGTAAACTCAGCATATTATGGATTTACCCAGCAAATAAGTTCTATAAATATAGCGTTGTCTCTATTGGGGATGGTAAAGGTTAAAAATATAATAGTTGCGGTTGCAATGAAGCCTATGATGTCAAACCAAGGAGACAAGGAGCTTTGGAAGCATTCAATAAAAGTTGCAGCAGGGTGTGAGTATCTTGCAACTATAACAAAAATTATGGATCCGGATGACGCTTTTATTGCCGGATTTGTGCATGATATTGGTAAAATTGTTCTCCACTCCTCAAGTGAAAGAGTTTATGCCAGAGTCGTGAGTGCTGTCGCCGAAGGTGCTGATATTCTGATGGCTGAAGATAATTATTTTAATTCTGATCATGTTAAAACAGGCGCACTGCTTGCGAAGCGATGGCAAATGCCAATATTACTCTCAAATATTATATCCTATCACCATACTCCGGCTCTTTCATCTATGCCTGTTCCTTGCAGTCTTGTAAACCTTGTAGATACATTGGTGCAGGAAAAATTTAAACCTAATATGGTCGATAGAGATTTCCTCAATACCTTAAGTATTGATTTTAGTGAAATTGATGACTTGCGAAAAACTATTCTTGAAAAAGCTGAACTCTTGATTTCAGAACTCACATAAAGGCGGCTCTGTATGGCTAATAAGATAGTTCTTATTTCGGATGATCTGGATTTTTTTGATTATATTAGAGAAAAATTTATTCTTAGAAAAAGTGATGAGCTTTTTACGTTTTCTTTTGATGAATTACCCGAAAAAATTCATTTAGTACCTACGGCTGTGATTATTGTAAACAGCGAGAACTCAAAAAATAAGACTTTAGAGTTATTAAATATCGTTAAAGATACCCCGGTAATTGTTTTTGGATATAATGACGATGAACAATTTAAGGTTCAAGCATATCAAAGAGGGATGTTTGATTACATAACAGTACTTGCGTCAGATAAAGAATTTCAGGCAAGACTGGTTCCGGCTCTGACAGTTTCTTCTCTGCTTGAAAAGAATAGAAAATACCGGGATATTTTAGTTCGTAACAGTGTTATATCAAGAAATAATGAAGTTTTTCTTGATTATAATTTTATTATTGATAAAGAATTGGCAGAACTTGATTCAACTTCCGGCAAAGCAGTCTTTATGGCAATATCACCTAATGACAAGGTAAAATTTCTTTTAAAACCAAATATGATAGAGACAGCAATTCTAAAAAATATCAGAAAGAACGATATCCTGATGACTTATGCCGTGAATAAATACTTTCTTATGCTGTTTGATACAGATTTGGCTTCCGCAAACAAGCTGTGGGAAAAGATACGCTCTGAACTTCCTCAAAAAATATATGCAGGTATATCTACCATTACGAATCAGAAACGGCAGCAGCTTATTAATGAAGTTTTAAATAAACTCCATGAAGCTATAAATTATGATAAAGATACCGTGAATGAAAAGTCAGTTCCTTTAAGTATGCTTCAAACAACGGCTTCTCCATATAGTAATTTTAAACAATTTAGACATGAGTTTGGCAAGAAGGTTGAACAGGTGATTACTCCGGTCTTTTATCATATACAGCAGAAATATTCGGAGAAACTCCCGGGAACCCTTCTGGAGCAAGGTTCGGGAGATGGATACGGCACGTTTTATATAAAAGGAAAACATTCAAGCAGTTCATTTCGGATAACATGTCCGGGTTTTTCAAAAATTAATATAGATATTACTTTTCAAAAAGATTCATCTAATATTGATGCTAAAAGGATTACACTTGAGCCGGAAGAACTTGAGCCGGGGCTGCTGGAAGATTTGTTAGAGCAATTTATTTCAGAATATAAAAAGGAGAATACAAATGGCTATACTTAATACAGAAGACAGTTTGGTATTAATTATTGATGTGCAAGACCGTTTACTAAATGCGGTTTTTAATCCGGAAATTGTTGAGAAAAATTCAACAATTATAGCAAAAGCCTCTGCTCTTTTGGATTTACCAATCTTTATATCAGAACAGTATCCTAAAGGACTGGGTTCTACAATTCTTTCAATAAAAGACAATGCTCCGGGTGCTGTTTATTTTGAGAAAACTTCTTTTAATGCACTGTCTGAAGCTAACGTACTCTCTGATTTAGCGGGGACTAAACGAAAGCAGGTAATTCTTTTTGGTATAGAAACTCATATTTGTGTTCATCAAACGGCTGCTTCGCTTATTGAAAACGGATTTGAAGTTCACCTAGTAAAAGATGCGTGCGGGAGCAGAGCTTTAGAGGAGTATATTTCAGGTTTAAAATATATGCGGGATTATGGGGTTCATATAAAAACTACAGAAATGGTTTTATTTGAATTGTTAAAAGGAGCTAAAAATCCTAAATTTAAAGAAGTTCAAGCATTGATAAAATAATTTGTTAAGAATTGTAACAATTTTATATAAGATTGAAATACACTTTCGTTATCTGTTTTTATATATATGTAAGATTTAAAAAAGATGGTGACGAAAGATGGCAATAGCAAATTTACACGAAACACTTTTAAGCTACAAGTTAAGAAGAAATCAATTAAACCTTGAAATCACTGAGTACCAAACTCAGAAAACTTTAGCTACATATTCACAAGCTGACTTGCAATCTTTGAAGTCATCAAGAGAACACGAAGTAAGAGATTACTTCAAAGGATTGTATGAAGATGATGCTGAATTACAAGCAGAATATCTTGATTATACACAAATTCCTGATTTTGAAGAAGAAATTGATAAAATTACAGCAGAATTTCAAGATCAATTAAATGAAATGACAGCTTGGGAAACAGCACTTGATGCTCAAATCACAACAGACAGTGCTGAACTTGAAGAAGTTAACGCATACATTGAATCTATGAAAACAATGCTTACAACAAATATCCAAGAAGACTTTAACTACGGGTTAAACGGCTAGGCAAAGAGGTAAACTCCTAATATAGCAAAAAGAATTAAGGCTATATTGTAGTGAAGAAAAGTCGGAAGGCAGGTATCAAAAATATGATTGTGCTGACCATCGGCATTTAGCCCTGCAGTAGGACCAAGAGTTGTATCAGAAGCCGGTGAGCCGGCATCCCCGAGAGCGGCGGCAGCAGCCAGTAAAACCACCATCTGCTGGGTATTAAACCCCAGTTTTACACATACAGGAACAAACAATACAGCCAGAATCGGAATTGTCCCAAAGGAGGTTCCGATTCCTATTGTTATAAATAATCCGATGAGCAGGAATATTAAAGATGTAATTAAAATATTTTCCGGTAACACGGAAAGAATCGTTGTAACAAGTGTCTCTATGGCTCCGGATTCTTTCAATACAGCTGCAAAGCCTGCTGCAACAAGCATCACAAATGCAACATACCCCATAAGATAAATACCTTCGTTCATCATGTGATCCATCTTCTCTTTAGGAATTACTTTTAATGTAAAAATAATACCTAATCCTACCAGAGCCCCTAAAGGCAGAGAATGGGTGATTAATTGAACAACAAATGTCAAAACTGCAGCCAGCCCGACTATCCAGGCGGTGTATTTGCTGCAAGGTCTAGGCTGTTCAGAAAGCCCTGCAATAGGATTGTTTTTATATGTTCTTGGTTTTCTGTAGCTTATAAATACGGCAATTAGCAGACCTGTTATCATTGCTAAGCCAAGTATAAAGGTTGATTTCCATATATCAGATCTTAGTACATTCACTCCATTTTGAACCAAGTTATCTGCTATTAGATTCTGAAAAATAAGCCCGAAACCTACAGGTATAGTTATATAAGGCATTTTTAACCCAAAAGCCAAAACACATGCAACAGCTCGCCTGTCGATATTTAAAGAATTCATAATGCTTAATAGCGGCGGGATGATTATAGGAATAAATGCAATGTGTATAGGTATCAGGTTTTGTGATGCCATCGCAATCAGGGTTAAAATAAGAAGTAACACAAACTTTCTGCCTGCAATCAATTTGGTAATTTTATCCGATAATTTATCAGTAAATCCTGAATGCGCCATTGTTGCAGCAAAGGTTCCAAGCAAAATATAACTCAGAGCGGTTTCGGAATTACCTCCCATACCTGAGATAAAGACATTCATCGCATGAGTTATATCCATACCCGCAAGCAGACCAGCAATAAGTGTTGAGACGATTATAGAGAGAAGCACATTAACTTTTTTTAAACACAATATGCACAGTATTACTACTGATACTATTGCCGGATTTGTTGCTAGTGTAATAAATTCTTCCATTATTTCTAGTGAACTTCTTCCTCTTGGAGAAGGTTAATTAATTCAAGAGAGAGTTCCTTTTGGAGTTCAAGAGGCATGAGTTTAAGGTATTCAAAAGCTTCTGCTATTTTTTGATCTGTGTCATACCACCTTCTTAGAACATAATTAAATGCGTCTGTTAGAATATTTTCTGATAAATCAATTCCGTTTTCTTTTGATTTTTTAACAATATAATCCGCGCACTTATACTGGGTCATAATGTTAGCATTTCTCATCAAGCTTACTGCTAAGCTTACCGTAGGATCAACATCATACCAGCGTTTATTCATAGTACACCCTCTTATCTCTGTATAGAATAATAGTATATTTTTTAGGCTATTTTGTCAATCTTGAAATTATCTCTAATCTCTTTTTATCATCAACTTTAAACAAAAGAGTTTTTAGTTTAGAGGTTTCGCCTTTAATAATCTGAATGTTTGTTTTTGCAACCTTGAAAGTCTTTGACAAAAATTCTATCAAAGCTTTATTAGCTTTGTTTTCAATGGGCTGCGCTGTTATTTTTACTTTTGCGCAGTCACCCTCTTGGATAATTTCATTTTTAGAAGAGTTAGGAATAATTTTTATATTTATAATCAAACCTTCATTTGTCATACTTTTTGAAATACCATAACATATTCGTGCTTAAAAATATAAAAACCTCCGGCTAAAGCTCTATATCTCCAAAGATTAGCAGTTTTACCCTTAGCACGTTCATTACCCTGCATATCTTTTATTATAATAGCTTTGGTAATAAAGCCAAGCCTATTCATTCTAGCCATGCATTCAAACCCCAGAGGTATGTGCTGTGAGTTTGCATACTTATCACCTATAATAAGGCAGGCAAAACGTCCTTTTTCAAGTAAATCATACCCATTTTTAGCAACTTTTTCAAACAAGTTATAAAATTCTTCTGTCGTAGCACAATTAGATAAATCTTCTTTTCTGTCAGAAAATTTGATTATATCATCATACGGCGGATGAAGCATCAAAAGTTGTGCTTTTTTTTCACCCATAACATCTAAACGTGCCTGAATTTTTTCTTTTGCATCTTCACTTGCAGAATCTGCACAAATAATATTGACGTCTGTTACTAACTGCTTTTGGGTGAACTTTTTAGAAACTGTTTCGACCAGATCGTCTTTTAACTCGACCCCTATACAGCGGCGTTTCATATTTATTGCTTCTATGCCGGATGTTCCGGAACCAAAGAACAAGTCCAACACTATATCATTTTCTTTAGTAAATCTTTCATAAATTTGCTGAGCAATTTGAGGAATATAATTTCCATGATATTCGTTTGAATGTCCGCCTTCTTTCAATCTGGACGGAAATTCCCATAATGTATCAGTTTTAATGTGCTCATAATTTCTCCACTGCTTTAAATTAATATCACTGTAAGCGGTGGTTTTTATCGCACTATCGTCAACTACCTTAAGCTTAGCTTTTGAAGCTGCTTTTTTCTCTTTTAAATTAGTTTTTACCATATCATTCCCCATTCAATATTGTTAGTTTAAAGTATTTGTTAAGTTTTGTAATCAAATAAATGGATGAATTTGGGGGGCAAATTTTTGGGTAATTTTTTTTATTGAAAATAAAGCCTTATCTGAATGCCGGTGAATAATGCTTAAGGACAAGTTTTATGATAAAATAACTGTTATGAAAAGACTCTGTGTATTTGCTCACTGGGATAGAGATAATATTATAGATGATTATGTCGTCTATTATTTAAAAGCCTTAAAGAAAGTTTGTGACTGTATAATCTTTGTATCGGATACGGAATGTTCGCCTCAAAAGATAGCAGATGTTGCGGATTTTACAATTATCGGCAGGCATGGAGAATATGATTTCGGTTCGTACAAGCGTGGGTTCTTGTTTGCAAAAAATAAGGGCTTAGTTTTTGATGAACTGCTTCTGGTGAATGATTCTGTTTATGGTCCATTTTATTCATTAGAACCGATTTTTGATAAGATGTCTAAAAAGAAGTGTGATTATTGGGGACTTACGAGAAATAATTATGGTTTAAAGAAAACAAAAGAAGATGTTCTGGAACCTTATAGACCGCACATACAGAGTTATTTCATTTTATTAAAGAAAGAGACTTTTGGAGTCTTTGAAAAGTTTATTAAAGGTATTATACGCAAAGACTCAAAAAATGACATTATTATATCATACGAGATTGGGCTTTCTGAAACTCTTAAAACCAATGGATTTAAGTGTGCGGTGTATATAAATCGCTACAGTCATACTATTAATTGCGTTATAAATAAATGGGACAGACTTTTAAAATGGTACAAATTCCCGTTCTTAAAAACATCATTGGTGAAGCATGGTATTTGTGCAGAAGGTCAGATTAGAGGCTGGGAAAGTCTTATAGGAAAAGATTATCCGCAAGAACTAATTAAAACAAATGCTGAGAGATTGATGCAATTAGAACCCAATATACTTAACGATATGAATTTTTATAGAAAGACCCGCTATATAATCTTAAAAAATTTGCCATGCGAGAGCCGAATTATTGTAATTTTTCTTGAAAAAAATATATTCAAAATTCTAAATACACTTTGTTTTAATAAACTCAAGAAGTTCTAGTGCACATTTGTTCCAGTTGAAGTCCTCAGCTCTTTTTAATCCTTTTTCTATGCATCTGTTTCTGAATTCTGTGTCAAAATACATTTTTTCAAAAGCGTTTATCATTTCGGTATCATTTTCCGGATTAATTAAAATTCCGCAGTCTTCAAGAACTTCCGGTATAGAAGATTTGTTTGAAGCTATAACCGGGCAGCCGCATTTCATTGCTTCCAAGACCGGCAGTCCAAAACCTTCGTACAAGGATGGATATATGAACATAACAGCATTAGAATAGTATTTTGGTAAGTCCTCATCTTTTATATAGCCTGTCATTTCAATTTTGCTAATATCAACTTTGTCCAATTCTTTTAGCAGTTCATTTTCAAATTTTTTCCAGGTTCCTCCGCCCAAAATTAATTTTAGGTCCTTAATTTGGTGCTTATCTATGAAGTTAAAAAAGTTCCTTATTCCAAAAATAATATTTTTACGTTTGCCAAGAGTGCAGAGAGAAAAGACATATTTTTCTGCAGTATTGTCTTTAACAGGTTTGAATTTATCATCTGCTCCGAGAAGAGTGGTTTTTATGTTTTCGTTTTTAATAAATGGAAAATATTTTAAAACATCTTTTTTGGTTTGTTCTGAATTTGTTAAATAATAATCTTCTGCATTTATATCTTTGTATATCTTATAATACCAATCTTTTGGACTTTTACTCAGCCCGTGTTCCATTATAGGGATGACATCGTGTATCATTCGGAACCTTTTAAGATTTGCATTTGCAACTTCTTTAGACGGCGGTGAAAATGGCGAAAAGAAGATTTCAAAATCTTTTAGTTGGTTAAGATTCTTTTTGTTAATTCTATAAAAATAACTGTCGTAAAATCTTGATAAAATTAAAATAGCATACCTAATTCTGAGGGGGAAGTTCCTGGTTAAATATATGATTTTTCCCCAAAGTTTATTTATAAAAGAATGTTCTTCCAAAAGCGGAATGTCTTGGAACTCTTTAATTTCTTTCATAAAATAATAGCGCCTGTAATCGCAGATAAAAGTTATTTTGACACCCTCTTTTTTTAGTTCTTTAAATAAATTTAGCGCAACATTAAACACTCCGGCTCGATGTCCGCTGTATTCCTGATAGTATGAAAGCTCTGTGCAATCAAATAGTAATTTCATAGAAACCGTTTTTTTATAAATTTTTTGAACTTATACCAATATAAATATATTTTATATATTATATTTAACGGGAAATTGTCAAAATGTCTTGCTTTCAGCTTTAATTTTCCTTTTTCTTCTCCTGTAACGGATAAATATTCGGCAAAAGGATATTTAGAGTAATAATAAGCTCTGTTATCTTCAAAATTTCCGTTGTATTTTATAGAAGTGGTTGAACCAAAGTGGAAGAAACAAGCTGTATTTACGACAAAAACTCCGTATCCTCCCAGAATAGCACGGTATTTAAAGTCATTATCTTCAAAAAAAGCCGGTGTGTAATTTTCGTCAAAAGTTCCAATTTTATCAAGAACTTCTCTTTTGGTAATTACACAGGAAAATTCGCATTCATCAAAACTTTTCTCATAAGGTTTATCATACTGAAAATGTTCAAAGTATTCAATGTAGGAGTGCTCATTTGTTAAGTTATAGTTAGGATTTATGTGTCTTGGCGAAGCAAAAGCAGCATTTTCTTTAATAAAGACTTCTTTAATTTTTTCAAACCATTCGGGAGATAAAAGAATATCATTATTCAAAAATCCTATATATTCCCCTTCTGCAATTTCAATCCCCTGATTATTTCCTTTGGAAAAGCCCTTATTTTCTTCATTATAAATTATCTTAATATTATTTTTTTCTAATCTCAATTTTTCCAGATAATCTATAGTTCCATCTGTAGAGGCATTATCAACAATAATCAACTCAAAATCTTTAGTATATCTATAGAGACTATCGATATATTTTTTTGTATATTCAAGATTATTAAGTGTAAGTGTTATAATACTTAATTCCATAATGTTATTTTACCTTAAAAAATTGTTCAGTTAAAAAGCATCATGTCGATGTTTTGTTTGTAAAATTTCATCAAATTCTTTAACTGTCTGTCGTTTTCCCCTTTTCTGTTTTTGGAAAAAAGTGTCTGTCCCCATAGCTGTCTGCATAAATTTGTACAAATAAGGGTTTTATAATGATTTTTTACAATTCGGACTTTTCTTTTATGTACAAGTGCCATTACCCAAAACCATATATCATCCGCAGAAGGTGCATATTTAAGAAATATATCCTCTCTTAAAACTTCGTTTGTAAAACAGTTTGGAGGGTAAAGGACACCGCCTGTTCCTGTTAAAAAATTTTCATATTTGGCATTTTCTTCGTCAATATGCTTTATCCAGGTCTCATAAGGGAGTATCTTTCCGTCCTTTAATCTTATCCTGTGTGCTCTGTGGCAGTGAACATCTTCAGGGCAGGATATATATGACAAATACAGATATTTTAACCAGTTTTTCGGATAGAATATATCATCATCTGCTGTTACAATGATAGAGTCCGGGTACTCTTTGAAAGCATATATAGCTTTTGTGTAAGAGCCGATATCGTCAACAAATCTGATTTCCAGTCCGTTTTTAATATATTTTGTTATTTCGTATGGAATATTAGTTAAGCTGTCGATGGATTTATTCAGCCATAGAATAATTCTGTCAGGTTTTAGAGACTGATTAAGAAGAGAATATATGGTTTTGGGTAAATCTTTGAATCGTTCTTCATAAGAAGTTAAAGATACGATAATCGGAACCTCTCTTTTTGTTTCAGTAACCCCTAATTTTATTCCATAAGCATTCATCTGCAGTTTAAGAAAAGGGTTGTTAATTCCCCGCAGATGAAACTTGTAGCTTAATATTCTTTTTAAAGCGGTTTTTATCATAGGTACTTGTTTTTTATAAGTTCAAGTTCTTCTTCTTTTGATAGAGCCGGATTCTTGAATTTTTCCTTGGCAATAAAATCAAAAATCTCTTTGTAAAGCTTCCCTCTTTCTATCCCCATTTCGATTAAATCATTTCCTGTCGTGACGGGTTTTATATTCTTTAAATCCCTAAGATAATGATATGCCAAATCATAATCTCTTACAAGTCCCCAAAGTATTACACTTTCAATTGGAATTTTTGCAAATTGGCAATATAAATCACAGCTGTTTTTGAATGTTGTTTGTACAAGATTATCAGCTGCTGTAATTATTTCGCATTCTTCTTTTGTTAAGTCGAGATTTTTCAGGTCAAATAAACCTGCGTAGGCAAGCCATACGCATTCAATATCTTCTGCTGCATCAACCAGTTTTGATATAGAACCTGTAATACTTGGCAAGCTAAGTTCTTCACCCAGCAGCTTGTAAATATTATTTTTTATAAAGACTTCCCAAATACTGTCTTTATTCAAGTTGAAAGTTTCTCTAAGTTCTTTTTTTATTCTATGATAACTCATATCATAGTTTATATTTTTTAAATACTCATCCTGTAGGAATTTAGTTTGCTCTTCAAGCTCAAAACCAAATCTTGTTGAGAATTTTAGACTTCGAAGTATCCTTGAAGGGTCATCAATAAAACTGTTAGAATGAAGCACTCGTAATTTTTTCGCCTTTAAATCTTCCAAAGAGTTAAAATAGTCAATAATTTCTCCGGTTAGAGTATTTTTTGCCATTGCATTCACGGTAAAATCTCTTCTTTTCAAATCTTCCTCAAGAGAACATCCGATTTTTTTTACAACAGGAAGATGACCCGGCTTAGGATAAATCTCTTCTCTTGTAGAAGCGATATCAATTTCGTGTCCATCAGCGTATATTCTTACGGTGCCGAAATCGGGATTTTCCTTAATAATATTAAGTCCGCTATTTTTAGCAAATTCTATAGCATTCCCTTCATAACAAAAATCTATATCAAAGCTTGGCAGCCCGAGAATTTCATCTCTGACCACGCCGCCTACATAATAAAGATTTTTGTCTTTTAATTCCATTTTTATTCCTGAGATTTTTTGTTTGCTGCTAATGAACTAATGAATGCTGCAATAATAATTATTAAACCCAAAAGCCCTGTTACTACTTCCGGGACTGCTCTTATTGTCGAAACAAACATTAAAACTGCTAAAACCCCTATAGCCCAGTGTGCACCGTGTTCAAGATACGGAAAATGATTTAGAGTTTTCTTATCAACAAGCATTATTGTGAGTGACCTTACAAACATTGCTCCGATAAATAACCCTATTGTAATAATCAAAATATCTTTGCTTAGAGCAAAGGCTCCCAGGACGCCATCCAATGAAAAAGATGCATCAATTAGTTCAAGATATAAGAATCCGACTAAACCAGAACACTTTACTGTATCAGCACAAAGCTTAGCTCTTTCTTCCTGCCGTCTTTCAAGCCATTCTGCCAGCCCGTCAATTACTAAATATGTTATTATACCGGATATTCCGGACAGGAGTACACTTTGTCTGACTTCTGCAGGAAGTTCTAATAATATTATTCCGATAGCGCACAAAGTTACAATTGAGCATATACCTTTAATTTTCGAGAGATTTTGCATTGGAACTTCTATAAAAGATATCCAGTGTACATCCTTCTTTTGTTCCGTAAAATAATCCATAAACAGCATAAGTAAAAATGCTCCGCCAAATGATACTATGGGAGCGTGGGTTAACTCAAGATAATGTGCATACTGATGTACATCGTTCAATGCCATATTCAAAACAGTAAGGATATTTAATTTTGCAAATATTGCAACTACTGCCAGAGGAAATAAGAATCTCATTCCAAATACTGCAATCAATATCCCCCAGGTTATAAAACGGTGACGCCATTTTTCGGACATGTGCTCAAGTTTCATTGCATTAACTACGGCATTATCAAAAGATAAACTTATTTCAAGAACAGCAAGAACCATTGCAATAAAAATGCAAGCCAGCCCTGTCCCGTTATGAACGTGTTCTCCCCAAAAATAAGCCGCCGTTAAACCAAATATTGTTACTATATAAGAACCCAAGAAATAATGCAGCATAAAAATCTCCTTCTACTTTCTTATACTATTATAATATAAAAGGATTGAAAAATATAAATTCATTTGATATACTATGTTTGAATTAATAAATAGGAGTCACACTATGTTTAAAAGATTAATGGCACTTCTTTCATTAATTTCGTTAATGGGACTTAATACAATTCCTGCTATTGCGGAAACTTGTTCTATTGAGCACTTAGATGTACATAAGAAAGCCCCTTGTAATGAAGTAAAAATTACTAATGTAAGAAGAACAGTGGAAAAAGGTAACGTATTGGAATTTGCATTTGATGAAAAATTCTTTTCCAAATGCCACCAAGCCGGAGAGCTTATTCATTTTGTAGTGCCTCAAGCTCTTTATACTTGTGAAGGTACAATGATTTTACCTTGCGGTACAAAGATTGTGGCAGAAATTACAAATATTGAAAAACCAAAGATGTTTAACAAGAACGCGAGAGTTAATCTTGTTTTCAAACAAATTGTGTTACCGGATAATACTTGTATCGACATTAAAGCAAGACCGTTTACAAAAGACGGCAAGCTTAAAGAAGGTCCTTGGACAACCACCGGTAAATTGTTCTTGTCAACTCTTACAATGGGTATAGTCGGAGCAGGTGCTGGTGTTGGCTTTGCGTTCATTCCTAACCCTGCTAAGCTCGGTGCCGGTTTTGCAATTGGTATTCCTGTCGGCTGCGGTGTCGGTCTTTTGGTCGGCTTAATTACTCCTGGATGCCACTACAAAGCTAAGAAGGGTGAAACTGTATACGCAATTTTAATTGATGAATTCAGCGTATGCGCAGCTAAGTAGACTTAAAACTTTGCTAAAAAAAGAGTTCCCGGACAGGAACTCTTTTTTTATTATACAATTTTACCCGGTACAGCCAAATCTCTTTCGTTTAGGCGTTTTTCCAACTCACCTGACGGTTCATAGAATGGAGAAACGGTCATTACTTTGGCCGCTATATCAGGATAATGATAAATAAATCTCAGCTCGCTGTCAGTTAACGGCTTTTGAGTATGAACGTTTGCATAGCGCGCAAGTTCAAGAATATTTCTTGCTTCATTTTCATCCTTAAATTCTATTTCAAGCTTATCGTAAACATTTCTGAATCCCTTAATGCCGCCATATTCTCCGGTTGTAATCATTCTTCCTGTTTCAATTATTTCAGGTTCACCTCTTCCAAGTTCTTCAAAATCATAAAGCTCATAGTTTCTTCTGTCTTTTAAAGCTCCGTCAGCATGTATACCAGATTCGTGTGCAAAAGCATTATCTCCTACAGCCGGCTGGTTTATCGGAATAGGCAGCCCGAATGCATAGGCTGTATATTTAGCGAGTTTCCAGGCTTTAGAAAGGTCAATATTTTTATCAATTTTATATTTATCTTTAAATCCGGCAGATTTTAAACAGGCAAGCAGGCAAGAAACTAAGTCTGCATTTCCTGCTCTTTCTCCCATTCCGTTTATTGCAGTATTAATATAAGCGTCAACGCCTGCATCAACTGCAGCCATTGCTCCCATTACAGAACAGGCAACTGCCATTCCTAAATCGTTATGATAATGCAATTCAATAGGCATTTGAGTTTCTTTGGCAAGATAGTAAATCCTGTCATAAGTTGTCTTAGGGTCTTCGTAGCCCAAGGTGTCACAATATCTGAATCTGTCTGCACCAAGCTTTTTAACTTCACGAGCAATTTTTACGAGATAATCGATGTCGCTTCTTGAAGCATCTTCTGCGTTAACACCTATTATTTCTGCATGTTTTGATACAGCACATTCAACAGCTTCACAGGTCATTTTTAAAATATCTTCTTTGGTCTTTTTGCCTAAGTATTTGCCGTGAATCATTTGGTCAGATGTAGACTGTGAAAGGTTGCAATTTTTCAATAAAGGACAATTTGAAAAAGATTTTTCAACATCTTCCGCTATAGCTCGCATCCAGCCGGAAAGCTTTGTCTTTTTTATTACTCCGCGGCGTACAAGTTCCAAGTTTGCGTTCAGGTAATTAAGTTCGTGCATTGTGGTGGGGAACCCAAATTCTGACTGTGTAATCCCCATATCATCAAGCATTAAATTAATCATTGTTTTTTGGAGCTTGGCTAGCCCTAACCTTGAAGTCTGCACTCCGTCTCTATTTGTGACATCTACAAAATAAATATTTGGCATAAATAACCCTCCGCCTTGTAGATGTATTCTACAATATTTTTTATCCCTCCGCAAGTAAAGATTATATTAAGTCCTAAAGGGTTTAGGTCCAATCTGATACCGTTTGCAATAGCGTTTAAGTTCCTTTATTACTACTCCTGAAAGTGCAAATACTGCAATTAGATTTGGTACGGCAAGAAATAAAGTCACAGCATCAGATAGATTAATAATACTTTTAAAATTCATCGCCGAACCTGCTATAATACAGATACAATAAAACGCTTGGAAAATTCTCGAACGGTTTTGACCTTCTCCAAAAAGGAAGTTCCAGGCTTTTAAACCGTAATATGAGCCGCAAAGCATTGTAGATAAAACAAAACAGCTTGCCATAATAGTTAATATAACAGGGAAAAACGGACAGATAGTTGCAAATGCTTTTGAAGTTAATTCAATCCCCGCAATTCCTTCCACATTTAAATATGCACCGGATACAACAATAACAAAAGCTGTAGCCACACCGACTATCACAGTATCAACAAACGGCTGTAAAAGAGAAATGAACGCTTGAGCAACAGGTTTATTAGTGTTTACTGCAGAAAATGCAATCGGGGCGGTTCCAAGTCCTGATTCATTAGCAAACATTGCCCGTCTGAATCCCCAGAGAAGGCAGGCAAAAGCTCCACCCTGCATAGCACGCGGCGAAAAGGCTTCTTTTACGATTGTGATAAGTGCTTCCGGAAGGTGTCCAATGTTTACGATACAAACTAAAAAAGCACTTATTACATATAAAGAACACATTACAGGTGTAACTTTTGAGGTAAATTTACCTATAGCTTTAATTCCGCCAATTATGGTAAACCAGGTTATAACTGCAACAATTGTTCCCAATATCCAGCCGTTAGCTGCGAAAATGCTTCTGTCACCGCCGGTAACTTCAGTAAATTGTGATGTCATTGCGTTAATCTGGAATAGGTTCCAACCGCCAATCATTGCAAAAATACAACATACGGCATAAGTTTTGGCTAAAACCGGTGCCATTTTTTGTGTATATTTACCCCTTAACCCTGCTAAAATATAATACATCGGTCCGCCTGAAACTGTGCCGTCAGGATTAGTCTTTCTGAATTTTACACCTAACAGGACTTCTGAAAATTTTAACGCCATAGAAAATAGTCCGGCAACAATCATCCAAAATATAACTCCGGGACCGCCGATTGATACGGCAGCTGCAGAACCTGCAACATTCCCGATTCCGGCTGAGGCAGAAATTGTTGCACTCAAAGCCTGAAAAGAAGATAGTTCACCTTTTTTCTTACGCTGGTAGCCTGAAGGATTTTTATGTTTGTAATTGTTTGTAATCAATTTTACCGCATGTTTAAATCCCCAAAAACCTATAAAACCGGTTCTCAGTGTGAAATATACAGCGGCTGTAATTAATAACGCAACAAGAAACTCGACTTTTACCCCACCTATCGTTACTGATGAGAATATAAGCCCTGAAATCTTATCAGCTATCGGTGACAGCAGGCTATCTATTACGGCATCTAAATTCATATAACAATAATACTACAAATATAGAAATCTGCCTTATCTTTTAATTTTTATGTTAAAATTATCGTATTAATAAGAGGGGAATGATTATGTTTAAGTCAATTATTATGGCAGCAGGAAAGGGTACAAGGATGAAATCCGATATCCCAAAAGTCTTGCATACAATTTTCGATAAAACACTGTTAGCGTATGTTTTAGAGGCAGTTAGTAAAACGGGACTTACCGACGAAAACTATGTTATTGTAGGTCATCAGTCCGAAATGGTCAGTGAATATTTACGACAAAATTACCCGGATGCAAAACCTGTTCTGCAATCTCCGCAGTTAGGCACGGGACATGCTGTTAGTATGGTGCTCCCTTATTTAGATACTTATACGGGTGATGTTATTATCTTAAACGGCGATATTCCGCTAATTACTTCTGACTCGCTAAAAGAATTTATTGAATTTCATTCCGCATCAGGAAGTGATTTGTCCGTAATGAGTGCAGTATTTGATAATCCGGGGAATCTCGGACGAATAATTAGAAAAGCTGACGGCTCTCTTGATTCAATAGTTGAGGCTAAAGATGCAACAGACGAGCAGAAAGCTGTTAAAGAAATTAACGCCGGTGCCTATTGCCTCAATTGGAGCAAAATTAAACAAGCGTTCTCAAATTTGAAAACAAATAATGCGCAGGGTGAATATTATCTGACCGATATTGTAAAATGGGCTAATGATAATGGTTTAAAAGCAAATGTTTATACAATTAAAGATAAAAAAGAAATCTTCGGGATTAATTCAAAAACTGAATTGGCAGAAGCTTCTAAATATATGAATGAAAGAACCATAAAGAAGCATTTGGATAACGGTGTTCAAATAATTGACCCGTCTACAACCTGGATTAGTCCGGAAACAGAAATTGAGCATGATACTGTTATTTATCCATCTTGTTATATAAATGGTAAAAATAAAATAGGTGCTCACTGTAAAATTGGTCCGTTTGCACATTTACGCGGCGATGTTGTATTAGAGGATTATGTTAAAATCGGCAACTTTGTGGAAGTTAAAAAGACTACGGTAAAATCACATACAAATGCTTGCCATCTGACTTATTTAGGAGACAGTGAGATTGGTTCCAATGTTAACATCGGAGCCGGAACTATAACAGCAAATTATAATCCTTTAACAAAAACCAAGAGCAAAACAATTATAAAAGACAATGTGAAAATCGGCTCAAATTCAGTTCTTGTAGCCCCTGTTACAATAGAGGAAGGTGCTAATGTCGGAGCTGTTGGGGTTATAACCAAAAATGTTCCGGCTTGGGCGCTTGCGATAACAAGAACTCCTTTAAAAATTTTAGAAAACTGGGTTAAACGCAAACAAAACTAGTAATATTAAGTTTTGTAAAGATTTTTTGAAAGATTGAAATTAGATACTTTGTATATACTTTAATTATATATAAGTAAGTTTAATAAAAGGAGACAAAATTATGTCAAACAACATTAATCCAAATGCACTAAAAAGTTTTATAATCAAGACAATTGGAGCAGATAAACTTACTGCCAATCAGGCTCAAAAATATGGCGTTGACGTAAATAAGTACGCAGAAGCAAATGTTGATGAAAATGCTTATCTGGAACTTGATGAAATTATTCAAGATGCAGATTTATATCAACAGTTTGCTGTAATGTATAATGAAGAACAAGAACAGAATAAAGAAGTTCAGGACAAAGAAAAAGAAACAGAAGAGCAGGCTAAAGTAAAGGATAAAAACGAGTCAGGAGTATAAAAAGAATAAGGTATTTTAAAAGCGGGTTTTTAAACCCGCTTTTTTTATTTATAAATGATGTAAACCTCTTAGCAAGCGTATTTAGAACACTTGTGAAATGTTAAATTTTCTTTACATAAATGACAAAGTTAATAATTGAATGTAAAAATATGATATAATAAAATTAGGAGATAGCTTTAGATAGTCGGCAGCCAAATGCGGAAGCAGAAAGGCATTTCATATAAATGACAAGTAATTTACAATTCCATAATGACCTTGAAAGATTATTGGCCGTTATGCCCCAAAAGGTTATCTCAAATTTATCTGAAAATCAGCTGGATGATGTTATAGAAATCGTTCTTGATATAGGACGGGTTCCTGAAATCAGACATTCCGGCGGGAAAATAGACCGGCTGAATTGCGATATTGTGAATGATGATGATATTAATTTTATAACATCTCATTTGCAGGAATTTACACATGATAACAGAACTGGGATTCCCGGAACATTGCACAGGATAAGTGCAATTAGAAACAGACAGGGAAAAGTTGTCGGTCTTACCTGCCGTATAGGCAGAGTGGTTACAGGGACTATTGCATGTATAAAGGATATTTGTACTCAGGGAAAAAGCATTCTTTTCCTGGGACCTCCAGGTGTTGGTAAAACTACAAAGCTTAGAGAGATTTCGCGCCTTGTCGCTGATGAACTGGGTAAAAGAGTTGTTATAGTTGATACTTCTAATGAAATTGCAGGCGACGGAGATACTCCGCATCCCGCTGTCGGTTCGGCAAGAAGAATGCAGGTTGCACAGCCGGAATATCAAAAAGATATTATGATTGAGGCTGTTGAAAACCACACACCCGAGGTAATAGTTGTTGACGAAATCGGAACAGAAGCAGAAGCTCAAGCTGCCAGAACTATTGCTGAACGAGGTGTTATGCTTATTGCGACGGCGCATGGGAACAGTTTGGAAAGTTTGATAAAAAACCCTACTTTATCTGACTTGGTGGGCGGTATTCAATCTGTAACCTTAGGGGATGATGAAGCCAAACGAAGAGCTTCCCAGAAAACTGTTCTTGAGAGAGAAAAACAGCCGACTTTTGATGTTGTTATTGAAATTATTGACAGAAATACTCTTGCAGTGTACAAAAACTCTGCCGAAGCTGTTGACTACATATTGAGAGGCTGGCCAATAAGACCTGAACTGAGAAAAGTAGAATCAGAACAAGTTATAACTTCTGAATTACCGCAAGAAGTTCCGGCTAAACAATCGGAAGATAAATCCAGAGAAGAAAATAGTATGAACTTCTCATTCTCACGCCAGAAATATTGCGAGCAAAATAGACCTCTTAGAAAAGTTTATCTGTATGCTGTTTCCAGAACTATAGTAGAAAAACTTATTGAGAGACTTGATTTTAATCTTGAAATAACTCGAAATGTAGAGGATGCTGATATAGTTATAGCTCACAAGAATTTTGCTAAAGGCGGAGCTAAAATTCTTAACACGGCAAAAGAATACAGAGTTCAGATATTCTATGTCAAAACGAATTCAATGGCACAGATTCAAAAAGTTTTAAAAGATGCTCTTGATATTAAACCTTATGACAATGAATATGATACCGGATATAAAGATGACACGGAAGATGCTTTAGATGAAGTTAAAGCCGCTGTAAAACAAATTATGGATGGTGCGGAAGTTATTGAGCTGGAGCCGCAAAATACTCAAATCAGAAAATTGCAGCATGAACTTGTTGAGCAGTACGGTTTGCAGAGTACCTCAATCGGGGAAGGTGAAAACAGACATTTAAGAATTTCAAAATAACTTCTTATTAATATATCTTAACAGCTTGCCTATAGCCCTGAATATATTGTAATATATGATGGGGAGGAGTTGTAAATTCCTCTTTGGGTAGTTGATTTTTTAAGGATATATTAATATGAAGAATATTGAAAAGTGGGAATTTACGCTTGCCGGGCTTGTTATGTCCGTATTGCCGTCTTCGGCTGCTATGACTTTCCCTAATATAAATATAGGAATGCAGACGGCGAATACACCGCAAGATTTTACAAACGGGCTTCAAATTCTTATTTGGTTGACAATATTAACTCTTGCTCCGAGTATCTTAATTATGACCACTTCTTTTATAAGATTGGTTGTGGTTTTGGCTCTCACCAGACAAGCGCTTGGTGCCGGAACTCTTCCTCCTAATCAGGTGCTTACAAGCTTGGCTTTGATATTGACTTTCTTTATTATGGCGCCTACTTTTAATGAAATTAACGAGAAGGCTCTTCAGCCCTATATGAATAATCAAATTACACAGCAAGTTGCTTTGGATAGAGGAATTGAACCTATTAGAACATTTATGTTTAAACAAACCCATGAAAAGGAACTTGCATTGTTTGTCCGTATGGCAAAAATTGAAAAACCTAAAAATATAAAAGATGTGCCGACTTATGTGCTTCTTCCGGCATTTATATTGAGTGAACTAAAAACAGCTTTTACAATCGGGTTTGTTATTTATCTTCCTTTTTTGGTAATAGATATAGTGGTATCAAGCGTACTTGTTTCAATGGGTATGATGTTCCTTCCGCCGACTATGATTGCTCTGCCATTTAAGCTTATTATGTTTGTTATGGTTGACGGCTGGTATTTAGTTGTTAAGTCTCTTGTGGATAGTTTTGTGAGGTAATAAATGAATCAAGATATAGTAATAACCCTTCTGCAAAAAATGTTTATCTTAACACTGCAAATGTCAGTGCCAATACTGCTTGTTGGTGTGGTAATAGGTCTTATTGTAAGTGTTTTTCAGACGGTTACTCAAATACAAGAATCAACTCTTACATTTGTACCTAAAATTGTAGGATGCGTAATTTTGCTCATATTTTTATTACCTTGGATGATGAGCGTTTTTATTACAACAACCAATGAGTTTATGGATATGATTCCACAATTGATAGGCGGATTTTAATGTTTAATCTTGATGTATTATTTTCGGTTGGTAATATAATACTTTTTATGGCAATATTTACAAGATTGTCCGGACTGTTTACTTCAGCTCCGCTATTTTCTACTTATCCTATCCCTGCACAAATAAAAATTTGGCTCGCTGCAGCGATTGCGTTTATTCTATTCCCTATTGTGCAGGCAAATACGCAGTTTGTAACCCCGAACTCTGTTCCTGCTCTGACATTAATTCTGTTTAAAGAGTTTTTGATAGGGTATGTAATAGGTTTTTGTGCGAATATATTGTTTGTCGGAATAGAACTTGGAGTCAATACTTTTACGATTCAAATGGGTTTGTCGGCGGATCAGGCTTTGAATCCTGCATCGGGCGGAAACTCTCCTGTCATAACCCAGGCTTATACATATTTAGCTTCTATGCTTTTTGTGATTCTGGGTGCACATAGATGGCTGTTCTCTGCTTTATATAACAGCTTTAAATCAATGCCTGTCGGATATATATTTAATTTTTCTCCGGGGTTAGTTGAACAAATTGTTGTTATTACAGGGCAAATGTTTGCGGTCGGGCTGGGTATCGCAATTCCGATTTTTGGTGTGTTGTTTATTACTGATATATTACTTGGTTTTACATCAAAAATGATGCCTCAGATGAATATTTTTATGGTGTCGCTTCCTCTAAAAATTTACTTGGGGTTATTGCTGTCATTAATATTTATGCGTCCGATGGCGGAATATATTGCTGTTTTAATAGAACAGTTTATGACAAAGATTGCGATAATTTTTTAAAAGGGTTAACAGATGAGTAACGATGCAGCAGAAAAAACCGAAGAAGCCACGACCCGACGGCGCACGAAAGAGCGCGAAAGGGGAAATGTTGCAAAAAGTAAGGATATGGAATCCGCGCTGGTTATGATAGGCGGGATTGCAATACTTCTTATGCTCTCAAAGTATATGTTCGGTAATATACTCGGTATGCTGAGAGAAACCTTTGAGAATTTGAACCCGTCTGCTATTGATACTTCAAGCATTGTAGGAATTCTCTATCCATATTTTAGATACCTTGGAATAATTGTTTTGCCATTTATGGTACTTCTTTTCATACTGGCAGTAATTGTTGTGAGGATGGATGTCGGGCATGTTTTTGCTCTTCAGAGGGCGAAATTTGATTTAACCAATCTAAGTCCGAGGAGGTTGTTTGAAAATGCTAAAAGGGTATTTAATCCTTTTCAGCCTCGTTCAATGGTAGAATTTGCAAAATCAATTATTAAAATTGTTGTTGTTGCAGCTTGCGGTTATGCAGCTATTAATAGCCGAAAAGGTGATTTAATAGGGCTGGTGGGGTTGGAGCTCCCTATTGCATTGCACATTGTAGGCTCAATATTAGTCAATATGATTATAAATATGTGTCTTGCTATGTTAATTTTGGGGTATTTGGATAAAAAGTATCAGACTTATGAATACGAAAAATCTATTAAAATGACGAAGCAAGAGGTTAAGGATGAATATAAAGACACAGAAGGGGATCCAAAAGTAAAAGCTCGTATAAGATCAATTCAGATGCAAATGGCTAGGCAGAGGATGATGACAGCTGTCCCAAATGCGGATGTTGTTGTCACAAACCCTACACACTATGCAGTAGCAATTCAATATGATAAAACAAAGGCTCCGGCACCGATTGTCGTTGCAAAAGGGGTAGATTATTTAGCTTTTCAAATCAGAGAAATTGCAAAAAATAATAATGTACCTATTGTTGAAAACAGACCTGTTGCAAGAGCCCTCTACAATTCTGTGCCGATTGATGGTATAATACCATCAGACCTGTATGTTGCAGTTGCTGAAATTTTAGCATACGTATACAATAATAGGAGAGGAAGTTAGTTAGACAATGGGGTTAACCAAGTTATCAGAATTACTAAAGAATAATGATATTGTGCTTGCGATTGGTCTTGTAGTCATTGTGTGCATGATGGTTATTCCGCTGCCTGCCCCGTTGTTGGATATTCTGCTGACGATAAATATTTCATTGGCGATAGTGATATTACTTGTATGTTTATATACAAAAGAACCGCTTGATTATTCTTCTTTCCCTACAGTACTTCTGATAGCAACGCTTTTCAGGCTGGGTTTGAACGTAAGTTCTACAAGATTAATTCTTTTGTACGGAGAGGCAGGAAATGTAATCAATTCTTTCGGTGAATTCGTTGTCGGAGGAAATTACGTTGTAGGTGCTGTAATATTTGCAATTCTGGTATTAATTAACTTCATGGTAATTACAGGTGGTGCTACTCGTGTAGCTGAGGTATCTGCACGTTTTACGTTGGATAAAATGCCCGGTAAACAATTAAGTATTGATGCTGATTTGAATTCAGGTCTTATAAATGAAGACCAAGCAAAAGAAAGACGCCGGAAACTGGAAAGAGAAACCGATTTTTACGGTACGATGGATGGTGCTTCCAAGTTTGTTAAAGGTGATGCAACTGCAGGTATTGTAATTACTATCGTTAATATTGTAGGCGGATTAATTATAGGTATAGTCCAGCAGAAGATGGATATACAGCAAGCTCTGGGTACATATACAATTCTTACGGTTGGTGACGGTCTTGTTTCTCAAATTCCGGCTCTTTTGATTTCTACTGCAACCGGTTTGATAGTTTCACGTGCTACCGGAAAAGATGAGCCTTTGTCTGAGGATATTAAAAATGAAATGTTTTCGGATCCGCGTGTGTTAGGTGTTGTTGCAGGTCTGTTAGGGTTTCTTGGTGTAGTGCCAGGAATGCCGACCGCTCCATTTTTGCTAATTGCAGCATGTACAGGCGGCTTTGCATATTTAAAGGGTAAGCAGCAGAAGGAAATGCTGCAAACCGCAGCGGCTCAAAAGGCGGCTATTGAACAGCAAGAAAAACTCGGTAAAAAGGATAAACGCGCAAGAGCAACCCGAGAAAGTGTTATGGAACTCTTGAATGTCGATACCATAGAGATAGAGGTCGGCTACAGGCTTGTTCAGCTGCTTAATGTTGAAATGGGCGGAGATTTGCTTGAAAGAATTGCACAGATAAGACGGCAAACCGCATTAGATTTAGGAATTGTACTTCCTTCTATCAGGGTAAGAGATAACCTTCAGCTCTCTCCTAATTCATACCAAATAAAGCTTAAGGGCGTAGCATTGGAATCGGGTGAAGTATATCCGGAAAGGTATCTTGCTATGTGCGCAGGAGAGCCGGTCGGTAATCTTACCATAAATGGTATTCATGCAATAGAGCCGGCTTTTGGTTTGCCGGCACTATGGATAGAATCCAAGGATAAGGATCTGGCAGAGATGTCCGGTTATACTGTTGTGTCAGCTTCGGCAGTTATTTCAACTCATATAACCGAAGTGATTAAAAAATGTGCTTATGAAATTGTTTCAAGGTTTGATATCCAACAGCTTATTGACAATCTTAAAAAAGAAGTATCCGAGGACTATGTTAACGATATAATGAAAGACATAACAATAGGAGATGTCCAGATAGTTATTCAGAATCTTTTGAAAGAAGGTGTTGCGGTAAGGGATTTAAAAACAATTCTTGAAACAATCAGTTTGCAGTCCAAAGTTAATAAAAATCCTAATTTCTTAACAGAACATGTTAGGCAGGCTCTTTCAAGGAATATTTGTAAACAAAATCTTGCAGATACCGGTGAATTGTACGTAATAACTTTATCTCCTGATGTGGAAAATACCATTGCTAAAGGTGCCAGCCCTGACGGTCAGAGTGTTACTCTTGATCCGGCATTTACAAGAGCTTTATTCGACAGAATGAATCTTGAACTTGAAAAAGCTATTACTGCAACCGGAAATCAACCGGTAATTCTTTGTTCTTCTCCAATAAGACTTCTGTTTAGAAAACTTGTAGAAAGAACATATCCGCAAATTGCAATTATGTCATATAATGAAATTAGTTCAAATGTAAAAGTTAAATCTGTGGGAATGATAAAACTGGAATTTGCCAAAAGATAAAGAAAGGATATTATAATGAGAGAACTAATAAAAAAAGACCAATTGGTAACTGTGGTACCTCAGGATTTTAAAAATTCCAACAAAGGTAGAGTTCTTGATGTCTCATTGGAAGGATTTCGGATGGAATTAAAATATAAACCTGACGGACTTATTAAGAACCATATATGCGATTTTTATTCTCTTACAGACAATGGTTTTTTGTATTTTGAATCTTATATACAAAATCTCGAAAATAATGTTATATCAATTGCAAATCCTGTTAAACATAGATTCCTTCAAAGACGAAAATTTACGAGAATTAAATTTATTGAAGACATAGAACTTGTCTATGAGGATACTGTTTATAAAGCCAGGACTCTGGATATTTCTGCCGGAGGTATGAAACTTAGTACCAGAGAAAACATTGATATTGAAAAAGAGTACAAGGTTACAATTAAACTGAGTGAAGAACAGGATATCAAATGTAAGTATCAGTTGATACGTGTTGAAAAAGGGGACAGCGGTATTTACACAATTTCAGGCAGGTTTGTAAACCTTAGTAATATAGATAAAATGACTTTAGTTCAGTTCTGTATGAAAAAAGATATGGAGAATCTTAATAAATAATGGGTTATACAGAAAATATCCGCCGTTTTTTTATAGCAATTACCCTTCTTATTATTGGGACTATTTCTATTGTAAAGATAGGTTATATTGATATGCATACTATTATTGCAACAGGAATAATTTTAGTTCCTGCCGTGATTGTTATGGGTATTCTTGGACAAAAAATAGGCGAGATAATGGATAATCCCAGAAATAGAGATGATGCTGATTATAAGAGCGCAGTTCTCAATGCCTTGAAGAAAATGGATAAGTCTATTACTCTTCAAGAATTGAATGAAAAATTATCAAAATCTGTAGCAGAGCCTGATGCTGCAGACTCAGAATCGGATGATGATATAGATGTATAGATATGGAGGAATAAATGAAAGAAGGTTATTTTCCGCAGGAAATAGAAAAAAGATGGCAGGGTATATGGGAAGAAAAAAAGGCATTTCATACACCTGATAATATTGATAAACCAAAGTATTACGCGTTATCAATGTTTCCATACCCATCAGGCAAATTGCACATGGGGCATGTTAGAAACTATACTATAACTGACGTAATTGCGAGATTTAAAAAGGCGCAGGGTTATAATGTTCTTCATCCGATAGGCTGGGATAGCTTCGGTTTGCCGGCAGAAAACGCTGCTATGAAACACGGTGCTAACCCGGAAAAATGGACAGATGAAAATATCGCTTATATGACTAAGCAGCTTAAAATGTTAGGTTTGTCTTATGACTGGGACAGAGAGGTCACAACTTGTAAGCCGGACTACTATAAGTGGACGCAGTGGCTTTTTTTACAGCTGTATAAAAAAGGACTGGCGTATAAAAAAGAAGCTGCTGTTAACTGGTGTGACAGCTGCGGGACTGTTCTTGCAAATGAGCAAGTTATTGATGGCAAGTGCTGGAGATGCGACAGTGTTGTAGAAAAAAAATATTTGTCTCAGTGGTTCTTTAAGATTACTGATTATGCGGAAAGGCTTCTCCGGGATTTGGATAAACTTGATGGTTGGGGTGATAATGTTAAAACGATGCAGGCAAATTGGATTGGAAAATCCGAAGGTGCAATTTTAAAATTTAAAGTAATTGATGCTCCAACCGGAGAGGCAATGGAAGTTCCTGTTTATACAACAAGACCGGATACTGTTCATGGAATTACATATCTTGTTGTAGCGCCTGAATATAAAGATATTGAAAAACTTACAACTCCTGAAAATAAAGAGAAGGTTGAAGAATATAGGGCAAATGCTCGTAAAATGACTGAGATTGAAAGATTGTCCACAGATAGGGTAAAGACGGGGGTTCCGTTAGGTACTCACTGTGTAAATCCGTTTACGGGAGAACAGTTCCCTCTGTGGACAGCTGATTATGCTCTTGTTGAATATGGTACAGGAGCGGTTATGGCTGTACCGGCTCATGATACAAGAGACTTTGATTTTGCAAAAAAATACAATCTGCCTTTAAAAGTAGTTATTCAAAATCCGGAAAATCCTTCTGACTGCAAAGATGAAGCTTATGTGGATGAAGGGATTCTCATAAATTCTAATGAGTTTAATGGTATGAAGAATACGGAAGCCAAAAAAGCAATTACCCAAAAGGCAGTTGATAATGGCTTTGGTGAGTTTAAAACTCAATATAGGCTGCGCGACTGGCTCATATCACGTCAGAGATATTGGGGTGCTCCAATTCCGGTTGTATATTGTGATAAGTGCGGAATTGTTCCGGAAAAAGAAGAAAACTTGCCGGTTATGCTTCCGGAAGATGTCGATTTCTCCGTTGTTGGTAAATCTCCTATTACTACTTCCAAAACTTTTGCTGAAACCACCTGCCCTGTCTGCGGCGGTAAAGCAAGGCGTGAGATGGATACAATGGATACTTTTGTATGTTCAAGCTGGTATTATTTGAGATATTCGGATGCAAAAAATAGCCAAATGCCATTTAGTAAAGAGCTTGTTGATAAGTGGCTGCCGGTAGATCAGTATGTCGGCGGTATTGAACATGCAATTTTGCACCTTCTATATTCAAGATTTTTTACTAAAGCCTTGAAAGATTTGAACTTACTAAGTTTTGATGAACCGTTTAAAAACCTGTTAACTCAAGGTATGGTTTTAAAAGACGGCTCTAAAATGTCAAAGTCAAAAGGAAATACCGTCGATCCTGACGAAATATTTGAAAACTACGGAGCTGATACCGCAAGGTTGTTTATCCTTTCTGATTCTCCGCCAGCTAGAGATTTTGACTGGTCTGATGCCGGTGTAGAAGGATGCTACAAGTTTTTGAATAGAGTCTGGAGACTTGTAAGTGATAATTCCTCTGATATTACAAGAAACTATGTATTAAAATTCCCTCTTTCTCGAGAAAATGATGACCTTGTAAGAGTTGTTCATATAAATATTAAGGGCATTACGAACGATATATCAAATGATTTTCAGTTCAATACCGTTATCTCAAAGTACAGAGAGTTGACTAATGCAATTTATGAATGGCGTGGTAAAAAGGATGTTTTGTCCGAAGAGGATAAAAATGTACTCAGTTTCGCTGTTATCTCGCTTATAAAGCTTATGTCACCTGTTACGGTACATCTTTCAGAAGAAATCTGGCATGAGCTGGGTGCAGAAACTTCTATTCATGATGAGCCTTGGTGTGAATGGGATGAGAATCTCGCAAAAGCCAGCAAAATAACCCTTGTCATTCAAGTTAATGGAAAAGTCAAAGATAAATTGGAAGTTGACGAAGGGTTGAACGATGAGGAACTAAAAGCTGCAGCTCTTACCAGTGATAAAGTCAAAGACTTGACAGCAGGTAAAGAAATTGTCAAAGTGATTGTTGTTCCGAAAAAACTTGTAAATATAGTTGTTAAAGGGTAATAAAAAACCGGGATTTAAATCCCGGTTTTTTATTTTAAGATTAAAAAAATTTAAACAGCTTTCTGAACTTTACCAGCCTTTAAGCATGAAGTGCAAACTGTCATTTTCTTTGTTTGACCATTAACATTAACTCTTACATCCTGTAAATTAGGAGTTTGTCTTTTAACGATTTGTTTATGAGAGAATGTTAATTTAGCTGCTTTAATTGGTTTTTTACCACATACTTCACATTGTTTAGACATAATTATATTTCCTTCTTTCTACCAGTGTAAATTTAGTTTAACCCAAACCCAATTATATTACAAGAGGTTATCTATTTGTAAATAAATTGTTACATTTTAACAAAAAATTTATTTATAAGTTTAGTTTAGAATAGTGCTATGAAAATTAATCCCATAAATAATACTGTTTCCCCTAATTTTAAGGCTGTAAAGGTTGCTCAGACTAAGAATATTCTTATTGATTCGGCTCCTGTAATTGACTTGTATAAATTGCACAAAAGTGATAGACCCTTTTTGAAAAAATTATCAGAACAAGTTAAGTACAAGAAACTCATGCCATATTTGTCCGAAAGTTTGCAAAAGCGCTGGCAAAAAATTTTTGATTACTGTATAACAAAAGCTTTTTTGCAAGATAATAACAGTTATGTTGCCGTTTCAAATAATAAAGTTTGCGGGATAATGACGTATCAATATGATAACAAAAATATACTTAATCTTGATGGAATTTGCTCAATCCCGATAGATACAAACAAGAAAGTTAAACAATTAAGGCGGGCTATGTTTTACCAATTATTTAAAGATGCCCAAGCTTCTGATGCCCGTGGTATAAAACTTGAGGCAGTGATTGATGGTCCGTTTGACGTGGTCTCGATGTATGAAGACCTTGGGTTTAAGCAAAATATGAATTCTTCTAAATATGTTTCGATGACTTGCAATAAACACAAAATATTATATCAACTCAAAGAACTCCCGTTCTTTGTCGATTATATAGAATCTGAAGAGAAAGAACCCGTAAATCTTATGCAATACCTTGCTTAGTAATCAGATGGTTCGTAGTCTTCATCGTCTTTAAGAGAGGATAAATCATCGGAGTACGTTGAATCAAAGTCCTCTGGTAAATTATCGCTGTCCGGCCAGATAGTTTCGTCATCAAATCTGCAAGCGTTTAGATTTTCTGCAGAAGATAAATCAGAATTTGTTAAATCCGCTTCTCTTAATATGGAACCTGCCATATCTGATTCATTAAAATTGCAATAGTCAACTTTAGAGTAACTGAAATCAGTTCCATTTAAGACTGATTCATTAAAACTGCATTCTACGATATTTGAACGGGTGAAATCTACTGACGTTAAATCACAGTTGATAAATTTTACTTCCGTAAGCTGCGAGTCAGAAAAAGAAGACGATGTTAAATCTGCATTATTAAATACAGCACCCTCTATGGATGAATTTGAAAAATCTGTCTCTGTTAAATCCACAGCCTCACCAGTCATTGCCTTATTAAAAGCTTCGACATCTGTCATAACTAATTCTGCTAAATCTTCTTTTGATAACATTTTGTTCTCCTAATTAATCAAATTCATCTGTATTGCAAGCAGAACGGCTTGCGTTCTGTTTGTAACTTTTAATTTTTTAAAAATACTATTGAGATGTGTTTTTACAGTAACATCTCTTACACATAACTTATCAGCAATCTCCTGATTGCTTGCTCCCTGAGAAACAAGAGCCAGAACTTCTTTTTCTTTAGGCGTAAGCGCATCAATATTAACATTTTTATTTAATGTCCCTGATGTTTTTGGCTGAGATTCCTGTTGCCATTTTGCTCTTCTTAAAACAGCCTCAATCCTTGCTAAAAGGTTGGGTAATATAAAAGGTTTAACGATGTAATCATCTGCCCCGATTTTCAGCCCTGTTACCACCTTTTGATCTTCACTAACAGCAGTTATCATTATAACAGGAATTTTCTCGGTTTTTTTATTCTTTCTTATCGCTTTTAGTGTATCCCAGCCGTCCATATTCGGCATCATGACATCTAAAAGGATTAAATCAAATTCCTTATCCTTTTCAAATAGAATTTTTAACGCTTCCAAACCGTCTTCCGCCGTCGTTACATCATATCCATACATAGGAAGTGCGTCTTGAAGATATTTAGGATTGTCATCCACTATTAAGATTGAAGCTACGCCATCCATTTACACCAAACCTTCTTTTAACGCTTTTAAAGCTGCTTGCAGCCTGTCGTCCACTTCTAATTTTTGAAGAATACTTGCAACGTGAGCCTTAGTTGTATTAATACTTACAAACAATTCATTAGCAATTTCGTTATTGCTGCAGCCTTCGGTAATTTTCTTTAATATTTGTAATTCTCGTGATGTCAAACCATAATCCTTTTCAGGAGTCGGTTTCTGCGGTGTCTGTGAAGATTTGGAAGCCGCTTCCAGTACAATATGGGCGATGCTTGGGTCAAACCACGATGCTCCATCTAAAACTGACTGTACAACCTGCGTTAGTCTCATTGGATTAATTTCTTTGGAACAATATGCATTTGCTCCGGCTTTGAGACAATTTAATACTTCCTGTACATCATTATGAGAAGTCAGAATAACTATTTTAATCTCTTTATTGTATTTCTTTATAATTTCAGAGGCTTCAATACCGTCCATTCCTGGAAGTCCAAGATCCATTATAACTAAGTCGACAGGGTTATTCTTTATGATTTCCACAGCTCTTTCCGCAGATTCTGCCTCATACAGTCCGCCTACAAAATCACAAGCTTCAAAGGCTGTTTTTAAGCCGAATCTTGTTAATTCATGATCTTCAACTATTAAAATATTACTTTTCATAGATGCATTAATCCATATTGACCTTTGATGCGTAGTCTGAGTCTAATCTTGAACATCTTATCAATGATTGATTAGATTGTTCTATATTTCCTTTTGCTCTTAATACCAGACTTAAATAATAATAGTATTTAAAGTTGTTTTCGTCAATATAATAAGAATTATTTAAGAAAGTTTGTGCCATTGTATAGTTACCGTCTTTGATTGCTACACCAGCCAGCCCAAGCCAAATCTCGTTATTAGAAACATCTACAGAGGCTATTCTTGCTAAATAATCATCAGCTCTTTGCGGAAAAACTTTTAAAGATTCAGCCAGCAAATTTTCATCCAATCCATCTTTCTTTAGAAGTTTCTCATAAAGCTTTTTGGATTTTTTAGTATTCTCCATTGCAAGGTATGTTTTAGCGATTCCAATAGATGCCTCATTCGTTTTTGAAAGTTTTTTTGCAGCTTTATAATATTTCAAAGCTTCTTCATATTTTCTTTCATCATAGTTTAAATCAGCTAGTGTCAAAACAGCAAGGTAGGTTCCGCTATTTTCCTTATATGCTCTTTGAGCAAATTCCTGAGCTTTTAAAGGCTCATCGCATTCATAATAGATTCTTCCTAAAAGACCAAAAATTTGAGGGGCATATTGTTTTGCCTGTAATATAGAGGCTTGCAGCACTTTTGTCGCTAAAAGGCTTTTACCTTGTAAATGGTAATAATATGACAAATGGTAATCCTTTAAAGGTTCTGCTTTTGCAATCTTGTACTCAACGTACTCTTCAACTGCTCGAATTTTATCTTGAAAATCAACTGTCAAAAATTCTATTTTGTTAATTTCTTTAAGAAGTTTAACAGCTTGCTTCGATTTGTTTGAATCCGCCAGAATCTTGGCTTTTAAAATTTTGTAGTTAACATTATTATCATTCTGTACAATAGCGTTATTTATATACTTTAGTGCCTGCTGAAGGTTGTTTGACTTATAAAAGCCAAGAGCAATTAAATAATTTTTATAATCACTGTCAGAGGTGTTGGAGTTGTTTAAAAGTTCAGAGGTTGTTTCTATTGCCATATTGTTGTATACAATGCTAGAATACGCATCTGCGTAATAAATCAGGTCTTTAGGCTCAACCATGCCGGAAGGATAATAAAACCTTTTGATATCTTTAATATAGTTAGCTGTAAAAGTATTGGAGTCCAATCGTTTAAACAATTCTTCTGAAAGGTCAAAAAATCCGTATTCAGCCATTTTTATTCCATAAAGAAGAAAGACATAGTCATCATGAACAGCCCTTGCATTTATGTCTGCAAAATCATCATGAGAAGCTTTTACATTTCCTTGAAGAAATCTATTCTCTGCAGATGCATATTTTGCCTTGACAAAGTTATCTTTTATGACCATATCCATATTTACGGTATTTGTTTCTGCGTGCAGGTTCAATGGCTTTGTTACAGCCTCTTCTGCTAACACAGTCTGTCCCGAAAGGAAAGTACACAAAGTAAGTATTATTAATAGCTTTCTCACTGAATTATTCATGTTCTAAATCCACACCAACGTAATATTTGTTAAATACTTGAAGGAGTTTGTTACTACAATTATTTACTATTGAGTAATATAAATCAAGTAGGTTATACTTATCCAAAGTTGCTTTATCTTTTCCAGTAAGCAGCGAAGGATTCTCCGAAACAAAGACTTCTACAATCTTGCTCAGCTTAATCATTAAAAATTTGTCAACGACATTAGGGTCAAAATGCGACCCTGAGCCGTTCATAATAATTTCTATAACCTTTTCAATAGGCATTTTGTCTCGATAATGTCTTTTTGAAGTTATAGCGTCAAATACATCGGAGACCGCGAGAATTCTACCTCCAAAAGGAATTTCATCTCCTTTTAATCCTCTGTAATAACCTGTTCCGTCATATTTTTCATGATGCGAGCAGGCAATTTCTGTAATTTGTTGAAAATCTTTTGACATGTGAATTTTCTCAAGAATATTATGTGTAATTTCAACATGCTTTTGGATATGTTTGTATTCCTCAGAAGTTAATTTACCTTCTTTTTGGAGTACCGAATCCTTGATACCGATTTTACCTATGTCATGCAGTGCTGCAGCTTTTTCTAAGATGTATATATCTTTTTTCTCCATCCCAAACTCTTTTGCGATAAGCGTTGCATACATTTTGACCCTGGAAGAATGCCCTGATGTTATCTTATCTCTGGCGTCAATAGAAGAAGCAAGAGTTTCAATAAAACTGTCAAAAATGATTTTTTGTTCTTCAATCATTTTCTTTTGACGTTCAAAGAGCTGAGCGTTTTCTAACGAAATACCTGCGCTTGAGGCGATTGCAACAAGCAGGTCTTCATCATCAATAGTGAACGCTTCATCAAATTTGTTCAGAACCTGAAAGACGCCGATTATGTCTTGGTTGAAGTTTTTTATAGGCATACAAAGTATAGTTTTGGTCCTGTATCCGGTTTTCTTGTCTACATCAGGGTTAAATCTGCTGTCATTGTATGCGTCTTTAATGTTGATGGTTTCTCCGGTATGAGCAACATGCCCCGCTAAGCCTTTATCTGCCGGAATGCGAAGTTCTCTTGTATCATCAAGACCTGTTGCGACTTTGGAATATAATTCATCATTTTCTTTGTCATACAAAAAGACCGTACATCTGTCCGCATTCAATGCGACTTTGGTTTCTTCTGCTATGGTTTTGATTAAAACATCAATATCTTTTTCAGCGGCAACAGCCTGCCCGATTTTTACAAGAGCGATTAGCGGATCTTTAACTTGAGCATGAGTACTTAAATGGGTTATTGGCGGACATTTTAGAAAGGCATTAACTCTTTCAAAAAAATATGTTTTTTGTGCTTTTATAGCAAGTTTACGAGCTTTGTTATAGCTTATTGAATATAAAGTACTGTTTTTTTCTGCATAATTTACATAACTCAGAATTAATTCATTCAAAATAGCCGCTAAGCAGTCTTTTGACTGTTCAATAAGGAAGGTTGCGTCATTCATAAATTGGCAATAGCTGTTATAATCTTTCTTTTTAAATTCGCATAAAGCGAGCAAGCTAAAGCATACAGCCGTATCATCATTATAAAGTTCTTTATGCTTTATAATGCTATCTTTAGCTTCATCGTATCTGCCGTCAATAATTTCTTCGACAGATTCATAGATAAAATTCTCCAGCGCCACTAAACCCTCTCTACAAATTTTATGCTTTATTATATAATATAACAAAAATGTAATATATACAAATAGTTTTACGAGGAGAGTATGGATAAAATAACAGTTCTGATACCGGTTTACAATGAAAAAGAATCTGTGCTGGAGTTGGTTAAGAAAGTCGAAGAAACAGATTTGGGATTGGAAAAGGAAATAATTCTGATAGATGACTGTTCGACAGATGGAACCCGAGAGCTTTACCCTAAAATTAACCACAAAGTTTTATATCATGAAAAAAACATGGGGAAAGGTGCGGCATTGAGAACAGGTCTGCGAGAAGCATCGGGAGATGTTATTATAATTCAGGATGCGGATTTGGAATATAACCCGGAAGATTATATTCCTCTTGTAAAATTGATTTTAGAAGATAAGGCTGATGTAGTCTACGGTTCCCGCCTTTTAGATAATAGAAACTCTAAAAGCTTTTTGTTTTTAAGTTTTATTGCAAATAAAACTCTCACTCTTATAACAAATTTGTTATTCAGGGCTAAGCTGACAGATATGGAAACTTGTTATAAAGCATTCAGGAGCGAGTTTATAAAAAATATAAATATTAAATCAAACCGCTTTGATTTTGAGCCTGAGATTACTGCAAAGGTCTTGAAACAAAATGTAAGGTTTGCCGAACTTCCGATTTCATACAACGGCAGAGCTTTTAATGAAGGTAAAAAGATAACCTGGGTGGATGGTGCTCAAGCTATTTGGACTTTAATAAAATATCGTTTTAGTGATTAAGCTTAAGGTGCAATCTTAATAAATGTTAATATAAGGCAATTTTTCTGCGCCAAAATACTTTATATATATGTAAGATTAAAATATAGGGGGAATTTGGTTATGACAATTGCTTTAAGAAAGTTGGCTATGCTTGAAAAAAGCCTTGAAAAGAAAGAAGAATCCGCAATGCTTGCAGGATATACAACTTCTCCGGTTGACAAAGAATTGAAAAAAAAGATTGAAGACTTAATGAAGAAGGTTCGCTGCTGATAAATCAACAAGCTCTCTGAAATCTTCATTATCTGAATACAGTTTGTTAAAGCTTGATATTCCTGAGATATGCTTGTCTTTCATGAAGATAATTTTATCGGCGGATTTAATTGTAGAAAGTCTGTGTGCAATGACAATGATTGTTTTATTCCCTTTGAGGTTATTTAGTACATTGCAGATTTCAACTTCTGTTTTTAAATCCAGGGATGATGTAGCTTCATCAAGTATTATGATATCAGGCTCTTGATAAAGCGCTCTTGCTATCGCAAGCCGTTGCTTTTGTCCCTGCGATAACCCCAGGTTGTCAACAAATGGTGATGCATAAATACCTTCTTTGAAAGATGAAATTATAAAATCATAAAGTTGAGCTTTTTTAAGGGCGTCAACAACCTTATTGTCGTCAATATTGTCAGAGCCAAAAGCGACATTCTCTCTGATGGAGGCTTGTATTGCGGTGTATTCCTGCGGAATATATCCTATTTTTAACTTCAAAGCTTTGACGGGTTTGCTATCAAGAAGGATTTCTCCTTTAGAAGGTCTTAAAAGTCCTGAAATTATATCTGCAAGGGTTGTTTTACCGGCTCCGGAAGGACCTGCTATGCCGACGAATTCCCCCTTATTTATTTTCAAGCTTATACTATCAAGAACTTCTTTCTCTCCATAAGAGAAACTTATATCTTTAAGTTCAATAGAATCCCTGATTTCATCGGTTCTAAGTTCGGTAACAGGAGTAATTTTATCAACATTATACTGTTCGTAAAATTCAATAAGTTGTTCTGCAAGAGGGTAGGTAGTCTGCAGGCTTGTAAGGTTTACTTGTATTCTGCTTATTGTAGGGGCAAGTCTAAATACAGCGGATACAATTAAAGCATAAGAAGCTATGAGAGAGGCTATGTTTGAAATGTTTTGAATTGAAATGATAGAAAGAAGTATTAAAAGCAAGATTATAATAAAGGGTTCGGTAATGTAAGGAGGAACTGTGTTGTAGAATAAAAGACGACTGGTTTTCCCCTGAAAATCTTTTAGATTTCCGGAATATCTTTTGTAGAAGAATTCTTCTCCGCCGGCGATTTTAACATTTTTTATATTCAACAAAGCCTCATTGTAAGAGAGATTTGTTTGTTCGCCGGCTTTATTTATTATTAGAGAGAGATTTTTGGTTTTCGACTTGAAGTACATATATTGGCATGTTAGAAGCATTATTGAGCAACACAATGTGATTATGGTTGCTGTGAAAAATTTTATAAAAAGAAAGGTTGTAATAAGTCCAAAAATAAAGAAGTTTACCCAAAGATTCAGTATTCTGATTAAAAAATTGTTGATAGTGTTTGGAATAAGATAGCTTACGACCTGTTGTTTCTGTGAAAACGGGATTTTGGAAACTGTATTGTAATCTCCGTAGAGGAAGAATTTTACAAATTTTTTGATAATTTCTGTTTCACAATTTTTGGTAAATTTTACCTGTAAGTAATTGTAAAGAATCATGACCGCATTTTTGCAAAGAAAAGCTGCAATAATAACAATACCAAGAAATAAAGAGGCTTTTCCCGGCTCCTGGATGAGTCTGTTAATAAATGGATAAGTAAGAGCTACTCCAAAGAGTTCCAGAATACCTGCAATAAATGATAACAAAGCATACTTTGCCAACATTTTTTTGTCATTAACAAAGTATTTGAAAAACTTTTTGCGGCATTCTTTGTACATAGTAAATATACTACATTAAAAAAAAATTAATTTCATTTTTTAAAGCTGATATTATGTTATAATGTTAAAAGAGGAAAAAGGAGGAATATATGTCAAATCCTATATTGAATGAGAAGTTTGCAGAGCGGGAACATGTTTTGCAAGGTGAGCCGATGACCATTAATGGTACAATACAAGTCACTGCTTTTCTGGGAGTTCTATTAGTCGCAGCTGCTGCATTTGTTTGGTCCAGATTTGCTGCAGGCTATACTGATCTTGCCAATATGTTAACATTTGGAGGAGCTATTGTAGGTTTTATTTTAGGTCTTGTTGTTACATTTACAAGAATAAAATTTCTGGTTCCTGTTTATGCGGTTTGTGAGGGATTATTCTTGGGCGGAATATCCGCATTCTTTGAAAAAATGTATCCGGGTATTGTTCCGCAAGCTGTTTTAGGAACATTTGCAGTAATGTTTTCAATGCTGGCACTATATCGCTTTGGAGTAATTAAATGTACAGATAAGTTCAGAAGTGTTATGTTTATAGCTACGGCATCTATTGCAGTAATTTATCTGGTTGACATTATAGGTCATTTCTTTGGACATTCTGTTCCGATAATAGCTTCTGCTTCTAATCTCGGTATAGGTTTTACCCTTCTTGTTATAGTGATTGCAGCTTTAAACTTTATAATTGACTTTGATTTTATTGAGCAAGGGGCGCAGAGAATGCTCCCGAAAGATTTTGAATGGTATGGCGCTTTCGGTCTTATGGTAACCTTAGTTTGGCTTTACCTGGAGATATTAAGACTTCTTGCAAAACTTAATGACAGGTCATAGATTTTTGATTAAGCTTCTTTTATAATAAAAGAAGCTTAATTTTTAACAACGGAGGATGGAGTGTTGGCAGGTTTAATAATTTCATTTTTAGCGGGAGCCGTAATGTCCGGGATGGCTTGTTATATTGTTTATACAAGAAAAAACGCCAGAGTGCTGGAAGAACTTGTAAGACTTCAAACTGCGGCAGAAACTTCATCAAGCTTGCAGGAAATTATTAAACGGGACTTTGTTCAACTTGCTAATGAAACAATTAAAAGAGAGCAAGAGGACTTAAGAAAACAAAATAGGGAAACTCTTGAAGAAAAAATTCTGCCTCTAACTAAGGAGCTTGGTGAATTTAAAGAAAAAGTGGAAAAATTTAATATTTCAGGCGTTGAAAATACGACTAAAATCGTTGAACAAATAGGAAATCTTGAAAAGAATAATAAAATCATTGAAAAAGAAGCAAAAAATCTGGTTGAAGCACTAACTAAAAATCAAAATACAAAAGGTTCGTACGGCGAGAATCTGTTGGATACAATTTTGCAATCCTGCGGAATGCGAGAAGGAATTCATTATACAAAACAATTTGTTACTAAATCGGCTAATCTAAAGGATGATGAACTTCATACAGTCCGCCCTGATGTTGTCATAAATCTTCCTGATGACAGGCATCTGATTATAGATTCAAAAGTTACTCTATCAAGCTATCTTGACTATATAGAGGACAATTCTAAAATAAATGAATTTAAAAGTGAAGTTAAGAAAAGAATATCAGACCTTGCGAATAAAAATTATCAGAATGCCGGAGACCTGTCTCAGCCGGACTTTGTGTTAATGTATATGCCGGTAGAGTCGTCTGTTAACCTCCTTTATGAGGATACGGATTTGATAAATTTGGCATATAAATCAAATATTATAATTGTCGGGACTTCATCTCTTCTTACTACAATAAGATTGGTAAACCAGCTTTTAGCACAACAGAAACAGTCTGAAAGCGTTAATAAAATTGTAAGTGCCGGAACTAATTTGTATGAGACATTTGTTCAATTTTGTGAAGACTTGCTTGATGTTCAAAAGAGAGTGGAAGATGTTTCTTCAAAGCTGACAAAGACAATAAACAGATTTAGCCGCGGCAACAGGAATAAACCAAGCTTATTCTCCCAGGTAAATGCTCTCAAAGAGTTTGGTATTAGTTCGACGAAAGAAATTCCGCCCGTATTACTTGATGAGGTGGACGAAACTCTGATGCTTGAATCAAAAGAACAGGAGGAAGTGCTGGCTAATGACTAAGATTCTGGTTGTAGATGACGATAAGGCGATAAATGAACTTATTAAGGTTAATTTAGAGTTGCAAGGATATGAAGTTGTTCAAGCTTATAACGGAACAGAAGGTTTTGCTCTTGCAAAGCAAGAAACTCCCGGGCTGATAGTTTTGGATGTGATGATGCCGGAGGTTGATGGTTTTACAGTGGCGCAAAGAGTTCGCCAGTGCCCGGAAATAACGGACACTCCTATTATAATGCTTACTGCTCTGGGTGAACTGAATGATAAAGTTAACGGTTTTAACATTGGTGTTGATGATTACTTGACAAAGCCTTTTGAAATAGATGAACTGATTGTTCGTGTTCGTGCCCTTCTTAAGCGTACAAAACAAATACCCAAAACCTCAGCTGTTCGTGATTTACTTACTTACAAGGAAATTACACTTCTTCCTGAGATATATAGCGTACAAATTAATGATAAGGTTCAGAAACTGACTCCGATAGAATTTGATATCTTTAATCTTTTGTTCCAAAACCATGGTAATATGGTCTCCGGAGCAAGGCTTTTAAAAGAAGTCTGGGGGTATGATCCCGATGACAACGTTGAGACAATAAGAGTGCATATAAGGCATTTGAGAAGTAAGATTGATAAAATTTCTGATGGTAAAAAATATATTGAAACGATTTATGGCGGCGGGTATAAGTTAAATATTTAAAATATTAACTTTTGTAACAAAATTTTATTTTGCTGAAATTCGACATTTTTGTAAATCTTTATTTATATATAAGGATATAAGAGAGAGTACAAGATGGAGAGTTAAATGGCAAGAGATTATTTCGGTATTACTATTCCAGAAGAGTTTAAGAGAATTCTTCCGTCAGAAATTGAGTGTGAACAGTTCGGACTGAATGATACGGAAGTTATACGTGACAGCTCAGGGCTGATTACGGCGGTGAATTATTACAAAGATGAAATTATTTCCAGACAAGTTCTATACGAAGGCAACATTATCTCGGAGATAAGAGATTTTTGTAATGGCGTATTAATAAAGAAGAGAGTTTTTAAAGAAGAAATATTAGCAGCAGAGTATTTTTATAAGAAAAATGGCGAGTTAATGTACTTACAAGAGTATGAATACCAGCTTGATAAAATTTCTGCTTTAACAAGGATATGCGGTTTGCATAAACGACGGGCTGAATTTAAATATGATCAATTAGACAGAATTTCTTTAAGAACAGTCTTTATTGATAATAAACTCTGCCTGAGCCAGCATTATATTTATGATGCATTAAACAGAATAATAGGCTATGAAGATGATAATTACAAAGTCTTTGTTGAGAGTTTCTCAAGCAACAATGAATTGCGATTATATAGAATAACTGATAAACTAAATAATGAGGTAATCGTAAAAAACCGGTTTAGCCAAGAAGGATATGAAGATACAGAGCTTGTAATAAACGGCACTTCAAAAATAGTCAGTAATATACAATATGTGGATAATGTTATGATTAAAAAACCAACAGAAAACATGGATGAACTAGATTTGATTATTTCAAAATTATTCAATCAAACTACACCGCAGAACCTGGGTTCTACGCAGAGAGCGGCGGCAACAGCTGAGGAGCGGTTGAAGTCTAATCTTGTAAATTTGATAGAGTACAAATCTCGAGTTAAAGTTCTTCCGTTAGCTCTTCGTAAATGGCTCCTTTATGAACAGGCTGTCAATGCATCAGGCTAAGCTGATGTTTTACAAATCCTGAATAATATAGTATAATTGTTTTGTCTTAAAAAGATAGAGTGTTATACGAGGAGGATTTTATGAAAGAAGAATTTACGACTAATGCCAGAAGATGGTATGACAAAGATCCTGTATTATCTTCTGCAATGAAAACCCTTGAAGAATCTGATGACGAAACTCAGATTAAAGTAGCTCTTAATCTTATTAAGATAATTACTGAACATAATATTCATGATTCGGCTTATGAATCTGTTGAAGATATAGTTTCTGCAGCAGAAGATGTTATGGAGAATTCTAAAAAAGATCGCTGGTATGACTTAGACGGAACTCTAAGAACAGCGATAAGTTTGCTGCAAAATTGCCCAGACTCAACCAGAAGTATTATTGCCAAAGAGATGGCTAAAAATGTTTTAGACTTGATTAAAAAAGAAGAAGATGACGATGAAGATGAAGAGTTTCTTGACGAAACAGACAATATCTAGCCATCAATATCTATAGGACTTCTTTGTATTAAATCTATTGCTTCTCTTGCCGTAAATACCAAAGCTTCCGGCACGTTGGTTATAGTGCAGAATTGTCTCAGTACATCAATAACCCTTTTGAAGCTTCTGACAATATCCCCTTCTCCCATATCAACTTGTTCTATTATATCATCCCATTCCGCGCCATTGACCCACATTTCAATAAGCGGCGAGTAATATCCGTTGATATACATTGGGTCTTCTACATCATAGTTCTTCTGTTTTTTATCTAATGCTCGTCTAATGTCTTTGATTTTGTTTAGAGTTTTTCTTACTGAAGTTGACAGAGGCAGTTGTGAAAATAAATCAGCTCTCATATCTTCTGTTGTAATAGCGCACACGACGGATGCAAGTTCGGCTGGTGTAAGCGGTTCTAATACCCCTGAGAATATTATCTGGGCGAGAAATAATTCGTTTTCAGAACGAATTTGCGAAATCGTAACCCCTCTTTCGGTAGGGTAATCGTCTTTTATATAACCATAATCCATTAGAACTGCTCTATGTGCTAAGAATTTGTTCCAGAAGATATCTTTTTGTTTTTCTATTTCTTTATCAAGATGTCTTTGTTTGGCTTCGTATCTTAGTAAGATATCAATAGACTTCATGTGTTTTTTGAAAAGCTTGCAAGTATCGCATTCATAGGAGTGCATTTTCTCCAACAGTTCTTTTGTCATTTTACCGAACTCGACAGCTTCTGCGGTAAGAGGTCTGTTCTTTTTCTTTTCTTGTTTTTGAATAGTTTTAAATGTGCGTCTGTTTTGGACATACATATCGCGTATTTTATTATATTCTATTAAATCTTCGTTTGTTTTCTTGGCGTAGCAGACAAAAGAATTGCACTCGTCAATTTTTTCCTGATTAGCTTCTTTGAGCAGTAAAAGAGGCTCAATTCTCGAATTTGAAGAAAAGTATCCAAAGCTTTTTAAAACAAGTTCTTTTGCTTCTTCAAGCGAAAACCTTTGAAGCAAATTGAGAACCATAGAATAACTAGGTGAGAATTTGCTTTCGAGTGGGTTAGCATCGCTAAGCACAAGTTCGGCGACTTCTTCCGGAGTTTGGAACGGAGTTCCTACAATGGTTACATAGCCTATTTCATCCATCCCTCTTCTGCCTGCTCTTCCTGACATCTGTAAAAATTCGCTCGGGGTAAGAGTTCTGTGTCCGGAGTCGGTTCTCTTGCTAATAGAACTTATAACAGTTGAGCGTGCCGGCATGTTTATACCGGCAGCAAGAGTTTCAGTTGCAAATACAACCTTGATTAACCCTTTTTGGAAAAGCTTTTCTACGAGGACTTTCCAGCCCGGAAGTAGTCCCGCATGGTGTGAAGCAACTCCTTGCAGCAGATATTCAATATGTTTGTTTTTATATAAATAAGGATTTTCAGCGATATATTCATCAATTTCTTTTTTGATTTCAGCTTGTTCTTTTGGTGTTACGAGAGATAGTTCTGCGCACTTTTCCATTTGCTCGTCGCATTTTTTTCTGGAGAAAGTGAAGTATATTGCAGGCAGCATATCTTTATCATGGAGATTTCTTACAACATCTTTTACAACACTTCTTTTTTGAACAGCTTTTCCTCTTTTAAATTGTTTCTTCTCTGGTCTAATTTTTTTGTTAAGTGTTCCTGATGGAGTTAAGAGAGGAAGCAGAGTGTTTGGCTGGGATGAGTCGAAGTAATAGAATCTCAAAGGTACTGGTCTGAAGTCCGTATTGATAAGTTCTGTTTTTGAGTGTACAGTGTTAATCCATTCAGTAAGTTTATCTGCATTTGCGACAGTTGCTGAAAGCGCGATAATCTGAACATTAGTCGGACAGTATATGATACTCTCTTCCCAAACAGTTCCTCTTTGTTCATCATTCATATAATGAACTTCATCTAAAATAACATATTTTACATCTTTTAAATTATCAGTTACTGAACCAAAGTTTGTACCATAGAGCATATTTCGAAAAACTTCGGTCGTCATGACAACAATCTGGGCATTTCTGTTAATAGAAGTGTCACCGGTCAGCAATCCTGTTTTGTCAATTCCGTATTTTTCTGAAAAATCACTATATTTTTGGTTAGAAAGAGCTTTTAGCGGGGTTGTATAGAAAACTTTTTTCCCTTCCTTTAATGCGCAATGAATTGCATGCTCTGCAATAACGGTTTTTCCTGCTCCTGTAGGAGCACAGACGACAACACTTTTTCCGTTAGAAATGCAATCGCATGCTTGTTTTTGAAAATCATCCAGTTCAAAAGGGAAATCGTACATCAAAACCTCATTGCTATTCTTATCTATATTATGACATAAAACCTTTATTTAGGTAAGATACTAAACCTTCAAGGGCAAGAATATAGCTTTTTTCTCCAAAACCGGCAACAATACCGATACAAACTCCGGTTAGTAGAGAAGTATGCCGGAATTCTTCTCTTGAGTGAATATTTGTCATGTGGATTTCAACTGCCGGAATATTTACAGCTGAAATTGCATCTCTTATAACTACGCTTGTATGAGTGTAACCGCCGGCATTAATTAATATACCATCATAAATACCTTTAGAAGATTGTATTTTTTCTACAATTTCACCTTCATAATTACTTTGCCATACATCAACACAAGTTTCCAGTTCTTTACCCCGTGTGACAACTTCGTTTTCTATATCTTTCAACGTCTTATTTCCATATTTATCAGGTTCGCGAGTTCCAAGCATATTTAGATTTGCGCCGTTAATCAAGAGAATTTTCATACTTAAACCTTTCTTTTTGTCTACGATTATTATACAATAATTAAAAAAGATTGTGAGGAAGAGATGATTAATAAGCGCTGGTACGATAAAGACCCTGTATTAAAGGAAGCCTTGGAGCTATTGAGATTACAGCCTGATGAGACAAAATCCGAAGCAGCCAAGTTTTTGTTAAATCTTCAAGAACAAGTTGCCGGAGAAGTTATTGAACATGTTTACGAGATAATTAATATTTATCAAGGCAAGGGCAATCGCTGGTATGATAATGACCCTATGATGCTAAAAGGTGTTGAATTGTTAAGGAATGCACCTCCTCATATCCAAAGAGTTGCTGCCCTAAAACTTCTTGTTGCTCTTGAAAACAGGAGCTTTGAAGGGGTTGATATTTAATGAAAGATGTTCAAAACCAAACCGACTCAAGGGGGGTTGAGATACAAAAGGTCGGGATAAAAAATCTAGAAATTCCGCTTATTATCCAGAGAAAGGATGATGAGGATAAAGTCATCTACGCTTCCGCAACAGCTGGCGTAACGCTGCCGGCTCATTATAAGGGAACTCACATGTCAAGATTTGTTGAGGTTCTAAACGAGTGGCGCGGAAAACACACTTTAGGCGTTGATATAAAAGGGTGTGTTGAAGCTATTGTTGAAAGACTCAATGCAAAGAGCGGTTATTTAAAATTTGATTTCAAGTATTTTATTAATAAAACATCCCCTGTAACCGGTATCGCAGCTCCGATGTGTTATGACTGTACTTTTGAGGGAATTTTAGATAATTGGGGCGAGGAAGATGAGGAATATAGGTTTTTCCTAGGAGTGAAAGTACCTGTTACTACACTTTGTCCGTGTTCTAAAGAAATTTCGGAGTATGGCGCCCATAACCAAAGAACAATAATCACAGTCAAGGTTACATATCCGGAAGAGGAACATATATGGATTGAAGATTTGGTGTCTCAAATAGAAAAGTGTGCTTCTTCTGAACTATACCCTTTGTTAAAACGCGAAGATGAGAAATTTGTAACAGAGCATGCTTACGATAATCCAAAGTTTGTAGAAGATGTTCTGAGAGATGTTGTACTCCTTTTGAGAAATAATGACATTATAGATTCATTTGAAGTTGAATGTGAATCTCTTGAAAGCATCCATAACCATTCAGCTTGGGCATATCAACAAGAGGGGTAAAAAATAATCAATAGTTATATGAACTCACTTTGTGCAACATAATTACTATTGTGTTG
>CALVEA010000012.1 GCA_944326455.1 Candidatus Gastranaerophilales bacterium | reverse complement strand
TTTTCCCACCCTGTACAAACCGGTCATAGTGTGTTATTATGGTAATAACGCAACACAATGGTAATTATGTTGCAGGAAATAAAATAACTCGCTTGCATTTAGAAAAAAAGTATGTAATAATTGTATCAAGGTATGGAATCTTACTAGAAGTTGGAGTTTTGAATACTTTTGTTCCTGCCTTTTTGGTATTATTGACTAACCCGAGGATGTCTTTTCACGCAGATGAGTGAATTTAAATTTAATTATGACTTTTTAAAACACAATGCAACACCCGGCAGTTGGCGCAGGGGATACGAGTATTATCAAAAAGATATGATACTTGAATCTTATCCTGAAAAAAACTTTTTCAAGGGTAAGGTAAAAGGTAATTATCAGGATTTTTATGTTACGGATTTAATCTTTAAGAAGAATAAAGTCGAAGCTCGTTGCAACTGTCCTTTAAAAGAAGAGTGGTGCAAACACTCGGTTGCGATTGCACTTAAAGCGATTGAAGAAAGGGCTTATGAAAATTGGCTTCTTGAAAAATACGGTATTCAGCCTGATTTATCTGATATCAATAATGAACTGACAGAAGCTCCGCAGGGAAATTATATTTTTCACTTTAATCCGAAAAGACGCCAAAACTTCTTTTCAATACTGGTTAGAGACCGCTCTACAAACAAAATTGTACGCTCTTTAGAAGCTATTTTAAGAGGTTTAATTGAGATACAAAAAGAGAATCCTGATTTTGAACTAAATAATTCACAAAAAGCTGAATTAGCGCTATTTCAAACTCTTTTAAAAATTTCAAAGCAGGATAAGAAAGCCGGCTGGTACGATATTCCGATTACAAAATTTGCTCCGGTTTTCCCTTTGATGGCAGAATTAGATGAAGTTTTGGACGAAAAGACGAAAGAAAGAATCAAGTTTACTGATAAGGAATGGAGCTTGAATCTTGACGTTTCAACAACTTCTATTAACGGCGGAACAAATATCGTACTTGAACTTTTCTGGACGAGACCTGATAAAGATGAAACCTATCCTTTTGAAGAGGTTAAGTATTTTTCAAGACAAATTAAATGGGGAAGGTATAAAAATATAATTTTCCCGATTAATATTGCAATGAATGAACTTCCGCAAAATATTATCAAATCCACATTTACAGATTTAAAGGATGCTGACGGCGGTAAGTTTGTATATGAAGAGCTTCCTCATTTGCGGGAGATTATGAATGTTACAATAGCGGAAAATATCTCAAAATTGCTGATGGAGCACAAACCGCCGGTTAATGTAGTAACTCTCGGTATTGACTATGACCAGTCGCTTAAAGCCTCTTTGGAATTTGATTATTCGGGGGTAAGAGTTCCTTATTCAAAAAGTAATGATAAATCTCCGTATATTTCAGTCAAGAGTCAGGAAGAAGATCTTGTATACTGGATAAAAAGAGATTATCAACATGAGCAGATGGCATATAACATGCTTCTTGCCTGCAAATTTGTTCCGATGCAGACAAATAACCTTGCTCTTGAGAAAGAAAACGCAATAGATTTTTATAATTACTATATTCAGCAGGCTGGTGAAGGCTGGAAGTTTGAAGAACGGGATGACATGTCTTTCTTTAAACTTATTCCGGAACCTTTTAGAATGTGTGCAAAAATCGACTTCTCCGAAGAATCAATAGATAGTATGGAAATCCAGATTTATGGTCAGGTCGGAGAAGAAGTTATTAACTTTGATGATATTTATGAAACAATTCAGAACGGCGAAAAATATGCACGTGTACGGAGTTTAGGCTTTGTTGAATATCCGGCGCAGAATATTTATCAGATAATGCGTTCTTTTAACTCTTTTGATGCGTATAGAAATAATGAGAACAAGTTTTTAGTTAAAACATACCGTGTAGGTTTGATATCAGAACTTCAAAATCAGGGATTTGAGCTTGTAATGAGTGACAAATTCCAAAAATTCTGGGAGCAAATCTCGACATTCTCAACGACATCAGAAGGTGTCGAACTTCCTAAAGGGGTTAATGCAGAGTTCCGTGAATATCAAGTCAAAGGTTTTCATTGGCTTTGGTTCTTGTACCAGTATGGTTTAAACGGAATCCTTGCGGATGATATGGGTTTAGGTAAAACTTTGCAGGCGCTTAGTCTTTTACAGAAAGCAAAAGAAGTTGACGGACCACAGCCTACACTTGTTATTGCGCCGACTACGGTTGTATTTAACTGGGAGGCTGAAATCCAGAAATTTACACCCGGGCTAAGCTGCTTGAAAATTGCCGGTGCGGACAGAAAAGATTTATTTAAAAAGATTCCGGAATACGATATTGTAATTACCAGTTACGCACTTGTCAGAAGAGATATTGCAAAACTCAAAAAGTACAAGTTCAGATACGTAATCTTAGATGAATCCCAAAATATTAAAAATGCAATTTCCCAGACCGCTCAAGCTGTTAAGAGTTTAGAGTCTGATCATAAACTTGCTCTTTCCGGTACCCCGATTGAAAATAAGCTGGAAGAGTTATGGTCTGTATTTGACTTTTTGATGCCGGGATTTTTATTCAATGTGGCAGAATTTAATTATAGATACGTTACACCGATTATGGAAAGACAGGATAAGACTGTTGAAAAACGTTTAAAACTTCAAATCTTCCCGTTCATCCTGAGACGTATGAAGAGAGATGTTGCCAAAGACTTGCCGGATAAAGTTGAAAACATGGCATATTGTGAACTTACAGATGAGCAGAGAGACTTTTATCTTGAGGTTCTTGATAGTACAAAAGAAGAACTCTTCAAGAGTATTGAACTTAACGGTCTTGAAAAGAGCAGAATGTCTATTTTCTCAGCTCTCCTCAGATTGCGCCAAATCTGCTGTCATCCGAAACTTTATGACAAAGAACATGTTAAAGGCGTCATAAAATCAGGTAAGTTTGAGTACTTAAAAGGTATGCTTGAACAAATTATTCAAGAAGGTCACAGAGTTCTTTTATTCAGCCAGTTTGTAGATATGCTTGATATTATTAAAGGCTGGCTTGAAAGAGAAGGTATTCCTTATGAATATTTGACAGGTAAAACTAAAGACAGGCAAAAAGCGGTTGAAAACTTTAATAACAACCCGAATATACCTATATTCTTAGTAAGTTTGAAAGCCGGCGGAACAGGTTTGAATCTGACGGGTGCGGATTATGTTATTCATTACGACCCTTGGTGGAACCCTGCTGTTGAAGACCAGGCTACAGATAGAGCTTACCGTATCGGACAGACGAAGAAGGTATTTGTATACAGGCTTATTACCAAGAATACGGTTGAAGAAAAGATTCAGAAAATCAAAGGCAGAAAGCGCGACCTTGTTGACAGCGTAGTTTCTATCGACAGAAATATTACTAAATCTCTAACTATGGAAGATTTGAAAGACATTTTCTCTGTCGATTAATTACCTCATCTCACATCTCTCCTTTGAGAAGACGGTACAATCACAAATTAGAGCTGCGCAAGCTCAAACGGAGTGTCCAGCGAATCTATTTTTATATCAACTTTATCAGGGAAAACTTGTTTCATCTGATTTATAAGGTCATTGGTTGAGTTTACCCAGAACATAGATGAAGTCATAATTTTTGTACTGTATCCGTCTATGGCAGGGAGTTTAATCATTACAGGGTCATCGCCGTGATGTTTTGCAAGAATGTTTTTTATTCCGCATAGTTCTTCGTATTTAACATCCTTGAGAAGATTTACTGTTACGATATTGGAATTATCTACTGATTTAACATTTTCTACCACAATACTTAACTGGTCTTCTCCTCTGTGCTGGAGTCTGCCTGTAATAACAACTTTATTTTCCGGCTGCAAAATATCCCCGTATTCAAGAAGTTTTTTGTGGAAACAAACAGCATCAACTTTCCCGCTCAAGTCTTCGATAGTTACAAATCTTAAGAACTTTGAAGGGTCTTTTTTCGTCGGAATTTGTCTTGTTGCGGTAATTAATCCGCAGATTGTTACTATCTCATCTTCCGGAGCTTCATTTAATTCGCTTATTCTGTGTGTAATCAGGAATTGGAGCTTGTCTCTTATTGAAAAAAGCGGATGCGAGGTTACGTAGAAGCCTAAAAACTCTTTTTCAAATTGCTGGAGTTCTTTATCCGCATATTCTTCATCGCTTCCTAATAACTGATATTGAACCCCGGTAAATTCATCACTATTTTCAACAGTAGAGAATAGGCTTACCTGTCCCATAGCGCGGTCTTTTGCTTCTTTTGAGGTCACATCAAGAATGTGCTCAATATTTTCAAATAACTGTTTTCTGCTTTTTTCAATATTAGCAAAAGCCCCGGCTTTAATAAGACCTTCCAGAGATTTTTTGTTAACAAATTTTGTATCAAGCCGTTTGCAGAAATCAAATATACTTTTGAACTCTCCGTTTTCTTCTCTTTCTTTAATAATTGCTTCGCAGACAGGCTCGCCAACCTGCTTAATCGCAGCAAGTCCGAATCTTATATTCTTTCCGTCAGGAGCATATTCTAAATAAGATTTGTTAATATCCGGCGGAAGAACTTTTATTCCGTACCTGTGGGCTTCTTCAATATAAAGCTGGGTCTGGTCTTTGTTGTCGGATACGCTTGAGAGAAGGGCTGATAAGTATTCAACCGGATAATGACATTTTAAATAAGCAGTCTGATATGCTACAAATGCATAAGCTGCTGAATGCGACCGGTTAAAGCAGTATGATGCAAACTTTTCAATTTGTTCAAAGAGTGTTGTCGCATCTTCCTTTTTCATTCCATGGTGAGAAGAAGCAAGCTCAATAAACTTGGCTTTCTGCTTCTGCATTTCTTCAATTTTCTTTTTACCCATCATTCTCCGGACAATATCGGCTTGTCCTAAAGAATAGTCAGCAAGGGTCTGGAACACCTGCATAATCTGTTCCTGATAAACAATTGTTCCGTAGGTATCTTTTAAGATAGGCTCAAGAAGCGGGTGCGGATATGAAATAGCTTTTATACCGTGTTTTCTGTCTACAAACTCATCTACCATGCCTGAACCCAGAGGTCCCGGTCTGAATAGAGCAACAAGAGCGCCTAAATCTTCAAATACGTCAGGTTTTAATCTTTTTACAAGGTTAATCATCCCCTGAGATTCAAGCTGGAACACCCCGACAGTTTCCCCACGCACTAACATTTTATATGTTTCAGGGTCATCCAGCGGAATATTGTTTATGTCAATATCAATTCCTTCGTAATGCTTAACCATATCAACGGTTTTATAAATCATGGTCAAGTTTCTGAGTCCCAGAAAGTCCATTTTGAGAAGAGAAAGAACTTCCGTAACCTCATGCGGCGGATAGCCTGTCTGTACAATACCGTCTTTTGAAGGCTGAACAGGAATAATTGTATCTAAAGGCGCATGTGAAATTATAACACCAGCAGCGTGTGTGCCTGTTCCGCATTTTAAGCCTTCTATAGCGCAGGACATATCAATAATTTTTCTGTAACTTACACTCTCTCCGGTTTCCGGAATCGGGATTTGATAATCTTCATCATAAAGTTTTCTAAGCTCGGACCCTTCAACCTGAAGCGCATCTTTTATCCATTTTGCTTTAGGATTTGTAGCTGCGGCAAGTTCAATAGCCGGTTCAATTAAACCTGTCAGCCTGTTGGACTCAGTAAACGGAACCTTTAAAATTCTTGCAATTCCTTTAAATGCAGCTTTAGGTGCGTAGGTTGAAAATGTAATAATCTGACAGACTTTATCCTCGCCATATTTTTGGGTAACGTAATCTATTACCTGACGACGTTTTTCAATACAGAAGTCTATATCAATATCAGGCATGGTATAGCGTTCTTCATTCAAAAATCTTTCAAACAACAGATGGTGTTTAATTGGGTCAAGGTCTGTGATTTCAAGAGCATAAGCTACAACGCTGCCGGCAGCCGAGCCTCTTCCCGGTCCGACCGGAATATCATGAGTTTTTGCGTAATGTATAAAATCCCATGTAATAAGGAAATACGCAGCAAATCCCATTTTGTTAATTGTTCTAAGCTCATAGTCCACACGTTCTTTAAGTTCCGGTGTAATTTCTCCGTATCGTTTTTTTAACCCTTCATAAACAATATGTTCAAGATAGGTTTCGTTAGTATACCCTTCCGGAACTTCGTAATGCGGAAGCGGAGCATTGCCAAGCTCTATTTCAATATGGCATTTGTCGGCAGCTTCCTGCGTATTTTGGACACATTCATTAAATGTTTCATCATCCATCCAGGAGAAGGCTTTTCTCATTTCTTCCTGGGATTTGACATAGAATTCGTTATTCGGGAAGTGAAACCTGTTAGGGTCAGATTTATCGGCATTTGTCTGCAAGCATAATAAGCTGTCCTGAGCGTCAGCATCTTCTTTTCTTAAATAGTGAGAGTCGTTTGTTATGACCATTTTTATCCCGAGTTCTTTTGCTATTTTTATTAACTCAGGGTTGGTTCTTTTTTGTTCTTCAAGTCCGTGGTCTTGAAGCTCTATATAATAATCATCCCCGAACAGTTCTTTGTATTTTTTAGCGGTTTCAATCGCTTTTTCTTTTTCGCCATGCTGAAGATGCTGCAAAACTTCGCCTCCAAGGCAGGCAGATGTACAGATTAAGCCTTCGTGGTACTCTTTCAGAAGCTCAAAATTTATTCTTGGTTTATAATAAAAGCCTTCGCACCAGGCTGTTGAAACCAGTTTAATAAGGTTTTTATAGCCGGTCTGGTCTTTTGCAATAAGAATCAAGTGGTACAGAGGGTTGTGAAGGTTATCTTTCTGGTGGATATCGCCATCATGTACATAAAATTCACACCCGATAAGCGGGTTTATTCCGGCAGCTTTTGCCTGTTCATAAAATTCAATGGCAGAATACATTACCCCGTGGTCAGTGATTGCAATAGCATTCAGCCCGTTATCTTTTGCATAATTAACGAGATCTGAAACCCTAATCATACCATCGAGCAATGAGTACTCAGTGTGAATGTGAAGCGGAATTAAGTTTGCCATACCTATAATTTAGCACAGAAGAGTATTAAGGATTGTAAAACTTTCTCAGTAAATCAATTACAAAGTCCATTGCTCCTTGCTGTTCAGCAAAGACTTTTGTGCCCTTTTGAACGGTTGTGTCAAAGAAATTTTTGTCAGAAAGCAGGTTGTTGGCAGATTCATAAAATTGTTTTTGGTTTTTTACGACAAACCCTGCTCCGGCTTTCTGAATAAGTCCATAAATATCTCTAAAATTATGTATAGAAGGACCTGAAATAACCGGTTTGTTGAACACCAGCGCTTCCAGAGGATTGTGTCCGCCTGTTTTATTAAAACTTCCCCCAATAAACGCAATATCACAAAATGCGTACATTTTGCTTAATTCGCCAAGTGTATCTAATATTAAAATGTCAATTCCATCCATTCCTGAACGGTTGTTTGAACGAAAATCATATTTAAAACCAGTTTTTTCAACGAGTCTTGTGACCTCATCTTTTCTTGTCAAATGTCTTGGCGCAAGGATTAGTTTTAGGTCAGGGTTATTTGTTTTCAATTTTGCAAAAGTTTTCAAGACGATTTCATCTTCACCGTGGTGAGTTGAGCCGGCAAGTATTATTCTTGAATTCCCTTTGTCAAATGTAAAATCTATATCAGGTTTTGTAATATCAAACTTAAGATTGTTCATTCTCTTAGTTGTTTCAGGATTAGCCCCCAGGTATAGGAATTTTTTATTGTCGTCATCGCTTTGGGTATAGATTCCTGTATACAGGTTTAAGAATGGTTTAAAGAAGAATCTAAAAAGCTTGTAGCTTTTAAAACTTTTATCAGAAATTCTTCCATTGATGACAAAGAGTTTTGTGCCTCTTTTTTTTGTTTCTATTGCAAAGTTAGGCCAGATTTCTGTCTCGGCAATAAATACAACTTTAGGGTTTGTTTTGTCTAAAAAAGTCCTAACTATGCTCGGCAAATCAATTGGAAAGTAGGTAATTAAATCCGCAGTGTCGCCAAGTTTTTTGTAAGCAATATCTTGTCCTGTATGAGTTCCTGTTGTTACAACTATTTTAGAATTAGGATATATTTCTCTGGTTTTTTTCACTACCCTCTCAAGAGCCATAATCTCCCCTACAGAAACTCCATGAAACATTATTACATTGTCTTTTTGCGTAAACCATTCAAATATAGCCTTTTTCCTGTCAATAGCCTCTTTCGGATATCCTGTTCTTTTCAAAACAAGAAGGAATATTGGTTCAATTATTTTAAATAAAACTTCACATAATATCTGAAACATTATTTATCCTCATCAATCAATGCATATCTTCTGCCTTTTTTAATTATATCAAAACTTACATTTTTAAGTTCTTTCATCTTTTTATACGGAACGATAACCATATTTCCTTCTCTATCGAGTTCCTCCGGCAGTTCTGACGGCTGCATATACTTTCTGTACAAAACAGGTTTTCCGCTATAAAAAATAAGGGAATATTTCTGCGCAAAGCCGTATGTAGTAAGCGTCAAATCTTGTTTCTTTGCATAGTTTGCAAATTTTAGAAGGTCATTCTGCCCGAATGCATAGTCAATTTCAAAAAACTTTTCAGTCGCGTATGCCGAAAATAAAAGTATCAAAAGAACGTAAGAAGCGAATACGGCTTTGTAAAGTTTCTTTTTAACAAACAAAATTGATGCCAATCCAAAAGCAAAAGAAATAACTACACAGAAAGTTTTTACAGTAGATATGTCCATATAAAGCTGTTTTGGGAGGTAGAGCGGCGTAAGAATTGCTCCAACAGTTGCAAATAAAAATACTCCTCCAATTATGTAAACAGTGGTGTTTATGATTTTTTCGTTTGAACATTTTTTAATATAGTTGTACCAAGTATAAGCTCCAACGCAAGCTAATGAACCATACATCGGAAGAATATATGTTATGAGCTTGGTTTTTGAAGATGTGAAAAACAAAAGTGTAAATACAGAAGCTATGACGTTGTAGAAAATAAAACGTTGTTCGGAATTTAATGAATTGAGATTAAAAGGCAATTTTCTTTCTTTTATAACTTTGATAAAATCCTTAATCCACACACACAAGCAAGAGATACTCCAAGGGAAAAATCCCCACAAAAGGGTCAGAAAATAAAAGTAGAAAGGCTGAGTCCTGTTGATAACTTCAGCGCCTATAAATCTTTCAAAATGATGCTTAATGATATATTCGTTCCAAAATAACGGATTATGAAGTTTGAACATTATCAAGTGCCAAGGTAAGGTGACAAGTAAAAATAACCCCATTCCTACGAGGAAATATTGAGGTTTAAATATTTCTTTGAACTTTTTTGCGGCAATGGAAATAAAAAACATTGTTCCAAAAGGTACCACAAAACCCGGGATTCCTTTTGCCATAACAGCGAGTCCAGAGAATATGTAAAACATCCACCAGAAATATTTTCTATGAGATTCTCTGCAAAAATAAACTGACATTCCGAAACATATTGATGCCCAGATGCAAGCTGCTACAACAATATCCAGAATCGCAAATTTAGCAAGTATAACAAACTCCAAACTTGTTGCAAGGATTAGGGATGCAATTACTCCATAGCCTCTTGAAATAATTTTCCTGCCCATAAAATAGGCTAAATAGCAGCAAAGAGTACCATACAATGCTACCGGGAACCTTGCAGTGAATTCATTTATTTTTCCAAAGAGGGCAAAAGATAAACACTCTCCCCAGAAATAAAGCGGAGGCTTTTCAAAGAAAAATTCCTTGTTAAGATACAGTGTCAAGAAATCTTTTGATAAAAACATATCTTTTGACATTGATACATATCTGGATTCGTCGACATCCATTAGTGCGTATGTTCCTATCCCATGAAAAAATATAAAGTAAAACAATATACCCAGCCCCAGAATGGTAAAGAATTCGGGATGCTTGATTATATAATTTTTTATTCTGTGTAAATTTTCCATAACTCTCCCCGGATGTAGTTCCCGCAATTAATTTTACCATGTAAATAAGTTATGACAATGAGTATTCTATCAATCGAAAATGTTAACAAATATTAAAATTTGTAAATAAATGTAACAAAAAACTAAAGTTTTACAAAAAAATGCCGTAATACCTAGTATAGAAACAAATAACAAGGAAAAGGAGAACTCAATTATGGGTATGTCAGCATCACAAGCAAGGTATTTGGGGTTAATCGCAAGACAATCAAACCTTGAATATCAAGGTCAACAGATTAACCAGGAAAGAACAGTACTTTCACAGCAGAGCACTGCTTTATATAATAGCTTATTGGCGATGGAAGTGCCGACACCTCCTTCTACAAATGATTTTACAACTGTAGAGTATTCAGGTTCAGATGGTGCTACAAACTTTACATTAGGTAATATTAAACCATCTGCAGACGGACAATCTTATATTGTTGAAAAACGTACTTCACAAGTAGGTGATGCTTTGCAGCAGAGATATAGCACAGCAACTGTTGTAAGAGGGGAAGAATCTTATACAGGTTCTTATGTTGATCCTTCAGTAGCAACTAATGTAATTACATCAATTGCAGGGTACTATGTAAAAGACGAGAATACCGGAGAATGGAGAGCTGCAACTGAATCTGATTTTGATACAGTTGAGGGCGGTTATAAATTATCATCCGGCAAAGAGTATTTTTTACAAGGTGCCGGTGAAGACAAGATAACAATGAAGAATGACGGAGCATATACAGTATATGGTGAAACAGCATATACTTTTGCTGAAGCAAAAGCAAAATATCCATCTCTTGGTTGGGGCGGTTATGAACAAGCAATAAAAAATAGCTTTGGCGGTAACTATGATGTAGACGATTTCATGGTATTCTTTACAACTTCTGACAGTGGTGCTGTAGTTCCTTACTTCTCTTTGGCAGAGGATGTTCAAGGCTCTGATAATAAAGCTGTTGTATATGAATATATTGCTAACGGACAATATACATTTACAGAATCAATAGAAGGATGCAAGCTGGAGTTTGATACTTCCGGAAGAATTCAAACATTGCAGCAGCCAATTAAGGATTCTGAAGGTAATATTATCGGTTATACAGATATAAGTCTTGAAGCAGCAACTGTAACTGATGAATTGGCTTATCAAGATGCTTATGCACAGTATGAATATGCACAGTATCAATATGATAAAACTCAGCAGGAAATCAATGCTAAGACTGAAATTATTCAACAAGAAGATAGAAACTTAGAGTTAAAACTTCAGAGATTGGATAATGAAAGAACCCAGATTACAACAGAAATCGAAGCTGTTTCTAAAGTAATTGATGATAACATTGAAGCTTCATACAAGACATTCTCAGGTTAATATCAAGTATAGAATCCCCTGTTAAGGGACACATATAGTCGAAAATGATCGAGAGCCCCGAAGAGGGGCTCTCGATTTTTGGAATGGGGACAAAGGAGGCAGGCAGATTGGCAGATAAGTGGCAGTGAGTAGAAACTGATGCCTGCCGATAAAGGTTTACGTGCGTAGCACCCCCTAGTTGGGGGAGTAATAATTTCTAAACCTTCTCCCCAAGATGGTAGCATTAATCATGAAAAAGAATTACTATGCCATTTATGATAGTGGTATATCTTCTCAACTCTCCCAAGAAGATGTTTATATCTAAACACATGTATATTTTATATATCATTTGTATTACAGTCAATTAATTTCTAAGAAAATACGCAACATGGAGTAGTTCTTTGTGTTAGAATATTTTCAGGAGGTTTATATGAGAATAGACGGAAGGGAAAATAATCAATTAAGAGAGATAAAATTTACTCATAATTTTACAAAACATGCGTTAGGCTCTGTATTAGTTGAATTTGGAGAGACAAAGGTAATTGTAACGGCATCGGTTGATTTAAAGAAGCCAAAGTGGATGTCAGATGACGATGAAAGAGGCTGGATTACTGCGGAATACTCACTTTTACCTTCTTCTACAAATACGAGATGCCGCCGGGAGCGCGAGAAAGTTTCGGGACGCACACATGAAATTCAGAGGTTAATAGGGCGGAGCTTGCGTGCTTGCGTAGATTTGAGCAAGATGCCTAAAATGACTATAACTATTGACGCTGATGTAATACAGGCAGATGGCGGCACCAGAACTGCGAGTATTTGCGGCGGGTATTTAGCATTGAAGGATGCAATAAACAGATTGATAGAATCCGGTGAATTAACGGAAAATCCTATCATTGAGCCGGTTGGAGCGGTTTCAATCGGGATAGTTGACGGCGAGATAAAATTGGATTTGAACTATGAAGAAGATTCTCATGCGAGGGTTGATTCAAATGTCGTTTTGACAAAAAGCGGAAAAATTGTGGATTTCCAAACAACCTCAGAGGGCGAACCTTATGAATATGAAAGGATGCTTGAACTTTTCCGGATTGCAAAGTCTGGTATTGATAGGATTATTGCGATGTATTAGCTTTCTTATTGACGGGCGTTTATGTTGCCTGTAAACTTATAAGAGTGAAATGTGTGGGGAAAAGCTAATGGAAGAGAATGCGCTAAAAAAATTTACTACGGCAAAATTTATCAGCTTTGCGATAGGTTTTTTCGGCTTGCAGTTTGCGTGGCAGATGAGAATAATCTTGTCCGGACCGGTAACAGAAGAACTGGGCGCATCTCCTTTTTTGTTTGGCTTAATATGGCTGGCAGGTCCTTTCACCGGGATGGTAGTTCAGCCGGTTATTGGAGCCTTGAGCGATAAAACAAGGACTGTCTTCGGGCGACGGAGACCATATCTCTTAGGAGGGGCACTTCTTTCTGCTGCAGCGTTATGGGCATTGCCAAACTCGTCTCCTATTACAGATTGGTTTTCCCGTATATTACACATACAACTGCCTGTTTGGTCGGCGTTATTATTTGCAGCAATTATGATATGGATATTGGATGCTTGCGTAAATATAGCACAAGGACCTTATAGGGCTTTAGTTCCTGATGTAGTACCACCGGAGCAGCACTCTATTGCAAATTCGTATATAAGTCTTGCAATTGGGCTGGGTTCTGTTTTTGCAGCCGGAGCTGCCCCATTTTTAAAATGGGCTTTCAATTATCAGATGCCAATTACGGCTCAATTTATTATGGCGGCATTAGCTTTTTCTTTGGGTATGCTCTGGACGTGTATAACGATTCAGGAACGTACAATTGCGGCAGATAATGAAGAAGTAAAAGAGAACGAGAAGTTTAATATAATCAAATCTCTGAGAGACTTTTTTGCACTTTCTCCGGAAGTTGGTAAAATTTGTTGGATGCAATTTTTTACCTGGATAGGAACAATGTGCATGATGATGTATTTTACACAATATGCGGTTCACACTGTTTTTGCAGTTCCTGATTTGTCGGATGTGCATGAGACAATGAAGGCTGCTTATGATAGTGCGGTTCTGTCGGGTACTAATTTTTCTTCTGTGTGCTTTGCTATATTTAACTTGGTATGTTTCCTTGTAGCGATTCCGGTGGGAATTCTTTCTGTAAAATTTGGGAATAAGAAGGTTCACATAATATCAATGCTTTCTATGGCTTTAGCATATCTGGGAATGGCGTTTACGGTTAATCCGAAATTGATTGCTTTGTTTATGGCAATATCCGGTATAGGCTGGGCTAGTATATGCGCGTTACCGTTTGCGATGTTATCTCAATTTATAAAACCCGGCACGGAAGGGTCTGTAATGGGGATATTTAATATCTTTATCGCAGGTCCTCAGGTTTTTGTTTGTACTTTAGTGTCCTGGCTGATTAATAAAAGTATGTTTATAATGGATGAGGGTGTTAATTATCATTGGGAATATACATTTATTGTTGGTGCGATATGTTTAATAGCAGCGTCCATAGTTGCATCCAAAGTTAAAGAAAAATTTGTTCCTCAAAATTCTCAACAGTAAGCAGGTTGTTATATGGCAAAGAAAATCCTTTTGATATATCCGCCGTCTCCGGTTTTAAATAGAGAAGACCGCTGCCAACAGCCGACAAAAGAGCTTTTGGTAATACCTCCATTGCCTCCTACAGATTTGATGTATTTAGCTTCGATAGCGGAAGAAGCCGGGTTTGAAGCCAAAATTAAGGATTATAGCTTGGACGGTGATTTAGTAAAAGATGTGACAGAGTTCAAGCCTGATTATCTTGTTGCAAATATAGCTACTCCAACTTTTAAGTCTGATATGGATGCTGTAAGAAAGGTTAAGGAAATTCATCCATCCTGCCGGACAATTGTTAAGGGAGCGCCATTTCTAACTTATAATACCAATGTTATTTATGAAAATCCTTTTGTGGATTATGTAATAATGGGCGAGCCGGAACTAACACTTAAGGAAATTTTGGAAGGAGTTCCTGATAACGAAATTTTAGGGATTTGTTATCAAGAAAACTTTCAAGGTGTAAAAAATGAATTAAGACCTTTTAATGAGAATCTGGATGCTCTGCCTTTTCCGGCACGCCACTTAGTTGATAATTCAAGATACAGACGCCCGGATAACGGAAAGGTTCAAGCTGTTATTAAAGTTTCCCGCGGGTGTCCGTTTCATTGCTTTTTCTGTTTAGCCTCGCCTGTATCAGGGATTAAGGTACGAAAACGTTCTGCTGATAACATTATTGCTGAGATTAAAGAGTGTGTAGATAAATATCATATTACAAATTTTCTATTCTGGTCTGATATTTTTAATATTGATAGAGAGTGGACTCTGGAATTGTGCAGGAAAATTATTGAAAGCGGTTTAAAAATAACCTGGTCTGCAAATACAAGAGCTGATACAATGGATGATGAGATGGCTTCATTAATGTACAAGTCCGGATGCAGGCTTGTAAGTATAGGAGTCGAGAGCGGTTCACAAGAGATTTTAAATAATATAGGCAAGAAAATTACACTGGACGATATAAGAAATACAGTGAAGGTTTTAAAGAAAAATAAGATTAAGATTTATAATTACTTTGTGTTGGGGCTTCCTTGGGAAACTGAGAAAACTGCAGAAGAGACCATAAGATTTGCAATTGAGCTGGATAGTAATTTTGTAAGTTTTTATACGGCATCGCCTTTACCCGGAACTAAATTTTTTGCGTATGCTCTTGTGAATAAACTTGCAGGAGAAGAAGGATTGAAATTTGACGGTGCTTACTATCTTCCTTCGGTAAGGTCTCATGAACTCTCGAAAGAAAGAATTCTTGATATACATAAATCTGCTGTAAAACGTTTCTATCTTAGACCAAAATTTATTTTAAAAACACTTGTTTCTATCAGATCTATTTCGGAGTTTAAAAATTATTTTCTGGCTGGTTTGAATTTAATAATGAAAAAATAATGTTAAAACAAAAAACAGCGGCGAATTTCCGAAGGAAATTCGCCGCTGTTAACAATACTCTGAGCTTACTGTTGAGCTCTTTTAATAGCAAGAACAAGTCTTGATTTCTTTCTTGCAGCTGTATTTTTGTGTAAAATACCTTTAGATACAGCTTTATCGCATAACTGATAAACTCGAGAAATTGCTGAGTTCAAAGCTTCTTTATCAGATTCGGCTGCCAAAGCAAGTGCTTTTTTAACAGCTGTTTTAATAGAAGATTTGAAAGCTACATTTCTTTGTCTGTTAGCTTCTGCAATAAGAACTCTTTTCTTTGCTGACTTAATATTTGCCATTTTATATTTCCTTTCACTTGTAACAATTCCGGCGGTTAATGACTCCGGTCAGAATTGTTTATCACATGAGGATTGTGAGTACAATCATTGTAAACGCAACAAACTCTTTTGTAAAGGGGACAGGACTAAGAGAGCTTAACTTTTCTTAATTTCGGTTAAAGTCGGGTCAAGTAATCTTCTGCCGATATTATCAAAGTTGATGGAATACAGAGTCTTTGTTCCGTATTTTATCATTTTCTCGACGACGCCTGATCCGTATTTTGCGTGTGTAACGGTGTCCCCCTGCTCTATATCATCACTTGATACCAGATCTTCTGGAGGAATATCAGCTTCATATACCGGCACTATTGGAGTTGACGTATTTTTTGTTTCCAGAATCTCTCCTGAATCACTCTTGTCCTGAGAACTGTTGCCGGCTTCTTCCAGCGGTTGTAAAAAACCGTCATCCTCATCTTCTTCGTCAACCGGCTGTAACTCTTCAAACCCGCCGTTTGTTGAAAGTTCTTCGAGAGAATCAGTATTATTTTCTTCATTAAGTTCGTCAATAAAGTCTAAATCAGAATCAGAGATATCTTCTTCTTTCATTGTTGTGAAAACTTTATCCACGTCTGCAACAATTTGTTTATCAAGTTCTTCTTCGGAAACAGGTTCTGTAATTTCGTCTTCATCCATTTCCCCTAAATCAACCAGAATAGCATCTTCATCGGATGCCTCATCAGGATTTAGTTCTTCCAGTTCTTCGAAATCATTATTATCTCCGGATAATGGAATAATATTAATTTCCGGCAGAGACTCTTCGTATTCTTCAAGCGCCGGGATTTCTTGAGCCGGTTCGTCTTCATTTTCTTCAGCTATTTCTGCTAATTCAGAGATTTCTTCAGGAATAGATATTTCTTCTATGTTTGTGTTTTCCGGCTCTAGTCCCAAATCCATTTCTAAAGAGTCTTCCGCTTGAACTTCGGTAAGTTCAATAGGCTCTGTCTCAAGCTTGATTTCAAGGTCATCTTCTGTTTCGGACTCTTGAAGAGTCTCTTCCAAAGGAGGTGCTTCAGGAGCCGGTTCAATATTTATTGTTTCAGTGTTGTTCTCTAAAATCTGTGAATCTTCTGCTTGTTCTGGAATCGGTTCTTCTTGAATTTCTGATTCTTGAGGAGTTTCTGTTATAAATACTTCTTCTTGAGAAGATGTGTTTTCAACAGCTTCATTGCTAGTTTCTTCAAGGTCTTCTTCATCATTGAAAATATTTAGCACCGCAGGTGCAGGTTTGTTCTCTACTTCTTCGGAGAATTTTTCTATAAGAATTTCGGATTTCTTTTCAATAGCTTCTTCAGCAGGTTCAGAAACATCAATCAGCTCAGCTTCCTGTTCGGATTTTTCTTCGATATCTTCAGATACTAAGTCTGTACCGGTATTTTCAACAGTTTTTTCATCCGGTTCCTGAATTTGGTTCTCAATATTTTCCGGTATTAGTTCCAAGTCATTTTCATCAGATTCTTGGGCAGCTATTTCGTCATTGGTTTCAATATCAGTATCACCATCCTCATTCGGAGTTAGAGGTTCTTCTGAAGATTCCGGCTTTATAACCGTATTAATCATTGTCATTGTAGAAACCAGCGGAATATAGTTAGTTCCTTCTCCTACAAGCAGATATGTGTTGTTAGGCATTGCATTCAGGAATGAGTTATAGACACTGAATACTTCGTTAGCCGTAAAAGACGGTTCTATAATAAAGTTATCAAAAAGATTTTTGATTTCATTAATATATTTGAATTTCGAATGTGTGATAAATGTCGTAGAAATATTTGGATTTGTAAGAGCATTTTTAATATTTCTTTTATTAATAGCATTTGAACTTTCTAAAAATACTTGAACCGGTTGAGCTTGTTTCTCAATAGCAGAATAAATACAGCTTAAGTAACGGTTTTGGAAAATCGGGTCAAGCGTTGACAAATCAATAACAGCAAAGTCTGAGTCTAAAATATGCTTAAGATTTTCAGCCTCTTTTGGCGTTCTTGCAAAACATCCGGCAGAATCAAACTTTGCGAGTTTATTTTTTAGAACAAGAAGTTTAAATACATGAGACTTGTCTACCATTTCATCAACAATTGATTTAAGAGCACCGAATGGTACAAAAGGCACTGTTCTTGAATATTCTGCCAAATCTCTGAAAATTTCTTTTATGAGGTCTTTGCTTTCTTTAGTTGCATCGTTAAGACAGTCCTCGTACATAAAAGAAAGGGCTTCCGTATTAAGAGGCAGACTGAAATCTCTTCCTGCGATATATTTTTCGGAGTTTATAATTCCGAGCATATCTATCACAAGAACCTTACCTAAATGTGCAAACTGTCGTTTAAAATTGGAAATCAGAAGGTTGTTGCTGTCAACTCTGTCAACGCAAACGAGCATCTTTTTATTAAAACACTCTTTGTCAATCGGTATATCAATATCTCCGCCGATGAACCTCCCGGCAACAATAGGGGTTTGATAATCTAAAGAATTACTCAAAATATCAAATGTAAATTCTGAAATCTCGGCATTTTTATCAGGAAGGGTTTTGTCATAACTTCTAAGAGTCCCGTCATACAAGAAAAGTATTTTGGCATATATGATACAATTCTCTCCGGATATTTTCACCTGAATAACTTGTGCTATATATGTTTTGTCTTCTCCTAGTATTTGTATAAAAGATGATAAAGAAATTCGTTCTTTTGATTCAAACTTTATAAAACCGTCTCTTACTTCAATTATTCTCATTACAAAACCTCTAAAGAGATATTATCATGAACATGCCTTGTTTTTAAAGTTTTTTTTACAATTCTATAACAAATTTTTAATTGAAGTCTAAAATAATTTGTGGTTTAATTTGAGCTATGAGAGAAATTGTATTAAATAACAAAATAAGAGTTTGCTTAAAGAGAAATAAAAATACACCAAGAACAGCATTGTCATTGAATTTTTCTATAAAAAATCCTGAAAAATTCCCGGGTGAGTATCTTTTAATGAACAGATTGCTTCTAAAAGGTACTAAAAAGTATTCTTCGGAAGAATTATCAACAATTCTTGATGAAAATGCCATAGAGCTTATTACTGAGATGAAGTATGATTACTTAAGGTTCAGATTTGTATCTCTTAATGAAGATTTTGAATTAGCTCTTTCTCTGCTTTCGGATATTATTTTAAATTCCACATTTGAAGAGTTTGAAAAAGAACGCGAGACATTGAAGGGTGAATTGTTTGCTGAACTGGATTCAGCAAGGGTAAAAGTTTCGGATTTGTTTACTAAAACAATCTATAAAAATCATTTTTATGGTGCGAGTTATACGACAATTCTTGAGAATATCGATAAGGTAACTCTTAATGATGTAAAAAAAGTTTATGGAGATATACTGAATAACAGCACAAAAACCCTGGCTTTTGCAGGTGATATAGAATCTGACAAAGCGGAACAGCTTCTGAATAAATATATAGGTATTCTTCCTGATTCAGTAAGCTTAGAGTCTGAAATTCCGTCTCCTTCACCGGTAAAATGCGAGCAGGTTGAGTTGGTTAAAGAAGACGCGCAGCAAGCTCAAATAATTCAAGGCTGGCTGGTTCCTACAATCGGTAGTGATGATTATTTCAAGATGATGTTATTAAATGTGATTCTGGGTGCCAGCGGGCTTTCGTCCCGTTTGTTTATGGAACTAAGAGAGAAGAAAGGTCTTGCATATACAGTAAGAACTTCGTATGAAACTAAAAAACAATCTGCGGTGTTTAGTATTTATATCGGGACAGAACCTTCCAATATTAAAACATCTATTGCCGGTTTTAAGGAAGAAATTGAGAAAATTAAAACAATACCGGTATCACAGGAAGAATTACATAATGCCAAAAATAATATTATAGGAAAGCAGCAGTTTATTACGGAAACAAACTCGCAACAGGCAAATTTAATGGCATATTACTCAATATCAGGCAAACCTTTTGATTATCAAAAGGAAGTTATTAACAGACTTCGCGCAATAACTTCCGAAGAGCTTCTTGAATGTGCAAATAAATATTTTACTGATGATTATGTAATTGCTGTATTAAGACCATAAGGCGGATTATGACTTATACTCTCTGCGGAAATAAGATAGAATTGCACAGACCTTCTACGGGAGCTGTTCTTGTCATAGGAGGTTTCCATGGCGATGAGCCGCAAGGTATTTATTTTATAAGAAAGTATTTGACACAGAATCCTAATACAAAACTTATGCTCATTCCCTGTCTTAATCCTGATGGGGTAAAAGAGAACACAAGAACAAATTCAAATGGTGTTGATTTAAATAGAAATTTTCCTTCAAATAATTGGATGTTGTCAGAAAAAAATGAATATTACGGCGGAGAAAAACCTGCTTCCGAGATTGAAACTAAATTCTTAATAGAAGTTATAGAAAGGTATTCTCCAAAAGCTATACTTTCTTTTCATGCACCGTATAAAGTTGTAAATTATGATGGGGATGAGAATGCAAAAGAGTTGGCATTAAGAATTTCAGAGATTATAGGGTATCCGATAGAGGAAAATATAGGCTATCCTACTCCCGGAAGTTTTGGAACCTGGGCTGGAATTGAGAGAAAAATCCCCGTAATAACGCTTGAGCTTGATGAAAATATTGAATTAAATGAACTGGAAAAACCTGTTTTTGATATATTAGAGATGTTGGAAAATTATTAAGGTAGTTATGGACAAGATAAAAGAAATTGTAGAGAAAAATGAACTAAAACACATAGCAATTATAATGGATGGCAACAGGCGTTGGGCAAAGGAGAGGAATTTGCCTTCGGCTGTTGGTCATAAAAAGGGTGTAGATGCCCTAAAAGCCGCAATGAGAGCGTGTGATGATTTTGGTGTAAAGTATTTAACAGTTTATGCTTTTTCTACGGAAAATTGGAATAGAAAACCGGAAGAAGTAAACTTTCTGATGGATTTGTTAGGTCAAACTCTAAAAAATGAACTCAAAGAAATGCATGAGAATAATGTTGTTATATCTTTTATCGGTGACACAGCAAAACTGAGTTCCAAGCTGCAAAAAATTCTTGCAAATGCTGTTGAAACGACTAAAAATAATACAGGTGTAAATCTTCAAATAGCTTTTAACTACGGAGCAAGAGCGGAAATAGCGCGAGCAGCTTCTATGATAGCAGAAGATTATAAATCAGGAAAATTAAAAGAAGTAACAGAATCGACAATTAACTCCTATCTTTATACATCCAAAATCCCCGATCCGGATTTGTTAATTAGAACCGGCGGCGAGATGCGGGTTTCTAATTATTTGTTATGGCAGATAGCATATTCTGAATTTATAGTTCTTCCTTCTTTCTGGCCGGAGTTTAATAAAGAAACACTTGCTGAATGTATTTTAGAATTCAATCGCAGAAGCCGCAGGTGGGGTGTTTAATACTTTTTGTTAATCAAAGATTGATGAGTTAAATTCTCTATTTCATCATTGAGAGGCTTTATTTTTTCTCCTATCGCGAGTTCTATCATATAGTCTGCAAAATGAACATTCTTCGGAAGGAAAGAACCATGAAGATAGGTTCCGAAAACATTCTTGTATCTTGCACCTTCAGTCTTATCCTTACCGTTGTTGCCGTTTCCGATAACTACCATTCCTAAAGGTTTGGTATCTCCTTCAAGGTACGTAAGCCCGCTGTGGTTTTCAAAACCAACAAGCGTTTCTGTTTCTGTTTTTACTGTAACATTTCCAATGAAACGTTTATTTCCGGCAATAGTATAAGCATCCAAAAGACTGATTCCTTCCAATCGCTCTCCATTGTGAGGCTGGTAGTAGTGCCCCATAAGCTGGTATCCTCCGCAAATACCCAGGAACACAGCTCCTCTGTCACGTTCTTTCGTTAAAAACTCTTTGTGCCTTTGCAATTCTTTTGACACTTCTATTTGCTGTAAATCCTGCCCCCCTCCAATGAAATAAATGTCATGTTCCTTTATGGAATCGGAAATATTAATTTCATCGATTTCAAGGTCTATACCTCTCCACTCGCATCTTTTTTTTATAGTAAGGATATTCCCTCCGTCGCCGTAGATGTTCAGTAGTTTGGGATATAAATGTGCAAGCCGGATTTTTTTCATTAAACTGTAAGCTCCTTAAGTACTTTTAACGTTTTTTGTTTCTTGCTGCTGTGCACCTTGATATAATCATCTAAAAGGTTAAAACATACTTGGCAGACTTTTTCGGTAGCTTTGCTATCGTAATCGCTTTCATAATCAAAGTCGAATTGGAGCATTGCAAGCAGAAAATCTCTTATTTTGTGATGCATTTTCAGTTTAATACCAAGTGTATCATTGCACTCCTTGCAGATAACTCCGCCCATAGTTGACGAAAAATACATTTCTTCATCAAGAATCTGTTCTCTGCAGCACAGACAAGTATCCAGTTCTACACAAAAGCCCATTATTAAAAGGAGCTTAAGTTGAAATTTTATTACGGCAATCAAAGCATCTTTCTTTGACTGAGAGTTTGCAATTCTGTTCAGGGCTTTGTAAAGAAGCTCGTAAATTTCTTTAGACGCAGCTTCTGAGCCTTCTCCGAAGTTTACAATAAGTTCTGAAACATAAGAAGACAGCATGAGTTTGTCCATATCTTCTCGTGTTTTTCTAAAATTATTAACTGTTTGAGCTTGGATGATAGTATCCATACTTCTACCCTTAAGCAGCTGTAAAGAGTTGGCGACTAAAAGATCCATCCTTGCGCCAAGTTTACTTTTAGGTTTTTTAATCCCTTTAGCAACACCTTTTATCAAACCGTTATCTTTGGAATACATAACGATAATTTTATCGGCATCATTGAGGTTGTATGATTTTAAATTAATAGCTTCCGTTACATAATTATTCATAGTACGACTTAGTTCCCTGGTATACGCCCCTGAATAGCTGTTTTAATTCAGACGCATCATTTGAATTCTCTATAGCTTCTTCTTCGGAAATGAGTCCGAAATTTACAAGTTCCGCAAGCGAGGAGTTGAGTGAAATCATATCATCAATATTATTTTCTCTTAATAAGCTATAGATTTCATCAAGATTATCTTTGTTTATATAGTCTTTTATTGTCGGTGTGACTACCATAACTTCACATGCCGGATATCTCATTTTATTAGCTTCAGAGTAAATGAGTTTTTGCGCAACGGTTGCTCTTAAAACTTCTGCCAGCTGTTTACGTATAATAGGTCTGTTAGACTCTTCAAACATGTCTACAATTCTGTTTATTGTTTGGACGGCATCATTTGTGTGTAATGTCGTAAGTACAAGGTGCCCGGTTTCGGAGGCTTTAAGAGCTGCAGCCATAGTCTCTTTATCACGGATTTCTCCAATAAATATTACATCAGGATCTTGTCTTAGTGCATATTTTATTCCATCAGAAAAACTTTCAGTGTCAGTTCCTACTTGTCTTTGAGAAAGAATACTTTTTTTGCTGTTAAAAACATATTCAATAGGGTCTTCAATTGTTACTATGTGCTTAGCCTTATTAGTATTTATGTGATTCACAAGTGAGGCAATTGTTGTGGATTTTCCGCAGCCGGTAGGACCTGTAATGAGTATAATCCCATTTTGGTGGTCAAGAATGGATTCCAGCATATTAGGAAGCTGTAATTCTTTCAATGTAGGAATTGTATACGGGATATTTCTTATAACGAGTCCCGGTTTGTTCATTTGACGATTGTAATTTACCCTAAAACGAGAAACTCCCGGTATTTCATACATAAAATCTATATCACATTTTGATAAAATTGTATCTTGCAGGTTTTGGGGAGTAATCTCAATAACAGCGTTATCCAGAACCTCTTTTGTCAGAGCAGGCATGTTAGTTCTAAAAATAAATCCGTTTTTTCTTATAAATGGCGGATAACCTACTTGCAGGTGCTCATCAGATGCTTTTGAGGCAACTGCACTTTTTAGAAATTTTATAATATTAAACTCTTCCATTCAACTCTTCTCCCCACTATGAATAGTATCACCTATACACCCTTTTGACAATAAGTTTACATAAAAAAAGCGGAATTTAAATCCGCTTTTTGAATTAATATTAACAGCTGTAGCTGCATCCTCCGCCCATGCTTGCACCTGATGAAACGGAAGGTGCTGCTGATGCGATAGAGCCGCAAGATTCACCGGCTCCTGAGTAAGCGATAGAACCGCTTGTTTCTCCACCCATATATGCGATTGAACCTGTTGTTTCATAGCTTTCACCGAATGCCATAATTGCTGCATCAGATGGTCCTGAATAGAAGCTGCAAGTATCAACACCGCCATCAGCTGAAACTGTAGGTGCTATTAATGAAGTATTGTCAGAAATTAAATGAACTGAGCTGGTTTTAACGTCTGCCCCGATAAATTTAAAGCAAGTATTTTGTCTTTCTTCTGAAGCTGTAAATGTTAGCATATCTTTCAAATCCTATCTCAGTGTTTACATATATATAAAGTAAATAAAAAATATTCGATTTCATGACTTATTTATTTTGTTACAATCCTTAACATTTCCGTTTCTATAGCCTATACCTGCTCTGTAGCCGGATATTGCATACATCAAAGGAAGTGCAGGCTCTATCCATTTAAGACCGGACATAACTGCTACAGTTGCGATATCATCGGTATGCAAACCTATATCAAGTGCTTCCGGGTGTCTTTCTGCATAAATCTTATTTTCACATTTTTGTGCGAATATAGGATTAATAATCTTATTTCCTATCAGATTGGCAATAGCACTCCCTCCGAGGATCCCTGTTGTAACTATTCCTCCGACCATTCCAAGCGCCCTTCCCCCTTTTGATTTGACTCCGCTTTTTTCCATTATTCCCAGTGCTATTCCTGCTCCTGCATTGCAAAGGAATATGTTAGCTAAATATTGATATGCTCCTTCTTTTATTTTATCCGGAATTTTTTCTTTCCATTTTTTTGTACTGAGAACATCTCCGATAATTCCCCCGCAGATTCCTCCCAGCACCGGTATTAGCCCAAAAATAGATAACCTGCCGATTTCTGAAAAAATTTCTTTCGAAGTAATATTTTCTGGGCCCGGAATTAGTTTATTCAAAAAATTATTGTCAGTAATTGTTTCATACATCTTTTTTACTTCTGAGATACTCAAAACCTTATCCTTTGACTTATGCAAGATATCTCTTACGGTATTGTCTACTGAAGTATTTTTTATGAATTCATTAACAAGTGAAGAATTGGATTCTTTTATCCTTTTTATACTAACTGGGGCTTTTTTGAATAGTTTATTTGTGATGATTGGAGCTGCTAGTGCTGATGCTGCCGTAAACATAATAGTCGTAGCTATTCTTGCTGCTGCACTGTTTCTGTTTTTTTCAGGTTCTCTTTTTATTCTGCGTATACCGTAAAGACCGCTGCTGGTTAATAAGATTGCCGGAACACTCTTTTGAAATTTTGCAACTAAAAGCGGCTGGTCAAGAAATTTGCCTGCGATTTTTAATATATTCATCTATATTTCTGCCTGTTATTTTTTTTCTGTGTATTTTTTCGTGAATTCAGATATTTTGTTGAAAGCTTGCTCTGAAATTACATGTTCAATCCTGCATGCATTTTGAGATGCCTCATTAGTATCAAGTCCGAGGACTTCTTCAAAAAAATTTTGCAGAGTCATGTGTTTTGAGACGACAAGCCTGGCTTCTTTAAGACCTTTTTCAGTCATAGTGATACTTCCGTAACGATCGTAAATAAGCATTTCTTTATCTGCAAGCTTTTTCAAAGCTTCTGTCACGGAAGCTCTGCTAACATTAAGTTTTTTGGAGATATCTATTGCTCTGACACTTTTATTTTGATCAGTATAATTACAGATAACCTCAAGATAGTCTTCTAAGCTGGAAGTCAGTTTTTTCACTCACAAAATTACTCCATAAAGTTACTTTACGGAATATTGTAAGGTAAGCCTAACATTTTGTCAACCCCTTCACTCTGGTGACGTTTTGATTATCGTCAAGTCCAGCAGGGAAGCCTTCTATTCCCGAAGTCTTTCTTGTAATGTAGTATTGAATTTTTGGGATAAAGGTCGATAAGAATACAGCCGCAACAAGGAATCCTGCTATAAAGTTAATGCCGTTAAACGAAATGTTGTCTTTCCGGGCTTTGTCCAGCAAAGCTTTGTCAACTTTACCTGCTTTTGCAGCTTTGCAGATGTCTGCAACATAATCTTCCATAGAATTCTTTAGATTATAGAGCTTGTTATTTGAAATATATCTGTAGTTATCCTTGCTTGTACCTCCTGAAAATTCGCTAAAGACTTTGTCTAGCAATTTTGGATTATTTATTTCTCCGCCGTTAAGAGCTTCAATGAGCTGCCGTTTGGTAATAACGGCTCCATCAGCTCTTTGAGGCTGCAGGGATGCCATTTGTCTAATTTTTACTCTTGTTTGAGCATCTGTGATTATATTTTCAAGTTCGCTGACTTTTACCACTTGAAGAGTTTCAGGCTGTTTTTTGGAGAAACTGCTCATAAATCTGCTAAAGGCGGAAGGTTTTTTTGATTCAAATTTTATACCTTCAGGCAGTATATTTTCGTTTTGATTATTACCGAAAATAACTTTTTTAAACTCTTCAACGCTCATTTCTCCGCCATTTTTGGATAAAACATTTTGCAGATGCTCATCCAGGATTCCGGCGGTTGTAGGATTTAGTCGTCTAATTCTTCCGCTTTGAATGAAATTCAGTACATTTCCGACGTGACCTTGCGCCCACATATAAAAATAGATTGAACTTATATCTCTGAATCCTATTTCTCTTCTTTCTTCTTTCGTTCTTGCATTGTACATTCTTCCGCCTGCGATTCCGATATCAGTAGATAATAATTTCCCTACATTGGTGTTCTCGATAGCGTTTGTAAAGGTATTTAAAGCCGATATTGGACTGCCTTTGAATGCAATATTTTTGTTTGTATTTTCATTTGTTTTCTTATGATTCTTTAAGTTGTTATTTTGCTGTTGAGCTTTATCTTTGTCTCTTAATGAATTTGTAAGATAATGATTAATATTCGGTACGGCAAACCCAATAAACAAATTCGCAAGAATTATGCTTGTGAGTATTTTTGTTCCTTTAAGGAGTGCAATAGCAGTTTGACTCAATCTCTTCGGATTGTTAGACGCTTTTTTTACGAAATTATCAAAAGGAGTTCTTAAAACATCTTTCCCGACGTCAAAATTAACATTTTTAGTATTTATGACTTTTTTTAGAATCTTATCTCCGATTTTGCTCAATACTCCGACTCCGAAAAGCCAAACAATTGAACCGGTTGTCTCTTCTATAAATCTCTCTCTTGCTTCATCCCACTTGCCGCGGCGGTATGCCTGATAAGTCCTGCCCCCAATTACAGTTGCTTCCAGCCCAATGATTGGAGCTAGGGCATCAGATTTTGTCATATATGTAATAGCTTTAGATATTCTGTTATTTGAAACGGGATTCAATTTTCAATACCTTTCATGCTCGGCTGGTGTATTAAGTGCTCTAAAGATGTCTTTTTGCTTATTCTATATAAAAATGTTACAAAAGTAAAAAAATGTTTACAATTCGTGTACTTTTTAACTGAATCTACTTGTATTTAATTTTTGTTTTATTTATGATGGAACTAAATGTAACAGTAGTCAGAATATAAGGAATAGCAAAATGAATCCTATTATTAGTAATTTAGAGAAAGAATACACCACTAGAGAATTACCTGATATGAATCCGGGTGATACAGTGAAAGTATTTGTAAGAATCGTAGAAGGTAATAAAGAAAGAATCCAGGCGTTTGAAGGCGCAATTATCGCTGAACATGGTTCTGGTATCAATAAAACTATAACAGTAAGAAAAGTGTTCCAGGGTGTTGGTGTAGAACGTGTATTCTTAGTATATTCACCACGTATTGAAAAAATCACAGTTTTAAGAAAAGGTGATGTAAAACGTGCAAAATTATACTATTTAAGAGAACGCTCCGGTAAGGCAACTCGTATTAGGGAAAAAATTGAAAAAAGATAAGCTTCATATTCACTGGTATCCGGGTCATATAGCGAAAGCGGAACGTCAGCTAAAGGAACAGTTAAATTTAGTTGATGTAGTGATTGAAGTCAGAGATGCGAGACTGCCTATAAGCAGCAGTTATACAAATATTAAGAAGCTCTTGGGTGAAAAACCAAGGCTTCTTTTGTTGAATAAAGCTGATTTAACTGAAAAAAATGAATTAAAAAAATGGGTTGAGTATTTGAGGATTTCGACAGGATGCCCGGTGCTTATAACTGATGCTAAAGGGGCAAAAGACTTATCATTGGTTATAAAAAATGCGGTTGAACTCTCGGAACCCAAAATCCAGGCTCTTATGGCAAAAGGTTTATTAAGAAGAGCTGCAAGAGCTATGGTTGTCGGTATGCCGAATGTAGGTAAATCAAGTATTATTAACAAACTCACCAAATCTTCTAAAACAAAAATTGGCGCAAAGGCTGGTGTTACGAGACAGCAGCAGTGGGTGAGAATTAATCCTAACCTGGAATTGCTTGATACACCCGGAATAATTCCAACAAGGCAAGATGACCAGATTCAGGCTGTAAAGCTTGCATTTGTCAGTTCTGTATCTGAAAATGCATATTCTCCGGAACCTGTTGCGGCTGCGTTATTGGAAATGCTTGAAAAGTATCCGCAAGTTAAAGAGTATTACAAAACGGATAGTCTTGTTTTAGAAGAAATTGCAAAAAGCAGGAACTGGGTTATAAGAGGTAATGAGCCTGATTTAGAACGTACAGCCATATATGTGTTAAAAGATTTTAGAGAAGGCAGGCTGGGGTTGTTTATATTAGATGAGATGCCGGAATAATGAAAAGATGTTTTTGGGTAGATGAAAATTCAGAAATTTATGTAAAATATCACGATGAAGAATGGGGTGTTCCAAAGTATGATGACAGAGAGCTTTTTGAGCTTCTTGTGTTAGAGTCTTTTCAAGCAGGGCTGGCTTGGATAACGGTTTTAAGAAAACGAGAGGCGTTTAGAGCAGCTTTTGATAATTTTGATGTGATAAAAGTTTCAAAATATGATGAAAAGAAAATAGCTGAACTTCTTTCAAATGAGGGCATTATAAGAAGCCGAGGTAAGATAGCTGCTGCGGTTAATAATGCAAAAATTTATATAGAAATCCAGAAAGAATACGGAAGCTTTTCAAACTATATCTGGGGATTTACTGATAATAAAGTGATAAGAAATACTTCTGAGCAAATCCCTGTAAGTACACCATTGTCTGATAAAATTTCTAAAGATTTAAAAAAACGGGGCATGAAATACGTTGGTACGGTTATAATTTATTCCTACTTACAAGCTATAGGTGTTGTAAATGACCATCAGAAAGATTGTTTTAAATACTAAGATAAAATAATTAAACAAGCACCTGCTGCCATAATTAAAGCGCCTGATATCTTTTTTAACAGTCCTGTTTCGTGGAATATATTTACTCCCAAAAATACACTCAGGAGGGTTGATAGCTGAAAAAGAGCAAGTGCATAAGATACATTCATTTTGGAAAAAACATAGTTCGTAGCGTATTGCATTATTCCGACTGATAAAATTAAAAACAGTTGGTGTTTGTAAGATGAAATTTTGAGATTGTTTTTAAAAGGAATTACAAATAGTGTTGAAAAAAATAATCCGGAAAACGACCAAAGAAAAAATGCGCTCGTAATGTCGCTAAGCAGGATGACTTTTTTTATGAAGATAGCTTCCGAACCGGAGAATATTAGAGCGAGTATTCTATAAAATACAGCTTTTTTGTTGGCAGAGTTGCTTCTGTCAAGGACAAAGAAGGTTCCGCATACAATCATTACAATTCCTGCAATTGCAGCCGCGGAAGGTATTTCTTTCAGGTAAAAAATCCCGATTATCAGTGCAACAATAGGTTTGTATGAATTTATCGGCGCTAATGTTGAAAGTTCTCCAATAGAAAGAGCCTTTATAATAAAATAGTTCCCGAGTGCTCCAAGTAATCCCATAATTAAAATATTAAGTGCTATAGCTTGGCTGAAAGCGATTTTATCAATGAAAAATATACCTATTATGGATAACCCCAAATAGGTATAGAAATTTACGGCAGAAGCTTTTTCTCCTCTTGAGGTGAGTATTTTTTGAAATACACTCAGGTAGGAGTTTGAAAAAATTCTGACTATTATTCCAATGTATGCCGTGAACATACAATTATTATAGTAAGTAAATTAAGACTTTTCATCCTGATTAAGAATTTTTACGTAAATAGGATTGTAAGTAAGTGTGGGACGCTGGCTGCAAAGGTTTAAATAATTGTTTTCAAATTTTAACATATCGCTTTTTGTCCAATGTTTTGATTTAAGGGCATTTACTCCGGTAAGATGAAGGTGCTTTAGTACGTCTTTAGGACTTTGAAATGCCATTATGTGAATTTCTTCTTCAAGCTCCGGATTATATTTTTGAAATAGTGCTCTGATTTCTGCGCTTGAGTAGTATTTAAGTGTATTTTGTGATATGTGGTATATCTCTCGAAAGTTTTCTTTGCCGAAGGTTGAAAATAGTAAAATTCCCCCCGGGGTCAGACTGTATATCAACGTGTTCACAAATCCTTCAAAGTCCGTAAGCCATTGAAAGGCGGCGTTTGAAATGATTAGGTCATATTTTCCATGCTCAGATGAAATAAAGGACTCCATATCAGAATGTATGAATTCTATATCAGCCCTTATTTCTTTTATGTATTTTTCGCAATCTTCGACTATATCAACTGCGGTGTATGTATTGTAGGTAAATTTATCCGCTGCGAGTTTTGTAAGATATCCGGTTCCGCATCCGATTTCCAGAATATTGTCAAAATTTTTACCGGAAATTTTAGCGATAAGTTTTTCTGCCATTCTTTTCTGGATTTTAGCGTGTTCATCATAACTTGACAGCATTCTTGAAAAGCGGTTTTGAATGAGTTTTTTATTATTCATGTAATATTTCGCTCCATTTATTAAACAAGAGAAATGGACAATGCCCGCTGTGAAGGTTTGCTTTTTGTTTCCAGTAGTTTTCCTGATTGGAAGTCGGAATAATTTTATCATTGTCGCTTATGAGAACTCGTGTATACTTAAAGTCGAGATTAGCTTGGTAGGTTTTAAGCGCGATAAGTTCAGCCTTTTGGTTTTCAATATCTCTTGACGGTCTTATATCTACCGGAGAGTCAAACATTTTTTTTATAAACTTTTCGGCACCTTTTTCATTGAATCCGTGTATGGTTAAATCATAAATTTTAGGGTTAATTCCGAAATCTGCATCAATTGGACAAAGGGTTCCGTTAATTGCAGTTGAAGAATTGTATTCCTCTTGAAACAAAGATGCTGTCATAACCCCCATTGACCAGGCTATAAGATGTTTTTCAAAACTGCGTATAAACTCAAAATCAAAATTAGTTTTTAAATTGTTATAATCATAGAACATTAAGACATTATAATCTTCCGGATTAAGGTGCCTTACCACTGTTTCATCCATTCCCCATCCGTTGAAAAATATTATAATTTTTTGACTTTTGTTCCTATTGAGCCACTTGTATTCCATAGAGTTATTATAATACAAAGAGGAAGAAGTTATGAGTCAATTGTATCTATGGAATTGCTTTTTTTATCCCTTTTTGTTACTATTTAAGGGTAAATATTGAAAGAGGAGTTTAAATTATGGGATTAATGTCTGGTAAAAAAGGTATTATTTTCGGGGTATCAAATACCCATGGTATAGCTTATGCAATTGCAAAACAACTTTTTGATGAAGGTGCCGATATTGCTTTTACTTACGCTGGTGAGACAATGGAAAAACGCGTACGACCTCTTGCTGAAAGTATGAATGCTAAAGTTATTATGACTTGCGATGTAACTAAAGAAGATGAAGTAGAAGCTGTATTCAAAGAATGTGAAAAAGTATACGGAAAACTGGATTTTGTTGTTCATGCCGTAGCTTTTGCAGCCAGAGAAGATTTACAAGGAAGATTTATTGATACATCACGCGCCGGATGGGACTTGGCACTTGGTGTAAGCGCATATTCTTTAGTTTCTATTTGTAAACATGCAGAACCGATTTTGAATGACGGTGCTTCAATCTTTGCTCTTACATACCTTGGCTCTGAGTATGTTGTTGCAAATTACAATGTTATGGGTGTTGCAAAAGCTGCATTAGAATCTTCAATGAGATATTTGGCAGCTGACTTAGGTAAGAAAAATGTCAGAGTAAACTGTATTTCAGCAGGTGCTGTAAAAACTCTTGCAGCAAGCGGTATCTCAGGCTTTGGAAAAATGCTTAAAGCCGGCGCGGTTAAGGCTCCGCTTCAAAGAAATGTTGCACTGGAAGACGTTGGCAGAGCTGGTTTATACTTGGCGTCTGATCTTTCAAGCGGTACAACAGGACAAATTCTCTATGTTGATTGCGGCTGCCATGCCGTATATGCTTCTGCGGAAGAAATGGACTTGATTACTAAGAACATAGAACAGTAGTATTTGTGTAAATGAGCCGTGCCTGCGGTGCGCGGCTCATTTTCTATAAAAATAAAGGGTGTTTATTATGAAAAAATTTTTAACTTTGTTAGCAGTTTTCTTACTTATGATTACGACAAAAGCAAATGCCATGACTTTTGAAGAAGCTTTTGCGCAAACTTCATCGAAACCGATGCTTGTATTAATATACGCGGATTGGGCTGATCAGTATTTAACTTATATCCAAGCATTTAATGCAACTCAGAGTGAATTTGGAAATTCATACAACTATGTAACTTTGAATGTTGCATCTCCTGAGATGAAAGCTTTTAATGCAAAATATCATATTTATCCTAATTTACCTTATGTGCTTATGTTCAGGGATGGCGGAAAGGTTTCAAGATATATACCTAAAAACTGCATACTGGATCAGTCTTGCATTGTTCCAAAATTGAAATCTTTTATTTTATAATTCTTCTGCGTTGTTTTCTGCGGTATTTGTATAATCAACTCCGCCGACAGCGTTATAAAGTGATAATGAGGATATTGCATCATCAATTTTTGATGATGCATGTCTTTGTTTAGCGACCAAGAGCCTGAGTTGTGATTTCATCTCATCCAGCTTAGAAGCATCTCCAATATTGAATTGACGTGTTGCTAAAGTATGTTTTTGGGTTTCTATATTAAAATCTTCTTCGGATTTTAAAAGATTTGCTTTCGTAGTTTTGGCGCTTGCAAGAGCATTGTTTACCTCTTGGATTGAATTGAGCATAGTCTGCTGATAACCCTCTGCCGCCTTTTTGTATTCATACTTGTTAATTCTATACCGTGCCAGTTTTGCACCGCCTGAGAAAATGTCCCAATAAGGAGCTATACCGATATTGGAAAGAAATGTTTTGTCATTAAACATGCTATTCCATCTGTAGGCGTTGAATCCTATATTCCCAAAAAGAATGAATTTTGGTAAAAATTCCCTTCTTGCAACTCTTACATCAATCCCTGCTTTTTGGGCATAATTTTCACTTTGTATCAAGTCTGGACGGTACTGAATAATTGTTGCGGAAAGTTCATCCGGAGTCTGCGGATAACTTAATTTGTCAATGGATATATGTTCAATTTCCTTATCGCTGTTAAGTCCCAGAAGATTTACGAGCTGGTTGTTTATCACTTTTCTTTTTTCAATGAGTTTGTTTAATTCTTCTTCATTTTTTACGAGAATTTGCTTTTCTGTCAATAATTCGTTAATAGAAGCAAGTCCAACGTCGTACTTCTTCTGAGTCATAGCAACGATTTCGGTCTGAAGTTTTATAATATCTCTTGTGATTTTTTCAAGCTCGTCTGCTTTTATAAGGTTGAAGTAATTTGAAGCAAATCCTGAGGTGAGATAAATATAGGTTGCTCGTTCTTCTTGAATGGCAATATCTTTTTGTTTTTTAGCACTTTTTCTATTTAGGTAGTTTTCACCCCAAATATCAATTTCATAAGACGCATTCAGCGGCAAAAGAAAATGGTTTTGTGAGTATGTTGGTATAACCAAATCGCCGAATTGAGTTTGCCCTCCTCTCATTTCCCGAGTAAATTCTCCGCTAAACCCGACTTGAGGTAATTGGTTTGCTCCGGCTAATCTAACATTTTCTTCAGCTTGCTTGGTTTTTAAAGCTGCAATTTTAAGATTGTGGTTATTTTCATAAAGTGTATTTAAGTGACTTATTAGTATTTCGTCATTATATTTTTTCCACCAATCCATATTCATATAAGAAAATCTATCAACCTGTTCCTTAGCAATAGCAGGCGATATAGTTAAAATCAATAATGAAATTATTATAATTTTTTTAAATGTCATATTTACACTTATCCTTCTTGTGTTATTATAATAACACAAAGGTAATTTATGAGACAAGAGATTTTATTAAAACAAAAAATTGGAATGAGACTTTCAAGAGCAGGCGCTCTTGCAAGGCTTTTTGCAATCCAATCTTTTTTAAAAGCAGGATTTGAAATTACACCGGAGCAATTTACGGTGCTTATGGCTTTGAATGAGAATAATGGTATGTATTTAAGACAGCTTGCTGATATTACATTCAAGGACAGACCAAATATGACGAGAATAGTTTCAATATTAGAAAATGGCGGATATGTGACATCAGAGCTTGCAGCAGATGGGAGACAAGTTAAGAAGTTATATATTACCGATAAAGGTCGCGAAACCTGTACTCAAATTTTACCGGAAATTTTAAATGTTTGGAATACGATGATAAAAGGTATTCCTGAAGATAATATAGATGATTTGCTGCGGATAATAGACCGTATAGAATTTAATTTAAAAGAAAATACAATTTTGCAAAGTTAGGTGATAGGAATGGAAAATAAAAAGAAGAATAAAAAAAAGAATGTTGATAAAGATTTCGAGAAGCGGGCAAAAGCCAGGTTAAAAAACAGAAGACCCGAATATATGAAAAAAAGAGTCTATGTTCCGACTCTGACTGCAATACTATTGATTATGACAGGTATTTATGCAGCGATTCATTCAACTTTCTATCAGTCAACGGACGATGCTTTTGTAGAAGGCAGATTGGTTTCTATAGCACCGAGAGTAGCTGCTCCGGTAATAAAACTTCTTGTTGATGACAATCAGGATGTTAAAAAGGGTGATTTGCTTGTGGAGCTTGATCCAAATGATTTTCAGGTAGCCCTGAATCAAGCTGAGGCAAAATTGGCAGAGGCTAAAGCGGATTTAAACATGTCTCAAAGACGTGTCGATGAGGGCGTTTCTGTAGTTAATAGATCATACGAAGACATAACCTCGGCAGAATCAAGACTGACATTTGCCAAAAGAGATTTTGACAGATATTCTGAATTATATAAAGACGGTATTGTTTCAAAACAGGATTATGAAAAGAGCAAGACCGCGTATGAAGTAGCTTTAGCGAATTTCAATTCAGCCCAGGAAAGTTCTATGGCATCGCAGCATTCTCTTGCTTCCGGCAAAGCCAAAGAACAGGCAAGCGAAGCTGCAATAAAAAGGCTTGAAGCTGAGGTTGAACAGGCAAAATTAAATCTTCAATATACAAAAATATATGCGCCTCAGGATGGGAAAGTATCTGCGAGAACTGTAGAAAAGGGTAATTATGTCTCTGTCGGTCAGCCTTTGATGAATATAGTTCCTGAACAGGTCTGGGTTGTTGCAAACTTTAAAGAAATACAACTTACCAATATGAAACCGGGGCAGCCTGTAAGTATAAAAGTCGATACATACAGTCATAAAAGATTTAAAGGGCATGTTGACAGTATTCAACGCTCAACAGGAGCAAAATCAAGTTTGTTTCCGCCTGAAAATGCTGTCGGCAGTTATGTAAAAATTGTGCAGAGAGTCCCTGTAAAAATTGTATTTGATGAAGATATATCAAGCTACAACATTGTTCCTGGTATGTCAGTGGTTCCAAAGGTTAAAATCAAATAACTATGGCAGATGAAATTCAAGAACAGAAAGTTAATCCCTATTTGATTGCTATAGCGGTGCTGCTTCCTTCATTTCTTGCACTTGCAGCTTCTTCCGCTACGAATGTAAGCCAGCCCCATATTGCCGGATTCTATGGTGCGACACAATACGAAGCAAACACTGTTGTTACTTGCTATATTATATCGGGCGGACTCATGCTGCCAGTAACAGGGTATCTTGTAAGAAGGATAGGGAAGAAACTTCTTATGATATATAGTATTGCAGTTTTTGCGTTAGGCTGCTTGTTATGTGTTATAGCACCGACCTTGCAAACCTTAATTGCGGCTAGAGTAGTTCAAGGGATAGGCAGCGGCTGTATACTGCCATTGTGTCAAGCCTTTTTGCTTGAAGCTTTTCCGCCGAATCAGCGCGGGGTCGCAATGAGTTTGTTTGGCGTGGCTGCAATGTTTTCACCTTTAGCAGGTCCGTTTTTTGGAGGTTATTTAACGGATAATTTTTCATGGCAATGGATTTTTATTGCTAATATCCCGTTATGTATTCTTTCACTAGTGATGGTTAAATTTTTAGTTGCGGATGATATTATAGAACCTCTTAAATATAATAAAAAATTTGATTATGCCGGATATATATCAATTGTTCTTGCTATGGGGTGTATGCAGGTAATTCTCGATAAAGGTCAGCAGTGGAATTGGTTTGATGCAACCTGGATATGCTGGATGACGGGTATATGTATATTTTCTTTTGTCTTTTTCTATGTTTGGGAGCTTGAGTATAAATATCCCGTAATTGATATTAGAGTCTTTAAAGACCGGAATTTTTTAGTAGGTACTATGATAAGTTCGTTTATCAATGTAACTATTTATTCGACACTTCTTCTTGTTCCTATGTTCGTACAGAGCATGATTGGTTATAGCCCTTCAATGTCCGGGCTTGCGATGTTTCCGAGAGCAGTGATTTGTTTTATAGGCTTGCTTGTTGTCGGGGAAATTTCCAAGTATGTTAATCCTAAACTGCTTGCAATAATCGGCTTTGTTATTATTGCGATTTCTATGTTGATGCTTACTCAAATGAATCCGGCTTCTTCAATGGAAAGTATAGTTTTACCGAATATTCTTCTCTGTATAGGTGTGCCTACAGCTTTTGTTCCGATTACAGCCCTCTCATTTCAGACTCTGCCGGCTTCTAAAACAGCTGATGCTGCAGCTTTGCATGCATTGTTTAAAAATATTGTGACAGCAATTGCAACTTCTGTCTCATCAACTTTTATTGCTAGAGTTTCTCAGGTTTATCAAAATTATTTTGTAGCAAATCTTTCGACGGAAAATCCCGTTTATCACGTTAAATTGGCAGCCGCTCAATCAAAGTTTCTTCATTATTATCCGGCTTATGTTGCCTCCAGAAAAGCGGGAGGTTCATTGTACAAAGAACTGCTGGCTCAGGCAAGGCTTGCTTCTTTCTTTGATGTTTTTACTGTTTTAGCACTTATTATAGTTTTAATTATCCCGTTTGTTTTGATTTTGAAGTATAAGCGCGCAAAGTAATGTAAACTTTTGTAAAATTTTTAGCAAAAAGTGAAATTTCTCTTAACAAAAATACTTAATATATATATCAAGTATATATTTAAAAGAAAGAGAGGTCAACTTATGGACGGAATCGGAGCAACAAGCGTACAAGGACATAAATCAGATTTAGAAAATGCAAATGTCGGCGGAGCATATATGGCTGCAGTGCCTCAACAACCGCAGTTATTTGGTGATAATTCAGGAGTTCATTTGACAGAACAACAGAGAACGACAAGCATATTTTGTTAGAAAAAAAAGAGCTTTAAAAGCTCTTTTTTTTATATAATTTTTTACTTTCTTCCTGCGAGTTCTTGATCCATTAAATAGAGGGCAACCTTGTCATCTCCGAACATGTCAAGACGTTTGATAATGTTATTAACGGCTTCTTCTTCCTCTATTTGTTCTGCAATAAACCAATCTATAAAGTTTAGAGTAGTTCTGTCAGATTCTTCTTCTGCTTTCTTCGCAATTTCCATTATAGCTCTTGTAATACATTTTTCATGCTCGTAGATATGGTTAAAAATTGAACTTATTCCTTTAAATTCAAATTCAGGGGTTCTGATTTGTTTAAGAGTTACGAAGCTGTTGCAGTCAATCAGGTAATCAAATATTTTAAGCCCGTGCTCTACTTCTTCTTTAGCTTGTAATCTTGTCCAAGAGGCAAAACCATTCAAGCCCAGTTCTTTTAAATGCGCTGACATTGAAAGATAGAGATATCCAGAGTAGAATTCTTTATTAATCTGTTCGTTTAAAATTTCATTCATTGTATTACTAAGCATTTATTTACCCTCCCATAGACCATGAATATTACATAATTCAATAGCTTCGACTTCTTTTTCAAAATTGGTTATATCAAATTCTGCAGTATCGCCGGGTTTAAGATATTTAAGATGGAGTGTATTTTTATCTTTTGGGTATACTTCAATAAATTGAATATAATGACTTTGCTCCATCGGATGGAATTTAAGACGGACAAACCTCCCTTGTTCTCCGGTTTCTATAACCGGAGTATGCTTTTCTGCAAAATCATTATTTTCCTCTGTGTGCGGGGTTAATAGTTCCATAATTTGTCCGCAGCATACAAGTTCGCCAGCGCCCGGTAAGATGACTTGAACCAGGTTCCCGCAAACATTACATTTGTAAAGTTGTAGTTTTTCTGTTGTCATAATGAAACCTTTCTGTATTATTCACTAATATTCTAACTTCTAATTCAAAAACTTCATTGTAGGGAAGGGTAATTTATGGTACTATCTATAGTATGGAGAATTTTTTTAACAATACTAATCATCAGGTTTCAACACCTTTAGTCACGCAGTATGACGATTTGAAGGATAATTATCAACAGATTTTTATTGAAGCGGCTGAAAGTATAAGAGTGGAAGTAAATAAATTCAAGCCGGAAAATCCTTGTAATTTATGTACGGTAAAAGATTGCAAGATAGAAAAAAAAGATGTCTTTACGCCGTATCCTGTGAATTGTGCTTATAGGGAATGGCAGTTGAAAATACTAACATTTTTAGCCGGTGATTACAGGCAGAAACTTAAAAATACTTATAAAATGATGATGGATAAGAAATCTGAATACTCCTGCGCCAGATGCGGTGCTTGCTGCAGACTTGCAACAAGCGAGTTTTCGTATTCTCAGCTTAAACAAAAAGCCATGAAGGGGGATAAGTTTGCTTCTGATTTCGTTTCGGTTTTTGTTCCTTTTGAAAGTGAAGAGGATGCTAAAAAAGCCAATCCGGAGTATTTTCAATTATTGAATGATTTAGTAGAGGATCAGAAAATTTATTACTATTATTGTCCGAAACTCGATGGTAACGAGTGCTCTGATTATCAAAACAGACCTGATGTGTGTAAAGATTTCCCTCATAATCCGCTAAAATTGCTGCCTTCAACTTGTTCTTATAACGAATGGAAAAAATCTGTATCCAAAACGGCAATGATGCTGAAAGCAAAAGTTGATATTATAGAATTTTATAAAAATAAATTAGGATAAATTATGGAAGTTTTAGCCGGTCTTAGACTTGAAGAATTGGAAAATTTAATGGATGAATTAGGTGCGACGAAGTTTCGTGCAAGGCAAATCCATAATTGGATTTATGATAAATCAGTATCTTCAATAGATGAGATGACAAATCTTGCGAAAGATTTTAGAGAAGAATTAAAAAAACGGTTTATTGTAACAGATACAAAAATTAAAATAAAGCAATCAAGCTCTGACGGCACATTAAAATATCTTATAGAATATCCTGACGGGGAGTGTGTTGAGACTGTCTTAATGAGATTTGATAACAGAGCAAACTTAACTGCTTGCGTAAGCTCGCAAGTCGGTTGTGCCGTAAATTGTTCTTTCTGTGCGACCGGTAAAAGAGGCTTTATAAGGAATCTTACGGCAAAAGAAATTATTGAACAAGTTTTAACCATTCAGCGCGATACGGGTTTAAAGGTTACAAACATTGTATTTATGGGGCAAGGAGAACCTCTTTTGAATCTTAAAAATGTTCTTGAAGCGTTGGATATGTTTAATCATGACTTCCAAATCGGTTCAAGAAGGATAACAATTTCCACCAGCGGAATAATCCCGAAAATTAATGAACTGGCTTCTTGTGAGCTGCAATCAACGCTTGCGGTGTCGCTTCATGCTCCTAATCATAAATTACGAGCGGAAATTATGCCTGTTGAAAATAAATATCCAATAGAGGAGCTTAAAAAATCTTTGCTCAATTATATTGAGAAAACAGGCAGGAGAATTACTATTGAATATATTATGATACATGGCTTTAATGACACTGTTGAGTGTGCAAAAGAGCTGGCTTATTTTCTTAATGATTTGAAATGTAATATTAATTTAATACCCTATAACTCAGTAGAGGAGACAAAATACCGTAAATCATCAAATAACGATATTATGAAGTTTAAATATTTGCTTGAGCATTCAGGGAAAAAAGTTACCGTAAGACTTGAGCGAGGGGCTGATATTGATGCGGCTTGCGGGCAGTTACGCGGCAGAAGTAAATTATCAGATAGTTCAGATAGTTAATAAGAAGAAAAGGTCTAATAAATGAGTATATTTGAAAACAATATTCAGGCGCTTGCATTAAAGGATAAAGAGTTTGCTCAAAAATTACAGACTTATATACCTAAAACTGTTCCTGAACTTGTAAGGGAAAATAATTTTTATAATTTGAAGTATAAAGATATTTATCTTCATAACAGAGAAAATCCGGTTCTGGAGGCTCAGTCAATATTTTCAGGTACAACAAATGAGCCTGTATCTATCTGTTTTATCTACGGGATAGGGCTGGGATATCTTTTTCAAGTTGCGAGTCTTAACTCAAAAGGTACGGTTATTCTGTATGAACCTGATTTGGATTTGCTCAAAACAGTTTTTAATCTCGTTGATTTTTCAAAGGATTTATCAAAACCGAATGTGTTTTTGACCAATGATTTTAAAAAGGCATGTTCAATTATCCATAGTAAATCCGGCATGAAAAATTTCCCTTATATGCTCTCGCTACCTTCTCAAAGGGAAATGGATTCTGTAGGGTTTGACAGCCTAGTTAAGTCTTTAAGAGATACTATAGGTTCTTATTTTTTAGATTTGAAATATACAAAAGAAAAATTCTACCCGACTTTATGGATGCTTTTGTATAACATTCCTAATTTAATCAATGAAACCCCTCTTATAAAAGTAAAAGATGTCTGTAAGGGTAAAACAGCAGTTATAGTTTCAGCAGGTCCGACGCTGGATAGAGATATTGAAATTTTAAAAAAATATAGAGATAAGTTTGTGTTGTTTACTGTTGGTACAGCACTTAAGACTCTTACTGAGCATAATATAAAGCCCGATTTTGTATGTGTGATTGAAAGTTTTAATTCTTCTCCGCAACTGGAGGGTGTAGATTTATCTGACGTTTACTTTATAACAGAGCCATATTCTCATGGTTTTTTAAGAAAATTTAATTTTAAAAAAATCTTTTCACACATCTCCGCTAATAATCCGGTAAATCATCTGTGGAGCGAAATATGCGGAGAAGATATAAAAGAATACTGGTCTAAAGGTACGGTGTCATATACGGCTATGAATAGCGCGCGAATTTTGGGATGTTCAAAGATTATTCTTGTAGGTCAGGATTTAGCTTATATTGAAGGTCAGTGTTATAGTAAAAATTCCGTTTATAAAGACTTGATATGCACCTTTGATAAAGAGAATAATAAATGGGAAATTAAAGCGAAAGATTTTGAACAGTTTGCGGAATCTCTTTCTCCATATCCGGAATATCAGCAAAGGGTAGAGGCTGCAAAAAGACGTTTGGCAAATCTAAACAGTTCTCTTTACTATGTCAAAGGTATAAATGGTGATATGATTCCGACGGAATCTGTTTATGCGGCGTTTGTAAAACCGTTAAGCGAATTTGCAGAACATTTTAATGATAGAGAATACATAAATACTTCATTAGTCGGAGCACAGATTGACGGGTTTAAGAATATGAGTTTGGAAGATGCGCTTAAAGATTCTGATGCTGCCGGACAATGTGAAATAGAAACAGAGTTTTCTTATGACAAAGAAAAAGTTATATCTGTATTAAAAACAAAATATGAAGAGTTAAAATCAGCGCTTAAGATAATAGAAGAGGGGCAGCGGTTATTAAAAATTCTAAATAATGATATAAAGCGTTATAGAAATCCTGGGGAGGAAGTCCTTAAAAGTTTTAGAAAAGTTGTTGTTAATTATACATCGCTTTCGGCGGACTTTTCGAGCAGGTCAAAAATGTTTGACTTTATAACAGCTTCGGAGAAAATTGATTTAGATTATGAAATGAAAATGACAAAGGTGCTTAGTATACAAAATATCAGCAGAATAGCCAATATGATTTCAGAATATTACGGTAAAGCATCTCAAAGGATTGCAAACCTAAACAGATTGGTGGAAAGGGTGCTTCAATGAAGGTTTTGATTCAAAGGGTAAAGAAAGCTTCTGTTGAAGTAGATTCAAAATTGGTCTCTCAAATAAGTCATGGGATTCTTGCTTTTGTAGGTGTGGAAAAAGGAGACAAACAGGAAAACATTGACAAAGCTGTCAAGAAAATCGTTAATCTTAGGATATTTCCGGATGAAAATGGAAAAATGAATAAATCATTGTTGGATGTGCAAGGAGAAATGCTTATCGTATCTCAGTTTACTCTTTGCGGCGATTGTAAGAAAGGAACTCGTCCCAGTTTTGATAATTCTGCGCCTCCGGATGTCGCAAAATCATTGTATGAAGAATTTGTCAATGGGGTAAATAATTTTGGAATCAAAACCGGAACAGGGGTATTTGGGGCAATGATGGATGTTTCCTTAATTAATGACGGTCCTGTAACTTTTCATATTTCATGTTAGAATCTAGGAATGGACGATTTTAAACACTATACAGTTATGCTTAATGAAGCAGTAGATATGCTTGAATGTACAGACGGCAAGATTTATGTTGACTGCACCCTTGGAGGCGGCGGTCACAGCGAACTCATTTTAAAAAGAATTTCTCCTAACGGGAGATTAATAGCTTTTGATATAGATGATGAAGCCATTGCGCATGCCAAAGAAAGGTTGAAAGGTTATAATAACTTAACTATTGTAAAATCATCTTATACAAATATTAAGTCTGAACTAAAAAAACTTGGAATAGATAAAATAACAGGCGGAGTTATTTTGGATTTAGGAGCTTCTTACCACCAGCTTACAAAGGCAGAGAGGGGTTTTTCTTTTTCTAAAGATGCTCCTCTAGATATGAGATTTGATATGGAGTCGGATTTTTCCGCTTATGATGTCGTAAATACGTATTCAGAAAGCGAATTAGTAAGAATTTTCAGCGAGTATGGCGAAGAGCATTTTTCAAAGCGAATTGCTAAGAAAATAGTCGAAGAAAGGGCTAAGAAGAAAATAAAAACGACATGCGAATTATCAGATATAATTATTAGCGCCGTGCCAAAAGTTAAATCACACATACATCCGGCTACAAGGGTGTTTCAGGCTATAAGAATAGAAGTAAACAATGAGTTAAAAAATGTAAATATTGTACTCCATGATATATTGGATTTATTGTCTGTCGGTGGTATAATTTCTGTTATAAGTTTTCATTCTTTAGAGGACAGGATAGTTAAAAGATTCTTCAAGTATGAAAGCCAGAAGTGCAGATGCAATGATATGATTTGCAAATGCCCGCCGCCGAGAATCGAGTTGATTAATAAGAAACCTATTGAGGCGAGCGAATGGGAGGTAAAGGAGAATCCGCCGTCAAGAAGCGCAAAACTTCGGGGGGTGCGGTGTATTTCCTGATTTTGGGTTTTGGGAGTATAGATTAATTGGTTTACGCTTTAAAGAGTTACAACAGCAGACCGTACCGAAGAGAAGAAGAGAGTAATGTTCTTGATATGATTATACGGAGATTCTCCAAAGAATCTGCGGCAAGGTATGCACTCCCTGCTGAAAAAAAGTCTTTTGTTGATAAATCTGTTCAAAATCTTGCGGTTAATAGTATAATAGAGGGGTATTTCCCAAAGGAGAACGTAGTAAAGGCTATGGCTATTAAAAGAGTAAATAAAATGCTTTGTGTAATATTAAGCCTGTTGATAGCAGTTGTTGTTGTCAGCTACTACTTTGTTATTTCCTGCGAGATAAAACTTAATGATTTAAGCCGCCAAACTATTATTTTAAATAACGAGAATGCAGAGCTTCAAAATAAACTGGATAGCCTGAAATCATTCAGCAATGTTGATAAAACTTTACAGCAAAATAATATGCTTCAGAGAGCCGGTCAAGTTATTGAAACTGAAGAAGTGACAGTTGATTCTCAGGCTGCTGCAAAAAAATCTGCTAAAAGACGTATTTTCAACTATGCGATAGGATTTTAGTTCTATGCCGGACTCTCTTTTGGAGCAGAGAACTTTTTTTAAGCTTGTTTGCGGTGCCGGGAACGAAGATTCGGAATCTGTAAAAAGGCTGGTCTATGTTTATGCAAAAGCCGGATGCAAGGTGTTTGATCTCTCTGCAAATAAAGAAATTTTAAATTCCGCAAAAGAAGCACAAAAGCTGTCCGGCATGGAAGATTTGCATTATTGTGTTTCTGTTGGTATAAAAGGGGATCCGCATATTAATAAAGCTCAGATTAATTATGATAAGTGTGTTAAATGCGGTTCTTGTCTTAAATCTTGCCAAAATGATGCAATTACGGATTATATAAAGGTTAATGAATTAAAGTGTATTGGATGCGGTATCTGCGCAAAAAACTGCCCGCAAAATGCGATATCTATGATAGAAAAGGATGCAGATGTAAAAACAATTTTGCCGTATATGGTTGATAATGGTGCAGAGATTTTAGAACTGCATGTAACAGGGCAAGATGTAAACGATTTGGACTACAAATGGAAAATAATCAATGAGTGCAAACCTAAATTTGCATCAATCTGTATTGATAGGGAAAATTTGTCAAATAAAGGTGTAATATCTCGGGTAAGAGAGATGATATCTTTAAGAGAGCCTTATACTACAATTGTACAGGCAGACGGGATTCCGATGAGCGGTTCCGATGACTCTTATAAAACTACATTACAAGCAGCCGCCATGGCTGAAATTATTCAGAATGCAAATTTGCCGGTATATTTAACCGTTTCCGGCGGAACTAATTCTAAGACCGCTGAGCTTTGCAAGCTTTGCGGAATCAATTATAATGGAATTGCAATTGGCTCTTGGGCAAGAAAAATTGTAAAACCATATATATCAAGACAAGATTTTTGGACAAATAAAACTATACAGCAAGAAGCTGTTAAAATTGCAAAAGATTTAGTCGAAAAAATCTAGATATCAACATTAGCCATCATATTAATTAAAGTGTTTATTGTATTATCCATACTTACACTGTCTGTTGTTCTTTGCTGCAAGAATGCATTAATTTGGGGCATCATTTCTATTGCAGTATCAAGTTTTGGGTTTGTACCGGCTTGATACATTCCGACATCAATAAGGTCTTTATTTTCTCTGTAGAGAGCCAGGATTTTCCGCATTTTAGCTGCAGCTTCTTTATGTTCTGGGGACGCTATTGCTGACATAAGCCTTGATATGCTTCCTAAAATATCAATAGCAGGATAATGGTTAGATTCAGCTACTTTTCTTGACAGGAAAATGTGCCCGTCTGTAATACCTCTCACAGTATCGACAATAGGGTCGTTGATGTCATCTCCTTCCATAAGAACTGTATAGAATGCGGTAATAGAACCTTTTTCGCTGTTACCTGCTCTTTCCAAAGCTTTTTGCAGCCATGAAAATATTGAAGGCGGATAACCTTTCATTGTAGGCGGTTCGCCAATTGAAAGCCCGACTTCACGTCCTGCCATTGCACATCTTGTGATAGTATCTGTCATTAGAAATACTTTTTTACCCTGATCTCTAAAATATTCGCAAACAGCAGTGGCTGTTAAAAGACATTTTTGTCTGATTAACGGCGGCTGGTCTCCTGTTGAACAAACTAAAACAGATTTTTTCATGCCTTCGGGACCTAGAGCATCTTCAACAAACTCTTTTACTTCTCTTCCTCGTTCTCCGATTAGTGCAACAACGTTAACATCGGCATCAGAATTTCTAGCAATCATACCGAGTAAAGTACTCTTGCCGACTCCGGAACCTGCAAACAACCCCATACGCTGTCCGCAGCCAAATGTTAAGCATGAGTCAATTGCCCTTACCCCGGTCGAAAACATTTCTGTAATTATTGGTCTTTCAAATGGTCCCGGCGGCGGACCTTCAACACTTCTCCAAATAGCACCTTCCGTATTCAGCGGCTGACCGTCAATCGGTTCACCCATAGGGTTTATTAATCGTCCGAGAAGAAAATCTCCCACGGGTACCTGAATAGGACTTCCTGTTGTCTGGACAAGGCTTCCCTGCCCGATGCCGGTTCCGTCATAAAGGAGCAAAAGCTGAGCAGCATCTCCTTTGAATGCAACAACTTCAGCAGGTTTCTTTTCTCCTGTTGCGGTTTCAATATAACATAAGTCTCCAATTTTTAATCCTGGCAGCTTTACTTCAACTGTTAAACCCACAAGCTTGGATACACTGCCTTTAAACTGGTATAAGTCGACCCCTTCCAGCCTGTTGTGCACTCTCTCTTTTAGGCTATTCAAATATTCCTGATTAACACCTTCCATATTTTTATTCTAGCATATAGGCTAAATGGGGTAAAGGTGCCCGACTATATTAAATTTTATGAACACTTACCCTCTGCTGCAAATGGTTCTGGCAACATAAACGCCGGAAGCTGAAGCTTGTATCAAACCTCTTGTAACACCGGCTCCGTCTCCTATTGCAAACAGATTTTTTACTCCTTCTGTTTCAAGTTCATTTGTAAGTTTAACTCTTGCAGAGTAGAACTTAACCTCTATACCATACAACAGTGTATATCTGGAAGCTGTACCGGGTGCAATTTTATCCAGGGCAAAAAGCATTTCAATAATACTTTTCATTTGTCTGTAAGGTATAACAAGACTCAAATCCCCAGGGGTTGCGCAGCTTAATGTCGGAGTGATAATGCTTGATTTAATCCTGTCAGGAGTAGATCTTCTGCCTTCAAGCAAATCTCCGAAACGCTGAACAAGGATTCCGCCGGCAAGCATATTAGCAAGTCTTGCAATATGCTGACCGTATGCGATAGGTTCTTTGAATGGTTCTGTAAACTTTTTACTTACGAGGAGGGCAAAGTTAGTATTATTAGTTTTTATGTTTGCATAGCTGTGCCCGTTTACTGTCGCAATACCGCTGTAGTTTTCCTGTACTACTTCACCGTTAGGATTCATACAGAAGGTTCTGACCTCATCTCCGAATGTAGGAGAATAATAAACAAGTTTTGATTCATAAAGCTTGTCTGTTAGCGGCGCAAATACCGGTGCCGGAAGTTCGACTCTTACTCCGATATCAACTGCGTTGTTAACCATACCTATCTTATTTTTTGCAAATTCGTGACTGAGCCAGTCTGCTCCTTCCCTTCCCGGGGCAATAATTGTGTAATCAGCTCTAATAGTTTCTCCGTTATCAAGAACAATTCCTTTAACCTGTTCGCATTCAACAATTAGGCTCTGGGCTGTTACATTGTTTAAAATAGTAATTTTGTCATCGAGATAGTCCTGCATGTGTTTGAGCACATCAAGACTTCTCTCTGTTCCCAAATGCCTTACAGGAGAATGCACAAGTTTTAGTTCTGCTAAAGCAGCTTGTCTCTCAATTTCACGGAAATCCTCCATATTTGTGCCAAAGACTTCATTTGTTGCGCCATGTTCAAGATAGAGTTTGTCAGCATAATCTATATACTCTTCAACTTTCTGTCTCGGCATATAATCAACAAGATGTCCGCCTACGTCGGGAGTGAGGGTGAGTTTACCGTCTGAAAAAGCGCCGGCTCCGCCCCAGCCGCACAATAATCCGCAACGTTTGCAGTTAACACATTTTGGAGAACCTTCCCTAATAGGACAAATTCTTTTTTCAATTTTTTGTCCTTTTTCTATCAAGATAACTTTCCACTCAGGGCGAAGTTTTACTATCTCCAGTGCTGTAAAAATTCCCGCAGGTCCGGCACCGATTATTGCAACATTATACATACACGTACTCCTAATTCGCTTTTACTTATTTACGATACATCAAACAAAAGCTTAAATCAAACCTAACTAATTAGGATTACTTTTTTTATTTCTAATAATTCTCAAGGATGATTTTTGTTGATTTTTCAACACATTTCGTTACATTTAATTGCGGCAAGCAAGATATCGTGTTAAAATTTAGTGTGTAGTTTGTGTAGTTTAACTGGTGAAAACAATTTGTCGAAAGACATTTATATATAGTGTGTTACTTATAATATAGGAGGAAACGGGATGAACGTTACCGCAACAGAAACAAAAAAGTCAGTTAAATCTGCATTTGTTGACGAATTTGAAAATTATTTGAAAAAACAGCGTATTAAAACAACATTCAATGGTTCGGAATTAGAATCTTTCTCCTGGTACAGAAAAGCTCTTGGGTTAGTGTAAGTAAGAAGAGTCGGTTAAGAAAAGTTTTGTAACAGCGGACAAATGACGGTTTATGCCGGTTTGTCCGTTGTTTTATTACCGACTTCGTTTCCCGCAAACATCAGAGCAAGCGGAATTACTCTTGAAATCAGATAGATAGGTTTTGCGTCTGATATATATGATGCGGCAACTACCATATCATCAAGGTGTGCGGAAAAATCAGTTCCCTTAACCCCTCTTGCGCCTTTGTCACTCTTAAATATAGCATTAGATAAATGATTCATAAGGAAATTTGCAAGGTATACTCCAGCAAAGATTCCGGCTATGGCAGATAGACTCTTAGCAGCTTTTCCAAATCTGTCTCCTAATTTCGCAAAAGCTTCAACCGTTATTATGGGAATGGAGACATTTCCTATTTGCATAAGAGTTTCTCTTCTTTTAGCTTTTCTGTTTTCAGGATTTTTATCGATAATATATCCGCCGGCAAGTCCGCCCAGTGCGGAGCCTGCGCCGATGGTTATAACTTCTTTTTCGTGGTATTTTACTTTTGCGAGGTAGGAGTTTTTTATATTCTTAAAATTTTTAATAACTTTTACCGGGTTTACGGAATGTCCTGCCATTTTGGCTAAAACTCCTAAGCTGGCAGCAACTCCTAATGCGGTGGTTCCGGCAACAATAGCTTTGTCTTTTTTTGAATAACCGCTATTAAGGAAGTCATGACCATGTCCAAAAGTCTGCTCTTTGCGAATACTATTATTTAAACTAACAGGAGTTATTTGCATTTTCTACCTTCCTGCCATATAAAAACCCGTAAAAACAATAATTGCTTTTTTTGTAAAAAATATTAACAAATAGGGGAGTAAAATTTTGAAATTTCTTCAAAATATCTTTCAAGAGCCTTATAGCCGTTATAAATCTCATTAGAGATTGAGGCATATCTGCTTGCAACGATGTATTTTAGTTCTTTACATCTAATTTGCAGAAGCATATCAGCATCTTTTCTAAGTAATTCATTGGTGGAAGTTGACCATTTTTTCAAATAAGAAAGTTCTTCGTTTATCTGTTTTATTGTAGAAAATTCAAGGGTGTTAAAATCATATTTTTGCAGCAGCTGTTTTTCTGCGTTTGTTATTCTGCTCTGAACTGCCTGAAATTTATACACACGCTTAATAATTACATAATTGTCTGCAATTCTTCTATGGGAATATGGAACAGAGCTTTTTGCAAGTAATGCGGAGGTAGAAAGTGCCGTAAAAGCATCATCGTCACTCGAAAAAGCACTCTGTATAGGATAAACGGTTTCAATCTTCTTATCTGCCACGAGATTACTCCTTTTCCCTAATTATCAACTAAGATTATCATAACTTAATAATTTGAAATTGTCATTAAACTATTAAATAATGTTTACATTATTTACATAAATGCGGGGCGGAGCCTTTTGGCTCCGCCCCGCATAAAATATAATCCAAAATCCTTTAGCAGAGGGCACAACCTGCCAAAGCTTTTTTCAAGCAGTCGGCTTTGTCAAGTTTTTCCCAAGGAAGTTCTATATCAGTACGTCCAAAATGCCCGTATGCTGCAAGTTTTTGATAGAATTTACCGCCATTTTTTGCCGGGAGGTTTCTTAAATCAAAGTCCTTGATAATAGCAGCAGGTCTTAGGTCAAAATTTGCGCGTACAAGATTAGAAATTTCATCATCTGAAATCTTACCTGTACCAAATGTGTCTACAAAGATTGAAACAGGTTCTGCAACACCGATGGCATAAGCAAGTTCAATTTCGCATTTAGAAGCTAATCCTGCTGCGACAATGTTTTTAGCAACATATCTTGCAGCATAAGCAGCTGAACGGTCAACTTTTGTCGGATCCTTGCCGGAGAATGCACCGCCGCCGTGGCGTGAATATCCGCCGTAGGTGTCAACAATGATTTTTCTTCCCGTTAACCCTGAATCACCCTGCGGACCGCCGACAACGAATCTTCCTGAAGGATTAATTAAAATCTTTGTATCAGAGTCAGGTTTGATAGATTCTGATTCAAATACGTAATCAATAACGTATTTTCTTAAATCTTCATTAATTATCATCTGAATTTTTGAGTTATCGCTTATGCCGTTGATTTCAGGAGCATGCTGAGTTGAAATAAGTATTGTATCAATTCTTGAAGGTTTGCCGTCTACATATTCAACAGTAACCTGAGATTTTCCATCAGGTCTTAAGTATTTTAAAATACCTTCTTTTCTGACTCTTGCAAGTCTGTAAGCCAGCTTGTGAGCGAGGCTTATTGGAAGCGGCATAAGTTCAGGGGTTTCATCGCAGGCAAATCCGAACATAATACCCTGATCTCCGGCGCCGATGTTTTCAGTTTCGCTTGCGGAAGTGTCAGCGTTATTGCTTCTTGCTTCTAAAGCTTTATTAACACCCCCTGCGATATCAACAGATTGCTCATCAATACTTGTTAAAACGGCACAGGTATTAAAATCAAATCCTCCGCCGGAGGTTCCTTCATAACCTATATTTCTAACAGTATGTCTTACAACATGCGGAATATCAACATAGCAATTTGAAGTAATCTCGCCGCAAACAAGTACCATACCTGTAGTTGCAGTTGTTTCAGCTGCAACCCTTGATTGAGGGTCTTTTGTTAAAAACTCGTCTAAAATAGCGTCAGAAATCTGATCACAAACTTTGTCGGGGTGTCCTTCCGTAACAGATTCGGAAGTGAATAAAAATCTTTTTGATGTCATCTTTTTTCTCCTTAATTTATATTATTACCACCGGTAAGGTTTTTAATTCCGACCCGGTTACACATTAGCAACATTCTAGTACGAAGAGTATTAAAAAGCAATATTAGAAAAGAGGCGGAGTCTGTATTACAGACTCCGCCTCTTTTTGCAACTAAATCTATTCGTTAACGGATGTTACAACTTTATCAATCAAACCGTATTCAACGGCTTCTGCTGCTGATAAGTAATGGTCTCGTTCGCAATCCTCTTTAACTTTATCAAACGGCTGTCCTGAATTTTCCGCCATTATACCGATTAACATATCTTTCATTCTCAGGATTTCTTTTGCTTCGAGTTCAATATCTGTAGCCTGTCCCTTAGCTCCGCCTAAAGGCTGGTGAATCATAATTCTTGCACTGGGAAGCGCCATTCTTTTTCCTTTTGCTCCGGAAGAAAGAAGAAAGGCTCCCATAGAAGCAGCTTCTCCTAAACAGATTGTTTGGACATCAGCTTTTATAAGGTTCATTGTGTCATATATTGCCATGCCGGCAGTAATCACACCGCCCGGAGAGTTAATATAGAGCATAATATCTTTTTCCGGATTTTCGCTGTCAAGCAGTAGCAGCTGAGCCACTACTGAATTGGCTACATCATCATCAATCTCTGTTCCGAGGAAAATAATTCTTTCTCTCAAAAGCCTTGAAAAGATATCAAAAGACTTTTCTCCGCGAGAAGAGGACTCAATAACGGTAGGTACATAGCTCAATATTTTTTTCATATCTGACATAATTTTCTCCTTACATTAAGAGCATTTTACAATAAATCCCCGGGACAAACAATCAATAAAATGATTGAAATCTTATTTGTTTTTCAGAGCATTTTCAAGGGCTTTTTCCAATACTTCAATTTTTGATTCAAGCACTTTTACTCTGGAAGAATTCTCGCTGCTGGCAATTGATTCTTTCTCAAGCTCTCTTTTATAAGAATTTATCTTGTCATTCTTGACATTCACCTTTAAATTCATTAAAAATACTCCAAAAAGAAATCCGCAGAAAAAAACAATTCCTAATGCCGGTATCCCTGACAGATAAATTGCAGCGGCGCCTGCTCCGGCAAGAGATAAAATCGCAAGAATTATAAAAAGTAAATTTTTCATAAACAAAAACTCCTTTGTTATGACAATTGTACACTAAAATCAAACTTTATGATAGAATAAAAAGTACAGAATCCGACTTATACAGGCAGTGAGCCAGGTGGACACAAATTGAGCACGAAAAAGTAGAAGCAAGTAATCAAGAGGGTTAGAGCTATTGGGTGACGAAGATAAACAGTTTGATGCGACCCCGCAGAAACTTGAGCGAGCGCGGAAAGAGGGACAAGTTGTAAAATCAAAAGATGTGTCAACGGCATTGTCTCTTCTTATTATGTTTACTTTCATTAATATGATGGCGCCTCTTATTTGGCAGCTTATTGTAGGTTTGTTCAGAACTCTTTATGAGCAAATTCCGAACCATACACTGGAGCAAATCGGTTATACTTACATATTTACGGTAACAATTATTCCTGCTGTCTTGATTATTGGTTCAATATTAATAATGGCAGCGATTGTCGCAATGATAGGAGATTTTTTACAAGTTGGACCGCTTGTTGCTACAGCCCCTTTGGTACCTAAGTTGGATAAACTTAATCCTACAAAATATTTTAAGAATTTATTCCAAGTAAAGACTCTTTTTGAACTCGGGAAGAATATTGTCAAAGTTGTCATACTTGGCTGGGTTGGCTGGTCGGTGTATTCTGACCATTTGGAAGATATCTTAAAGCTGGCAGCTATTGATAATAACTTTGCGATTATGATTGAATTCGGCAAACTCATAGTAGAGTTTATCTATAAAGCTTGTATTGCATTTCTTATAATTGCAGCAGCTGACTATGGTGTTACCAAATGGAAGTTCTTAAAAGACCAAAAGATGTCTTTTAAAGAAATCAAGGATGAATACAAAAACTCAGAAGGCGATCCGCATGTAAAAGCCGCTCTCCGGCAGCGGCGTATGCAGATGCTTCAAAGAGGGGCGATGGACTCTGTACCTGATGCGGATTTTGTCGTAAGGAATCCTATTCATGTTGCCTGTGCTCTTAAATATGATGCAGAAACAATGCAATCTCCGACTTTAACGGCAAAAGGTACGGAGCTTATTGCGAAGAAAATAATTGATATAGCTATACAGCACAATGTGCCGGTTATTGACAATCCTCCGGTAGCAAGAGCTTTATTTAGGATGGTTGATTTAAATCAGCAGATTCCGCCCGAATTATATAAGGCTGTTGCCGAAATTTTACTTTTTGTGTACGGCTTGAAAAATAATCAAAATCAAGGTAATATTAAGTAAGGTTAGTTAGATAAGAGAAGATGGATAATAAGACTTTACTTAAACAATACGTCGGTATTGTACAGAAAATAGCAAGAGTTGAGCACAGAAGAGTTCCTAACCACATGATTGAATATGAAGAACTGGTTAGTATCGGTATAATTGCTATACAAACTCTTATCAAAGGCAAGACAGAAGAGCAGCTTGCCCACTATAATGATGCTTACATAGGAACAGCCGTAAGGTGGGCTATTAGAAATGAGCTTCGTCATCGTTATAAATGGTATACACTTAAGCATAAGAAGGATGAATCCGATTCTTATATTACAGACTCAATCGACGAGAGTTCGGGTGAAGAAGATATGGGCTTCACAATTTCACCGAATAAAGTACGAGAAGCTGTTTACGAAACCATCTTATCCATTGACGGTTTAGCTGCCGCAGCTACCGATAATGCGTCACCGTTTGATTTTATAAAAGATACATCTGCTATGCCTGACGAGAAAGCTGAAATTGTAGAAATGAGCAGAATGATAAAACAAGCTATAGCCCAGCTTCCGCAAAAGGAAAGGACTGTAGTTGAGTATCGTTTTTACAGAAATATGCAGGCAAAAGATATTGCAACCATGGTTGGACTTTCTCCGTCAAGGATTACAAGAATTATCCAGTATTCTCTTAATCAAATACGCGAATACTTAAAAAGCCGCGGAAGAGAAGATTACTAGATTATTAATTTTATTTAAGTAATAAAAAAAAGGCGAAAGATAACTATCTTTCGCCCGCACAATAGTAATTAAAACTTATTTATACTGCAAAGGCACTGTACAAGGAGTGTCATATACATTTGCAGATGTATGTTGATATTGTGGATTACTCCCGACTCCATGTCCCGTAGTATCTATACCAGCTATAACGCCATTCCCAAGAGACCCGTCGTTGCAAGCCATCATTGCAACACAAGCTGTCGGGGTTCCGCTTGGTCCAAGCTGAATTTTATATCCGCTCGGGCAGTATGGCTTACGTTCAATTGGTTCTATGGGTCTGATTGGTGTAGGATCTGGAAGTGGATCCGGAGCCGGATCCGGCTCCGGTTTCGGTTCTGGCTCAGGCTCAGGTTCCGGTTCAGGTTCCGGCTCCGGCTCCGGAGTTGGTTCAGGTTCTGTTGCAACAGGGGTTTCTACTACATCCGGTTTTACTACCCATTCATCAGGTACGGCTGA
>CALVEA010000011.1 GCA_944326455.1 Candidatus Gastranaerophilales bacterium | reverse complement strand
CGTTATTACCGAAGTTAATGAGTGGCGAAATTGATGTTTCAAATGTGGATATTTCCACCGATAAATTATCGTTTAGCGAAAATAATACAGGTGGCAAAAATGGATAATTTTAAATCAAGATTAAATACAGAAAATGGGATTGAAATCACCTCTGTTGGACAGTATTTAGAAAAAATAAAAGAAATATCTGAAGATAAAGATGGTTTTACTTTGTTTTTTCGTGGACAACAAACCGAATATTGGGATATCCAATCTAGTATCTTTAGAGAAAATAAATTAAATATAGAACACAAATTAATGAAACTTCCTAAATCAAAATTGCCGTTAGAATTTAGTAATAATTGCGATGCTTTTGATTTAATGACAAAGTGCCAACATTATGGTTTATGTACTAGATTGTTGGATATTACTACCAATCCATTAGTTGCATTATATTTTGCTTGTAAAATTTCAGGCCCTCAGCTGTACGAGAATGAGTCAGAACAAGAATATGAAGAATTGGAACCTTGGGGAATTATTTATTTTAAAACCGCTTATCCATATTATTCATATTCAAAAGAGGTTCAAATAGTTTCAAACTTAGCTCAATATAATTTGGAAAGAGAAAATGACTTAAAAGATATTTTATTAAAACTTAAAAATGAACATATTATTACAAATGAAGATTATAACAAATGGATTAAAAAAGAAAATTACAATGAATTTATAAAAATAATTCAAACAAATTACGCAGTTATTCCAACATCTAATAACGAAAGAACTAAAAGGCAGAGCGGAGCCTTTTTATTGCCGGGAATGTTCTCTGTCATAAAAGATACTCAAAATGAATTTCAAATATACAGAAGTTGCAGGAGCCTTAAAGAAGAGTTCGATGAGAAATTCTTTTATGTTAATGGTGACGATAAAGAGTCAATATTAAAAGAATTGGATATTTGTAACATAAATGAATCAACATTATTCCCAGAATTAGAACATCAATTAAATTATATAAAAGAATCAAATTCAGGTGGTTTTGATGCTCCGTATTTTGAAAAATATGACGAAAATTTCTTGATTGAAACAAAAAAAGAGATAATACAAGATGTAAATCCAAATTTTGAGAATGAAATTATGGATTATATAAACTCTAAAATTAGCAATAAAGTTATTTCTGAAAAAATAAAAGATTCTATTATTAGTACCATTAGCATTGATTGGTATAAAAAAGATTCTATATTAAGTCAGATGAAAAATAATATAACGAGACTGCTCATTGCGGTTTCTATGCCGATGGATTCGGCAAAATTTATTGCTAACGATATTTTAAACAATGCCATTCTCTTATATAAGGCAAAAGGAGAATAAATGCAAAATATGTATACAGAAGAAAGTTATGAAAATTCAGTAATAGAACTGTTCCAAAATATGGGTTATCAACATATCTACGGGCCAGATATCGAAACTCGTGATTTTTATAGTCCTTTGTATGAAGATGTGCTTGTGGATTATATCCACAGATTAAATAAAAATGCTCCAGAAGATGCAATTCAAGATGCATTATACAAAATTAAAAACATAGATAATAACGAGTTATTGCAACAGAATATGGTTTTTATGGATTATTTGCAGAACGGTATTCAAGCTCGTTATATGGAAAATGGCGAACAGCGTTCAACAATAATTTATCTTGTTGATTATAACAAACCTGAAAACAACTCATTTATTATTGCAAATCAATGGACATTTATTGAGAATTCCGAAAAAAGACCTGATGTTTTAATTTTCTTAAATGGTTTGCCTGTTGTTTTATTTGAACTGAAATCACCTTCAAGAGAAGAAACTGACGCTTCTGCCGCATACAGACAAATAAGAAACTATATGAAGGAAATTCCTTCAATGTTTATCTATAATGCAATTTGTGTAATGTCCGATATGTTAACATCTAAAGCCGGCACAATTACATCAGGCGAAGATAGATATATGGAATGGAAAACAAAAGACGGTGATTATGAAAATACACAATACGCACAGTTTGATACATTTATTGAGGGTATATTCACAAAAGAAAGATTACTCGATATTATAAAAAATTTTATTTGCTTTAATAAAGATGGTGCTGATAGTTTCAAAATTCTTGCAGGATATCACCAATACTTCGCTGTTAAAAAAGCGATTGAATCAACAAAGCACGCAATAGAAACAGACGGAAGAGGCGGTGTATTTTGGCACACCCAAGGAAGCGGAAAATCTTTATCAATGGTATTCTATGCTCATTTGTTGCAGGAAGCATTAAACAGTCCGACTATTGTTGTAATGACAGACCGTAACGATTTAGATAATCAATTATACGGACAATTCTCAAGATGTAAGGACTTTTTAAGACAGACTCCAGTCCAAGCTACTTGCAGGAAGTTAGGCGATAATCCCTCATCATCTGATATCGGGTTAAAAGATTGGCTCGATGGCAGAGAAGCTAACGGCATTATTTTTACTACAATGCAAAAATTTGAAGAATCAGAAGAACCTTTATCTGAACGCAGAAACATAATCGTTATGGCAGATGAGGCACACAGAGGTCAATATGGTTTTGCTGAAAAAGTTGATGATAAAACAGGAAAAATTAAAACAGGTGCGGCAAGAATCATAAGAAATTGTTTGCCAAACGCAACTTATATCGGATTTACAGGAACACCAATTTCAGTTAAAGACAGAAACACAAGAGAAGTATTCGGGGATTACATTGACATCTACGATATGACTCAAGCCGTTGAAGATGGTGCAACTCGTCCTGTTTATTATGAAAGCAGAGTTGTAAAATTACAACTTGATCCTGCGACACTAGCATTGATTGATAAAGAATATGAGATTATGGCATTAAATGCAGATGCTGATGTAGTTGAAAAGAGCAAGAGACAATTAGCAAACTTTGAAGAAGTATTAGGTAATGAAAATACTATAAATTCTCTCGTTGATGATATTTTAGATCACTATGAAAACAACAGAGAAAGTCTCTTAACTGGTAAAGCAATGATAGTTGCTTATTCTCGACCAATTGCAATGAAAATATATAGCAGAATTTTAGAACTTAGACCTGAATGGGGAGAGAAGAATAAAGAAAAAATTGCAGTTGTTATGACTTCAGATAATAACGATCCTGAAGATTGGAGAAATGTAATTGGTAATAAGACATATAAAAACGAACTTGCAAAACGTTTTAAGGATAATGATGATCCGTTAAAAATAGCAATTGTTGTTGATATGTGGCTCACAGGATTTGATGTTCCATCGTTAGCTACAATGTATGTTTATAAACCGATGTCAGGTTACAATCTTATGCAGGCTATTGCAAGAGTAAACCGAGTATTTAGAGATAAAGAAGGTGGCTTAATTGTTGATTATGTCGGAATCGCAACAGCATTAAAACAAGCAATGAATGATTACACAGTAAGAGACAGAAAAAATTACGGCAATATGGATATTTCTAAAATGTCATATCCTAAATTTAAAGAAAAATTAGAAGTTTGTCGTGATTTATTGCATGGCTATTATTATTCTAAATTTATCTCAGGTTCTGATCTTGATAGAGCTAAAACAATATCAGGTGCGGTCAACTTCTTAATTGCTCCTTCTATGCAAGATAAAAAAGATTTATATTTAAAAGAAGCTCTAATGTTGCACCAAGCATTGTCTCTGTGTTCATCTATTGCTAAAGATGATGAGAGAATTGAGGCGGCATTCTTTGAATCTGTAAGAGTATTAATCGGAAGATTAACTAATACAGGTGTTGGTAAAAAGATTTCATTACCTGAAATGAATGCAAGAATAAATGAATTGCTAAAACAAAGTATTAAAAGTGAAGGTGTAATCAATTTATTCTCTGATGTCAAAGAAGAATTTTCACTCTTTGATCCGAAGTTTTTAAATGAAATTGCAAAGATGAAAGAAAAAAATCTTGCAGTTGAAATATTGAAAAAATTGTTAGCAGAGCAGATTTCTGTTTATAAAAGGACAAATGCTGTTAAAAGTGAAAAATTTAGTGAAATGATGCAATTGGCTATAAATAGATATATTAACGGCTTAATTACCAATGCTGAAGTTATTGAAGAGCTGTTAAAAATGGCAAAACAAATTGCTGATGGGGAACAACCAATTCAGGGATTATCTAAAGAAGAAACAGCCTTTTATGATGCACTAACAAAACCACAAGCAGTTAAAGATTTCTACCAAAACGAAGAATTAGTTGCAATGACTAAAGAATTAACAGACACTCTTCGTTCAAATAAAACTATTGATTGGCAGAAAAAAGAGTCTGCCCGTGCAAAAATGCGTAAGATTATAAAAAGGTTACTTAAGAAGTATAATTATCCACCGGAAGGTCAAGATGATGCATTACAAACAGTAATGACTCAATGTGAGCTTTGGACTGATAACCTGATGGAATTATAACTTGATTTAATTCTACCTTTGAGTGATGAATACGGCACATTAAGGAGGTCGTATGGAAAAAGTCGGATTGAATATTACACCGAAAGAGTATAAGCAATTAAGCAAGTGGTCTGAAAATATTTATAACACAGCGGTTGTTATTGATTATTTTGTTGCTAATCAGCCGGAAATAGAAGAATGCTATAATCTTGCTCCGGTAATTAAACATCTGCGAAATGATGCAGATGTGCTAAACGCATTCTTTATTGACCATGAAAAAGAAGTTGAAGAATAATTGGAGTTCGAGCCCACTTCAAATGTTGTTCAAAAGGTGTTCAACTCGTCGATTAAGATGGGTAAAATTTGTTTTATATATAAATCCTCGTTCCTGCATAAATTCACCCAAAAATTGGCTTTTAGAAAAATTATTCTTCGTAGCGAATCCCTAAAACACTTTCTTCAATTTCTCTAATTACATCCGGCGTTAAACCTTTTCGGCTTTTTCTCTTGGAGCTTTTGTTTTTCACTTATCACTTCATCCTCATAAGATTTAACCGGCCCAATCAATTTCAGCATTTTAGTAACGGCATAATATCTTGCAGGCTCGACTTTACCGTTGCTCTCCATATCCTTTTCGATAGAATTTATCAAACTTCGGGTAAAATCATATAAATCTGAATGTAACGTTGTTTTAGTGCGAAGATATTCAGTTCTTTTGGTTTCCCAATCATCAGACTTTTTCCATCGGCGGAGTGTTCTTTCATTCAAATGAAGCTGCCTCGCGATATCTTCTAATGACATAAATTTTTCAGCATAAAGTTTGAAGGCATCTTGTGCCAATATTTGTTTTTTCATAATTAACCTCGGGGTAAATAAAGTTTTGGTACACACAGAATAACTCTGTTTCGCAGAAACATCAAGTCCTAAATGTATCTGTATGATACGATTTCGAGATTTAGAGTTGATGCTTCCCGATGAAAGAGCGATGAATTGTGTAGCTTGAAAGGAGCATATAATGATTGAAATTGGCAAAAAGTACAGATTAAAAAAACTCAAAGATTGGTTCGAAAAAGATAGCGAAGAATATACTGTTGTTTGTTTTGGCGAACACAATATTGTTGGTTGCGTTGCACCTAATGGCGAAAGGTATGTATTTATTAAAGATTTTTTGATTGATCCGGATAAGCCGGATGAGATATACGCTGATATTACAATAACGAAAGGATAGCCTATGGTTGAAAAAGATTATAAGCTATATGGGACAAAGATTTTAAACTTTAAAACTCAAGAAATCGGTTTATTGATTTGTTTATGGAAAAACAAATTTGCCGATAAAATAGTAGACTTCGCCACTTGTGTTGATAAAACCGGCAAACGCTACAACATTGAACTTGATAATATTAGAGGGTTTGAAGATGATTTTGAAAAATAAATTAACCAAAGAGACATCGGACATTCCGTATTCTAAATTCAGGAAAAAGTTTGCAAAAGAAATTCAGGATGCATTTGAAAGTTACCGCAAAACACAATTAAATAAGTATTCTTGGAACTTCAAAGATGATAATTCTTTGGAGTTTAATTTTTATTTTGAACTTCAATGGAATTTTAACCACTTTGGGAATAGTAACTGGTATATCGAACGACTTTAAGCAACTTTTAAAATTTCTTTGATATCATCCCTAATTTCTTCTAAATGTTGTTTTAAATTCGTATAACATAAATCTACAGTTTTAAAATTAATTTTTATATCTTTTTCATCAGTATTTAATTTAAAACTTGGTACATTTGGAACTTCTTTATTCCATCTTGGATATATAAGAACTGCTTTGTCTGCATTATGCAATAAACAATATGTCGAAACTTGGAAAACATCCGCATTTGAAAAATCATCTGTTCCTGTAAATATTTTATATTTGGTATCCAAAATAATTTTATCCTTGTCATTCTCTGCATAAATATCCACATAGGTATTTCTTTTTTTATTATCATCACCTGCTAATAAACGTTTGCCTTTTTGCGCTGTAAATGTCCATCCAAACTCTGATTCGTTCTTTTTCATTATTTCAAAAATAAATTCTTCAAATAATTTATTCATGTCCCAGATTAGAGTAATATTTTCAAACTTGTTTTTAGATAAATCTACACTGGTCTTTTCAACAAACATTTTTGCCAAGTTGAAAGGCTTTTTAAATAATTCCTGATTACGAGATAACTTTATTTTTTCAGCCTTAAATCTATCAAAACGAACCAATTTTATGTCAGAATAATAGTTTATTATAAATTTTAAAGTTTTCTTATTGTAACTATCATTCGAGATATTGTATAAACAAGTAGAAACAAACAAGAATAGTTGATTTAAAATATTATTTTCAGAAAACTCATCATATTCACAATAAAATTTTGCCTGATTAGAACTGTTGTGCCGGACATTTTCAGTAAATTTTATTTTCCCTTTTAAATAATTCAGGTTATCTTCTTCTCTTACATATTTTTTCGGTGTTAAGCGCTTTAAACATTCAAAAAGTGATTTTGCATATTCTCTTATAAGAATTTCTATAAATGGATTTTTTGCAGTTGATAATCTTGCTTCATTACTTGTTTTTATATCTAACTTTTTTGTGTAAGAAAGCATATAAATTAAATTTTTTAAAATATTTTCTTTGTCTCCATTATTACATATTAATTTTGGTAGAATTTGAAAGTGCGTATTTTTATACTTTATAACTCCAACCCACGAAGTTGTTTCTATGCCACTAGGAGTAACTTTCAACGCAGAATCTAAGTGTTGGCACTCCAAATAATGATGCAACTTGCCCAAATCGCAATCTTTAATTTTAATATTTTTAGAATACTCTTTAACAACAATAGGTTCTGCCATTGTTATACCTGTTCAAATTTTTCTTGATTTAATGCTTTTTCAAAATCTGCAACTTCATCAAATGTTTTGAATTCGTATATAGAATCGTCACACTCATTCTTTAGGACTTCTGGCACATCAAGTTTTTTGATAAATCCAGGAATGATAAGCTTTAATTTTTCCCAATCGCAATAAAAATACTCATTTAATAATGGTAGTATTTCGCTAAACCATATATCTTTTAAAGTTTCAACATTATTGTTTCCATTACTATTATTGTATTTTGTATTTATAAAATAACTATGCCCAATTTGATGATCTCTATCTAACAAAAGTTTAATTTTATTATTCAAGTCATCAAATATTGTATTAAATCCAATACCAAAATCTGCAACCAAATCACTATTTGGCATCATTTCTTTAAATTTAAAACGACGTCTCAAAGCGATATCAATAGAAGCAATCGAACGGTCAGAAGTATTCATTGTGCCTATGATATATAAGTTATTAGGAACAGTAAATGTTTCTTGAGAATATGGCAGTTTTACAGACATGTTTTCTCTTTTATCTTCTTCTATTAAAGTAATGAGTTCTCCAAAAATTTTAGAGATATTTCCCCTGTTTATTTCATCAATTATCAGCACGTAAGGTTTGCTTATTTTATTATTGTTTAGTTTAATTTTACCTTCGTAATAATCTCTTACCAATTGCAATTTATCTTCATCAGACATTTCGTTCATGTTTGATTTAACTTGATTATTGTCATTAGATTTCTTAATCTTAAGTAATTTCTCATAGATTGCAAAATAATAGCATGATAGGCCGCTTGCGACTCCGTTTATTGTTGCTATTTCACTTTGTGATGTCATTTTCTTATTATATGCTTCTTCTAAATATTTGAAAGTAATTGAATATGTGTATTTGCCATTTGTAGGTGTTATTCTTGCACTATCCTTTGTATATTTATCAATTCTAAATTCAGCATTTTTTGTGCCAGTTTTAAAAGTTGAACCGACACTATATTCTTCGATAAACATTTCTTTTAAATTTTTAAAATCCAATATCGCATCTTGTTGGCCAATTTGAATATTTAATCGTTCAAACAATGCTCTATTGGCGATAGTTTTAAATATACCATTAGAACCTTTATAAGTTAGTTTATCTACGGGTTCATTCCAAGATTCAGTATCAAGATCTGGCTTTATACCTTCAACAAACTCTTCATATGAATACGATTGATGGAATGTTATAAATTCAATTTGATGGTTATCTCTTACTTTATCAAATTCATTTTTAACATCAGAATAGTTACTAACAACTCCTTTTTCATCATATTCAATACAACTTGGATTAATTATTTCCATTGCTTTAATAACTGTATTATAAGTTTTTCCAGTTCCTGGAGGACCATATAAAATTTGATTTAAAGGTACTATATCGTTTTGATTGAGGTGGTTGTTATTCATAAATATATCCTCTATTTTTAAACAAAAATCCTTGTATTTATTCTCACTAATGTTGGTTAATGTTTTTTGAACCCATTGTTTTATCCCTAATTCATTAAAATCTACATTGTAATTTCCATTGTGTGTCCATTGTATTTTTCTTACACTTTTATATTCACTTCTTGTGTCATCAAAATAATAATCAGACTGAACTATACCTCGACCAATTAAATCTTTTGATCCTTTTTTTACATAGACAATATCCCCAATATTCATAACATTAGCAAATTCCCAATTTGCCAATTTGTCAGGATTACTTTTTTTAGAATAAATCTCGGTAATTTTCTCTGATAAATCTTCTTCTGAATTATATTGTTTTAAATCACCAAGCTCTTCCCATCCAATAGCAATTATGTTATTGGCATACACCTCATTCCACAATCTACCTTGTTCCCCAGGTTGATAAATCCAATATTTCTTTTGACTAGTTAATTGTTTTTTATTTTGTTTGTTATTATTTTCCATAAAGGCTTCATAAGATAATTCATAACTAGTCTTTTCTGGGTAAGTATATTTTAATAATTTACAATAATCTTCATAGCCCTTAAATGTTTCCGGCATTTTTGCATTTAAATTAATTGCCATTTGCTTATCGTAGGGATAGTATTTTTCAGGCTTTACAATAAAACAAAATCTTGATAAATAAGAAAGACCAATCCATGGATGAGCATTTGATAAAATTTTATCAAATAATTCGGTTTTAATATTATTTTCTAATATTTGTTTTGATATTTCCCATTGTTCTTGAATTATATAATTTGCTCGATCTTTTTTGAAAGGCATACATAAGCAGTTTTGGTTATTAAATTCAGGAATTCCATCAAAATCCGTAGGAATATCTGAATTCAAGTTCATTATTTCTCTCAATTTTTTGCAATATAGAACCCGATTATTTAATGTCAAACGTCTATTAAAGTAGCCAATAAAATTTATTGGAGTCATTTCTTGAATTGATACTTCATTCCCTTGGTCATCTATATCTTTTATGTGCCCGAAAATTCCATTTGCAATATTCGCTAATTGTTCAGCGTTATAATTATTATGAATTTTTTCGTGTACTTCTTTAAAAAATGGTACCCAAGTAAATTTATTATCTGTCATACTCCACTCCTTTTTCTTTAGGGTATCACAAACATGGATTTGAACATATTTTGAACGGTTATAAAACAGGGTTTGAATTAATTTGTCGGTTTATCCATTCTATGATTACTGAAACAAGGTATTCTTGTTCGGATAGGGTTAGTTCTCTATGTTGGGGGAACTTATGCCATTTTTCAATACATCCACGGCAGCAAGTTGCTGTTGCGTGTTGTGCGATAAAAACAGGGTGTCCTCGCATTGGAGTTTGTTTGCCGTCGTTCACAGGTTCTGCCTGAGCTACTCTATCTCTAATAAAATCACAGGCATGAGAATGAATAGTATCAAGTCCTTTATCCTTGATATATTCAAACTCTTTTGTCCGAAGTTTGAATCTGCTCCTAAATTTTGATTTTGCAAGTCTATCTAAAATATCCATATATTAGTAGTAACTTCTGATTTTTCTCTCTATTTATTCAAAAGTTATTTCTTCTTGATTATTGTTGTATATTTCAATTTGATTCTCTACATTTAATTCATTAACAATCCAACCTCTTAATGTACAAGCTTTAATAAAGTCTTGAATTCTGTTAACTCCTGAGATCTCTTTTAATGTAACTACAACACCAAAGTTCAAACCTCTATTCATTCTTGTACTTAAGCGTTCTTTTGAAATAATCGATATTCCCCATAACCTTTCTTCATATGATTTTAAAGGTTTATTTTTTCTTAAAATTTTTGATATAAATTTTGAATTTTCCCATTTTCTAAATTCACGTCGAGATTGGCGTTCATCAACATAAGCCCCAACTTCATCTTGTATATTTTCATTTATATCATCTATTTCATCTTTATTATTTATACGTCCAAATTTTAACGATAATTCTCTGTTCGTATAATCAACTCCTTGTGTTCTTGAACATTCAGGGAAATAACAAATAACCGCTCTTGCGATATAAGGATACTTGTCGTTATCATCCTTTGGAATTGGTATTGTATAATTTGTCGTATTATATGTAACAGAAGTTCCATATACAATAAATTTAATTTCATCATCAGCTGTTTTTAAAATTTTATCTATATTAATCGGTACAACCCCATAGCCAACCATATCCTTATTTCTATATGTTGATTGTTTATATTCCCAGCCTGCAGCAGAATCAATAATTAATGCTTTAGCAATTTCTTTTGGCAAACCCATCACATCTATCAAGTAACATAGTTTTCTACTAATCCAAGGAGCAGCATATGATGTTCCATAAACATCTTGTTCTCCAAGAGAAGAATACACTTTTATTCTTTCATTAAAATCTCCACCATAGTATGAAACATCAGGTTTGTTAAAAAAAGATAAAATATTCCCTTTTCGAGTATATGATGCCGGACTTCCATTTCTCTTAACAGAATTAACAACAATAGAATTTAACGAATCAGCAGGAGAGCCCACCCTTATTATATCGGGTCTTTCTTTTCTATTATCATTTGTACCGGATATAACAAATATAATATTCTTATCTGATTGTAATTCATCAAGAGCAGCAGCATCATAAGATATAAAATTCTTGGATACTTCATCATCCGTGCCTAAAGATAAATTCCATACATGAATATCAGGGTTTTGTGACACTATTTCTTTAATTTTCTTTACCAACCTGAAAGTTGAAATTTTGTCTTCACAAACACCAAAATGTCTTACTCTGAAACGTCCACAGCCATCATCCAACCATGGATTTAATCTTGGACCATCTACTATTATAGAAGTCACTTCTGTTCCATGTTCTCTTTTAGGATCTCTTAATGTCATCCTTTCGATATCTTCTAAATAGTCAATATTTTCTACCCATTTTTTGAAATATACATTTTCATCAAAGAACGTGTCAATTACTCCAATAATCGGTTCTGTGGAAGGATTTGGAATAGTTATTTCTTCAATCGGTTTCTTGCTATTTATTTCATCCATCGTAATTCTTGATAAATCAGATGAAACCATAGATATTAAATATGGAACCTTGTCATCTAAAATTTCAAATAGCTCTCTTGATACTGAAATTGAATCATCGCCATAGATATAATACGGATATTTTGCTCTATCAATTCCAATTTTTTCAAGAAGATTTGACAATCTTAATTCGGTTTTATATAGAGTTACAAGAAAAGAATCTTTATCAGGAATACTTGTTATTTTAGGTACAGAAAAGGATTCCACAACGGAACAATCTACAACAAGATTTCTAAGTCTGCTTTTAGGAAGGCTATATCCTGTATAATCTATTTTACACTCTGGTTCATTGAAATTTTTACTTGTTGCAGTTCCAGAAAATTTATCTGAAATAAATTCTTTTAAAGTTTCAAGCTTCATTATTGTCTCGTTAATTGTGCTAACATCGACATAATAAGTTATGATATGATTCTCTTCCCCATCAGGCGCATCAGAAAAGCGTGCACCAACAACCATTTCATTAGTATTTTTTCTGTTTGGTTTTAAAAGCTCATTTATTCTTCTTGATTTCGCAATAATATCATTATAATTGACATCTATTAAAATATTTTTTATAATTTTCGGTGTATCTTGGTAATATCGCAAAACAGCTTTCAGATCCTCTATTAAAGAGTCTATTTTTTCTATACTTGTTTCTGCATTTTTTCTTAAATTTTTGCGAACAACACTTTGAGGATTTGTCTCTTGTCTAAAAGGCATTTTTACATTTAATATATTATTCATTTAGTTCCCCTTTAATTTCCTTGATACACTACTTTTAGGTATTCTAGTTAATATCTCTATTTCTCTAGTCGTATATCCAGATTCATTTAATTGTTGTATATCAATTTTTTCAGGGTTACCATTTAATGCTAGATAGATCTTTCTTAAATAATCATATTCATTTGAATCGTCACTAAATGCAATTGATGTTTTAATTATTTGCTTTAAATCCCCGGGGTATGGAATACTTTCTACTTTATTCAATATTTTATTAAATAGCCTCAAATCTTGTTTCAAATTATTTACTTTTCTCAAGCTAGCTGTCAGTATGGAATCTGCTACATCAATTAAATCTTTTTTAGAATATCTATCAAAAGACACTAAAGCATCAAATCTGCGAATTAATGCCTTATCAAAATTTTGAAATAAATTTGTTGTTGCAATAATTATTATATTATCATTTAGTTTATCTAATTCTTTTAAGAATAGAGAAGTAACACGTCCCATTTCACGCAAATCATTTTTGTTTATACGATCAAGAACTATTGAATCTATTTCGTCAAAAATAACAATTGTTTTATTAAATGCAATATGATTAATTTCATCAAAAAGCATTGCAACATTTTTAGCAGTTTCACCCAAACGACTATCCACAAGTTGTTCAAAATCAACAGATAAAATATCTCTATTTAAAAGTCTTGCGATTTGGTATGCAGATTCAGTTTTACCACTACCTGGTTCTCCATAAAAAAGAAACTTTGACAATCCCGATTTGTTCGCAATAGCTCTCGTAATGCCTATAATATCTTCTTCAATAATATTGGGTAATAACAATGGTTTTGTAGAATATTCCAATTTTCTCAAGTATTTAAGGTTTTTGTAGCTGTGTTGCGGAACATAAAAATTCGCATTAGATACTAATTCCATAATATATTGAGCTATTACATCATCACCATTTGCATCAAAATCTCTTGCAATCTCAGCAACTTCAGAGATAAATGCTTCGTTGTTATTTTCTGCATGATATTTAATTAAATTAACTACATTTTGTTTTTTCATAAATTGTCTCCATTAAAATATTAACAAATTTTGGGACAAATGTCAATATTCTGGGACAAAAATTTAAAACTAAATATGGATCATCTCATAAATCAAATTCAATTGATCTTCAAAATTTGGGTTGAGTTCTTTCCATAAAAACACGGCGAGGTGATGGTCGAGGTATTTTCGCATACTTGCCATAAATTTTTTGCGGTATAGAATGTTATACATTCTGCGTGCTTCTTTGACTTCTTCAGGTCTTTGTTGTCTTATATGTTTATTGGTATTAATTGGTTTTCGTGTAACATAAACTTTATCCTCATAACAATAAATATAAATAGCCACGTCATTCATAAAGCTTCTAACTTGGGGACATTGTGGATCGGGTTCAAAATAATTTATCAATTCTTGATAATATTTATCATATATTTTTGCTCGAATATACTGATAAAAAGTCTCGGTTGTTGTGTTTCCCATATTCGCGATTTTTGCTGTTTGAGAAGCAGGAATTCCAAAACAAAAGCATTTATAAATAATCTCAATTTGCTCTGTCGTTGCTAAATTATAGACTTTTGGTAGCCGATTAAGATTTCTGCGAACTTTTGGTTCTTCGCTTTTATTATCCGGCATGAAATATTTAGGAAATATTCCCATCATACCTTCTGTTTGGTACTTTTTACGTTTGGAATGAAATGCAGAATATGAAACCTTTAGCTTTGGATTCTTTAAAGGAATTATTTCCAAAAAGCTTCGCAGTTCTCTGCAATTCATACCTTCCGTTAGTTTAAAAAGTTTCAAATACCTGTAAATAAATTCTTTACCTCTGTCCGAAGCCACAACATACAAGCGTTCTTCCTCTTTGTTATGGAAAAGTTTCTTGACTTCTTTATCCATCGCCCGCCGTTCGGAATCCTCTAAAAAATCATAGAGTTTAAGCGACGAGCGTTTAATTAAATATTTCCCCTCTAAATCAGGCTCTTTATTAGGTTTTACAATATAATTTCCTTTAAGGCAGTTTCTTTTAACCGTTTCTTCCTGAATATTAAGTAAACGAGCAACCTCTGCTATCGTAAGCCAAATATCTGAATCGCTGCTTTGGCTTGTGGGGAGAGGTTTATTCACACGCTTTTTGAAATTTGTATATAGATATTCTGTATTTGATATCTTTTTAATTTGATTCAAAACCTCTAAATCCTTGAGTGCTTTTTGAATTGTTTTTTCATTTTCTTCAAGCATTGGAAGAATGTCAGGCAGAGTGAATTTATTAAGCCCCTTTGCTATTTTAAGAATTTTCATTTGCAAGTTCAATTTCTTCTGCGTCAGCATCGTCATTTTTTAGCACCTCCTTCAATGTGATTTCATCTATTTCTTTTATACCGTTTGATTTTGCGACCTGTTCAGCTTTACTGATAGTTTTTACCAATTGCCTGAATCGATTTGTGCGTGTATATAAAAGCTTTTTAGCACAATCAGTAAACGGCACTTCTGATAATTGATCGATTATTGAAGTTATATCTTGTTTAGAAAATGGCTCGAATTTTATTATTTCTAATAACCTGTCATATAAGTGTTTGTGCCGTTGGAGTCTTTTATTAGCCGTACCCATTCCGACTAAAACGATAGGAACATTCGTTTTATCGTGAATGTCCCTTAAAGTTTCAACAGCCCGAGAATCAATCGTCAAATAGTCCGTTTCATCTACAATAATGGTTCTTGGGGTTTTGATTAATTGCGATACAACTTGATTGAAGATATCGGAGAATTTATTGTATGGAATCTCGCCTAACTCTTCAACCATCTCTTCTAATAACCAACGGGCAGACATAAGATTGGCACTCCTGATTAATATGGCATCATTTTGTGCCGCCCACCAAGTTATTGCATAAGTTTTACCAAGTCCCGGCTCACCATAAACAAGTCCCATACCTGGGACTCCGTCTTCTCTTTCTCGCAGCCTGTTCATCATCGAGATTAGTTGCTTTACGTTTTTTGTTTTCACAAAGACCTTTTTCATTACTGCTCCTTTCCGTATATTTCTTTGTATTCGTCTGATTTTATGTAGTTTGTTAGCCAAGTTCTGTCCTCTTGGCAGATGCAGCCATTCTGCATATGCCATTCGTAGCGTTCGTAAGAAGATTTAAATATTGGTCTTGCAACTATCGAGGTTTTAACCTTTGGTTCAAATTTTTGTTCTTGTTTGGGTTCAGGTTGAACCGTTATTTCTTTAATCGGCTCGGGTTCAGGCAAGCGGATATTTTGCATTAATTCTTTTTCAAGATAATCCATATCCTCTAAATTAAAATGCTCGCGAACTGCCTTAATAGTTTTCCTGCGGAGCTTTTGTTGTTTTTCAATCTTTTGCTTGTAGTCCTCAATATCTTTGATATCGCCCATTTGGTAAGCAAGCGGGTGAGTTTCTGTTATGCGATTTGCCTTACATATGAATTCGCCCTTCATCGAATAGACTTTTATATAGGAAAGGTCAAACAGGCTGTACTTTATAACCGTTTTTTCTTTAATTCCGTATAATGATTCATCAAAATAATCAGCTTTTAAAAATCTTATTCCGTTTCTACCGATTGATTTAATTTCTTGTGCCATCATCAAATCGTCAAGCGAATTTTCATCAATATTTTGTTTTTCAATTTCGTTTAAAACCTCTTGAATTGTTTTATCTTTTGCGTTCGGACAAGGTTGCGAGTGTTTGAATTCAAGCCATTTATCAATCATTTTAAGTGCCTGTTCTATTGTTGGAGTAAAACCGAATTTTTCGTGAATATTTTTATGTAACTTTTCGTTTCTCATCAAATATGCAGGCTTATTTTCAATACTTGTCCCGATATAGCTTGGAATGAGCTTTTCAAAACTTTCCTGAAAATCCAAAAAGAAACGCTCGATGACTTTCGCTCGAGCGTTGTATGGAGTGGCATAGACAGGCTTTATTCCGAGTTTATTGTAGACTCCTGTAAACCCTAATTCCTCAAACTTTTTATCCCCATTGAAGAATTTGCTTTTAAACGCTCTTCCATTATCTTGATAAACATATTCAGGAATGTGATCCATTTTTAAAATAGCATTTCTTAGAGCTGATGCTATATTTTGCGTACATTCTTCAAGCATAATGTCATACCCGACAAGTCCGCCGGATTTCCAATCCAAAAAACCAAGCAGAGTCGCTCGGCAGGGTTTTCCTGTAAACGGGTTTATTACTTGAAAATTTAACGTATGCCCGTCGGCCACAAGCACTTGCCCTGGTTTTAAAAGTGCTGCGTTTCTTACAATAAAGGGGCTCACTTTATCCTTTAATGCTTTTTCGCCATCTCGGGCAAGTGTCCATTTGTCGAAGTTATTATCTCTAAACCATTCCGCATATCTGCGAAAGGTTATGTCTTTAGGTAAAATCTCTTGTCCGCGTTCTTTTAAAATATGCTTGGTTAATGAAATCGCTTTACCTATTGAAAATGCACTAGGGGAGAGCAAAATCTGTATAAATATTTTAATCTGTTCCTCGTTTAACGTTGTTCTGTATTCTTTTCGGGTTGAATATTTATATTGCCCTACAAGTGCTGTCCAATCCTTGTTATAATCTAATAACGCGCGCCAGCGATAAAGAGAACCTATGGAAACTTTACCCAAGATTTTAAAAATCTCTTCTTGGAACATTCCTGTATTATATAATTGCAGGAATTCTTTATCTGGAATATTTCCGCCGGTTTTCAATTTATCACGTTTATATTCTTTTCTAAAATCAAGCCACGCATAGATTAAATCATATTTAGCAAGTGCAATTTTTCTTTGGTTTTCGGATATCAGTTTTTCTTGTTTGATATTGAGGTTTGATAGTTCAATAACCTCGTTATCACACGTTTTATAATCGTCATAATATTCCTGAATATATTTGAGCTGAAGTTCTTCCTCGAGCGTTGATAATTTAATTTTGTATGTTTTTCCGCCTCTGATATTTTCAACCTTGTATTCATATTTGTTTTGATTCAACGCAAGCCGAACTGCTCTGCGGGTAATGTTTTTGAGTTTCGCTAAAGTCTCAACATCAATCCAAATATCATTATTATTAATGTCTGCCATACCGTATCCTTATTTATTATTGAAGCTACTGTATGTTAGACTGCTTTCTCTCAAAATGGAAGTCATTGAGGGGGAAATGTGTTGTTTTGTGTCTGATTATATCTGAATTTTAAGCAGAAAATTTTATAAAACTGCTTTTGAACACCTTTTAAACGCAATTTAAACAGGATTTGAATTCATTATTTTGAAAAAATCTGATGTTTTCTCTCAATTCTGCTTCCAGCTTTGAGGGGGAAAATTATTCCGATATTTTTTACACATACTTTTAGAAAAGTCATACATAAGTTTTGGAATTTATTTTGATAAAATCTTTATTAAATAAAGTCAGGGAAGCAATTTCCCACTAAAAAAATCACTTCCGACTTTCAAACGATAATTATTTTTCAATTACCTCATTTTGCAAAAATTCAAAAATTTCATGCAAAAATTTATCAATTTATAATAACGCCAAAAAGCCAATTATACGGACTTTTGAACAATATTGAACAAAATATAAAACAAAGCATCCGAAAAATTGCAAACTGTCTGTCAAAATTCACCATTTTGTCCGGTGCTAAAATCCAAACACACAGGGAAAATTCAGCAATATTAAGAAAATTTTAGGAAAATCACCGGACTTTTACATCCTAATAAACGGGCATTCCGGACTTTTCGATTACCTCATTCTCATTTTGAGGGAAGTGCCTCTATTCTCCAAACAATAAACATTTTCGCCATTCAAACAACCGAATATTTATAATCAATGTCACTATTAATATACAATTACTTATCTAAATCAGATGCCATAAAGAACTTTTAAACCAAGTAATTGCCCGCTTCTTTCTGCATAAATATTTTTCATTATTTGAGCTTTTATTAAATTAGAAACTTTACTGCTTAATATTTTTTCCATATCATTTTTATAGTTTATCCATGCAAATTGATTATTTTTAAGTTTATTGTAATCTTCTTTGGAAAGCAAAGGCTGTAATGTTTTTAAATCATTTTCTATTTGATTAGTAAACCATTCTGTTTCTTTAATATAACATTTTTCTTTATCTATATCTGTTGAAGATTTTGATAAACAATTTTCAAGCCTGTCTGATAAAAAATTTTCTTGCTTATAAGGAATAGCCTTATTGAGATTGTTTAAAACTAAAAGCCGGTTGTGATTCATTCCGTATGTATTATTTTTTGAGAATAAATAATACATTGTACCAAGAGAACTTTCTAAAAGGGAATTAACAGAGTTTTCTGTAGAATTTTTGTATAATTCCCATAACTCTTGATTGTTATTTATGTTCTGTAGTTTAGGTAGAATATTGTTAATTTCCCTTTCTGTTTCAGAAGAAGCCTTGATTGCACAATTTGCCATGGGAATATCACCAATCAAACCTTTTAAGCATTCACTCATATTTTGCTCTATCGTTTCAAGACTCGCAAATACAACTGTCCCGGAAATAAAAAAAATTAATAAAAAGAAACATATTTTTTTCATAAACTCATAATATCGAATTTTATAAAAATTTGTCAATTTATAAAAAAAGGAGACAAATAATGAACAATGACAAAAATTTTGAAAAAATCGTAGAATTATTATTTGGATTAGAAGGAGGGTATAATAATGACCCCGATGACAAAGGAGGTGCAACTAACTATGGAGTAACTCAAGATACATTCAACGCTTGGCGTAGAATGAATAATCTTCCGTTAGCATCTGTAAAAAACGGTTTAACGAAAGAAGAGGCCAGAGATATTTATTATAATATGTACTGGAAAGAATCAGGCGCTGATAAATATACTGATCCCAGAGATGCAATGGCATTATTTGATATGGCGGTTACGTCAGGTCCTGCTGAAGCAAAAAGGACGTTTAAACAAAGTAATGAGAATTTTTATGAAATGCTGAATAATCGTCAAAAATATTTTGATGATATTGTTAAACGAAGTCCCAGTCAAATGAAATGGCATGAAGGATGGACAAATAGGCTTAAAAATTTAGAAAATTATGCCAATAAAATGATTCAAGACGGATTTTATACCCCGCCATATTATAATGAAATTACGCCGTTTGATGAAGGCTATAAAGGTAACTTAAAACCTGTAGGCGACATTCCGGATAGAGAGGCTAAAAGAAATAAATACCAGTATAACCGTAACAAAGCTATTGAAAGAGGACATATTAAAAACTTATCAATGGATAATTTCAGTCCTGATTATAGATCTCAAAATGGATATAACATTGTACAGGATGGCGAACCATATTTTAAACGCTCTCTTGAAGATTTAGCTCCATGGGAATTAGATGAGTTATTGCAGAGATATATTTGATTTAGAATTAATCTGAGAATGTATTTAGATTGAAAATTTTTATTGTAAAAGTGGTTGACTTTTGTAATCAACCGCTTTTTCTTTAAAGTAATTGATTATCTCTTCATACAAAGTTTGAATAAAAAGTTCTAATGTCGTGCAGTGTGGGAAGTTTTTTATTGCGTAACAAAGCCCGTGTTAGATTTAAATGTAAATTTTTCTTTACAATTCATTGGTAAAATATGAAAATATGTATAATTATTATATGAAAAAACTTACTGTAACATTATTAATAATTTCTGCTTTTGTTTGCGGTTGTACACAAATACGTACTGCCGATAATACTTTATCTCAAATTGCCCCTGCTAACTCAACCCAACAAACAGCAAATCAAGAAAATGTTTTGAGTACAAGAGAACAGCCAAATAACAAAACAGAAGAAGAAGAATTTTTACATCCTATTGATAAAGCGGAACGAGATTGTATATCAAAACTTGATGCTACTGTTGCGATGAATGAGTGCTCATATAAAGCTATGGATGCCTGGTACAAGGAAATAGATAAATATTTGGAGAAATTGAAAACCGTCACAACAGAAGAAGATTTTGCAGATATCTTAAAATCGCAAGAAAATTGGAAAAAGTTCAAAGATTCTGAATTTGAAGCAGTAAGTATTATCATGGATAAGCAAGGTACTATGTTTCAAAATTCTAAAGTCGGAATGCAATCCGGTTTAATAAAACAACGAGCTTTATTTTTAAAAGAATTTTATGAAATATTGTCCCTTAAAAATTAGGTGTTATACGTAAATTGAAAGGAACAACTATCATGGAAAATGATGAATATTTTGAAAAAATGCTGAAATTTATATTACAGCGTGAAGGCGGTTATTCTAACGATCCTACAGATTTAGGCGGAGAAACGAACAAAGGTATTACTCATAGAACATACGATGCGTACAGACGTTCAAAAGGATTAAAACCCCAAAGCGTAAAGAACATTACTGATAATGAAGTGCGTGATATCTACTATAATAATTATTATAAAGCATCCGGCGCAGACCAACTAGAAAACCCACAACTTGGATTATACACTTTTGATACAGCTGTCAATATGGGAGTTGGCATTGCAAAAGATTTATTAAAACAAAGTGGAGGTAGTTTAGATACTTTTGAGAAACTCCGCAGAGATAAATATCAATCATACGCAGATGCTAAAGCTAATCAAAAAAAATACCTTAATGGATGGAATAATAGAGTTACTCATGCAAAAACTTATGCAAAAGATACTCTTCCTTCTAAAAAAGCTAAGCCCTTTCAACTTGGCATTGAAATGGATGTTGATAAAAATGGTAACGTTATGAATTATTATAACAGAGGTGACCTTAAAAATATGAGTAAACAGGAAATTTTTGACAACTTACCAACATTAACAGACCAAGCTTTGTATAGATTAGGACACCCGACAGGACATGCTGCAAATATTAATAATATTAAACAAGAAATAATACCGACAGTACATATGGGACCCCAAAAAGCATCTGAAAGGTTAAAAGGATTGCGGTTTGAACAACTTACGAAGGAAGAATTAGACGAATTACTTGAAGAATTAATTTAAATTAATAACCTTAAAAAGCGGTTGATTACAAAATCAAACCGCTTTTTCTTTGTAAGAATTTAGTATTTCCTTATACAATCTTTGGATAAAAAGTTCCAATACCGTACAGTCAGCGGATTTTTTTATTGCAAAACGGGAGCCGGCTTTTGCCGGTTTTTGTTTTGCTTGTTAAGTCAGTTTTGGGTTTAGATGTGCACAAGCGAGCAGAGAGCGGAAGGCGCAAGGCGATGATTCTTGACGTGCAAACCCGTTTGTGAGCTAGCAAGACAAAATTTCCCTCTAAATAAATAATAAAGCGCTGTACTGTAGTACAAGGTAAAACGAAGGCACTATGCTGCTATATTTTTAACGCTGCGCATTCAATTCTCTTTTAATCCATTCCATAATAATATCAACTAAATATTTTTGCTGCTCATCACTCAAGTCAACACCTTTAGGTATTTTATGCCATTTTTCAATACACCCTCTGCAGCAGGTTGCTGTTGCATGTTGGGCTATAAAAACAGGATGCCCGCGCATAGGAGTTTGCTTGCCATCATTAGGAATATTTGCCGGCGAAATACGCTCTCTTATAAAATCACAAGCGTGAGAATATATTTTATCAAGACCCTTTTTCCCGATATAATCAATCTCTTTGTCCCCAAGTTTAAATTTGCTTCTGAATTTAGATGTACTAAGTTTTTCAAAAATATCCATTGCTGCTTGCAAAACTCTTCTATATTTTAAATAGAAAAAACATTTTCTATTGTTCTATTTTTCTATTGTTCTATTTTTCCATTTCACCTATTCTGGCAATAAGTTTATTATAGTTATCCAAATATGTCTGAGCCACTTTAGCCTTCCCCAGACTGTTGTACACATAAGCCAAATTGTATTGAAACTCCGGGACATCCGGTTTAAGGGTAATCGCCTGCAAAAGACTTGATTTAGCTTTTTTAATCTTTCCGAGTTTCATATATGCACACGCCAAATTATAATGCAAATAAGCATTTTCTCTATTTGATGAAATAGCTTTCTTATAATTAGCAACCGCCATATTATATCTGCCGTCTTCCAGATAAATATTAGCAAGATTGTAATACGCTTTATAAAACTTTTTATCAGTATTTATTGCTTTTTGGTACATAAATATAGCATTTTCACGTTCTCCTTTTTCCTCCATAAGGTTCCCTAAAAGGAGCCAATCTTGTGCAGAACGCTCATTCTCATCAATCTGGAGAATCAAATCCATAGTTCTGTTATAGTTATTATCAATATAAAATGCTGTTGCTTGTTTTGATAAATCAACAGCTGATGCCGCAAAACATGGCAATGATAACAATATCAAAAAAGTTAATAAAACCACTCTTTTCATACTTTAATTATATTTAAAAAACTTATACTTTTCAAATCCGAGATTGAATCAGCCAAAAGTTCATGATAAACTTCTTATGGTAAATAAGAAGGAGTAATTTTATGATTGCGTTATTAAAGAAAGAAGATACAAAAATAGTTTCAGAAGCGCTTAAAGTTTTGGGCAAAGAAAATTTTGCGCTTATTATACACGGCAGCAGCTTCCCTTCAAAAGAAAGCGAAGATACCGGATTTGGGTCTTTTAATTCTGCAGCCGGGCATGATTTGATTGACTATGCATCACAGTATTTTAATGCACTTCAATTAGGACCTGCCGGGAAAACAAAATCTACAGACCCTTCTCCTTATTGCGGCACAATTTTTTCAGGAAACCCGCTCTTTATAGACCTTAAACAGTTAACAGAAAAGGAATGGGGACATATTTTATCAGAAGAAACTTTCAATAAAATTGTTGCCGAAAATCCTAACAGAAATAAAGGAAAAACCGCTTATTCTTATATTTCAAATGCCCAAATTAATGCTTTGAAAGAAGCTTGGAATAATTTTAAGAACTCTAAACTTCTTAAAAAAGAGTTTGAGAACTTTAAAAAAGAAAATGATTTCTGGCTTTCAAGCGATTCTTTATATGAGGCTCTTTCCATAGAAAATAACGGCGATTATTGGTATATCTGGAAAAACGAAACAGATAAAAACCTTCTTAATCCTAAAAATGATGAAGAAAAGAAACTTTATAATGCACGAATAGAAGAAATCAAAAATAAATATGCAGACGAAATAGATTTCTATAAATTCTGTCAGTTTGTGCTTGAACAGCAAAATGAAGCAACTAAGAAATTTGCACTCAAAAAAGGTATCAAAATGATAGCAGACAGACAAGTCGCTTTTTCTGACAGAGATGCCTGGGCATACCAATCACTCTTCCTTGACGGATGGTATCTTGGCTGCCCTCCTGATTATTTTTCAAAAGATGGTCAGGCTTGGGGCTTCCCGGTAATGGATCCGGATAAAATGTTTAATAAAGACGGTTCTTTGGGCGAAGGCGGGATTTTAATGAAAAATCTTTATAAAAAAATGTTCAAAGAAAATCCGGGCGGAGTCAGAATTGACCACATTGTCGGACTCATAGACCCATGGGTTTATAAAGTTGGTAAAAAACCGATGTGCGAAGAAGGTGCAGGAAGACTATACTCTTCTCCGGAACACCCGGAACTTTCAAGGTATGCAATTGCGCGTATTGAAGATCTTGACCAAACTCTTGAAGCAGATAAAGAAAAAAGAGTTAAATCTCTTTCTGACGAGCAAATTAAACTATACGGAAGATTAATTGAAAAAATAGTCATTGCAGCAGCAAAAGAATGCGGATTAGATAAGAATGCCATCGTTTGCGAAGATTTAGGCACTCTTACAAACCCTGTTGATGCAGTTATGAAAAAATACGAGCTACAAGGTATGAGACTTACTCAGTTTGTAGTGCCTGAAAAACCTGAACATCCATACAGATGTAAAAATATTACAGAAAATGTTTGGAATATGGTCGGAACCCACGATAATCTTCCGATTGAAATGTGGGCTGAGAGCATGATAAATACACATGAAGGTTATTTACATGCTAAAAACCTTGTAGAAGACTTGTTTGCAGAAGCTGAAAACAAAGACGATATTATTGTAAAACTTACTCAAGATAAAGATTATTTGAAATTCGTCAAATTAACAGAAATTTTTGCTTCTAAAGCTAAAAATGTTCAAATATTCTTTACTGATTTCTTCCAGATAAAAGATGTTTACAATCGTCCGGGAACATCAGGAGACCAAAATTGGTCGCTTAGACTCCCTAATAACTTTAGAGAACTTCATCCGATTGATTTAAAGGCACTTTTAAAGGCTGCCATTATTTCCAGAGGAAAAGATTTTGCTGCAAAACATGCGGGTTTAATTGAAAAGTTATCGTAGTTTTTTTGAAAAGATACAAGAAATCCTTCTTAAATAAGAAGGATTTCTTTTTGTAAACTACCTTCCCTTGAGGGAAGGTTATGATGGGTGCGAACCCGTAAGGGAAAAATGAGAGATAGCACCCACCTCTTATCCTCCCTCAAAATGGAGGAAGTAGAGTAATGCACGATAAACAGCATACTAAATAGATAAAAGAAACGGGCGGGTCAAGAATTGCCCCGCCCGTTTTTATGTTGATTGATATTTAAGCCTGCCAGGTAATATTATACATATATTTACCTTCTCCAATATTTTTAATCATCTTGTCATAAGCTTTCTGATTATTATATTGCCAAGCCACAAATCTATCTGAAGCTGCCGGATAATATTTACCACCCTGAGTCATTCCGACAATTCTGTCATTTTCAATTTTGAATACAATATCATCAACTTTATATTCTGCTGCTACAGCGTTTAATCCTTCCGGTCTTTTTCCTTCCTGGATTGCTTTTACCGCTTTGTCAATTTTCGGGTCTTTTGCTCTCATAGCAGTTACTTCATCTGTACCAAGAGCGAACCTGTCTGTTACAACTTTATTCATTGTTACATTGTCACCGGTTTTTGAAAATCTTCTTGTTACACCGTCAGCTGTATGAGTATAGTTCATGCTGGTTAATTCTTTCAACGCAGCTTCATCTCTGCGGTCAACTTTTGCGATAAACTCATCAATAGCTTTTTTATAATCAATGTCTTTAGCTTCTGTCGGATTAGTCATTTTAGCGAGTAAATCTTCTCCTGCACTATTTTTGTATTCAACAACTCTGCCGTTTCTTACATGGAAAGAATTTCCATCTTTAGTAAATCTAAAATCAATGATTTTGGAGCCTTTATCGCCTATGCCTGGAATTTCTGTAGAAATACCAAATCTTTCATAATTTCCTGTTAGCCTTTGTTTTCTGCCGGGAACCTGCGCAAACCATTCACCTGTTTGAGATTGGCGAAGTGCAAATTTTTCAGTGGAAGCAGAGGCAGTTTTTCCTGTTAAACCCTGCCACATTTGTTTTAAACCTTCTTTAATACCTTTTTCTCCGCCTTTTTTGTTGGCTTTATAAAGGAGTGCCGCAGCACCGGCTGTTGCCAAACCTCCGATAATCAAGCCTGCATTTGATTTTCCTTCTTCCTTCGGCTGTGAATCTGTTTTAGTTTGTTCAGAAGGAACTTGAACCTGAGGATACATCTGTACCGGATTTTGTGCTTGAGGCATATTAGCATTGTATGATTGAAATGCTTTCATAAAATATGGATCATACCCGTAACCATAGCCATAACCGCTTAAGCCGTTTAGCGCTAATGAATCTGTCATTGAAGTGCCTGCCTTTCTAAAAACCTAATTAAAATTAACCCTTACACATGTAAAGTTTTTTGGAATTCAGAAATTGACATGTTTTTAGAAGTTTCGTAACATTTCTTAATATTTAGTGCGTATTATATTCTTTTACCTTACTATTGCAAATCTTCGGCTATCACCTCAGAATGATGGGATGTAACCTTCTCTTCACCACTGGTCGCGAATTGTCTTACAAGCGGAATCTTCCATATCTGTAAGCCCGTCATAATTGTTATCTATCCCATCTGTACAAGAACCGATAGAATCTTTACCTTCTGAACGGGCATTATATTTAAGCCATTTATTATCAATTCTATTCCATTGATAGAGGAAAAATTTCTTATAAAATCCGGCAATTTCCCTATTCTCTATAATAACCATATTTTCATCGTTCTTATTTTCACCGCTGTATGAAAAATTCATTGAACCTATAACCGTATATTTATCATCTACTATCATAGATTTAGAATGCATTTTACCGGCATAGTTCTCAGTTTTAACAAGAATTCCGGATTTTCTCAGCAAAGAGTGTTTAGAATATTTAGCAGAAGCATTGAGTGCATCAATAATTATTTTTACATCAACACCTCTGTTTTTTGCCCTGATAAGAGCCTCCGTCGTTTTAGTATCTGTGATTAGGAAAGTTGGAATATAAATATATTTTTGAGCTTTGTCTGCCAATGGAATAACAGCATTTTGGAGTGCTTTATCCTGAGGCGAAAAGAATATTTTCAATTTTGTCCCGGATAAGTTTACAGAAGATTCTGCCGTACGGCTTTTTAAATTATGAAAATTCCCTCTATACATTTGTTCAAATTCTCGTTTATAAATACTTGCAGCTTCTGATGAGTTAATCACAACAATACTGTTAGTATTAAAACCGGACATATCAGTATGAGATAAATTGGAAGAACCTGTTATTAGAATTTGGTCATCAAATATATAAAATTTGTTATGCATAATTGCGCCGGCTTCAGGAGAAATTAAATCACTTGAGTTATCAGAAAGAAGTTTTGTAAGTGCAAAGGTATTTTCATAAATATTCCCGCCTTTTGAATCCATATCATAGACAAGCCGAATTCTGACTCCTCGTTTTAAGGCTGCCTTAAGAGCATTCTCAATGTCCGGAACTGTTGAATATCCATAAATAGCAATGTCTATAGTTTTTTGCGCCCGATTTATATTATGAAGAATCTCTTTACAAATATCACTGCTGCAGCTCCTGTCAGGTTTAAGCTTTGAGGTTAAGTCAGAAAAATACACTTTTATATCACCTCTATCAAACCTCATTTCTGATGGAGAAGCAATCTGCACATGTTTATAAGTATTACGACGCAAAGCTTTTGGAAGATGCGAACGCCGCAGCACAATAAAATTCTTTAATTCTCTTACTTTAGAATCCGTCGGTTTGTAACAAATATCAGTATCTAAATCAAGAACCTGATAGCTGCCTTTTCTTACGGCATTTAATCTTTTGTTAAAAGCCTCCTGATTATACGGCTTTGAATTAAACAAACAGAATCCCGAGTACAGAAATTTGGTTTTATAACTGTATTTGTAATATATTAAGTCACCATCTTGGGCAACAACTTTTCTGCCTTTCATAAGGTTTTCTGCCCAGTATTTCCCGAGATTGCCTAAAATAAAAGCTTCTTCTTCAGATATTGATAGATTTGCAGCAATGCTCTTATTGCGCTCAGTAAACCGAGAATCAAAAGTCGTATAATCATTGAACTTAATATTTATTCCGGAATCCAAAACAAAATCACCGGGGCTGTTAACTTCAATCACTTTATATTCGTTATCTTTAGGTACAAGAAAAATCAGTCCGAGAATAAAAAATATGACAACAAAAGAGATACTAAGAATCTTTTTCAACATAATTTGTTATCTCATACCCAAGCTGTTCAATTCTTTCTTTAAGTTTTTGATTCTTAGTAATCAAAAACTCCGTAAAATGATTATCAATTTTTCCATCTTCATACCGGCATGGATGAATCAATGCTTCTGCCGTTATATTATGTGCTTTAACAGCCTTTAAGCCGTATGCTACTGTTAAACTGTCCATCATAGACGTATATGCAACACCTATAAGATAATTATTTGTTTTAAGTCCCCACTTACGAACAGTCGATTTATTTATGGCGGTAAAAAAGTCTAATAAGCAGACTTTTATTAAATTAATAGGGTATTTTAAAGTTAAATGTTTATAAATATCCGGTATAATATACGGTTTTTCAAACTGAGTTCTTACTTGTTTTATTTCGTATTCCTTAGCAAGTTTGCACACAAGATTAAAAATTTTAGGAATAGAATGTACATGCACATGCGAATCAAGATGACTTACAGTAGTTTTTGCCAGAACTTTTTCTATCTGAAGGCGGAATTCACGCTCTGTCTGCATCATAAATTCTTTATCCAATGGATTAAGTGATTTAGCTAAAAGCTGGCTGTAAGAGTTACAAAAATTTCTGTTAGAATCTACAAGTGATGTAAGATCTTCACAAAGAGCCTTCCCTTCAATTATGTTAAGATGTACACCCACTCCCAAATCAGGACACTGCGGAAGAATTAAATCAACTGCCTCATCAAATGCCTCCCCGTTAGCTGTGAGACTTGCGCTTTTCAAAAGACCTTCTTGATACCCTTCAAGAACAGCTTGGTTAAAGGCTTTAGACATGCCAAAATCATCTGCATTTAATATAAATTTTCTATAAGACAAGCCATACTCCCGTCTTGTTTTTGTAATAGTCATATTATATTATATGTATAAGAGGAATACAATGTTTAAGAAAAAAACCAAATTAGCTGTCATAATCCCCTGCTATAACGAAGAGTTAGTTATTAAAACTACCGTAGAGACCTTGCTTCGGGTACTGGACGACCTGATTGAAAAGGGAAAAATCTCTTCCGATAGCTATTTATATCTTGTCGATGACGGTTCTAAGGATAAAACCTGGAGTATAATAGAGGAACTTCACTCAAAAACATCAAGGGTAAAAGGTACAAAATTTGTACGCAACTACGGAAACCAGAAAGCTTTAATTGCAGGACTTTTGGGAGTAAAAGAATTTGGATGCGACTGCGCTCTTACAATTGATGCGGATTTGCAGCAGGATGAAAACTCCATCGAAAAATTTATAGACGAATTTCACAACGGCGCTGAAATCGTTTCTGGCATAAGAAACGATAGAAAAACTGATACTGTCTTTAAAAAAACCACAGCGTTTTTATTTTATAAATTAATGAATCTAATGGGAGTGAAAATTCCTCCTAACCATTCTGATTTTAGGCTTGTAAGTTCTCGCGCCCTAGATATATTAGAAAGATATTCCGAGAGTGAACTTTTCTTGAGAGGATTTTTCCACGAGACAGGGCTTAAAACCGCATATGTTCATTTTGATGTAAAACCGCGTGCCGCAGGCAGTTCAAAATTTAATTTTGTATCCCTGACCAGCCTTGCCCTTAACGGAATAACTTCATACAGCATCGTCCCGCTGAGACTTATTTCAGCCATAGGTTTAATAACAGTATTCATTATGGCATGTGTCGGTGTAGATGCAGTTTGCGACAAACTTTTCAGACACGATGCTCCGAGCGGCTGGGCAACTCTTGTTATGCTAATCATATTTATAGGCGGTTTCCAAATTTTTTGTCTTGGTGTTATCGGCGAATATTTAGGACAAATTTTCAGCGAAGTTAAAGCCCGCCCAAGATATATTAAAGAAAAAGAAATTCTTTAAGTTTTGTTACAATTAGTCAATTTCTGAAACTCAAAAGTCTTTATTTATATATAGGGAAATTTGGAATTGGGAGAATAGAATATGGCTATTGGAGCAAGGGATTATATTGACAAACTGCTGGTAAAAAAATATGCGGATGAAAAAGTTGATAATCATGATGCATTGGCATCTATGGTAGATCCCAATAAAATGCTTGAAGCAATGAATGACGTTGCAATGATTCAGAGAAATATGTTTACCCTCTCTCAGAAACTTTGCAGTACTTGTTATGCTATTAATGCTAAAGCTGCAAGGTATAAGAACGGAATAAACACTGATTAGATAGACTTATCCAAAACAACTTTATGAAGCCCTTTTGGATGATCTACATTTCTTTTGAGTTTTAGTGCTGTTTCAAGCGCCAAAAGCTGTAAAATTACTACGTTTGCGAATAATTGCTGAATTTCGTTTTCACATTTTATGTTTATATTGTAATCCGGCTTTAGTCTGTCATCGGAGGGACCAATAATCGCCAAATTCGGGTGATAATCTTCTTTTATTTTATTAAGATTATTGATTGAACGATCTGAGATTCTATCAACCGCAATATAAATAAGAGTCGATTTATTATTTAAAACGGCGACATGACCATGCATAAATTCCCCTAAGATGGCTGCACTTATATTTTTGTATGATGTTTCTTTAATTTTTAAAGCACCCTCTTTGGCAAGCGAATAAGAAATGCCGTCTGCGGTAATAACTATGACATTTTCTTTTGCCAGCCGAGAAGCAAACTTCTTTATCTCAGGTTTTTTCGATACTGCTTCTGAAACTATTGCAGGAATATGAAATAGAGATTTCTTATACCGTTCGGTTATACTTTGCGGTTCAATATTTTCTATTAGCTTGAGCGAAATCAGAATCAAGCATAGCATTTGTGATGTAAAAGACTTAGTAGCCGCTATCCCCTGCTCAGTACCCGCAAAACAAGCCGCTTGGTAATCACATAACTTCCAAATTGAAGAATTTTCATTATTAGTAATACATAAAGTCGGCAAATTTGTTTCTTTTTTGACCCTCTCAACGGATTTTAAAGTGTCACTTGTCTCACCGGACTGGGTTATAAAAATATATAAAGTTTTTTCATCAGCAGGGATAAGATTTTTTAGTAAAAATTCACTTGAATAAATAGCTCGTGTTTCTATTTTAGATATTTTTTCCACCAAATCTACTGCAAACCTTGCACAATGGTACGAAGAACCGCTTGCAACAAGAACAATTTTTCTTATATCTTGAGGTAAATCCAGCTTTATTTCTCCGGTTTCCGAATCAATATATTTCATCAAAATATAGGGAATTATTGCGGATTGTTCAACAATCTCTTGTTCCATATTTGTTCTTTTTGTTCTAAAAAACATTATACCCCTCTTATTTTTTAAACAAGTTATTTTTACAGACTATAAATTTATAACACTATTACTATAATAACATAGAACCAAAAGATTAGATATCATTAATGTATATTAATATATGACGGATCTTTAACCACTCTAATAAAATCGTCTTTAAACTTTTCATACTGCATTTTTGAGCATTCAATCCTGCCGTTAACAGTTTTAAGATTAGGCGGGAATTGCGATATGGTTGAGTCAAATACGTTATTTTTATTAGTTAAAATTAAGTCGCCGTCAATAACTGAAACATTTTCTAACAGTGCATCTTCATCAATTCCCAAGAAAGAATAAGGGACAGTTATTCCGGATTTTTTATTTAACAATACCTGCGGTTTATAAGTCGGAATAATATATTTGTTGTCTGGTGTTATTTTTATCTGTTTACCAAGCATCTTATAAATTACTTCATTATCTTTATCTTTTATCGCTCTAAATAAGTTCTTTCCGGATTCTAAATCTGTTTGAGATAACTTTTCCGCAATTAAAATCTGCTGGAGAGCCTTTGGACCTTCATCACAAATCCCGGATTGGCACTTTAGCCCGCTGTCTTTAATAAATTTTTTCACATTTTCAAGCTCTGTAAGAGGAATTAAATTGTTATTCTCCGCCCCTTGAATTTGATCAATTTTACCCTTGGAAGATGCCATACCAATACTTGGTTTCCAGAAACTTTCATCATCTCTTTCCAAATAAATATAAAAATCTCCATCCTCAAGGGCAGCTTCCGCTTTATCTAAACTTGAACGTGTACACCAATTTTTATTACTCAAAATCTCAAGTTCCGCAATATTTGATTCTTTATTATCAGGATCTCTTTTTATTGAAGGTATTTTTACCCATATTTCAGTATTAGCTGAAAGGTCTTTTTTCATCAACAGATTATCTCTTAATCTGTGAGTATACATTTTCAAAAACGAAGAAGGCGCACAAGTTACAGCTCTAAATTTAGGCTCTATACTCTTGAAATGTCTGACAGTTTCGTCCAGCGCAGTTATATCAAACGGAACCGGAATATGCCTGTTTGATGCCTGTAATTCGCTATTAATCGCATTCCAAATTACAAATTTTAATGACCTGTCACTTTTGATGTCTTTTATAAGTTCATCATAGTCACCGGAGATTCCTTCAACGACAGGATTTTCCAAAAAGTTTTGCCATTGTCTGAGTCTCCCGGCACGAGCTTCATTAACTTTATCCGTACAATAAACCCTAACTTCTTGCGGAATATAATTTTTCCAGGCGATTTTAGCCGGGTTGGATTCCTTGTACGGACCAAAGACTTTATTCAGCATAAAAACTTTTTCCATTGCCTTGGAAATATTTGCAGCAGACAACAAACTGCCGTCAATCTGCCACTTTTTATTCCCGTCCACAATCCTTGCCGCCAAATAATCAAACGAAGTTTTATATTGAGAAGGCAGAGACATCCCCGTAAAATTTACAGGTTTTCTGTAACGAGGTAAATTATTATAAGTATTATTACAATATCCAAAACCATGAATATTTTGAATCATAATAAACCTTTCATCAATAGTTAGCTGATATTCAATGAAAACTCCTGAATATAAAATTTTGCATTGTTTTTGTTTCTTTGTTTACAAATTTTAACATATAACCGTTCTAAACTATCAAAATATTGGGTTTTGTGGCTTTTTAACCTTGCAAAAGGAGGAAGTTTATAGTATCCTTTTAGTGTGCAGCAGGAGTATGGAAGTGGATAAAAAGAAGGTTTTAATTATCAGATTGTCTTCTCTGGGCGATGTTATTTTTAACCTGCCGCTTGCAAACATTTTAAAATCCAACGGATACCACGTAACTTGGATTGTGGGAGAAAAAGGGATTGATGTTGTAAAAAACAATCCTGCTGTTGATGAAACAATCCTTGTTCCGATTGAAAAATGGAAAAAGCAGCCTTTATTCAAAAAATTACCGGAATATTTAAAAATCATAAAACATCTTCGTTCTGAAAAATTTGATATAGCTCTCGATACACACATGCTGATAAAAAGTTTTATCTGGACTGCATTTTGCGGAGCAAAAAGAAGAATTATATCAAAATCTGCAAGGGAATTTTCTATTCTCGGCGGAAATGAATTTATTGAAAAGATAGCTGTCGATTTTAATACCCATGTTATAAAAAATTATTTAAAATATGCAAATTATTTGGGTTTGAATACCGATAAAATTGAAGCTGAACTTCCGCCGGCATCAGAAGAAACTATACAAAAAATAGATACCTTGCTTCAAGATATTAATAAGACGAAACCTATTATTGCAATAGCTCCTGCAACGACTTGGGCTGCGAAACATTGGAATAAAGACAATTGGAAAAAACTCATTGAAGAAATCGGAAATGATTATACATTAATCTTTACCGGAACATCTAAGGATAAAGATTTGATTGAATACATTTCCGGCGGCAAATATTTAAATATTGCAGGTAAAACAAAAATTCCTGAGCTTGCCGAAGTATTCAGAAGATGTGATTTAGTCCTTTCTTTGGATAGCGGAAGTACTCATTTAGCCTGGGCTGCAAAAAGACCTAAGATTGTTTCAATTTTTTGCTGCACTCCGCCCGGATTATACGCCCCGATAGGTTCTGAGGACAAGTATCTGGCGCTTAGCGGGCATATTCCATGCCAGCCCTGCCACAAGAGAAAATGTCCGTTGATTGAAAATAAAAATCGCTGTACAAATCTTCCGACCGTTGAAGAGGTCTTAGCCGCCGTACATAAACTCTTACCTCCGGGAGCTAAAAATGTTTAGAGAAATTTTATTAAATCTCTTTTCTCTAAGAGATATTGATTCACATTATATTTTAATGTTTTTCGGACTCCAAGTCAGAATAAAACATTCTTATAAAGAAAAGGCTGTAATACTTAAAGAAAAGGGAATTACAGACATTCCGCGCGATATACCGTTAATAGTTTCTCTAACAAGTTTTCCGCAAAGAATTAACACATCTGTAAAAGCTGTTAAAACTCTTCTGAACCAAACTATTAAACCGGACAAAGTGATTTTATGGCTTGCAGAAAGCCAATTCCCCGGGAAAGAAGACGATTTACCGAGCGAATTGCTTCAACTTAAAGATTTTGGATTAACCATAGAATGGTGTGAAGATATACGCTCTTATAAAAAGCTTATTCCTGCACTCGAAAAATATCCCAATGCCGTTATAATTACCGCTGATGACGATGTCGATTATGCGGCGGATACGGTTGAAACTTTGTATAGTTCTTACATTAAAAATCCTGAAAATATTCATACACACAGAGCAGCCAGAATCCGGATAAAAAATAATACCATGGAAGATTTACCGAGCAGAATTCTTTATAATAAAGACTTTTCCAAAGCAAGTTTTCTAAACAGATTAACCGGCTGCGCCGGAGTTTTATACCCGCCCGGCTGCTTAAGCAAAGAAGTCTTTAATAAAGATTTCTTTATGAACAAACTCGCAACCCATGATGATATATGGTTTTGGGCATCAGCTGTCCTTAACCGAACAAAAGTACAAGTTGTAAAGGGTTATAAGGAATCTGTTCGTTTAATAGAGAATTCGCAAGAATTCGCCCTATGCAAAATAAACAGAGTATCCACTACGGATGAAGCTTATAAAATTTTGGCAGAAAATTACCCGGGAATCCTTGATATACTAAAGGAGGAAGAGAGATGAATTTTGACATAGACCTTGTTTATCTCTGGGTAAACGGCGAAGATTCAGACTGGATTGTAAAACTTCTTACAGAAAAAAAAGAAAACCTTACAGAAGAAGCTGTATCAAAATGCAGGTTCCAAGATAATAATGAACTTAAATACTCACTTCGCTCCGTGAAAAAATATGCCCCCTGGATAAGAAACATTTTTATTGTCACCGATAATCAGATTCCTGAATGGCTTAATCCCGAATCAGAGAGAATTAAAATTATAGACCATAAAGATATCATGCCGGAGAGCGCACGCCCCAGCTTTAATTCCTGCGCAATAGAAACTTGTTTGAGTAAAATTCCCGGGTTATCGGAATATTTTTTGTATGCCAATGATGATATGTTTTTCTGGGATAATATCACTCCGGAATATTTTTATACAGAAGATGGTAAACCAATTTACAGATTTTCCAAACGTATTCTTAATAAAAAGTATAATCACATTTATGGATATACAATTAATCGCGCCTATCAACTGATTAAGAATCATTATGGCAGTTGTATCAATTATTTTCCTCAGCATGGTATAGATCCTTACAGAAAATCCTATGTGGATGAATGTATTGAAAACTTTAAGGAAGAGTTCAATATAACCGTGCATAATAAATTCCGAAGTTTTGAAGATATTCAACGAGTTATATTCAGTTATTATTCAATAACCGTAAAAGGGGCAAAAGCTGTATTACCAAATGATTTATTTTCTTTTTTCGGGTATACTAAAGAAACCGGATTTTGCGAATGCAATAAAAAGAACTTGCTTAAAATCAGCAAATTTAAAACACCGCTTATGTGTATTAATGGCAACAGAAAAACTAATAGCGAAGATATAGCTATTATGATTAAAATATTAGAAGAGCGCTTTAGCGAAAAAACAGAGTTTGAAAAATAGGAGTTTTAAATGAAAATTTGTGTAATAGGAACTGGATATGTAGGGCTTGTAGCAGGAACTTGCCTTGCAGATATGGGGAATGAGGTTATCTGTGTCGATAATAATGAAGAAAAAATTAAAAAACTCCGAGACGCAATAATTCCTATCTACGAACCCGGTTTAGAAGATTTAATAAAATCCAATACCCTTGAAGGGAGATTGTTTTTCTCCACCGACTTGGACAAAGCTGTCAAAGCTTCGGATGTTTGTTTTATAGCTGTAGGAACACCTATGAATGAAGATGGAACATGTAATCTCAAATATGTTTTGGAAGTGGCAAAATCTATTGCCAAAGCGATGAACGGCTACAAAGTCATCGTCAATAAATCCACCGTTCCTGTCGGAACTGCCGAAAAAGTAAAAGAAGTTATAAAAAATAATACTGCTTATGATTTTGATGTAGTTTCCAACCCTGAGTTTTTAAAACAAGGCGCAGCCGTAGACGATTTTTTATATCCTGACCGGGTTATTATAGGTTCTGACAGCCAAAGAGCTACTGAAATTATGCAAGAAATTTATTCTTCGTTTATGCGTACTGCAAACCGTATAATTTTTATGGATGTCAAATCTGCAGAGATGACAAAATATGCGGCAAATGCTTTCTTGGCAGCCAAAATTTCATTTATGAACGAAGTCGCTAACCTTTGTGAAAAAACCGGAGCTGATGTTGAAATGGTAAGAGTCGGTATTTCTACCGACACAAGGATAGGAAACAAATTCCTATTCCCCGGCATAGGTTTTGGCGGAAGCTGCTTTCCAAAAGATGTTAATGCATTGATTAAAATGGCAGAAGATTACGGAACAGAATTTTCTATACTGAAAGCTGTTAATAAGATTAATAAAAACCAGCGCCAAAAGTTTATTGATAAAATTTTAAAATACTTTAACGGAAGCTTGAAAGATAAAACTATTGCAGTTTGGGGACTTGCATTTAAGCCAAAAACAAATGATATGAGAGAAGCTCCTTCAATAACCATTATTGAAGCGCTTTTACAACATGGTGCAAAAATTCAGGCTTATGACCCAAAAGCAGTTGAAAGTGCCAAAGAAATTTTTAAAGACAGAATTGAGTATTCAAAATCCTCGTACGATGCATTGAAAAATGCAGATTGTCTGCTATTATTAACAGAATGGAATGAATTCAGACGTCCGGATTTTGAAAAATTAAAATCTCTAATGAAAGCTCCAATAATCTTTGACGGCAGGAATCAATATGATAAAACCCGTCTGGAAGCCAGGGGAATAAAATATTTTTCGGTCGGGAGAAATTAATGCCTTTTGAATTTGAAAAACAAAATATTAAAGATGTTATTCTTATAAAGCCAAAGGTTTTTGGTGATAATCGCGGCTTTTTCTTAGAAAGTTACAAAAAATCAGACTTTGAAGCCAATGGAATTTCAGTCGAATTTAACCAGGATAATCATTCAAAATCCTCAAAACATGTTTTGAGAGGGCTTCACTACCAAGCGAACCCCTATTCTCAAGCTAAACTTGTAAGATGCGTCAGAGGTAGAATTTACGATATTGCAGTTGATTTGAGAAAAGAATCCGAAACTTACAAAAAATATGTTAAAGTCAAGTTATCAGAAGAAAATAAATGCATGCTTTTCATTCCGCAAGGCTTTGCACATGGCTTTGTCGTACTTTCTGATGAGGCAGAAATCATTTATAAAGCAAGCGGAGAATATAATCCGGAAGCTGACAGGGGGGTATTCTGGAAAGATAAGGATTTGAATATCAACTGGGGGATAGACTTTGAGCCTATTCTTTCTTTAAAAGACCAAAATCTCCCATGCTTAAGTGAAGTCAATCTGGAGGAGATATAGTGAAGTTACTTGTTACAGGCGGTGCCGGTTTTATAGGAAGCTGCTTTATAAGACATATTTTAAAAAAATACCCGGACTATAAGGTTATAAATCTTGATGCACTTACCTATGCAGGAAATTTGGAAAATCTAAAAGATATTGACGGTAATCCTAATTATCAATTTGTATATGGCAATATTTGCGACAAAAACCTTGTTCGGGAGTTGATTGATGAAACAGATGCAGTAATAAATTTTGCAGCAGAATCTCATGTAGACCGCTCTATTTCGTCGCCTGACATTTTTATAGAAACAAATATCAAAGGTACGCTCAATTTACTGGAAGCCTCCAGAGAAATTGGAATTAAAAGATATCTTCAAGTTTCTACCGATGAAGTTTATGGCACCTTGGGTAAAACTGGATATTTTTCCGAGACCACACCAATTGCACCAAACAGCCCTTATTCCGCAAGCAAAGCAAGTGCTGACATGCTTGTAAGAGCTTACGGAGAAACTTATAATCTCCCGATTTTAATTACGAGATGTTCAAATAATTACGGACCATACCAGTATCCTGAAAAACTTATTCCGTTTTTTATACTTAAACTTTTGAAAGGGAAAAAAGTTCCTCTTTACGGCGACGGTTTGAATGTACGCGACTGGCTGTATGTCTATGACCATTGTGAGGCTATTGATACAGTGCTTCACAAAGGTAAAGTTAAGGAGGTTTATAATATCGGCGGACATAACGAAAAAACTAATCTTGAAATAACTAAAATTATATTAAAAGAGATGGGAAAAGACGAAAATTGTATTGAATATGTCAGCGATAGACTAGGACATGACAGAAGATATGCCATCTCAAACGACAAAATTACATCAGAACTGGGATGGAAACCTTCTATAACCTTTGAGAAAGGAATAAAACTGACCATTCAATGGTATTTAAATAATCAAGAATGGATAAGAAATATAGAAAACAAAAAGGCGGTTGTATGAAAGTACTTGTAACCGGAGCTAAAGGAATGCTGGGACAAGATTTATGTCCGGTGCTGGAAGATAAAGGATACGAAGTTATTGAAACCGGCAGGGCAGATTTGGATGTGACTAATTCCGAGCAGGTAAATGCTTATCTTGATAAAACTTTGCCGGATTTTGTAATCCATTGCGCTGCTTATACAGCCGTGGATAAAGCGGAAGAAGAACAAAATAAAGCAGCTCTTGTAAATGCTTACGGAACAGAAAATATTGCAAAATACTGCGGAAAATATGAAATACCATTAATCTACATATCTACAGATTATGTATTTGACGGGAAGAAAAAAACTCCGTATGAACCGGATGACAAGACAAATCCAATTAATACATACGGGTTAAGCAAATTAAAAGGTGAAGAAGCTGTAAAAAAATATTGCCAAAAGTTTTATATTGTACGTACAAGCTGGCTTTACGGACATTATGGAGACAACTTTGTTGAAAAAATACTAACTGCGGCAAAAAATAATAAAAGAATTAAAGCTGCTGACGACCAAATTGGCTCTCCAACCTGGACTATGGATTTAGCAGAAGGTATTCTCAAACTTCTTGACAAACCTTATGGGATTTATCATGTTTGCGGCGGAGGAGAAGTCAGCCGGTATGAATTTGTTAATGAAATATTAAAACAAAGCGCTATAACTGCAGATGTTGAACCTTGTAAAACAAAGGATTTTCATAGTCTTGCACAAAGACCGTTGTATAGTGCGATGAACAATGCTAGAATTTTAAGAAATTGGAAATCTGCTCTGAAAGATTATCTGGAACTTCGAATGGGAGAAGAATTATGAAAGGAATAGTTCTTGCAGGCGGCACAGGAAGCAGACTATACCCAAGCACAATAGGGGTATCTAAGCAGCTCCTGCCTATATATGACAAACCAATGATATATTATCCGATATCCGTTCTAATGCTTGCCGGAATAAGAGATATTTTGATAATTACCACCCCGGATGATACAAAAGCTTTTCAGAGGCTGCTTGGCGACGGAAGTAATTTCGGGGTGAAGTTTTCATACGAAGTTCAGCCTAAACCTGAAGGCATAGCTCAAGCATTTATTATAGGAGAAACTTTTATAGGAAAAGACTCCGTGGCGCTCATTTTAGGAGACAATATATTTTACGGTTCAGGATTCTCACATTCTTTAAAAAAATCAGCAAAAAGAGCTGAATCCGGAGATGGTGCAACAATTTTCGGATACTACGTAAAAGACCCTGAAAGGTTTGGTGTAGTCGAGTTTTCAGAGGAGGGGAAAGTCGTTTCTATTGAAGAAAAACCTAACCATCCAAAATCTAATTATGCTGTAACCGGGTTATATTTTTACGATAATAAAGTTATTGAATACGCAAAATCTTTAAAACCATCTTCGCGTAATGAATTAGAAATTACAGACATTAACCAAATATATTTAAAAAACAATAAGCTCCACACGGAACTTCTCGGCAGAGGCTTTGCATGGCTGGATACAGGAACTCATAAATCACTGCTGCAAGCAGGACAATTTGTCCAAACAATAGAAGAAAACCAAGGTATTAAAATAGCCTGCTTAGAAGAAGTTGCCTATAGAATGGGTTATTTGGACCGAAAAACCATTATTCAAAATGCTCAAAATTACAATCAAAATGAATACTTCAATTATATTACAAATTTACGTTAAAATGTGATATAATGATTAAGAGCAAATTATCAAGGAGACTGTATGACGGTTTTATCAAGATCTGTTTATGTGCTTGCAATAGTCGATGCAATTATCATAGGGGTAATAACTTTTTTAAACTTTTACGGAGTCACATATTCTTATGGAGCAGCAATGACAGCTGTAACATTTTTTGTCCTGATAACTATGCTGATTCTTATGTTAAAAGGTTTTTATACTGTCAGACAGTACATGTTCAAAGACATATATTTATTATTTGAGGGAATTTTTATCGCAACATTCCTATCCGGACTTTGTATTATAAGAGGCTGGAATAGTTTTATTCTAAGTCTTTTGCTCGTAAACCTTTTGTTCACATTTGCAGGTATTTTAATTTCAAGAATAATCTATGTCATATACAAAAACTTCCTCAAACCTGTTAAAAATATACTGATTGTTGGTGCAGGACAAGATGGAAAATTAATTGCGGAAGAAATTCAATCAAGACCGGAACTTGGTATGCGAGTCGTAGGATTTTTAGATGATAATATGAATACCATTGAAGAAGAAGATTCAACCATACCTATTTTGGGACTTACCTATGATTCGGAAGCCGTTATTAAAGATAATAATGTAGATATGGTCATTATAGCGGTTAAATCAAGAATGGATTCTAATATCCTGACTGATTTGGCAAAAGGAATCCCTCTGGGGGTAAAAGTCTGGAGAATGCCGACTTTTTATGCTCACATAACACATAAACTATTTACTTCTAAAATGGCGGTTAACTGGTTATTCTATGACTATGTCAGACCAAAATATTTTATGTATTCTTATATCAAGAGATTCTTGGATATAATAGCTTCGCTCGCAATTCTGATTATAACCCTTCCTGTTACGGTTATTGCAATAGCAGGTATTAAACTATCAGATTTTGGACCGATTTTCTTCACCCAAACAAGAATTGGTAAATTCGGACGTCCGTTTAAAATGATAAAATTCAGAACCATGTATCAGGACAAAGTCGATGAAGGTTTTGATGATGATTTGGAAGAAATAGAAACAGATGACAAAAGAATAATGCCTTTCTGCAAGTGGATACGAAAATTCCATATTGATGACATCCCTCAAATGTTTAATATTTTAAAAGGAGAGATGAGCATAATCGGACCGCGCCCTGTAAGAGAAGAAGTTTATGAAGAAAACAGGGAAAATATTCCGTTCTGGGAGTGCAGAAACTGGGTTCGCCCGGGCTGGACAGGATGGCAGCAGGTTAATTCTATTGACTGCATTCCGGAAGAAAGACTCGGATATGATTTGTATTATGTAAAACATAGAAATTTATTCTGGGAAATAGCTATCTTTATTCAGTATGCAGCCAAGGTTATAAGCGGCAGATGCAAATAATTAAAGAGTGTTTTGCTCACGAAAAATATTTAATGTTATAATTTTGTTATGACAGACAAGATTATTATAAAGGGAGCGAGGGAACATAACCTCAAGGATGTATCGCTGGAGATTCCTAAGAACGAACTGGTTGTTTTTACCGGAGTTTCAGGGTCAGGGAAAAGTTCGCTTGCGTTTGATACAATTTTTGCAGAAGGTCAAAGACGTTATATAGAAAGTCTTTCCACTTATGCACGCCAGTTTTTGGGTCAGATGGATAAACCGGATGTGGATTATATTGACGGACTTACACCCGCTATTTCTATTGACCAGAAATCTACAAGCAATAATCCCCGTTCTACTGTCGGAACAGTTACTGAGATTTATGATTACTTAAGGCTCCTTTATGCAAGAATAGGCACCCCTTTTTGTCCTAAGTGCGGCAAACCGATTAAGCCTCAGACAATTGATGAAATCGTATCGAGCATTCTAAAACTTCCGGAAGGTACAAAAATTCAGATTCTTGCACCGCTTGTTAAAGGAAAAAAAGGAGAGTTTCAATCACTTTTTGAAGAACTTAAGCAGGAAGGTTTTGTAAGAGTAAAAGTTGACGGTGAAGTCTATAATCTTGATGAAGATGAGATTAAGTTAGCAAAAACCAAAGCTCATACAATTTCCGTTGTTGTCGATAGAGTTGTTGTAAAAGAGGGTGCTAAATCAAGAATTGCAGACAGCGTTCAGATTGCACTCCAAAAGGCTGACGGGGTTGCAAATATTGACAAACTCGACGGGGAAGAAATTGTTTACAGCGAAAAACTCGCATGCCCTGATTGTAATTTGAGTTTTGAAGAACTGACTCCGAGAATTTTTTCTTTTAATGCACCGTATGGTGCCTGTGATAAGTGCGGCGGTATCGGCTATGATTTTCAGATTGACCCGGACTTAGTTATACCGGATAGAACAAAATCTATTAAGGAAGGGGCTATTTATCCGTGGAGTAAATCATCAACAGGGTATTACGAAGATGTTTTAGCTGCCGTTCAGAGTGCTTATAATATGAATTATGATATCCCGTTTAAGGATATGCCTGAAGAACATCAAAATATTATTCTCTATGGCTCAGATGAGCGTATTCCTATGAGGATAAGAGAGTTTGGAAGCAAACGATATAGAACGACTCTCCAGAAATTTATAGGCGTAGTTCCTTTCTTGATGAAACATTATAATGTGGATAGCGAGTATTGGAAAGCTGAAATTGAAAAATATATGATAATGACTCCGTGCTCAAAATGCGGAGGTGCAAGACTTAAACCGTTCCCGCTTGCGGTAAGAATCAATAATAAGAATATTCATGAATTCTGTTTGATGTCAGTAGATAAAGAATATGAATTTATAACGGATTTATACTTAACTCTTTCCGACTTTCAGATGCAAATCGGGAAACAAATTCTTGATGAAATCAGAGCAAGATTAAAATTCCTTATTGATGTCGGGTTATCATACTTAAATCTATCACGTACGGCAGGAACTTTATCCGGCGGCGAGGCTCAGAGAATAAGACTTGCAACCCAGATAGGAAGCGGATTGTCAGGAGTATTGTATGTTCTCGATGAACCGTCAATCGGTCTGCATCAGAGAGATAATGACAGATTGATTAAAACTCTTATCAAACTCCGCAATCTTGGAAACTCTTTGATAGTAGTAGAACACGACGAAGAAACAATCAGAAATGCCGACCATATAGTTGATATAGGACCTCGTGCCGGGGTCTACGGCGGTGAAATTATCGCTCAAGGCGGAGTCGAAGATATTATCAAGGCTAAAAATTCGATTACAGGTAAATATCTTAGCGGAGAGTATAATATTCCGATTCCGGATAAAATAAGAGAAGGTAACGGAAATTTCCTCCAAGTCAGAAATGCTCATCTTAATAACTTAAAAAATATAGATATAGATATCCCACTCGGAAAAATTGTTGTACTGACAGGTGTTTCCGGCTCCGGAAAATCAACCTTAATGCAAGATTTGATTTATCAATATGCAATCCATAAACTCAGAGGAAACAAACCGAAACCGCAGGGGGTAGACGAGATTTTAGGGTTTGAATATCTGGATAAAATTATTGATATTGACCAGTCGCCAATAGGCAGAACTCCAAGGTCAAACCCTGCTACATATACGGATGTATTCACTCCGATAAGAGAATTGTACTCTAAAACTAACGAAGCAAAAATGCGGGGATACAAACCGGGAAGATTTAGTTTTAACGTAAAAGGCGGAAGATGTGAAGCCTGCTCCGGCGACGGCGTTTTAAAAATTGAGATGAACTTCCTTTCAGATGTTTATGTAAAATGTGACGTCTGCAAAGGTAAAAGATATAACAACGAAACTCTTGAGGTTAAATACAAAGGGAAATCAATCTCTGATGTTCTTGAGATGAGTGTTAAAGAAGCGTATGAGTTTTTTGAAAACATTCCTCAGATAGCAAATAAATTAAAAACCCTCGTTGATGTCGGTTTGGACTATATTAAACTGGGACAAAGCGCCACAACTCTATCCGGCGGAGAAGCTCAGAGGATTAAATTAGCTTCCGAGCTTAATAAACGGGCAACAGGTAAGACTCTTTACCTCCTTGACGAGCCGTCTGTCGGCTTACATTGGCATGATTTGGATAAACTCATTAAAATTATCCAAAAGCTTGCCGATAACGGAAACACTATTTTAATAATTGAACACAATCTTGATTTAATCAAAATTGCTGATTATATAATAGACCTCGGTCCCGAAGGCGGCGATGGCGGCGGTGAGATTGTTGCCTGCGGCACACCAAAAGAAGTTTCCCAAAATCCGAACTCATTTACAGGACAGTATTTAAAGCAGTATTTTAATTAAAAAGGACTGTTTTACAAAATCTCATCAAGCTGTTTTTGTTTATCATCGTATGTAATTTCTTCTGCTTGATATGTTTTTAAAAGATTATGATACTTTTTATCCATCATATTGGAACAGGCAAATACAGAAGCAAATCCTGCGGCAATACCGCCAATAATCCCTAATGTCATTCTTGCAGCACCGCCGAGTTTTTTAGACAATAATCCAATTATTGTACACCCGGCAATTGTTGATAAAACGAAAGAAGTGTCAGAAATTCTTGACATACGTCTATCAGTCTTCTGAAAATTTTTACAAAATTCATCAGCCTTAGATGCCGGAACTTTGTAATAGCGAGGTTCCGCTTTTTTAGAAGTTACATCTACCTGCACGTAATTGTTATCCAGTTTTCTGGTCACTTTTGTACTTACAGCCATATCTACACTCCTTTGACTATGATAAAACAAATAAAGACTTATAATTGCCTTTTATGTTACAAAAGTTTACTAAACTATCAAAAAATATTATCCTGAGTTTTATTCTAATTAGTTGTATTGTAAGACTGACTTGTACAAAGTATAATTTATTTGTAAATCCGGTAATTATCGAGAATGAATACCATCCCGAATTTTAGAAGTAATAGCATGAAGTATGTATATCTGGAGAAAGTCGACGTTACTCCGGACTATCGTGATGAAAAAGTTGAGACGGATGCAACAAAGTTTATTTTAAGAAGGAGCCGTACCCAATATAAACCGACCCTTCCGGATCAAGCAAAAGCAGCAGTTGGAACTCTTGCCGGAGCTGCGTTCCCTATTGTTCACATGATGAAAAAACAAGGAGTCAAAAATCCTCTCAAAGTTAAGTATGGACTCCCGGAAATGATTCTGGTTTCGGCAACTACTGTTATCGGCTCGGTGCTGGCTGCTATGCCCGGAAATGATACAAAAACCAACAGAAGAAAAGCCGAAGAAGGAGTTTTTCAGTTTTGTAATGCCGCTATACCAACCTGGCTTGCAGCTTCAACATTAAAATTATGTGAAACAAGTCAAAAATTTAATAATGCTTGGGCAAAAATCTTATCGACAGCCGGAGCTATTTTGGTAGGGATGATGGGTTCCGCAGAAGTTTCAAATCTAATCTGCGACCCACATGACAAAAACCCTGACAGAAAATTAACACTTAAAGACACCATTGCTAACCTTGATGACTTATTTGGTGTCCTTATCTTAGCTAAAGTTCCTTTTGTAGACAAACTTCACCTAGAAAAAGCGCTGCCGTTTATTTACGCCTACTGCGGTTACAGAGCCGGCAAAACCAACTAGATATTTGCCAGCTTTTTGTAATAATCATTTTCTTGTTCAAATTTATATGCAAAATTGAACAATTTGGCTTCGCTCAACTGCGGCGTCATAATCTGTAAACCGATTGGCATACCGTCACAATCAAATCCTGCAGGGATTGAAATAGCAGGAATACCCGCCAAATTCGCAGAGATTGTTGCAATATCCGTTAAATACATTGCAAGAGGATCTTCTGTTCTTGAACCCAAATCAAATGCCGTATTTGGACAGGTTGGTGATATTAAAGCATCAACTTGAGAGAAAGCTTTAATAAAATCTTCTGTTACAACTCTTCTCATTTGCTGAGCTTTTTTGTAGTATGCATCATAATATCCTGAAGAAAGCGCATAAGTTCCGAGCATTATACGGCGTTTAACTTCCGGTCCAAAACCTTCCGCTCTTGTTTTGCAATACATTTCCAAAAGATTTTTTGCATCAGCCGTTCTGTATCCATATCTTACGCCGTCAAATCTTGCAAGGTTTGAACTGCACTCTGCTGTTGCAAGAATATAGTAAATACCTATTGAATGTTTAAGGTTCGGTAATGAAATTTCAACAACTTCTGCTCCGAGTTTTTTGTATGTTTCAATAGCATTTTTTATTGCCTTCTCTACATCAGGAGTAAGCCCCTCTGTGACCAGCTCTTTTACAACTCCGATTTTTTTACCTTTTAAATCATTATTAAGAGTATTTCTATAATTTTCTACAGGAAGGTTTAAAGAAGTTGAGTCATGAGAATCATAGCCTGAAATAACTTCTAAAAGAGCCGCTGCATCTTCTACAGTTCTTGCAAATGGTCCGATTTGGTCAAGAGAAGAAGCAAAAGCTATAAGTCCGTATCTGGAAACCTTACCATAAGTCGGTTTCATACCTACGATACCGCAGAAACTTGCCGGAAGACGGATACTTCCGCCGGTATCTGAACCAAGAGCAAGAGTCGCTTCACAAGCTGCGACAGAAGCCGCAGAACCGCCTGAAGAACCGCCCGGAACCTTATTCAAATTCCAAGGGTTATGAACTTTTTTAAATGCAGAATTTTCATTTGATGAACCCATCGCAAACTCGTCAAGATTAGCTTTACCTACAATAGGAACGAGGTTTTCTAACAATTTCTGAGTAACTGTTGCATTATATGGAGACACGAAGTTTTCCAGGATTTTGCTTGAAGCGGTAGTTCTGGAGCCGATAAGATTCATATTATCTTTCAATGCAAGAGGAACACCGGCTAAAAGCGGGAGTTCTTCACCTTTCGCAATCTTTTCGTCAACTTTTCTGGCAGTATCAAGAGCTGTGTCTTCTGTTAAAGAATTGAAAGCTCCCAGTTTATCATCAATTGACTTAATTCTATTTAAAGCTGCCGTTGTCAATTCAACAGCTGAAACTTCTTTATTTTTCAGAGCCTTGCTCTGCTCCATCGCACTCTTTTTCAATAATTCTTGCATTTCTTTTCTCCCTTGTTTCCTTAATTATAACAAAAACATAAAAATTAAGATGATTTATATAGTTTGGATAACAATTGACCATTTGGTCTATATACAAGCAAAAATTTTAATCCTTTGATTGATGTTGACCATACAAATATATAATACACTACTAGTGTAGACTTTATGGGGTAGGGGAATCAATCCCTTACAGATAGACTTGGTAGGTAATATTAAAATTTGAGAGGAGAGCGGAAGGTGCAGCTTTCGAGCTTGGACATAACTTTACACAGGATAAATGCGATTGAAAACCAGTTTCAATCGTTGATGTCCTATGGAGCTGCCCCTGACAATGATTTTCAGGAAATACTAGATTCCTCAGTTAAAAATACCCAAAAACCTAATTCTGTTTCACGTGCCGAAATTGACAATTTGGTAGCAAAATATGCCGATAAAAACGGCTTAGATGAAGATTTTGTAAAAGCCGTAATTAACCAAGAATCGGGGTTTAACCCAAATGCGACTTCAAAATGCGGAGCAATGGGATTAATGCAGCTAATGCCTTCTACTGCACAGGGGCTGGGTGTAGTTAATGCCTATGATGCCGAACAAAATATTGAAGGCGGAACCAAATACTTAAAAGGTTTAATGGACAGATTTGGGAATGATAAATCTCTCGCGCTTGCTGCATACAATGCAGGTCCGAACGCAGTAAAAAAATACGGCGGGATTCCTCCGTATGCGGAAACACAAAATTATGTAAAAAATGTGCTGAGTAAATATGACAGCCTGAAAGGAGCGAACTGATGATTGTTAGAGGTATGGAATCAGCAGCAAACGGAATGCTCGCTCTGATGGATATGCATGATATGATTGCAAACAATCTGTCTAATGTTAATACAGTAGGTTTTAAAAAAGGCTCTTTAAGATTTAAAGACATTATGGAATCAGCTGTATACTCACAGAAAGGTTCTATTCTAAGGAATGATTCAAGCAGATATCTGGGGGATTTAAGCGTAGGTTCTCAATCTCTTGAATATATTCACGATTTTTCACAGGGAGCCTTGGATAAAACAAATAATCCTTATGATGTCGCAATCGAGGGTGACGGCTTCTTTAAAATTCAAGATGTTGACGGAAAAATTTCTTATACAAGAAACGGCTCCTTTGTAGTAAACGACCAGCAATATCTGGTAACAAAGCAGGGTGAGTATGTTCTTGACATAAATAACAGAAGAATAAGAATGATTCCGGAAGATTTTGACCCGGAACTTTTCCGTGACAGAATAGAAACCGTTATCGGGGAAAGCGGTAATATTGAAATAAATTCATATAACCAGAAGATTCCGCTTCAAACAATCGGGGTGTTTGATTTTTCAAACAAAGAAGATTTATTTGAAATAGGAGACGCAAAATTTATTCCAATGGATCCTGAAAACAACCCGGAATTACGTTCCGAAAAATTCACAGTTCAGCAGGGTATGCTTGAGCTTTCTAACTCAAATGTAATAAGGGAAATGATTAATACAATTGCAACTTCCCGCAACTATGAATCTTTAACAAAAGTTGTAAGCACAAACAGCGATATGCTTGCTACAGCAGTATCTGTAGGAAGAATCGGCTCATAAATTTAATAGAAAACTAAACCAGACGAGGAGAGGATAAATGTTAAGAGCATTAACAACAGCAGCAACAGGTATGATAGCACAGCAGAACTATCTTGATGTTATTGCGAACAACGTTGCAAACGTTAACACTACAGCTTTTAAGAAATCAAGAATTGAATTTCAAGACCTTCTTTCACAGGCAGCAAGAACACCCGGTGCTTTGATGAACCAGGGAACATACCAGCCTGTCGGTATTGAAATCGGGCTGGGTGTTAAAACGGCTGCTACAACAAGAATTTTTACACAGGGTGTAGCAATTTCAACAGGACGTAATCTGGATATAGAAATTGAAGGAGAAGGTTTCTTACAGGTTATGAAAGAGGACGGTTCTCTTGCGTATACCCGTGACGGCTGCTTACAGGTTGACTCATTAGGTCAGCTTTGTACAAACGACGGGCTTTTGATTCAGCCATCAGTATCAATTCCTCGTGATGCTACAGAAATTACTATTACTCAGGACGGTAATATTTCCGTAACCCTTCCGGGACAAACACAACAGTCAATAGTCGGTTCTTTGCAGCTGGTTAAGTTCCAGAACCCGTCAGGTTTGTTATCAATCGGACACAATTTGTATAAAGAAACCCAGGCTTCCGGCAACCCTGTTCAGGATACTCCGGGACAAAACGGCTTAGGTTTGATTCAGCAAGGTATGCTTGAAGGCTCTAATGTTCAGATTGTTGACGAACTTGTCGGTCTGATTAAAGCAGAACGTGCATTTGAATCAAATTCAAAACTGATTAACTCTTCAAGCAACATATTGCAGCTAACTAATAACATGCAATAGAAGTAAGGGGCTAAAGAAAAAATGAAAAAAGTTTTAACAACAGCATTAATATTACTAACCTGCCTGAGCGCACAAGCTCAGACAGTTACCTCTGCCGATGTTAAGACTCAGGTTGCTAAAATTCTTGAAAACTCTTACAGAACAATTATTCCGAATGCAGAAGTAGAAGTTAAAATTTCTGCTACTCCTTTTGCAAACCTTGTTTTACCGGATGGACAAGTTACTTATAAAATAGTTCAGGGCGGAGATAAAATTATTCCGAGAGATATAAAAAGAGTTGATATTTATGTAAATAACGCGTTTGTAAAAACTCTTAATCTTCCTGCACAAACTTCTGTTTATAAAGATGTTCTGGTAGCTTCAGATTTCATAAACAGAGACCAGGCAATTACCAATGAAACAGCAATGGTAAAAAAAATGGATGTTTCTCAGAGAATGGACTATGTTTTAAGCGAAAAAATGTTTGCAAAAGAGATGAAAGCTAAAAAAGCTTTCCAAAAAGGAGAAGTCCTTGATAAAAGATTTGTAAAAATGAAACCCGATGTTGAAAGAAACATGGGCGTAAGAATATTCTTTGTCTCAAATGGCGCCGTTATGATTACAATAGACGGAACAGCAATGGCAGACGGAATGACCGGGGATTATATTAACGTTGAAAACAAGAACTATAAAAGGGTATATACAGGCAAAGTCATAGGAGAAAATCAGGTTCTTGTAACTCTTTAAGAAGGTGGGTATATGAAAAAAGTTTTAGCTTCAGTTTTAATAATGATGTTGATGATTACGGGATTATTGCCTGCTAAGGCTATTGAAGCCAAAGTCAGAATAATGGATTTGACTCACATTAAAGGTGTGAGAGAAAACCAATTAGTGGGATATGGTATCGTTGTAGGTCTACCCGGGACAGGTGATAATTCCCGTTCAACACAAATTACAAACAAAATGCTCTTAAGAAACTTAGGGACAGTAATTGAACAGGAAAACTACATCCAAAAAGGGGCATCTGCAGCTGTAATTGTAACAGCAACAGTTCCTCCGTTTTCTAAAAACGGGGATAAAATTGATTGCACAGTATCCGCTATAGCCGATGCAAAAAGCTTGGAAGGCGGCGTTCTTGTTCAAACCATTCTTAAAGCTCCAAACGGCGAAGCTGTCGCAGTAGCTCAAGGCCCTCTTTCAGTCGGCGGTATTAATAAAATTGCAGGCGGCTCTTCCGCAAGAACTGCAATTACAACCTCGGGCAGAATCCCTGGCGGTGCAATTATTGAACGTGATATTTATACAGAAATCGGCGACGAAGATTCTATAACACTTTGTCTTGATAAATCTGATTATACACTTGTTTCAAGAATTGCAGATACTGTTTCAAAAGTGGCTCCGGCTCATGCTATCGACGGAAGTTCCGTTAGAGTAACCGTTCCGCCGAAATTCCTTAATGACCGGGTAACCTTCCTTTCAATTATTGAAAATCTTGAGGTATCTCCAACTTTAGAAAAAGCTAAGGTTGTTGTAAACGAAAGAACCGGAACCGTTGTTATCGGAGCTGATGTTAAATTGCTTCCTGCAGCTGTTGCGCATGGTAATATTACGGTTACGGTTTCTACATCAAATGAAGTTTCTCAGCCAAACCCGTTTGCAAACGGTGCGACAGTCGGATTTGAAAATTCCGATATTACAATTAACAAAGCTCCGGGCAGTTTGGTCGAAATGCCTGCTAACAGCAATCTGAATGACTTAGTAAGAGCATTAAACTCTATTGGTGTTGCTCCGGTTGACTTGATTTCAATCCTGCAGGCACTCAAAAAATCAGGAAGTTTGCAGGCTGATTTGATAGTTATTTAAGTATAACAAAGGAAAACAATATGGATTTTTCAACACCGACAATAGATTTAATAAAAAACGGATTAGATAACGCAAAAACAGTTAACTCTGATCAGGTTTTATATAACAGGATTAAAGAATCAGGGGATTCTAAAGCACAATTGAAAAAAGCTGCAATAGAATTTGAATCCATCTTTATAACAAAAATGCTTTCGGAAATGGACAGAACAGTGGATAAAGAAGGCAGTTTATTCGGAGAAAAATCTCCTTACGAAGATACTTTTAAATCTGTTGTTTTCCAACAGATGGGGCACGACCTTGCCAGCAATCCAAGAACTACTTTCGGACTGGCTGACCAGATTTACAGACAAATGGAAAAATATGTGGGTTGAAAGTGAACCTGGAATAAAAAGATTAGTAGGCAAATGAAGTTAAAAAAGAAAGGAGAAGGGGAATAAGTTATATGTAAGAATGAAAGTGAAAGACCTAATAACTCAATCACTTATTCACTTATTCACTTATTCACTAAAAAATATGATTTCATCAGTAGGCGAAAATAATCAGGTACAAAGATTCAGTGCAGTAAATGCTTTCAAAACAACAGCATCACAGCTAAAACCGAAACAAGAAAATGAAGAAAATATCGCAGAAGATACTTCTCATAAAGCTGCACCGAAAAATATCCTTGAAAAAATTGATGTAAATGAATTGAGAGAATGTGCCAAATATGTAGGCGAATTCAATATATCAGACGATGACATTAAGTACGGTCTAATGTATGGTAGAAGTGTAATTGCCGAATATCTGGCATAAAACGGGGTAGAAGAGGTTAAGTTATGAAAAAAGTATTAGTATCAATAGCTATATTAATGATGACGGTTCTGACCGTTAATGCTGAATCGCTTTTTACTTTGAGCGCAACCCAGCATTACTCAGGAACTCCACGCTCACTTTTTGGAGGAGTTCAGGCGCGTCAGGTTGGAGATTTGATTTCTATAATTATGGAAGAAAATATCTCGGTCAATGATAACCTTACATATTCTTCCGAAAAATCTTCAAGCACAGTTGATACTTTTACTTCATTTTTTAACAGATGGTTTGGTCTGTCACTCAAAGATTCCGACGGATACGGCGGAACAAACGAAGTTTCTAACACGGCAAACGGAGCACGTTCTATGACCTTTGGCGATAGAATTGCTGTTCAGGTTGTGCAGCAGCTTCCAAACGGAAACCTTTCTGTTCAGGGTAAAAAGACCCTTGTTAACGGCAACGAGAGAATGGATTTTATTGTAACCGGTGTTGTTGACCCTAGATGGCTTAACGAAGACGGTGAAGTCTATTCATATAATGTTTCTAACCTGCAATTCGCGCTCTCCGGAAGAGGTGCAATTTCAAGAAACCAAAACGAAGGTATATTCAACAGATTCGTACGTTATCTGTTCTAATTAAGGTGATAATTGTGATTAAAGAAAATTTCAAAAGTTTAATAAACGCTCTGGACAAAGAATTGGAGGCATACGAAAAGCTAAAATCCTTATTTGAAGAGAAAAAAGAATCATTAAAAAAGGCAAAAGCTGATGATCTCGGAGTCTTGGATAATAAGATACTTGAAGTTCACAACTCTATAACAAAACTTAATGAAATTAGGAAAACAATTGGAGCGGAACTCATAGATGAAAATGCCTGTATGTCCCAATTTATCAAGCTTGCAGAGGAGCAGGCTCCGGAATTTGTCGAACCTTTAAAAGAGAGAAAAGTAAAGATTTGTAACATTTTTGATGAATTAGCGTTATTAAATAATCAAAATGTGGAATTATTAAAACATGGCATCATAATTTCTAACAAGATGTTGGAAACGATTATTGATGCATTCGCTCCTCAAGGATGTAATTATAACGGAGCAGGCAAAGCAGATACACATGACATCGACATGTGGACAGTGAACAAAGAAATTTAATGAGGTATTGAATGGTCAGTTTGTTTTCATCATTGAACATCACATCTAATGCACTTTCAGTAAATGAATCTGCAATAAGCGTTGTTTCGCATAATATTGCCAACATGAATACTGAAGGATATTCCAAGCAAAAAGTTAACCTTGCAACAAGAAATATCGCAGGTGCAATCGGAGATAATGTAGAAAATCAAATCCGCGCAAACGGCGGGGTTATGATTGCTAATGTAATGAGATATACCGACGAGTACCTGAATAATTATTACAGAGATCAAAACTCTATCCTCAAGGGTTACGAACAGCAGCTCGGCAACCTTGAAGATCTTGCCGATCTTTTGAATGACCTTGAAGGCACCGGTATTGACGCAGCTCTTTCTGATTTTTATGAAGCATTAAACAACCTGAATGAATACCCTGCAAGTTCAACCGCAAGAATTAATTTTATTGAATCCGCAAAAACACTGACTTCTGTAATGAATTCAAAGAGTGTTGAACTGGAACAACTCACCGGTAACGTACTTGGCGACGGCTCAAGCCAGGAATCTTTAGAAAACTCAAAAATATATGCTCAATATGAAGCATTTAATGATAAACTGGCAGAATTAGCTGAAATTAACAAAGCTCTGCAAGTTACCCAAACAGGAACTCTTGAAGCCAATAACCTTCTTGATAAAAGAGATATGATTCTTAACGAAATATCAGACTATGTTGATATTAGCGTGAATGAAAAAAGAAACGGTTCTGTAGACCTATATGTAGGAGGAGCCATCCTCGTTAAAGGCGCAACCGTTGTTGGCGAGCTTGACATCCAAACCGCTAAATCATATTGTGAAGCTAACGGAATTACTTACCCTGATGACTGGGATGGTGAAGCCGCTGTTATAAGTATAATAGACCCTTCTCAAAATAATAAAGTAGTTGTATCTAACGCAAATGAATTAATTCAGCAGGGGTCTTTGGGCGGAATGCTCCATTCTGCTGACCTCACAGCTGATTCAATGAATGCGGGAAAAGTATTAGACACCCTTAATACTCTCGCTCAAACTATTGCAGATGTATTCAATGATTTAAATACGAGAGAGGGTGCTTATTGCATAAACGCTAACGACACAAGTAAATTGATTGCAACAAATGAGGACAATTTAATATTTGTTGGCGCAGATGGCACAGGTGACAATGTTACCGCCGGTAATATTTCAATCAATGCAGCTCTTCTGACCGATGACGGATGCTGGAATCTTTCATGTGCCTATATTGAAGATCCTGCTAACTTTGATGAAAATGCTGTCGGTAATGCCCAAAACGTTGCTGACATGCTCGGCACACGCAACCAAAAGCTAGATGCGTTAAACGGAATGTCTCTTGAAGACTATTATACTGCTCTTGTCGGCAAAGTCGCATCCGCAGGCAGCAGTGCCCAAACACTTTATGATACCCAGTCTGATGTTGTTGATTCAATCTATAATAAAATTTTATCCACAAGTTCCGTTGATTTGAACGAAGAACTTGTAGATTTGGTTAAATACCAGACTGCTTATTCCGCTGCAGCCCAAGTATTTAACACCTGTAATGCCTGCTTGGATACTTTAATGAGCTTAGGAGGTTAATATGGTAAATAGAATTACTTCTTCTTCAAGATATGCTCTCTTAGTAGCTGATATGCAGCAAAGTTTGTTAAATTATAACCGTTTAACAGCTCAATTGTCTTCAGGCTCAAAAATTCTTAACATTACCGATAATCCTATCGGAGCTGTAAATATACTTAATACAAACAGACAGCTCGGACAGATTGATACTTTTTCTCAGAATGTTGAAATGGCATCAGCAGAGCTTAGCGCCCTTGATGATTTGCTGTCTCTTGCATCAGGATATCTTTCTAATGCCTGGGACAAAGCTATTCAGGCAAATAACCAAACATACGGCAATGATTCACTTGCCGCACTTAAAGTCGAAATAGATGAGATTACAAAAACTATGGTAGACTTAGCGAATAGTGAATACAATGATAATTATATCTTTGGCGGAGCAAATACAAAAATCCTTCCATACACAATTGATGATGACGGCAATATAATCTATAACGGCACCCCGCACGATAACCCGGACTATATACGCCAAACCGAAGTTGCCGATGGAGTCTTTGAAGTAATAAATACTACCGGAGATGAAGTTTTTGGATGGTATGAAGCCGTACAGGAAACTGACAGAAACGGAAACAAAGTATTCTTAGATGCAAACGGGAACAGAGTTATAGAAACAATTGACCCTAATACTCAAACAGCAACCTATACTTATGAAGCAGGCGGTGCATATACAGGAGATACTGCTGATTTAGAAGCTTCTATACAAGAAGAAAATTACTCCGGAGTATTCGGAGCTCTGAAGTTATTGAGCAATTCCATACAGATGGTACTTGATGGAGACACCGAAGAAGGTTACGAACTTATGAACTCAACTCTTGATATGTTTTCAGATTCTCTTGAGATGATTTCTCAAGAACAAACCAAATTCGGCGGAGTTGCCAACCGCTTAGAAATGACTTCTTCTACTTTAGAAACAAGCAATCTGAATCTTACCACATATCTGTCTGAGATTAATGATGTTGATATGGCAGAAGCTGTTACCGAGTGGCTTCAAGCTCAATATGCCTACCAGGCAAGTATGCAGGTTACTGCAGCTACTATGAATATAAGCTTGTTGAATTATATACAATAAATCTGCCGTTATTTCATGGACGAAATCTCGGCAGCTAATTCAAAATTAGTCTACAATTTTAATATACTTACCATTTTAAGGACGTATCGTCGTCCTTTTTTCTTTGTTACTATTACAAATATTGTTCTTAACCAAAGTGCTCCAGCTTCAGCTTCCCCACGCAACTCGCTCAAGCAGGTTGCTTAGCGGAATATAACCAGGTTGCTCCGTACTTGCTAAAATCCGCCGAACTCAATAAAGCGCTTCCGGAATTCTTCCCCCTATCTCCTCACAATAAAAAAGAGCCCTAAAAGGACTCTTTTTTATTAGCGGAAGACGAGACTCGAACTCGCGACAGTCTGCTTGGAAGGCAGATACTCTACCAACTGAGCTACTTCCGCACTCACTTATTAACTTTTCATCCGGCTCAGTTGGTAGAGTACATATCTCAGATACGCTCGGCTCTTCCGCCTGAACCCCTGTACATCCGTAACTCCCGCCTCGCTGGGGCAACTGAGCTACTTCCGCACCCACTTATTAACTTTTCATCCGGCTCAGTTGGTAGAGTACATATCTCAGATACGCT
>CALVEA010000010.1 GCA_944326455.1 Candidatus Gastranaerophilales bacterium | reverse complement strand
TCCGGGGATGTATCATCTCACAGTGTGGGTATTGGATATAAATCAGAAGCAAGTGGAACTTCTGCAACCGCTGTGGGACACTCTGCAAATGCAAGCGGGAGCAATGCAACAGCACTGGGTCGTGCTGCAACAGCCAGCGGATATAATTCTACAGCTATTGGAAGTTTTGCAAAGGCTTCTGGGGCTATTTCTACTGCATTTGGCGATTTTGCTAATGCATCGGGTGGTTATTCTACATCATTAGGAGCATCATCAATTGCATCTGCTTCTTATTCGTCAGCATTAGGATGGGGGGCTAATGCGTCGGGATATTACTCAACAGCATTAGTAGGAAGCGCCAAAGCTTCTGGAAATTATTCTATAGCATTAGGTTATCAAAGTAATGCAACCCAAAGTTATGCAACCGCGATAGGATGCTTTGCTATTGCAAGTGGAAATAATACAATTGCGTTGAGTAGATCTGCCAAAGCGCGCGGAGATTCTGCAGTAGCATTAGGTTACAATACCACAGCAAGCGGAAATAATGCAACAGCATTGGGTCGTGCTGCAAAAGCCGGTCAGTCAAATTCAGTCGCAATTGGGTATAATAGCTATACATCAGGCAGTGGGGTTATATCAAGGGCAATAGCAATAGGATATAATGCTGTAGCTAACAAATCCGACGCAATAGCTATTGGCGGCAAGTATGGTGCTCGAGCGACTACCGCTGCAGGTACGGGGTCTATAGCAATAGGAGCCACCAGTCGTGCGAGCGGAAATTTCTCAATAGCTATCGGCGGAACTTCAAACACATCAATGAATGTAGATTCCGGATATGCCAGTAATACTTACGCCTCTTCTACAAATTCTATTGCAATAGGTACAGAAGCCAATGCCTCGTATGTGAATTCTACAGCCATTGGCAGAGGGGCTAAGACTACTACAACAAATCAAATTGTTCTTGGTACCAGCTCTGATACTGTGTATATTCCGGGGAATCTGGTTGTTGGAGGCAGTACATATCTTGGTATAGATACAAAACCGACTAACAACTTCTCTTCAGCTGTCTATATACGTTTTCGTTGGGATAACGATTATGCAACACCTCAAATTTATGAACCGCGTGGTAATGATACTAATGGTTTATATCATGATAACCAAGATCATTGGAAAAGTGCTTATTATTCCGATAGAAGGTTAAAAGATATTAAAAGCAGTTTTAAAAAAGGATTAGAAGATATCAAACAGCTTAAAGTTTATAACTATACATTCAAAGATGATGCGAACAAAACCCCTCGTGTCGGTGTAATGGCTCAGGATTTGCAGAAGGTATTTCCTGATGCAGTCACCAAGGGGAAAGACGGTTTCTTAAGAATCAGATGGGAAGATATGTTCTATGCACTCGTTAATGCAGTAAAAGAACTTGATACCAAGTTTACGGCGCTTAATGACAGAATTAAACAATTGGAAAAGCAGAATAAGCAACTCAAAAAACAGAATAAAGAGTTAGAAGAGCGAATAAGTAAGCTTGAAAAAAGGTTTCACAACTAAGTAGATTTTTGCCGGGCGGGCGGGGTAAATACCCCACAAATCCCACCCGGCTTTTTTTAGTTTAGCCGATGTCTGCCGACTATTAATCTACGTGCGTAGCACCTTCCGGCTTTTTTATGTTTTTGTTAGGTTATAACTTATCCCCTCGTCATTCCGGGCTTTGACCCGGAATCTATCATTGCTGGTTTTTATTAAACGGATAGACCCTGAAAGAGGTAAATATAAGTTAGCAGACTAGACCAACAAGATAGTCCGCTTGGGGTAAAGAGTTCGGGATGACGAGTTATACTAAAGGCTTATTAACCTATTCACTTATTAACTTATTAACTATCTACAACTTCCCCCCACCCCAACCCTCCCCGCCGGAGAGGGAGCACCTCTTATTCACTTATTTACTTAATCACTTAGTCACTCAGTCACTTAGTCACTACTCACTAGTCACTAATTTCCACCTCACCCCGCCCCTCTTCTTATATAAGATGGATAACACCTTATTAACTTATTAACTTATTAACTTATTACCTTATTTACCTATTCCCCCAGTCACTCCAATCCCTAATCACCATTCACCTAACCGCAACATAATAAGCAACAAAAAGCGGGCTTTGCAATAAATTGCAAAGCCCGCTTTTTTACCAACTATTTAAAACCAGTTACAGAACTCTTCGCTGCAAAGATTTCTCTCCAGTTCATTCATAATATTGACTCTCGTCATTTCATAAGTAACCGGTGTAATAGAAATTTTGTTGTTTCTAACAGCCGCAATATCTGTGGAAGCATCTTCCGGCTCATTAACCAATTCACCAGCCATCCAGTAGTAAACTTTGCCTCTAGGGTCAACTCTTCTTTCGTAAGCATCGGTGAACATTCTGCTCCCAAGTTCTGTTACTGCGATACCTGCAATGTCCTCTTTTTCTAACCCCGGAACATTAATGTTAAGAATTGTTTTCGGCGGAATTTCGTATCTGTCCAGTCTGTTTAAAAGTTCTGCAATAAATTCTGCCGTAAATTTGAAATCTTCATACTCATTTCTCATACTCGCAAGAGAAGTTGCAATACTCGGATAGCCCATCATTGCACCTTCCATTGCACAGCTTACTGTACCTGAATACAAAATATCTGCCCCAAGATTAGGTCCATGATTAATACCGGAAATAACTAAGTCCGGTTTTTCTTCCGGAGACAAAATCGCATTAATAGCAAGTTTCACGCAGTCTCCCGGAGTACCTGTAGTCATCCAGCAGCGTCTTGCACCGTATTTTGGGTCAACTTCTTCAACTCTCAAGGGTGTGTGTAAAGTCAATGAATGTCCGGCAGCACTTCTTTCTCTGTCAGGTGCTACAACATAAACATCATGATGCGGGGCTAATGCTTCAATTAACGCACGGATACCATTAGCCAAAATTCCGTCGTCATTGGAAATAAGAATTTTCATCCAGTCATCCTCTTCAAAATAATAACAAACACTTTCTTTCATAATAACACGATTTATATGTAAAGTATAGTGTCGTCATATTTTCAGCCTTGGACAAATTGTTACAAAAATTTACATTTTCCATGCCAAAAAATTTGCTTATATTTTAATCTCCTGTAGTTAACTCACGTAAAATTTAGGTAATATTATTTGTGATTTCAGCCAAAGTTTCCTAATAAGAAAAAAACACACAAAAGTTCTTCTTAATATTTCCTTTACATTTGCTCACTTGATAGCAATTTTGATTTTGCTTCGCTTTTAAATATATATATCTGTTGATATAATCAAAGTGTTACATTAGAAGATATGTGTATGATTAATAAAATTGGTGTAGAAGACAGGAATTTAAATAACGCATACACAAACCGCCGAAATATAAAAGATCCCAGCTTTAAGGGCGGTGTGCTTTCGCTTGCTTTAAAAGGGATTCAAGAATGCGAAAAGAATCCTATGATAAATGTTGCCGTAATTGATATGCTTTCGGCAATTTTACCTAGAACTTTTGTTGAATCAATGACCAACTGGTTTGCAGGGTTTGAAGCATTTAGAAGAGAATCCTCCGGGCTTATTGTAAACTGTCTTATTCCAAGCTTTATTACATTGGGCGCGGCAAAAGCCGTTAATAAATTTGTAATGCCTAAAAATACTAATATGACTAACTGCTGGGCTGACAGCAGCTTAATAAAACAAGCTGCAGAATATTATGAAAAATCAAACAGCCCTGATAAAATCAAAGATTCTTTAAAACAAATATTAGGCAATGCACAAGGCTGCGAAGGTAAGAAAAGTTCCGTCATATTCAAAGATGTCCTTAAGCCGGATGAACTTGAACATTATGCAAATAAACTCAAAGAGTTATCTAAATCCAACAAAACGAATAAGGAACTCAAAAAAAGCATAAAAGAATTATCAGCAGAAATTGTGGAAAAAACACATATTGCAGAAAATATTAAAATAAAGGGTACTGGTGGCGATATTAAAGCTTCAACAGTTAACAGCCTGCTTGAAGATTCTGTTAAATTCTTCAGAGAATTTCAGAAAGCTGATAAAAGTGTTAGAATGAGTGAATTTGCCCAAAAGAGCAAAAGGCTTGTTAAAACAAAAAGTGCTTTAGGGCTGGCTATTGTTCTTCCGCTCGCTATTTCAATGCAGTATATCAACAGATGGATTACGGGAAAGCTCTCCGGAGTTAAAGGTGCCCCTATTTATGACGATTTTGGCAAGAAAGAAGCTGTTGTTGATGAAAAAGCTACGGAAGGTTTATTAAAACAAAAAATTATTTCAATTTCTTCAATGATTGGAGTCTCTCTTCTTTCAATGATGAAAAAGCCTAGTTGGAATATGTTTGAATTCAAAGGATTATTTCCGACAATGGATCAGGCAAGAATCATTTCTACGGCAACATTTGCATCACGTATGGCAGCAGCTGACGATAAAAATGAACTGGCTGAAGCCACTGTGCGAGATATTGCAACCTTTGCAAGTTTATATTTCCTGGGTGATTATGCAGCCAAAGCTACAGCAACCGCAATCCAGAATAAAACAGGAATCACACTCCTTAATGAAACTAAACAGCTTGATAAAAATGCAGGTATAATAAAAAAATTCTGGCATTGGGTAAAAGATATTAACATCAAATCTTCTGACGAAGTAGTGAGTAAAACGGCTCAGGAACTTGAATCAAAGGGGCTAACACCAACAAAAGAACAAGCTCAAGTCATTAAGCAAGAAATTAAAAAAGCTGTAAACTTAAGATCCGCTTGCCAAGTTGCAAACTTGGGTGTATCATTAATACTGCTCGGGCTTGTAATTCCAATTTTTACAAGAAAAAACACAAAGAAAAAGCACGCCGAAGCTTTAAAACTAGCCAAAGAACAATCGTCGTCAATGTCGGGCAATCCAGCGGCTGCGCCCGCGGAAACAGCCTCCTCGAAAGAGGTTCGTAAACAGGCATTATAATTAGCGACGACATTCAATTTAAAGGTAAGACAATGAAAGTACAAACAATTCAACAAAATAATATCCCGCAAAAAAATCCTACAAAATTTAAAGGCGCAGGAGACGCTTTTCTCAGATACTTAGCAACAAACCAAGCTGTAGGTGCAAACGGCGTTGACTTATGTTTTATGGTAATTCCGAGAACCGGAAGCGACATGATAAGACGCGGTCCGCTTGCCGGATTTGAGACATTAAGACGTGAAATTATGGGAACCATTAACGATTCATTTATTGGCGTTTATGGTATTGCGATAGGCAGTCTTGCTGCAGCATTAATGGGATTTAATAAAAATTATGGAGCAAAAGTAAACAGTATATTTGCAGCTCCGGAAACTCTGAATATTTTGGCTGAAAACAAGGCTTCTCAACTCAAGAATAACAAAACTCAATATGATTACTTAAAAGAAACTTTAAGGAATCTCAAAGCTTACAACCCGGCTTCTGAAAGAGCTGACGCTGAAGGATACGTGAAGCTTTCAGAATCCACTATTAATGATGCTGCAAAATACATGGATGAAGCTCTTAATTCTGCGAAAAAAGATTCCAGCCCTAAAGAAGCTTTTGAGAAATGGACTAAAATAAAAAATGCCAATTCAAGAGAACTGTTGTCAAACATTATTACAACTGATACCGGAGCACAGTCTCAATACATTCTTGAATCTGCAGATAAAAAAATCACAAGCAGCACAAATCTCAAAACTTTTTTAGAAGACCTTTTCAAAGTATCTGACAACTTTAACAAAGAAAAAGTACAAAAAGCTTTTGAAGAACAAATCCGCGCCGGAAAAGGTATTAAAGATAATGCTTATATAAAATCATTAACTAAGTTTATGAAAACCAAAGCTGCCGGCGGCTTTGCTCTTGGTGCAGCTGTCGGACTTTCCGTTCAGCCTATAAATATGTACATAAGCAAACTAAAAACCGGTTCTGATGGCTTTGTTGGCGTTGAAGGACGCAGCAAAGATAAGAGCAAGGGATTCTTCGCAATGAAGTGTGTAAGTTCTGCCGCTTTCTTCGGTATGGTTTTAGCAACACTTCAAACAGGCTTAAAAGGTTTTATGGACAAAATGGCTTTCAAAGGTTTTTGGCCTACAATAAGCCAATTAAAAGGTGTTTACGGACTGACAATTATCTCAAGACTCATGTCTGCAAGAGATAAAGATGAACTGAGAGAATCTCTTACCAAAGATACTCTGGGTTACTTGAGCTGGCTTGTTTTAGGCGATTTTGTTAACAAACTTACAGCAAACGGGCTTAATAAAGAGGTTATGAACTTCAGACAGGCAGACAAAGATAAAGGAACACTAAAACAAGTATTTAACGGCTCCTTAAAAACCAGAGATGAAGTTCTTATTGAAACACTAGCTAAAAACAATATTTCAACAATCAAAGAAGAAGGCGGTAAAACCGTCGCTAAATCTTTCAAAGAAATGTTGAAAGACCTGGATAAACTTTCCCCTGAAATTAAAAAAGCCACTAAAAAGAAATTAGGTGTTCTGAATAAAGCTCAGCTAGCAGGATATCTATTCTCAGGATTGGTACTCGGGCTCGGTATTCCTAACTTGAATATTTATATTACAAACAAGCTTGATGCAAAAAGAAAAGCAAAAGCTAAAGCTCAGAAAGAAGCTGCTATAGCATCATAAAGGCATAGTGCCGGCTTAGCGTCCCATTTTCTTTTCTGTAAGAGAAGAATTTGTCATTATCACAGAATGTACAATAAGGACAAATGTCAATTTTTTCAATACCTGATTCTGTTAATTGACGTGCATTAATAGCTTTCAAATCAACTTTCATGCCGTCAAATAATCCTGATTTATCAGAAACAGTAGCCAGAAGTTTTTCTTTAACTTCGTCTCCGACTTCGTAGCAGCAAACAGAAATTGCCGGTCCGATAACCGCGATAATATTTTTCGGCTTGCTGTCAAAATTTTCTATCATTTTATTAACAGTCAAAACGCCTATTTTTGCAGCAGTCCCTCTCCATCCGGCATGAGACACCGCTGCAATATTGTTTTCTTTATCATAGAACATGAGCGGTGTACAATCAGCAAACCTCAAATACACAGCATCTCCCGGTTTTGAAATAATTATTCCGTCCGTATCCGGATATTCTGCTCTTTCGTCTGCGATTTCAACATTAGAACTATGTGTCTGATTGGGAGATAAAACCCTAACAGCCCCCGTTTTATCAAAATCAAACCCGTCTCTTGTTGTAAAAAAATGATTTACATTTTCCAGGTAATTACTTTTTAAAACTTGCTTTCCCAAAACATTATCAAAATAAAACATAGATATAGTTTAGCATAAAAATAGTACAATTAAATTAGAAAATATATTAAATTTTGATGTATAATAATTATGGGGGTACTCCCGCACCGCCTCTGACACACGAGTACTAACAGAAAACGTCAGAAAGGGGGTGATAAAATGGTTAGCAAAATAATAATGCTATTACTAGCATTATCCGTACTAGTAATAGCATTCAAACTCTAGCCAGGGGGTACTAAGTGAAGTCCTAAGGAAGTCGGATTTCTTTAGGGCTTCCCCCTATAATTATATTATTTACTATTTCCCCGGGTTTGTCAATATTCTTCGGCTTCAAGAGAATGCCTTTCGCGTTATATTTTTGATATTATAAAATATATGAGAGAGTTTTGTAATAACACGAAATTTGTAAGATACATATATTATACATTTCTTGCGGGGATTATTTTAGTCGGAATTGTCCTTCGTTTCAAAACATTTATGATAAACCGCCCGTTATGGCATGATGAATGCTCGCTTGCCCTTAACATAATTGAATTGGATGCAGTCAAATATTTTAGCCCGCTAAAATACGGTCAAGCAGCTCCGCCTTTATTTATGCTGCTGACAAAAACTATAACTTCTTTTGCCGGAATAAAAGAATTTTCTTTAAGGATATTGCCGTTTATTTGCTCTATAATTTCTATTCCGATATTCTGGCAGTTTTCTAAAACCGTTCTCAAAAACAAATTTTGGATTTTAGCCGCTAATTTTTTATTTGCAGTTAACTACAACATTATTTATTACTCCCAAGAATTTAAACAATATTCTGTAGAACTTATGATATGTATGGTGCTTTACATACTTTATCTAAAATCAGATTTAAAAAAGCTGCAGCCGCTGCGTTCATTATCATTGGGAATTATCTCTGCTGCTGCATCCGCACTGGCATTTCCGGCGATATTTATAACGGGAGCTTTTTACAGCTATGAAATCATACAACACAGGAAAGATTCATTCAAAAATCTTATTATTTTCACATCTCCAATCATCTTATACTGGATAGGATATATTCTGTTAACTGTTCTCCCGCAAATGGGTGCCGGATATCTGCAAAACTATTGGGCAAAAGGGTTTATAGATTTTAATATTTTAAACTTTTGGGAACTTTTAAAGATTAATTTTTTATACTGGTTTAATCCGAATCAGACAATATTCCTTATAGGAACTTTTTTTCTTGCAGGAATTATTATTGCCGGAATTAATATACGAAATAAAATTAAGACAAAAGAATATACACTAATACTATTAACGCTATTTTTTATTATCTTAGCCTCTTTCTTACATCTATATCCCTTTATTGACAGGGTTTCACTCTATTTTATTCCTTTTATAATAATTCTTGTTTTAATTCCTTTTGATACAATTCCTTTTAATAAAAAAATACTTTTAGGAATTGCTATTTTGCTTTTCTTATCTACTTTCTGCCAATATAACCACAAATATATAAATGCATTTTTTAATCCTGAAATTTTTGCTAAATATGACAGCAGGACTTTGATGAAAAATTTGGCAGATAAATATGATTATAAGAGTTATATCCTGATAAACGATGCTTCACTAACAGATTATGGATACTACTCTAAATTATATAATTTGAATACTGATAAATTAGGAATTATTAACTTTTCGGCATTTTCAGAAGAAAATATCCTAAAAATTCTGAACTCATTACCTTCCGGCACATATTGGTTTTATTTCCCTAATGATTATTCGCACTCTCCGGCTATTCCGGCTTTAAAAAAATGGAAAGCAAACAAAAACATCAGTGAAGAGCTTGAAATAAAGGGTTCCTATCTTTTAAAAGTTGAGATTTAATATTCTCCTGACCTTTACAATCAGCCCTGTTTTTGTTACGATTTTAAGGCAAATTAGTTTTTATAGGGAGATGAAAAGAATTGAAAACCAGAATGAAATCGAATAATTGCGGTGAATTGAATTTAAGCAATATTAATGAAGAAGTAACCTTATCAGGATGGGTATCAACAGTAAGAGATTTAGGCGGAATTTTATTTATAGAACTCCGTGACAGAAGCGGATTTTTCCAGCTTGTTGCCAACCCTCAGATTAACCCTGATGTGCATAAAGTTTTTGAAAAAGTCAGAAGCGAATACGTTATAATGGTAAAAGGAAAAGTTACAAGACGTCCGGAAGAAACTTATAACGAAAAATATGCAACCGGTCAGGTAGAAATGTATCCTGAAACTGTTGAAATTCTTTCTGAATCAAAAGTTTTACCTTTTATTTTAGGAGACGAAAACGTTTCTGAAGATATCAGACTAAAATACAGATATCTTGATATCAGAAATGAAAGAATGCTTAATAACCTAAAAACAAGACACAATATTGTTCAAGCAGTTAGAAATTATCTGAACGGACAAGATTTTCTGGAAGTTGAAACACCTATATTAATTAAAACAACTCCGGAAGGTGCCAGAGACTACCTTGTACCATCCAGAGTTCAGCCGGGGAAATTCTTCGCACTCCCGCAATCACCTCAAATTTTTAAACAATTGTTAATGGTTGGCGGTATAGAAAAATATTACCAGATTGCAAAATGCTTCCGTGACGAGGACTTGAGAGCTGACAGACAGCCGGAATTTACTCAAATAGATATGGAAATGTCTTTTGTTGAACAGCCGGATGTTATAAAAATGGTTGAAGGTCTCCTTGTAGAAGCTTTCAAAGCTGCAGGTGTAGAAATTAAACCTCCGTTTATTCAAATGCCATGGCAGGAAGCTATGGACAGATACGGTTCTGATAAACCGGATACAAGATTCGGATTAGAACTTTTTGATATCGGTGATATTATTCTTGAATCTAATTTTGATATCGTTAAAAACACTTTACTTAACGGCGGAATCGTTAGAGGAATAAGAATTCCTGGCGGAGCTAAATATTCAAGAAAAGATATTGATGATATTACAAAACTTGCTGTATCATTCGGCGCAAAAGCTCTTGCTAATATTATTTATAACGAAGATGGAACAGCAAAATCTCCTGTACTTAAATTTGTTACAGAAGAACAGGCAAAACGTATACAAGAAAGAGCTCAGGCTGAGCCCGGAGATATTATATTCTTTGTAGCAGACAAACCAAGCCTCGTTTACGATATTATGGGAAGATTGAGACTACACTTTGGTAAATCTCTCAATCTGATTGACGAAAACAAACATAATCTCTTATGGGTTGTTGATTTCCCTATGTTTGAATGGTCTGATGAAGAAGGCAGATATATGGCAATGCATCACCCATTCACATCTCCAAACCTTGAAGATTTGGATAAATTGGATAGCGGAGATTTGGGCAAGGTTAAATCAATTGCTTATGATATCGTTTATAACGGAACTGAACTCGGCGGCGGCTCTGTCAGAATCCACTCCAGCGAAGTTCAGAAGAAAATCTTTAAAGCGTTAGGGCTGACCGAAGAAGAGGCTGCAGAAAAATTCGGATTCATGGTAAATGCTCTTCAATACGGAACACCTCCTCATGCCGGTCTTGCAATCGGTCTGGATAGATTAGTAGCGCTTCTGTGCAGAACCGATTCTATCAGAGATGTTATTGCATTCCCTAAAAATGCAAGCGCAAAAGACCTAATGAGTGACGCTCCGGGAGAAGCTTCTCTTCAGCAAATGAGAGAATTGCATATAAAAAGCACGGTAACCAAAAGCTAGTTATAGAAAATAAAAAGAGGCTTACTAAACAAGTAAGCCTTTTTAAATATAAAAGGAAAAAGGAAAATTATACACATTATCTATAGGGACAAACCCTTTAAACTACACTATGAACTGCCCCAGTCAAAGACAGAGCTGATTGCATCATCAATTAAGGATTGTATTGATTGAATTTCGGTATTTATAGATTCGAGTTCTGTAGATAAATCACTTATTTCAAGATCAAGGTAGTTTTCTTTTTCAGAAATTCTCTCTTTTTCTGCATTATACCAAGCAGTAATTTCTTCTCTTGTGTCAGAATTTGTTCTTTCTTGAACAAGCCCGGCTGTTACGAAATAAGTAAGAGAAGTTCCTTCATCATATTCACCATCACCGTTTACTGTTTCCAGCTGGAAAGAACCTGATACTATAGCATCTGAAACATAATCTTCGTTAGCAGCCATATCCTGATTGTACTCTGTTGTCCAACCATTTGATGCAGCTGAAGCAAATATAGGATAATAAAAATCTACAAGTTTTTGATAGTTGCTTTCCACTTTTTCGGTATTATCAACTGTAATCTGGGTTGAATCAGTTGCTTCACCTGTCATAGTGTTTACCCCATGAGCTGAATAAGAACTGCTCCCAAAATCAGTATTATTAATTACTGCTTGGAATTTTTCTGCATCAGTTCCAGGGCAGAGTGCAGCAAGAATTTGGGCAATTTTATTTGTTGAAAAAGTTCCGCCCCTGCCGCTTGCATCCATTATAGATGTACCCAATACATCAGTAATTGCCTTTGCATAAGAGTCTGATAAAACAACCTGTCCTTTATAATCGGTTAAAACCATTGAATTATCACTTTTGAGAGGTTTTTCTCCTTTAAGAATAGCAGTATAATCGGCACCATAACCCATTAAATAGTTATAATTAATTTTGTTGTATTGACCGTTGGCATAATAAGAAATATCTTTGGATTGCAGCTTGCTGTAATATTCTTGTGACAATTTGGAAGACTCTCTTGTAAGAGCCATCTTCTTCATTGAATCAACAGAAATGCCATATTCACAGTCAGCTTTTCTGGCTGTTAATGTGAGCATTCTGATTTGTGAACAAGCTAATCCCATTTGTCTTTCCTTTATGTTCCCTTTTATACTTGTAATATCGACATATTTCCAAAAAACTTTAGACTTTTGAGAAAAATTGTTACATTTCTTTACAGATAGCGCAATTATATTTAAACATTTGTTTTATACATGATAGAAGTTAGTATTGTAGGAGTTATTATGACAAACGTAAATAGTGTAGGGATTTCAAATAACAACTTGCCGGTTCCGGTAACTGAACCTAAAGTAAATAATAAAAAAGTTGTTGCGTTCAAAGCTGCCGACGGCAGAGACCAGTTTGTCAGACAGCCTCAAATGATGAGTCCGCAGGATGCAGCATTATATAAAGCTATTGAAGAGCAGCAAAAAAGAGAAAAAAATCAAAAGCTTAAACAGAATCTTTCTTGGGGTGTTGGAATAGCATCAGGACTTGCTATCATTGGATTTTTAGCTCTTCAAATGAAGGCTATGAAAGGCGGAGGAGTTGATGCAGCTGACAAAGCTTTGCATGATGTAAAAATTAAATTTAAAGATATGGCTCAGTCAGGACTTAGAAAACTTAAAGATAATGACAGCATGAATCCAAAACTTAAAAAAGAGCTTGAAGCAATTATTAATGATTTTAATTGCTCGCCGGAAGTATATAAATATGCAAGCCTGCATGGAGAAGTTCCTGCAAAAATGTTTGTATTATACGGTGTTCCGGGAACCGGTAAAACTTATGCTGGTGAAACTCTTGCAAAAAGTTTAGATGCTTATTATGCAAAAGTTCAATTCTCGGATATAGCTTCTCCTTATATTGGCAGCAGTTCAGTAAAAATTACTAATGTATTTAAAACCATCCGTGAAAAAGCAATGCAAGAGCCAAACAAAAAGTTTGTTTTCTCATTTGATGAAATAGACTCATTGATTAGCAGTGTTAAAGGAACAGATAACAACCAGCACATTATTCAAAACAGAACTTCTTTCCTCAACGGATTAGATTCTATTAAAGATTTGAAAAACGTTATCATCGTCGGAACAACTAACGTTAACCCGGCAAAAGGTGGCTTGGACAAAGCTACTTTATCAAGATTCGGTAAAACAATTGAAGTAGGTCTGCCAACTGTTGATGAAATATTAGCTTCTTTAAAATATCATTTAGGTTCATCCGAAGCCATTACTTCTCACAAGTTTATTGAAAATCACGAAAAAGAATTAAAAGAACTTGCAGAAGAAATGTATAAACAAAAATATTCTCAAAGAGATGTTTTAAAATTGGCAGAAGAATCTATGGAAAAATTCAGAGTTAAACTCCCCGGAAATAATAATTTTAAAGCAGAAGAATTTAGTATAGACTACCTTAAAGAATGCATGAAAAATAAGGGCGTTGTAACCGGAAATATTGGCGAAGGAACGACAAGTGTTACCGATAAAGAATCGTACATTGTTGACCTTATACGAGCACTTTCAGGTAAAAATTAAGCTTAAAACAAGTTAAGCTGCGGAGTAAGATTTTCAACATCAATTTCTGCAGCAGAGGTTTTTCTTCCTGCAAGATTTTTAGAAAAATCTTTTTGCATTTTATTCATCAGCTCTTCTGAACGCTTAACAACACTTTTAGGCAGTCCTGCCATTTTAGCTACCTGAATCCCGTAGCTTCTGCTGGCACCGCCGGGTACTATTTTACGCAAGAATTCAATTTCGCCATTCTCTTCACTTACAGTAATTCTGTAATTCTTAATCTGCGGAATTGTATTGGTCATAACATTTAGTTCATGATAATGGGTAGCAAAAATACATCTTGCTTTTAAAGCATTTGCGATATATTCAGCAACAGACCAGGCAATTGCAACCCCGTCATAGGTGCTTGTTCCGCGCCCGATTTCATCAATCAAAATCAAACTCTTTGGAGTTGCAGAGTTCAATATATAAGAAGTCTCCGTCATCTCAACCATAAATGTAGACTGTCCGAGAGTTAAATCATCACTCGCTCCTACACGGGTAAATATTTTATCAATTATGCCGATTTTAGCGTAGTCAGCCGGAACAAATGCTCCTATTTGAGCCAAAATAGCGATTAAAGCATTCTGCCGCATATAGGTTGATTTACCAGCCATATTCGGTCCTGTAAGAATCATCAGCTGCGGTTTAGACAAATCTGTACAAGAAAGTTCCAAGTCATTAGGTACATAACTTCCTAACGGAAGAATTTTTTCCAAAACCGGATGACGTCCGTTTTTGATTACAAAGTCTTGTGAGTCATCAAGCTCAGGACAAACATAATTCTGTTCAATTGCAGCAGAGGCAAAAGAACAATATACATCCAACTCAGCAATTTCTTGTGAAATCTGCCTTATTATTGAAACAAATTCTTTTGCATATTCTCTAAAATCGCAATATATCTTATATTCAAGCTCATTTGCCTTTACCTGTGCCGTTAAAACTTCATCTTCATGTTTCTTTAACTTATCTGTTATAAATCTTTCCGCATTAGTGAGCGTCTGTTTTCTGATATAATCAGGCGGCACCTTGTCGAGATTAGAATTTGTAACCTCAATATAATAACCAAAAACTTTATTATAATTAACTTTTAATATATTTATGCCTGTTTTATCCCGCTCCTGTTGTTCAAATTTTCTTAACCAATCTTCACCATTGGTTAACAAATCTCTGAGATAGTCTAAATCTTTGTTTGCACCTGCTTTTATAACTCCGCCTTCTTTAATAATAATCGGCGGATCATCATTTATGGTTTTATCTATAAGTTCACTAAATTGAATAAGGTTATCAAGCTCAGATTCAGAATCTTTAAAAATATCTATTCCTAAAGAATTTATACTGCTAAAAAGTTCCGGTAAAACCATAAGTGATGATTTCAGAGAAACAAAATCTCTTGGTGTAACAGAATTATTGCTTAACCTTGTCGAAAGTCTTTGGATATCATAAATTCCTTTTAGCAAATTCTGGGTTTCATACCTTGCAGAAGAGTTTTCAACAAGAATTTTAACAATATTCTGGCGATTTTGAATAGCAGATATATCCTTCAGCGGCTGGCATATCCAGGATTTTAAAAGCCTTGCACCCATATTTGTAACAGTTTTATCCACTGCCCAGAGAAGAGAACCATATTTATTCTTATCCCTAAGGGTTTCTGTTAATTCAAGATTCCTGCGTGTGGCTGTATCAATAGAAACATATTGAGTTAGCTCATAGAGTTCAATTTTTTCAAATTTAGGAAATCCTTCTTTCATATTCTCCCAGACATAAGCAAGCAGTCCCGCTGACGCTCTGAGAGCAAGCGGACACCTGTTATACCCGATTGAATCAAGATTATTAAGTTTAAAAACACTTTTTAAATTATTTTGAGCAAAGTCCGGCTCAAAAACTCTTGAAGGAACTTTACTGCAATTGTAGAGATTCAAAATCTCGTCCGGCAAATCAACAGTCTCTTCCGGTACAATCTGAAAAGGCTGGAGCTTAAGTTTTTTAGCAGAAGAAATAACTTCTGACGGCTGAATTCTGGCAAGTTCAGTTTTTACAGCATCATAGCTCAGCTCTGCAGCTTTAAATTCTCCGGTAGAAATATCTGTATAAGCAAAACCCCATAAATCTTTTTCTCTAAACAAAGCACAAATATAGTTATTGCTGGACTGGTTCAAGAATCTGCTTTCAACAAGAGTGCCGGCTGTAATAGTTCTGACTACTCCGCGCTTGACCAAATCTTTGGCAAGCTTTGGATCTTCTAACTGTTCACAGATAGCAACCTTAATTCCTCTGTTAACAAGCTTTTCCAAATACCCGTCAACCGCTTTTACAGGGATTCCCGCAAGCGGCACTCTTCCTAACTTTCCGGCATCCCTGCCGGTAAGAGTTATCTCAAGCTCCCTGGAAACAAGTTCTGCATCTTCAAAAAATGTTTCATAAAAATCTCCAAGCCGATAAAATAAAATCGCTCCCGGGTTTTCTTTTTTTATTTCAAGATACTGCCTCATTACAGGCGTTGTTTCTTCTAAAATTACATCTGCGCTGTTAATATGATTGATTTCAGGTTTTGTCATAGTTATAATTGTACATAATATTATTCTCAGGTGCAAGCTATGTTTAGATTTATAAAAATCATTATCAACGCTTTTATTCTTGTCCTTGCCATAATCGGTTTTAACGCAATAGGCGGGCAGAAATATGTTGAAGCAATTAAAGTGAATGTCACTAATTTTATCCAGCAAAGAGCCGAAGAAAATGCTAAAAAAATAGGAGATTTTTCCAATCTTCACGAAGAATTTCAGATAGATAACACCGTTAACCTTTTAGGATACAAAGCTATTATTGCAGAGCACATAGCCTCCGGACAAAAAATGTGTATTGTAGATTCCGGCAGCAAGCCCCTTTTGAGCCAAAATGATATTAAAAATGAAGGACTTGAAAATAAATTAAAAGATTTATCCAAAAAGTTTAAATACCAGGCTCTTTCATTTGAAGAATTAAAAATAACCTCAAGAGGAACGCTATCAGCTTACGGGCAAACCGTTCCTTATGCAAAATTTGAGGCAAAAGTCAGCAAACTCCCATTCTCAAATGTAGCAGGAATAGTTGCAAGTATAAAGACTTCTGACGGCGCAGAAAAACTTGCAATCTCTGTCAATGAAAATTCAAAATATTCCCAGCTTATAGCTGATGAATTTTTTAAAGGCGTTAAAGAAAATTAAGGAAAATAATATGAAAAAGATTTTAATTTTATCTATAGCTGCAATTATGTTGTCAGCTCCGGTCTGGGCAAAAACCGATACAACCTCAAAAGAATATCTCCAGACAAAAAAACATTTTTCAATAATGAATCCGATTGCTGAAAGTATTGCGCAATCGGTTATAAAACGCAGCCTTAAAAAAGAAACAGGTGCTAACTTTAAAGTAAAATTTGAAGGTTATACGCTTTCCAGTATGAGAAAAGGTATTTTTAAGAACCTTGAAATTACAGGCAAAGATGTTGATGTTGAAGGTATAGTTATTCCTTATTTGAAAGTCAAATCCGTCTCTGACTACAATTGGGTTGATTATACTCAAGACCCTGTTGTTTACAAAACTAATATGACTTTTTACTATGATATGACCCTCGACGAGGATTCAATTAACAATGCCCTTAAAACAAAAGAATATCAAAATACGCTGAAAAAAATTAATGATATTGCTTACCCTTTATTTGAAATGAAAGGCGTTAAAGTCCGAATTTTAAATAACAAAATGTACATTATAACAGAGTACAATTTCCCGATAGCTCCATCTAAAAATAACAAAACTTTTATGATGACAAGCGACTTTATGGTTGAAAACGGTAAAATTATCGCAAAAGACGTAAGTGTACATGAAGCTTACGGAAACCTTTCTCTTAATAAGGTAACAAACCTTGTAAACCTATTAAATCCGCTTGCCTTCACACTTTCAGCCTTGGATACAAAAAAATGTAAAGGTAAAATAGAAAATGTTAATTTTGTTGATAACAAAATCCAAATTGATGGTAAAATATTTGTAAAAGGAGATAGAGCATGAACTTCTCTCAAAAACTCGGACTTTTTATTCTGATTATTATTTCCGTTGCTTATGTGTATTTTTCCTTTTTCAATAAGGATTTTCAAATGCCTGAGTTTAATTTGCAAAAAAATAACCAAATTATAGATGAACCTGATGAAGAATTTAATGCTTTGGAAACCCAGCAGCCTGATAATACCCAGACTCAAGAAAAAGTAAAACCAAAATCTCCGGTCACGGTAAAGATATTTATATGCGATAAATCAGGGAACATTCGTTCAGTTAACAGAACCTGTGACCCAAATATAGAAAAGTCATGTTTTGCTTATGCAATAAAAGAACTAATGAAAGCTCCTTCATCCTGGGAAAAATCAAAAGGATTCAATTCCGAAATCCCTCAAGGAACAAAAATTCTATCTATCAGAGAATCCGCTGACAGTATAATGATTGATTTATCATCCAATTTTGAAACCGGAGGCGGAGCAGAAAGCACTTATATAAGAGTTAAACAAGTTATAAAAACAGCTAATGCAAACACTTCCACTCCTGTATATCTTTATCTGAACGGCAAGCAAGCAAATGTTATAGGCGGGGAAGGAATAATGCTTAAGCAGCCGCTTAATGAAAGGTCTCTTGATGAGTGAGAATAAAGATTTAGATTATTATATGAACCTTGATTGGACTCTTATTGAAGGAACTGATTTGGATTTTAACGGAAATCCTTATTATTATATAGAAATCAAAGAGATTCCGAGTTTCGCTTTCTGTGCCAAAACAAGAGAAAAAGCTCTTGAAAATTATAAAAAACAGCTTAGACTTTCACTAATGCTTATGCTGGAAGACGGAGACCACATAGTAGAACCCGGAGAAGAAACCGAAGACGATATAGATTGGGAAAGTATATGTCCTTAACTAACGTATCTCAAATATTTATAACTAAAATGACATCTGATGATATTGAAGATGTTGTTGAAATAGAAAAAGAAGCTTACGGCAAGCATCATTGGTCAAAATCATCCTTCTATGATGAGATGTCAAATAACCTTGCACACTATTATTGCGCAAAAACCCCTGATGGCGAACTCGTCGGATATGCCGGTACATGGCATATCCTTGATGAAGGACATATAACAACTATTGCTGTAAAGAATAAGTTCCTCAGACGTCATATTGGAGAAGCTATAGTTTTATCTATACTGGAAGATTGCTACAAGGATGGCATTAAGTATCTGACCTTGGAAGTAAGGGTATCCAATACTCCTGCAATAAACCTTTATAAAAAATACGGATTCACTTCACTCGGCACAAGAAAAGGTTATTATCAAGATAATAACGAAGATGCTCTTATTATGTGGACGGAAAATATTTTTTACGATAAATTTAAAAATAAGTTTAATGAAAACAAAGAAAAATTAAAGTCTTTAATAGAAATAAAATGACCAAACGAGTTTCCAAACAATTAAACAGCTTTAGATACAAAGGCGAACCTATAAGATTTACATTGGGTACGCTTCTTTTGACTGCCCTTTGTATTCTACTTTTAATTGTTGCAACTTTTACTCAGGTTACAATAAAACATTTGTATATTCCCATGGATGCTCTGGAATTTTTAAGTAAAGAGGTTTCTGCAGTTGATATACTTTGTCATTTTACCAAAACTTACAGATACATACCGCAAATACCTATGATATTTTTTATAGTGGCGCTTCTGGGGCGCAAATACGGAATTCTTACTATCTGCGGATATATTATTCTTGGAATGTTTTTCCCGATTTTTGCATTGGGAGGCGGAATAAGTTATCTTTTTGAATACGGATTCGGCTATATTTTAGCATTTATTCCCGCAATATTTTTTACGGGAACCCTCCTAAAAGTTAAGACAGACTTTTTAAGAATCGTTCTCATGTCCGTAATCGGAGCTGGAACAATTCATATATTAGGAATTTTATACATGTTATTTCTTGCAACCTTAAGACATGCTCCTATGTATCTTGTATCCAGCTGGATATCTTCCCAGAGCGGAGTACAAATACTTTATGATATCTTTTTCTGCGTGATTGCAATTTATTTAGGCAGATTTGCAAGAAGACTGCTCTGGATTGTGATGTGCTAGTTTTTTTCTTTAACCATAAGCTCGCAGCACATCTGGCAGGCACCGAAAGTTCCGCCGGATGCTTTCAAATTCTTTCTGAAACAGCAATAATGCGAGCTGTTAAATAGTTCTTTCAAGGATTTTTCTTTTACATTCCCTATTTTTTGAGAAAGACAAGGGTAAACAAACCCTTCCGGATTAATCATCATATTGTTATAAGGGTATGTACACGGTTTATAAATCTCGCTGAGCGAGGTTTCGGGCGGAGTATTAAAAAATTTTTCAATTCCCGAAATCGGATTTTCCAAATACTCAAACTTCGGTGAAAAACGGATTTTAACCTTTGATTTTTTGGATAGACATTCTATCTCTTGATAAATCTCTTTAAAATGCTCCATATCAAAATAGAGTTTAATCGGATAGTTTTGGTTATATTCCGGTATAAAACTCTTTTCAAGGTGGGAATTCTGCTTCCAGTTATTATTTCTCAAAAAAGAAATCGAAAGAAAATCAAATCCCATATCAGTACACATTTTATAGAGTTTGGGAAGGTCATCCAAGTTATTATCAAGCACAATAGTTTTAATATCTACCATCTGGCGCGGTTTTTGGGACTTCAAGTTCTCGAGATTTGAAACTATTTTATCAAAAATCCCTTCTTTACCCCTGTTTTTATCGTGGGTTGCACCGTATCCGTCAAGCGAAACCGAGAGCAAAAGCAGATGGTATTTTATAAAGGCTTTAATTATCTCATCATTAATCAAAATCCCGTTTGAAACAACATGGGTTTTCCCGAAAACTTTTTTGGATACAGCTTCCAGTATCTCAACAAAATCTTTTCTGACTAAAGGCTCGCCGCCTACAAGAGTAACTATTGAATAAAAAGGAATCTGGCAGATAACCTTTTTCCACTCCTCGAGAGTCAGCTCCTGTTTGTTTCTTTCATTCCCCACATAGCAATAAGGGCAGGCAAGATTACACCTGTAAGTAAGTTCAAGAAAGTATCTGAAAGGGATTTTTGCTCTCCCGTACTTATCATTATAGGAAAGCGAAGTGTAGAAATCCCTTAATTTATCAAATAGAAACGAGTAGTTCATTAAACAGCACTCCCCGTAAGACTTGCAAGCTTCTCTGCTGATTTCCCATTAACAAGAGCATCTTTAAGATGTAAAATCCCGCTTCCAATCGAACCGTAACATTTACCCCCGCCAAGATAAAGCATAGCAGACGCATTGAGCAGTATGATATCAGTTTTTGCGGAATTATCTTTTCCTGTTAGAATTTCTCTTGCAAAATTTGCGTTTTCTTTGCTGTTTCCTCCTTGAAGTTCTTCAAGCTTACATCTTTTCAGCCCGAAGTCTTCCGGAGAGAGGATATAATCCTCAAGTTTGCCGTCTTTTAGTTCAGTAACATCCGTTTCGGCACAAAGGCTGATTTCATCCATATTAGGGTTTTTAGAATTCACTACAAGGGCTCTTTTCGTACCCAGTCTTAATAAAACCTCTGCAATCTTAGGACGCATAGCGGAAGAAGATACTCCGAGAAGTTGGGCTTCCGGAAAAGACGGATTAATAAGCGGTCCTAAATAGTTAAAAATCGTTTTTTTACCGAGTTTTTGGCGGTAAATATTATTGATTTCTGCAAAACCGTTAAAGTTGGGAGAATGCACAAAGGCAATGCCGTTTTTCTTAAAATCTCTTACGGCTTCTTCAGGAGTCTTAACAACCGGAATATTCAACTCTTTTAAAAGATTTGTACTACCGCAGGCGCTTGTAATTGAGGAATTTGTCTGCTTAATTACCTTTAGACCCAGAGTTGATGCCGCAATAGCAGAAATTGTTGAGATATTAATAGTAGAAGACATATCAGCACCTGTTCCGCAGCTGTCTGTAATAAATTCTTCCGTGATTACTCTTCTGGAATACTTCCTCATTGAAGATACAAAATAAAAAAGTTCTTCAGCGGAAATTTCTTTATTATTGGTAGAGTCAAGAAAATCCAGCACCTGAGCTTCATTAAGATTATTATTTGCGGCAATAAAATCAATTGCGCTTTCAACATCTTCTCGATTTAAGTCCTGCCTTCTTAATAGTTTTTCTGTAATATTTTGAAGTTCATTCATAGCCTAATTATACTCCAATATGATTTTGATTGCAGGGGATTTTTGTTTTTACTATAATTGATATGCAAATAAGAAAGGAAAGAGACTATGAAAAAATCAATTAAAGATTTAGGTGACATCAAAGGTAAAAAAGCTCTTGTAAGAGTTGATGTTAACGTACCTCTTGATGAAAACAAAAATGTTACTGATGATACCCGTATTCAGGCAATCGTTCCTACAGTAAACGCTTTGACCGAAAAGGGTGCTAAAGTTATTCTTATGGCTCACTTAGGCAGACCAAAAGGCGAAAGAAATATGGAATTTTCTCTTGCTCCGGTTGCTAAATATATGTCTAAAGTTTTTGGACAAGAAATTGTATTTATTCCGTCAGTTGAAGAAGCTCCGGCTTATGTAGAAAAATTACAGGACGGACAAATTGCTTTATTAGAAAATATTCGTTTCTATAAAGCAGAAGAAGCAAAAGACGACGATATGACTTTTGCTCAAGAACTTGCTAAACTCGGTGATTTCTATGTAAATGACGCTTTCGGCGCAGCTCACAGAAACCACACTTCAACAGCTAAATTGGCTAAAATCCTTAAACCGGCTGTTTCAGGTTTGTTAATGGAAAAAGAAATCAGATGCTTATCTCAAGCTCTTGATAATCCGACAAGACCGTTCACTGCAGTTGTAGGCGGTGCTAAAGTTTCTTCTAAAATCGGTGTTTTAGAAAACTTGCTTGATAAAGTTGATAATATGATAATCGGCGGCGGCATGGCTTACACTTTCGTTAAAGCTAACGGCGGCAAAATCGGTAACTCAATTTGTGAAGACGACCAGCTTGATGTAGCTAAAGCTATTGAAAAGAAAGCAGCTGAAAAGGGTGTTAAACTCGTTATGGCAACTGATGTTCTTGTTACTGATGATTTCTCTGGCAACGGAACAAATAAATTCGTTAAGATTACTGAAATCCCTGACGGGTTTGAAGGTGTTGATGCAGGTCCTGATTCAAGAAAGGCTTTTGCTGATGTAATTAAATCATCAAAAACAATTCTTATGAACGGTCCTGTAGGCGCATTCGAAAATCCTAAATTTGCAGAAGGTACAAAAGCTGTTTTAGATGCTATTGTTGAAGCTACTAAAAACGGTGCTGTATCAGTTATCGGCGGCGGAGATTCTGTTTCTGCAGCTAAGAAATTCTGCAAAGCAGAAGACTTCACTCATGTATCAACAGGCGGCGGAGCTTCTCTTGAATTTATTGAAGGAAAAGTTCTTCCTGGTGTTGCTGCACTGGATGATAAGTAAAAATAAAATTTATAACAACGGGGGCGCGGCTAAACTTAGCCGCGCCCCCGTTCATTAAAAAAAACCTCTCTTTAAAAAAGAGAGGAAAATTTGAGCGATGAGGATTCTATATAATATTAACCTCAAACCCTCATCAAAACATTAAACTAATTACTTATAAAAGTCGTAATCCTAAAGTCTTAGAACAATACTTATTCTTCTGTACAGATTTTCACTCCGGAACTCGTTCCTATACGTGTTGCGCCGAATTCTATCATCCTGATTGCAGTTTCCCTATCCCGAACACCTCCGGAAGCTTTTACTCCAAGTCCGGAATCCTTAACTGTTTCATACATCAATTTAACATCTTCTTCTTTAGCGCCGACACCATTTTTCACAAAGCCTGTTGATGTTTTTACAAAATTTGCACCTGCTTCTATACAAATTTCGCAAGCTTTTTTTATCTCATCTTTATCTAACAAGTCTGTTTCCAGAATAACTTTTAAATTTTTACCTTGGCATGCCAGTTTTACGGCAGAGATTTCGTCTTTTAGATACTCAAAATCCCCGTCTTTAAGCTTACCGTCATTTAGCACCATATCAATTTCATCAGCACCGTTTTTTACAGCATCAATTGTTTCAAGAACCTTGACCTCTCTTGTAGTCTGTCCAAGCGGGAAACCAATTACTGTAACAACTTTTATATCAGTATCTTTTAAATACTCTTTTGCGAGCTTGACATTTACAGGGTTTACACAAACTCCGAAAAACTTATATTTTTTTGCTTCATCCAAAAGTTTTTTAATTTCTTCTTTTGTTGCATCCTGCTTTAAAAGAGTATGTTCAATATATTTATTTAATTCCATATTCTATACCCTCCCGATAAAAAATAAAAACGTAAAAATTCCGACTATTAGGCAGTAATATCCAAATACCGCAAGGGAAAATTTAGACACGAATTTGATAAAATATTTTATGCACAAATACCCTACAACAGCCGAAACCAGAGTACCTGCAATAATGGCAGTCCAATTGTATGCAACAACCTCGTGCAAATCAAGTTTTACAAACGGATAGACCATAGAAGAGCCCAAAATAATTGGAATAGAAAGAAGAAATGAATATCTTGCTGCAGTTGTCCTATCATTGCCGGCAAAAAGCCCAGTTGCAATAGTTAGCCCCGAGCGGGAAAATCCAGGAAGAGCCGCCAAACCCTGGGCTATAGCGATAAAAATAGAACTTTTTAAAGAAATCGGTTTTTTATCCGGATGTTTTTTAGCATAATATTCACTTGATAAAAGCAGAATCCCTGTACCTATTAGAAGCAGTCCGACAATCGCCGGTTTGAATACCAAACCGCCCGCAATTTCATGAAGAGGATATGCAATAAGCACGGTAATTATTGTCCCGAGAATTATATACATACCTAGCTGAAACTCAGTATTTTTAAAATCTTTATGCTTAAATCCGTAATAAATCGCCAGCAGGATTCGCTTAATATCCTTTCTAAAGAAAATCAATACCGCAATCAGAGTACCCAGATGAAGCATAATATCAAGAAAAACTTCTTGGTTTGATTCCTGGGCGATTTCTATTCCTTTAAAAACTTTATAAAAATTAGAAGTAAACACAAGATGCGCCGAACTTGAGATTGGCAAAAACTCGCTCAAACCCTGCATAAAACCCATTAATATTGACTGTATTAAATCCAACTCTCCTCCTTTATCAACTTTCCGGCTGGAAGCCTATACCATTCCCTTTACCTTCTACTCTTCAAAATAGCTTGCACAAGAGGTAGGAGTTTCCCAGACAGAAACCTTGCTTACAAGATTGATTCTTTCCTTTAGTTTATTATAAATAAACATAGAAATCATCTCACTCGAAGGGCTTTCACCTTTAAAATACGGCAGTTCATTTAAGTCTTTATGGTCTAATAAATCCAACACGGATTTTAATTCTCGTTTTAAAACTTTATAATCTATTAAAATATTGCTCTTATCCAAAGAATTGCCTTGAACATAAGCTTCGACCAGCCAATTATGTCCATGTTGGTTTTCGCATTCGCCTTCATAATTCAGCAAATGGTGAGCGGCTGCAAAATACATCTGAGCCTTTAATTCAAACATCTTATACCTCCTCCGCGGGTAAAATTAACCGCCGCAAATTTCGCTTAATTTATTTAAAATCTTATCAGTGATAACTTTGATATAGTCTTTATCAACCATACCGTTAATTATACAATCTGAAATCTGATAAGTTGGTCTTATGTACTGCTGCGCAGTTTCGTTTACATTTTTGAACTGTAAATCAGCAGCTTCACCTGTTTTACCCCTAAGAACGGCTCGTTTATACCATCTTTCTTTAATAACATCAATCGGAGTAAATACATAAACCTTTACATCCATAATATCACGAATACCCTCATTCAGGACATACAAACCTTCCGTAAGAATGACTTTTGCGGGTTTTTTGACGTCTCCGTTTGGATCAGAAACACAGGTTACAAAATCATATTTCGGAGAAACAATAGTTTGCGATTTTTTCAGCGCCATCAAATGCTCTTTCATCAAGTCTAAATCTATAGCATCCGGGGTATCAAAGCTAAAACCGGTTTTAAATAAAGCATCGTAACTGCCGGCTTCCTGAAGTTCTTTTGAAGTATCTTTGTAATAGTCATCGCAGCGGATTACTGTATAAATTCCTTCTTTTTTTTCTCTGACAACCGCTTCTATCGTATTATCAACGAAAACAGTCTTGCCGGAAGCACTTTCTCCGGTTATACCTATAAGGAAAGTCCTTTTTTTCTCTTGTACGACTTTTCTTGCAATATCCATAATAAAATTATCAGCAACTTTCAAAAATAGCGGCTGCTCCTGCTTTTTATCTTCCTCAAGAATTTCCTTCAGCGCATCCACTATTGTCGTAATCAATTCCATATCAAGGCGGCTTGAATAAAATTTATAATTGGTTAATTCAAAGGTTTCCATTATTTTTTCTAATCCTTAATTCGTCATGAACATTGTATAGTAAATACCAAAAAAATGCTCGTATTTTTCGATTGTTTGTAAAAAAAATTTACTATTTATCCCGGCTGAATATAAACAAAATATTACATTATGTAAAAATATTACTATACAAAAAGCAAGTTTTTCCTTTAATATACTTAAATACATCAGGAGTAATCGTGTAGTGGGACAATTTTTAAACTCAATAAATGAAGTAAGAAAAAACTATCATAAATATGATACTTGGGAACAAAAACAAGCCGACAGACGAGCCCAAAAGGAATACTTGTCACATAATCTTGAAATCCCGCAGGATAAACTCTATTTAACACAAAAACGTGCCGAAACTGTAATCAGAGCCACAGAAATAATGGATGCCCGCTCTGAAGATAATTGCCAGAACATGGAGCAGCTTACCGGCATGATTTCTGTAATCCCTATCTTAGGGCTGACTTTTATGCAAGAACCTATTATCCGTTTTGCAGATAAGCAATTAACATCAAATTTAAAAAAACGAGTCCAAAACTTAGAATTAGAACTTCGCAGCCTCCCGCATAACAATCCTGAATATGAGACAAAAAGTAAAGAGCTTGTGAACTTGAGCAAAAGAACAAATGCATTAAGCCGAAAAATAAGAAACAACAGCACTTATGCCATTATGGGACTTATGTTTGCAAGTGCTATCGGAATGATATTGTGGGGAAACGCGCAACAGAAAGAAGCTTCAAGAATCGGGAGATATCAAGCAAAACAAAACGAACTCAAAGATTTAGAAAACTTTGTTATTTATACACCGGAGCAAATTGAAAAAGCACAAGAAATTGCTAAAACAATTCCGGATGAAAAAGAGAAAAACAGTTTTTCAAAAATAATCTCTGAATTAAAAGAGCTGCAGAAAGACAAAGCTGCATACAAAGCCTGGCTTGCACAGAAAGATTCGGATGAGATTGATAAACTAAAATCCATACAGCTTTCACCATCTCAGCTTCAAAAAGCACAAGAAAATCAAGAGCTTATTGTAGATATTGTCAAAGATATTAATATTAAAGCCGAAGAATACTCTGAAAACGTAGAAAACTCCTTTGACACCTTAGGCACTCTTTCCTGGCTAATAGCGGCACCTGTTGGTTTCGGGATTAATAAATTATTAAAACTTGCAAAGGCTAATAAAAATATTAGAAATGCTGTATCAATAGCAATTCCTATCCTGACTCCTTTAATAATACAAATGCAAGGTACTATTGAAGAGAAAAACGCATCAAGAATCGGGCGCTACAAAGCACGGCAAGACCTGCTTAAAAATCCGGGCAGACTTATGGCTTTTTCAAAAGAAGAAATGATGCAGGCTGAACATATCAAGGCAGAACCGCAAAAACAAAGCCTTCTTCAAAAAATCGGCGGCAGTTTTTCATTTCTTATATCGTATTTTAAAGACAAATCCGAATATGAAACTTATAAAAAAACAATCCGAACAGAAAATGAAAAACTCCAAAAAGCACTGAAAGAAATAGGAATATCCGAAAGCCAAAGAGCAGAAGCTCAAGCATTACAAAAAAATTTATTCATAGCTTTTGATGAGATTGATGAGATGTCGCAAAGATATTCAGAGGATATTGAAGCGGGCACAGAAATAGCCAGAGAGATTGGCTCAACACTCTGGACATTAGGTTCAATGGCTGGATTGGCTCTTCTGACTGTTTCAATAGCTAACGGAAAATTTCCTATTACAAAAATCGGAAACAAGCTTAGCAATATGATATTTGATTCTAAATCCACACTAAAAACTGCAATAAATAATGTATATAATTCTGTACAAAAAAATGATAAAAATAAAGTCCGAGAATTCCAAAAATCACTTGTCTCAGGAGAGTTGAAAACATTTTTATCCAAACCGGAAAACAAAGAAATAAAAAATAGTATTGACCTTTTACTTGAAGAAATAAAAAAAATCGGAGAAGAAGGCGTAAATAAAACAATTCTCTCCGGAGAGAACAAAGATATTGCAAAAGTTATTTCCGGATTGTTTGAATCCCATTTTAAACAAACACCTATTGCGAAATGGGGACGCAGCCTTATCTCTCAAGGCGGAAAACTCTGGATAAAATCAAAAGCGGCAAGCCGCGGCGAAAAAATTCCAAAAGAAATTCAGAAAACCTTAAAAATGGACTTTACCTACAAAAATTATAATACTTTAATTAATACCGGGATTGCGGCAGCTCTGCCGATTCTGGGAATAATTTTTGCAGTTCCGTATGCTTTTAATGCTTGGCTCACTAATATCCAGAAAAAAGCAGGAAAAATCGGTATAATGAAAGCCATGGATAAAATTGACGATCCGCGCATATTTGCCCCAGAAGCGCATTCATACAACGACCGACAAAGCAACTAATAAAACCGCTGCACTGATGTTAAGAAATTTAAAGAAATAGCTTTACCCGTATAAAATGATGGCAATTTTTAAGTGCTAAAATACTTTATTAAAATAGTTAGTGTTTGGCAGGTTTATTGTGAATAATATTAATCAAAATGTAAATAATTATCAAATAATTCAAGCTCAGCCGGGAGTTCAAGCTCAAGAGGGCACTCCTGCTTCGGCTTTAAATGTCCAGCTGCCGGACCTTTACTACATGCCAAACGATAGTTTTCAGCCAAAAACTTTTAAAGAGAGCGTAAAACAGGCTGACCCAATGGGATTTATAACTCCATTTGTTGAACATCCGTTTTTAATAATTCCAACCTGGCTGGCTTTTGGATTCGGAATTGATAAGTTTGCTGAAGCATGCGGAGGAGAATACGAAAAAAGCCTGCTCGGAAAAGCTGCAAGACTCGGCGATAAACTGCAAGAATCAAAATTTGTAAAAAGCAAACCAATGCAAAGCATCATAGGAACAGGCAGCAAACTGGGCAGGAAATGGAATAATATCGTAGATAAAAGCGAAGTTCTTACTGCTATTAAAACTACCCCTTCTCAGCCGGAGTGGTCTATTGTTAAAAGTGAAATGCAAAATCAAAAACAACGCATTGTAGAAGAATTTACAAAGATAACTGATACCTTAAAACTTGGAAAAGAAGGTACTATTGAACTTAAATACATGGGACTTAATAGGGAAGAAATTAACTACCTTAAAAAAACATTTAAAGTGAATAGCATTTCCAAAATACCTTCCGGACAAGCTCAAAATAGTATTTTACTAAGACGGCTGGGAAGAAGCCAAATGGAAATTGAAAACATCCTCTCACTTGGAGAAGGTGCAAGCAGTGCTGTCAAAAATGAAATTCTAAAAGAGATGGGGCTGGATGCAAACAAACTTAAACTCATTAAAAAAGATGAGTGGGGTAAATATATAGATGAAGTTAAGACTGCAACCGGCAAAGTTAAAGGCAAAGTTAAAATCGGTGCCGGACATTATAGCTGGATGGGACCTTTGACCAAACCTTTTGAAAGAACAATCGGCTGTGACGAAGTTTATAACAGACTTCACAGCTTGACTGTGGGCGCAAAAGGCGGCGCTAAAACAAAAACCGGAAGATTTTTCTCAAATTTCCTGCAAAAAATCCACAGAGGCTTCACTTTCGGGGGAGGAAAGCTCGGCGCGCTCTTGTTTATCTCACCGCTTCTTGTTGAAATGATGATTAACACAAAGAAAGCTGAGCCGGGTGAAAAAGTCGGGACTGCGGCACATGGTCTTGTTGAAGCCGTCTCTTGGGTGTTCACCTTCCCTCTTGCTCTGAAAATAATGCATTCTTTTACAGGTATGCAGTACTCCGGCATGACTAAAGAACAAGTCGAAAAATACAGAGAACTTTTAAATAACTTTAATAAAAAAGTAAGAAATCACGAATTCGCAAATAAAGATGCGTATAAGGCTGAAAGGAAAATTCTTAAAAAGCAGTTAAAAGAATTATGGTCCTCTCATCCGCAAAACCTGTTTACAAAAATGCTTAGAAAATTAAGCAGATTTATAACAATGGATTTGGAAACCATAAAGGGTTATAGAGGAAACAATATTCTGACAAATACCCTTAACAAAGTACCTAATTTCTTTAAAAATATTGGCGGAATACCAATGAGATTCGTTATTTGGGGTCTAATCTCCATGGGTGCGCTCGGAGGTTTAATCAACAAATGTACAACCGCACTTTTTGGAAAGTATTACGACCAATACAAAGAAGAAGAATATGAAGAAAATAAGAAGAAACAGGAAATCTATTTGAAAAAAGATCTTCAAGAAAGGCTGCTGAAAGCTCAAGCTGCCAAACTTGAAGCTCTCAACAACCCGCAGCAAACAGAATTGCAAACCGCCCTGAGTCAAACATCCGGCAAACCTGCCGCACAAAAACCGGAACAGATAAAAGAACAAATTCCAAACACAATGACGGAAGCAGCAGCTGTAGCAGAAGCTGCAATTCCTGAAGAGGCAGAAAAACAACAGCAAAAAATCCAACAGCCTGTTCAAGCTGTACAAAACAAAACTAATACCGTAACTCCCGTAAAACAGGACTACGACAATTATACCTATATCCCGTCACAAGATTCTGCAATCCCTAAAACAAAATCAGAATATGACAACTATACATATATTCCTTCTCAGGATTCGGTATTTTCAACAAAAAACGACAATATAAATAAATACATTCCTGCTCAAACTCCGGCAAATATAAAGAAAACCTTTGATAACTCCGGTCTTGCTTCAGCTCTGAAGAGAGCAGACCGAGCAGAAGCTAATGCAATAAAAATTCTCTCCGGAAAATTCCCCGGCTCATAAAACGCTCTTATCTCCAAACATACTATATTTAAAGGATTTCAAAGAGATTAAATTATAGTTTAATATAATCAGAATAGTATATAATCGGAGATAATTATGGATATATTTGCAGTCATTGGTTTATTCCTCGGTATTGGCTTTATCTTAACGGGGCAAGCTCTTGAAGGGGGAAACATTGGACAGCTTTTACAAATAACCGCGGCATTTATCGTACTTGGAGGTACAACAGGTGCGATTGTTTTAAGTTTTCCGCCATCACAGCTTAAAGCGGCAATTATGATGCTAAAAAATGTTTTTATGCCGCCAAAAGCTGATTTTGAAGCTCTTATTACCGAAATAGGAAGCTTTGCTACAAAAGCAAGGAAAGAAGGCATTATCGCTCTTGAAAAAGAAGCCTATAATGCGTCAGACCCGCTTTTAACTCTGGGGTTGGGCGCAGTTGCCGATGGTACAGACCCGACTCTGGTTAGAGAAATGATGGAAAATCAGATTGAACAGTTTGAAAACTACGTCAACGGATGCGCAAAAGTTTTTGAATCCTTTGGCGGTTATTCTCCGACACTCGGTATTATCGGAGCGGTTATGGGTCTTATTCAGGTTATGCAGAACTTATCTGACCCTTCCAAACTCGGTGCAGGTATCGCGGTTGCATTCGTTGCAACAATCTATGGTCTGTTTGCGGCAAACTTAGTTATGATCCCTATCAGTACCAGAATTAAGTTCATCTATCAAAGTATCTTTTTATACAAAAATATGATATTAGAAGGCGTTCTTTCTATTCAGGCAGGAGAAAGTCCGGTATTGATTGAAAGAAAACTCCGCTCATTCATCCTTGAAAAAAATAATAAGGAACAACATGGCTAAAAAAAAGAAACACGAAGAGCATGAAAATTTGGAAAGGTGGTTAGTCTCTTATGCAGACTTCATCACCTTACTATTCGCAACATTCGTTGTTTTATACGCTCTTGCTCAGGTAGACGCTACTGACTTTGCCAAACTTGAAGAATCTTTGAAAAATGCTTTCAGCCAAAACACTCTTCTGGAAGGAAAGGAAGCCCTTTTAGACGGAAGCGACTCACTTTTTGACGAACAGCAAGCCAATTCTTTTATACCTTCTTTAATGCTTGAATACATAAGCCCTAAGTATGAAGAAACATCTTTTAACGAAATTGCTCAAGAAATAGAAACCTTAACTGAAATAGGAGAACTGGACGGAATATCAGCTAAAATAACAGATAAAGGACTTTTAATCACATTTGAAGATAAGTACCTTTTCGCCAATGCTTCTGCATATCTTGATATGAATGCCAGGAAACTGCTTGATAAAGTCGGAGTACTTATTTGTAAAAAGTTTGTACTCCACAGCATGATTGTAGAAGGTCATACAGACAGCTATTCTATACATAGCAGTCTTTTCCCTTCCAACTGGGAACTGTCAAGCGCCAGAGCCTGTGCAGTAGTAAGATACCTCATAAGCAGATTCAAATTTTCTCCATCTCTGTTCTCTGCAACCGGATATGCAGATACCAGACCGCTTGAAACAGCGATTTCGCCAAAAGATCCTGCAAACAGAAGAGTTGAAATTCTTATTCTAAAAAACCGTTATAGAAATCAATTTAGCACAAGAAATGACAATACTTTAAGATTGACAAAATCCGAACAGGATAAAATTCAGCAGCAAAGAGCCGAAATTATTAAGGCTATTGAAGGCGATTCAATTTCGCTTGCCGCAAAAAAATTACTTGAGGAAAACAAAGCTCGTATAGAAAAACAAAAAAGAGAAAAACTTTCTGACAAAAAAATGGAGCTTTATATAAACCTTGAAAATGAGGATTCTTCGCTGCCGCCTGTTGAAAGACGAGTTATCAAATTAAATACAAATGTTCCTGATGATGAGGATTTTGGTCTATGATAACCCATGCTGTAGGCTTATCTCTGGGAGCAGCTTCCTCTATAGAAAGCGGTGTCGCTGTTAGAGAAATCTCTAGCGGAAAATTAATTTATGTGGATAAGTTATTCTCTATGAACGATATTTCGTTATTTTTTGATAACTATCCATCCCTAAATTCGTCTGTTATATGTGTTTCAATTCCGTGGGATATCACAATGCTGGAAGGCAAGTGGAGAGTCCTTTCAAAACCTTATCAAATGATTAACTCCACAGAAAATACACATTTTTTAAATACCGATAATTGGACACAAAGATTCTCTTCCAGAGGAAGCGATCTGCTCAAAGGGCTTAAAGAAAAAGGCGCTGATATTTCGCGTTTTGAAGTTTACCTTACCAGACAAAAATTAAATCTTTATTCAAATTACAAAGAACGTTCTTCAGCTGATTGCAAATTTCTCCAAAATGCGCTAAAACTTGAATACGGCTTTGAAGAGATTCCGGCAAATATGATGCCCGTTGCACAGCTCGAAGCAATAGTCGGCACAATTCTTGCTGAAGAAAAGCTGAAAAATAACACGAAAAAAATATTTGAATTTAACAATTTAGATGTAATTAATGTAATCTAGTTATTTTTATGTTAATATTTGTAAAATTAGACTCATAAAAAAGCAAGTTTTTATCTTTATGAGCATTATTATTTGTGAAGAAGAATAGTGTATGTGTTGAAAGGAAATAATATATGGTATATCTAAAGCCTTCTGAATTGAACAATCCGGCTAATTATAATGCTGTTAGAATACAGGTTAACGATCCAAAAACAAGAATTCCGGAGGACTACAAAACTAATCCGGATAACGATGGCGTTTATAATGGAGTAGATATCCAAGTTAACAGACCTTCTGTAGAAACATATACAAAACCAATCTATCAATACCCGGAAGCAAATGGTATTATCACTTATGACATGGCTGCAGCAGCCTTGAAGCCCAGACTTTCATATCAAACAAATTTAATCAATAACAGAACTTATATTCACAATAACAATTCTTATGATTTGGAATTTGAAATAGAACAGCCTGAAAAACAGGCAGTTGCCGATGAGGTAAATATAGGGGCGGATAATGACGCCAATAATGAAATCCTCGACGAACAAGAAGCAGAAATTATCCCGGCTGTTCCGGAGCCTAATTATACAACCACGGAAGCAGAAAAAGGAGAAGGTTTAAATTTCCATGGAGTTAATTTTCAGGCAAAAAAAGAACCTGAAATAATCCCTTCAGAAGATATCCTGCCGGAAGTAGATATTACAAAAGTTGTTGAAAACCTTAACAGCCCGGATTATGATATTCAGGCTAAACAAATGGAAGAAATTGCAAGAGTTTCGATGGAAGATTCTGAAAAAGCAATTCCATATATTGTAAGAGATGTCTTTTCAAGTCTTATTAATATAGTTAAAAAAGATACAGTTAACCTAACACCTCCTAGCCAAGAACAAAACGAAACAAGAAGAAAAATTATTGTTAATGAATTAATAAAAGAATACGCAGCAAACAACAAATTGGATTCTGCCAAAATGGAACTTCCTTATCAGTTAACGGAAGAAGACGTTAAAAAGGCTGGAGAATTAACCAACTTGGAGCAAGCAGAACGTAACAAAGAATACGCTCTCTATGCAATGGCAATTCTAGCAAAAGTTTATACCGAAAATGTTGAAAAACAAACAGGAACTGTCGTTCCAATGACTGACCTGCCAGGAATCTCAGCAGTAGTAGACACATTAAGATATAATGACAATCCGGGAATAAAAATTGCCGCAATAGATGCATTGCTATACATTAACAGACCGGAATACAAAGAAGAAATAGCTTCTTTATTAACTTTAACATCTAAAGATAAAAATAACTTTGTAGCCAGTACCGCAGCAGAAGCTCTTTCATTCTTAAACAATTCTGATAACAAATAAAAAAATGAGGGTTAAAACCCTCATTTTTTTATTTGTCTTTATTAGAAGGACATCCTGCTTTTTTAGCAGCCTTCATCATTTCATAACGTTGACGCCCCTCTTTCTTCATTTGTTTTAAAATTTTTCTTTGGTCTCTGGTGAGTATTGATTCAAACTCTTTCATGTTAGCTTTTCTTATTTGATCTGCTTTTTTTTCAAGAGCTGAAATTTCTTTATCCAGCTTAGCCAACTTCTCTTCCTGCGCCCAGACAGCTATTCTTGAGAGTTTGACCATCTCCGCTTCCTGACGTTTGTTATTTAGTTCATCAATTACGGGTTTTAATTTTTCATGTCCTTTTAATCTTAATTCTCTCGCCTTAGCTTTTTGTGCTTCTGTTAAACCTAATCTCTTTTCAAAAGCAGCATCTCTATGTTTCATATCCGGACGATGCGGCTGAATTGTTTGTGCCGGTACGACAGCAGCTGGCTTTACCGCATTATCAGAAGCATACACGCCTGATGAAACAGCGCACAATGCAAACATCAAAACCATTACTTTTTTCATAAATCACCTCTTATCTTATTATAACAAATCTGCCAATTTATCTGCTAATTCCTTCTTCGCATTATATATTCTTGATTTTACAGTTCCTAACGGACACCCCAATTTCTTTGCGGCATCTTCATAAGTATAACCGTAAATTTCGCATAGCATAATTGTTTCTCTTAGTTTTGGTTTTAAAGAATCTATTGCCGAAATAATCCGTTTTTGTCTTTCAACAGCCAGGATGGAATTTTCCGGAGTGGATTTTTTATCCTTAATATTATTCAAAACCAAATCATCTGATACCGCATCATTTGTGTATCTGTAATTTGCTGATTTCAAATAATCCTTGGATACATTTTTAGCAACCGTATTTATCCAACTCTTCATAGTACCGCGTTCTTGATACTTATCAGAATTTTTCCAGATTTTTACGTAAACCTCTTGTTCTAAATCCTCATTATCCTGTTTCGTTATCAAACGTATTATACTCTTTACGTTTTGCTTGTTAGCTTTAATTATTTCGTTAAAATTCATTAATCCACCATTAAAAGTCCGTAGGAATCAACCGGAAAACCCAATTCTTCAGCTGATAGAGTATCACCATATATTAAGGCGTCAGTCAAGTCACTATTATCCGAAATTATACCAAAAGTAGCACTAAAGAATATCAGAAAAAATACTGCGCAAACTGCCCTTAATTTTTTCATTTTTTTATTCTTAGTTCTGTAATAAAATTTTACCTCGCTTAAAAGTTCGGAAACTTTGTCCATTTTTTCCTGTTCTTTTTTGCATTCATCACATTCTTCTATATGTTTGTTTAAGGTTTCCTCATCGGAGAAAACAAATAAACCTTCATATTTTGAACATTTGTTTTCCATATCTTTGTACCTCTTATATTAGTATAACGAAAAATAAAAAAAATTGTTCATTTGCACTTAGAAATACAGAATCTTTAGTGGCTAGTGACTAGTGAATAGGTTAATAAGTAAATAAGAGCTGCTCCCTCCCCAATTTGGCACAACTGTCCATAATAAATTTATCATTGATAATCTTCCTCCCTTGTGAGGGAGGATTGAGGTGGGTGCTGGTTGAGGTAGTGACTGAGTGATTAAGTGAAAATAAACTAAAATGTCATCCCGAACTTGTTTCGGGATCTTACCAATTTGGCGTTATAGGGTCTATCCGTTTGATAAATAAACATTAATAGATTCCGGGTCGGAGCCCGGAATGACACTCTTTTTTACACTTACTCCCATCCTTGACCTTTTGGCTTGTCGTGAAGTGAGTAAGTGACCAATTATTTCCCCCTCCCCCGTTTGGCACAACTGTCCAAGATAAATTTATCATTAATAATCTTCCTCCCTTATGAGGGAGGATTGAGGTGGGTGCTGGTTGAGGTAGTGAATAGTGAATAGGTTAATAAGTAAATAAGTTAATAAGGATTTTTCACCCACCCCGGGAAGCGTAAGCGGAAGGCAGGGAGGGAAGGCTTCCTTTGCGAACTCTGCTGAGCTTAGGAATCGGGTGGTAATAACCAGTTGTTTAATATAAATCAACCTGCAATAGCCTAAAAATCTAAGTTTACACAACTTGTGCAACATAATTACTATTGTGTTGTATTATTACCATAATATCACACTATGACTGGTTTGTACAGAGTGGGGATTTTTGTTATGCAGGTCGAAGCAATTTGTTTCTCAAACACGCTCCAGCAGTAGCTTTCGCTATCGTTTCGGGGGTAAATTTATATTCTTATCATGCCGTTACTGAAATCCGCTTCCTGTCATATATTTACCCCACCCTGCAACACAATAGTAATTGTGTTGCAAGATTGATATTAGAGCAGATATAACGCGGGTTTGAGGTAATTCTTCAAAATCCGGTCTTGAAAGCGAGGACTTATGAAACAACGCGGATTTTCCTTGATGGAAATGATGATAGTGCTGTTGATAGTGGCAATAATAGCGGCAGCATCAGCACCAATGGTGAGCAAAAAGATGATGAGAGACGCCGAAGGCGGAAGCCCCTGGATGTACGCAGGTCTTGGAGGCTCTATTACATATAATCCGGACGGAAACCAGAATAAAACAGCAATGGTCGGAACAGGAACTCTTCCATCAAACGCAGGCAAGTCTAAATTTTATATAGAATCCTCAAGTTCAGAGCCGCAGATAGCACTTGGAACAAACGGGAGTTCAAATGTAATGCGGATACAGGCGAAAAACTCAAGCATTATAGTATCAAACAATACTTCTAATACAATTGTGTCAAACGGTGTGGGCATCGGTTCGGGAGTTGTACTCACAGGCGGAAACGGAACGGCAATTGGTTATCGTTCAAATAGTTCTGGTACTTATACTACTGCATTAGGAGCACGGGCAACGGCAGGACAAACAGGTGCTGTAGCTATCGGATATTATTCGGGAGGGAGTACAGGAGGCGGACAATATTCAACATCCGTAGGATATCAATCCGAAGCAAGAGGGGAAAATGCCTTGGCATTGGGTTGTTCATCAAATGCCGGCGGAACTTCTTCTATAGCTATCGGGGACTCAGTTATGGCAAACGCAAACAACTCAATAGCTATTGGGCGAGGTAGTTCAGCGGGTTACAATGCTATATCAATAGGAACTAATATTACTGCTGGTGGTGCTATTTCGATAGGACGTGATATTAAAAAGCCTTCTTCATGTTCTATTATCCTGGGGAATGCCTCAATGCAAGCCGGAGATAATTCCATTACAATTGGTTATGGCGACAACAGCCAGGCTAATCATAAAGCTGTTGCGATAGGATATGAATCCAATGCTACGGGACTTGCATCTGTTGCTGTTGGCGCAGAATCCCATGCAACAAGTAATTATTCAATAGCCATAGGTTCTCATTGTGCTTCAAAGTATAATTCTACGAATACAATTGCAATGGGATTATATTCATCGGCAGGGAGCTATTCTGTTGCAATTGGTGACCGAGCAAAAGCATATAATAGTAACGCTGTCGCTATTGGAGTAAATGCAGCAACAACAGCAGATAAGCAGATTGTTCTTGGTACCAGCTCTGATACTGTTTACATTCCGGGGAATCTGGTTGTAAATAAAAATGTTTATCTAACTGGTTCATGTCGTAATGCTTCTGATGATGATACAGAATTACCTTTGTATATAAGAGATATGCGTTCAAATACCAGTACGCCTCAAGCCGCAAGGGTTTTTTCAAAAGATCATTATCTTCGTATTCGTAAAGAAAATAACACAGTTAGTTTATCTGACCGCAGGCTCAAGAATGTAGGAGAAGTGTTCTCCGGCGGATTGGATAAGATAAAACAGCTCAAAGTCTATAACTATACATTCAAGAATGACGAGACAAAGACCCCTAGAGTTGGGGTAATGGCTCAGGATTTGCAGAGAGTATTTCCTGATGCAGTAACTAAAGGCGAGGATGGATTCTTAAGAATCAGATGGGAAGACATGTTCTATGCGCTCATTAATGCAGTGAAAGAGTTGGATTTAAGAATAACTGCCGAAAACACGGAACTCAAGAATCGAGTTACGAAGCTGGAAAAAGAGAACAAAGAGCTGGAAAAACGTTTAAGCAAGCTTGAAAAAAGTTTCACAACTAAGTAGATTTTTGCCGGGATGGAGTAGTTGCTATGGTTCTTCCTCCCGGCTTTTTTTTTAGTATTTAAACATTCGAGGCAGACAGGGAGGATTTATTTAGATTTGTAGTTTAGCCGGTGTATGCCGACAGTTTATCTACGTGCGTTATTACAAGCTTAAATCTTGTAGTTTTATATTTGTCTGCCGACCGTTAATCTACATGCGTAGCACCTTCCCGCCTTCCGCTTACGCTTCCCGGGGAGGGTGAAAAAATCCTTATTCACTTATTCACTTAGTCACTTATTTACTTATTAACTTATTAACTTATTTACTTATTGACCTATTCACTTAATCACTTATTCCCTTATTTACCCCATCACTCAAACCCGCAAAAAAAAGACCTTGTAACCAAGGCCTGTCCGTTTAAATAAGAAGAGAGAGCTTTATATCTATATAAAAAATTCAACAAAAAACTTTTTGCTATTTATATAGCTTAAAGTTAACATTTTGTTACATTTTTATCCGGCTCTTCTCATTTTGGCTTTCAGACCGAGTTTTATAAGATAATTAACTATTTGTTGAGGCAGTTTTGATATCAATGATGCAAAAAATGCATCATTACCAACAGTATAAGATAATTTTGGATTTTTAACAGAATCTGCTTTCAAAATAACTTCAACCACTTTAGAAACATCCAAGCCGCCTTTTTCATTCTTTTGCGCATTGGAAATTATCATTTCCATTTCCTGTTTGTAAGCACCGCAGTTTTCAAGATATTTTGCATTCTCATCAATTGATTTTCCCCACAAAGGAGTTGCTATAACACCCGGTTTTATGGAAACTACTTTAATATTGTGTTTGTTCTCTATTAAAAACGAATTGAAAAACATATCCAAACATCTTTTTGAAGCACAGTAAGGCGAAATAAACGGGAATATACCGAAACTTGCCATTGAACTTACGTTTATAATTCTTCCGTCAGCAAGCACCTCTGCTAGCCCTTGAGACAATTCAAGATGACCAAAGACATTTACATCAAATTGTCTCCTAATTTCATCCATATTAATCCTTTCAACAGGACCCGCCACAACACACCCTGCAATATTAATCAAAGTATCAATTTTAGTGCATTTAGACAAAATAAAATCAACTGCATTCTTAACTGTAGACGGTTCAGCATAATCAACGTAAAAAGGATAAATATTTTCAGATAACTTTCTTAATTCTTCTGCTTTAGCTTCAGAACGATAAGATGCAAACACAATATTATCTTTGGCGAGCTTTTCTAACAGAGCTTTGCCAATACCTGAGGTTGCACCTGTAACCACGTATGTCTTAGTCTTCATACAACGGTCTCATTATTAGAATTGAAGAAATATTAACTTGTAAGAAATCATACTCTTCAACATCACGATTAGGAAGCAGTTTGTATTCCAAAGAACAATTTTTTACCGCAATAAAATTTTTATTTGTATTCAGGATTTCGGAAAGCAATCTGTTCTTCTTTCCTATTTTTGGCATAAACACATAACCGCGAATAATATGCTCGGATGTTTCTATATAAACTTTTTCCCGCCAGGCGGAGGTTGTAAGCTCTAAAATTTCTTTATTTTCCATTAATATTTACCTCTCTCTGTTTACCCTTACATTTACCCCTGCACCTAACTCATGTATGACTGGAACAACGGCAGGTAAAGTGCCAATGCCATTACAAGTACTATACTACCGATTACAAGAAGCATTATCGGCTCAATCATTTTCGTCATAGTATCAATAATACCATCCAGGGTTCTATCAAGGAAGTTTACCCCTTTTTCAAGCATATCGCCTAAACGACCGGATTGTTCACCTGTTGCAATCATAAATAAAAGCATTCTAGGAACAACTTTCGTTGCTTTCAGAGCCTGTGATACCTGCAAACCTTGTTGAACCTTCACAATTGCGTTGCTCATTTTATTTCTTAAAACAGAGTTTGTAAGTGTAATTACTGCCAAGTGTAAACAGTCAACAATCGGAATACCTGCATCATAAGATACGCTCAAAACTGAAAGAAAGTTAGAATAATTTGAATACAAAATCAAATTGTTTAATAAAGGCACTTTCAATACAATTTTATCCAAAAGATTTTTTGCAGGCTGCCATTTTACCATTACAATACAGAATGAAATAAATGCCACAATAAATATAGGAATTGTATACCAATACGTTTTCAAATAATCACCGGCATTAATCATCATTGTAGTAATGAACGGCAAAGCCTTATCCTGAGATTCAAACATCTCTTTGAATGCAGGGAATACAAACACAAGCATAACTATTGTAATAATAAAGGCAAGAACAATAACGAACATCGGGTACATAAGTGTCCCAATAACTTTACCCTTAATAGCAGCCTGTTTAGAAAGCAAGTCTTTTATACGACCCAAAGTTTTCTCAAGTTCACCGGATTCTTCACCGGCTTTAACCAAACCGATAAAAATATAACCAAATACTTGAGGATATCTTCCCAAGGTATCAGCAAAAGTTGAACCTGCCATAATCTGGGTTTTAAGTATCTTCGAAACCTTTCTTATCTTTGCTTTAGCAGCTTCCTGCTCCATAAACATAAGAGATTCAACAGCCGGAATACCTGATTGCAACAGGATTTGTAAAGTGGAAATAAAGTCAATTTTTTCACTCAAAGACAAGTCTGAAATAGCAACAGCCTTTTTCTGCTTCGCATCGTTGAACTCATTAATCTTTGTAGGAACAAGTCCCATTTTCCTAATTACGTCTCTGGCATCTTTAAGATTAGAAGCCGTAACCTCGCCGCGTACAACTTCTTTTCCTGCTTTTAGTGCTGTATAACTATATATTGGCATTCAATTAACCTCTTCTTTTAAATCTTACTCACTTGCGTAACCAAGAACTCTTATAAATTCGCTGGTTGTGGTATTACCATCAACAATATGGTTCAAACAAGAGACTTTCAAAGTCTTCATACCTGCGGCTACGGCAGCTTCTTCTATTTCGATATCATGAGCACCCTGAGCAATTAATTTCTTAATTTCTCTTGTTATAGGCATAACTTCATATATACCGAGACGTCCTGTGTATCCAAGATACCCGCATTCTTTGCAGCCTTTTTTTCTGTAGATTTTAGTTTTCATAAGCTGCTGCTGCTCTTCCGGGTTTGTAGTAATATGTTTTGCCTCTTCTTCTGTTGGGAAATAAGCTTCCTTACAGTTGTCACATAATCTTCTTACAAGACGTTGAGCAATAACACCCGTCAAGGTTGAAGATACCAAGTAGTCCTTAGCACCCATTTCAATCAAACGGGTAACTGTAGCTGCAGCAGAGTTCGTGTGGACGGTACTCAATACCAAGTGACCTGTCAAAGCTGCTGAAATAGCAACTTCCAAAGTTTCAAAGTCACGAATTTCACCGATAAGAATAATGTCCGGGTCCTGTCTCAAAATTGCTCTCATACAAGATGCAAATGTAATATCCGCCTTAGGGTTTACTTGAGATTGGTTTATCCCCTCAAGTTTAATTTCTATCGGGTCTTCAATTGTAGTTATATTAACGTCTTCTTTATTCAAAGCTTTAAGAATCGTATAAAGTGTTGTTGTTTTACCTGAACCAGTCGGACCTGATGTTAAAATAATACCGTTTGGAGATTGAACCATATCATGGATTTTCTGCAAATCACTTTCAGAAGCACCCGCAATAACCATTTTATCACCGCCGGCTTTCAAGCTGACAGCCGGAGCCAAAATACGGATTACAACCTTTTCTTTTCCTGATACCGGTAAAGTATTTATACGGAAATCGTACATCCTATCATTATATTTGATAGAAAAAGTACCGTCCTGAGGACGTCTGTGCTCAGCAATATTCATTCTCGCAAGAACTTTGAAACGAGTAATAACAGCTTGCTCAATACTTCCCGGAATTTCAAGAACCTTTTTCAAAATACCGTCGGTACGTAAACGTACAACATAATAACCCAGTCTCGGTTCTATGTGAATATCGGAAGCTTTTGCATCAATTGCATCAGTAATAATCTTATAAACAAATTTTGCTACGTTGCCGCTTGCATCCTGAAGCTCTTTTTCTACCTGAGCCCAAAGGGTTTCTTCATTATTAAATTGAGCAGATTCTTCCTCAATACTTTGGATAATTCTTTCGGTTTCCTTTGCAGCCTGAGCACTCTTTCTCTGCAAGGTGTATTCTTTCAAATACATTTCATATTCAAAATACGGAATACAATACACATTTAAAGGACGACCGGTTGAAAGAGAAACCTCTCTTATGGTGTATTTATCAGTCGGATCCACCATTGCAACAGCAAGTTTGTTGCCTTCCATAGACATAATAATTGTTTGTTTTTTCTCAATAAAGTCATCCGGAAGCATCTTTAATATTGTAGTATCAACCACAATATTAGATTTGGAAACAACCTCGACTCCATATTTTTTCTTTAAATATGAAACGATTTGCTCATAAGTCAGGTACCCTTTTTCTTTAAATATAAAGTCTAAAGGTAAATTCTTTGTCTTTGCTATATTGATACATTCAATAAGCTGTTCTTTTGTAAGCCATCCAATACTTACAAGCATTTCTTCAGCAGTAGGTTCAGATGGAGCTAGAGGAGCTGTAGACGTCTTCGGCTCTTGAGACTGCTCATCTGTTACAGCAGCTTGCTCAGCCGGAGCTTCTTCTTGAACAGGCTTGTCAGCTATTGATGTAAACAACTCTTCAAAAGCATTGGGATCAACCGGTATAAATTTAGGAGTATAACCCTCAAATTTTTCTTTGATTAAATTCTCAATCTTATCTTTATCAGTTGCATTACCCTTGTTTAAAATTATAAAGAATTCTTTCTGTCTTTTATCAACTGGAATAAAACCTGATGTTTTCATCAGGTTTAATTCAAAAGACTTCGCATACTCTTTTCTTATACTGTTTTTGAGTTTTTCCAGTTGATTAGACATAATTACTATAATGTATCCGCAACAGTACCTTCGTCATCATTAATTATTTTAGGTGTGAGCATAACAACCAATTCAGATTTAGCTTTAGTTGTAGAAGTAGATCTGAACACTGTACCGATAACCGGCAAGTCACCTAAAACAGGGATTTTATGAACTGTCTTCTGTTCTGTTTCTTGTATCATACCGCCTATAATCAAAGTTTCACCATCTTTGATTCTGACGTTCTTCAAGTCAAGGTTTCTTCTGCTTAACAATGTAGCAGCTAGGTCAGTAGTACCTTCAACTTCACTCTGAGTTCTGACTTCACCTGCTTGAGTTGAATATTCAGGTGTAATATTCAATGTTACGTAACCCTCAGGAGATATAAATGGTGTTAAAGTAACTTTGATACCTAAATCATCCGCAATGGTGTAGTTTTTCTGAGCAGTACCTGTAGTACCGGTACCTGTTACAGATGAAGTTAAGTATTCTGATGTAACTTTTTCTACATAGTCTTGAGTTAAATCAATTATAGATTGTTGACCGTTTGTAATCAAGATTTTTGGATTAGCCAATACTCTTGCCTTACGGTTTTCAATCAAATAGTTCATTTGCCATGTAATGTATGTTGTAGCAGGCATAAGTTCATAGAACGTACGAGCAATCTGTTGAGGAACAATTACATTGCCATCAGAATCAGTGTATGGATCCTTTGAACCGTTAGGACCGCTCCAGGTATAATCGGTAGATTCTACCCAGTACCCTTGACGACCGCCCGGTCTTCCGCCGCTCATAGATTCACCGTTGAAGTTAACACCCCAAGCACGGCTGGCAACCTGCCAGTTATTTGTAAACTCTTTGCTGCCTTGTTCATTAAGTTCAACAATAGAGATTTCAAGAAGAGCCTGAGGCTGTTTTATATCATTTGCTTTAATAAAATCTTCAATCATTTTAACTTGAGATTCAGAACCGCCCATAAGAGTAATTGTACCTCTTTGCGGGTAGTATGAAACAGACAGGTTCTGAACTGCAAACGGAGTCAAAGTATCGCTTGAAATGTTTGGAGAAACAGAACAAGCTACAATACCTTCACCCAATTTAAGGTCACTGCCGCCGGTGCTGCCGCCACCCATAGCTCCGCCGCCAGCAACTGCAGCTCCGGTCATTATGCCGGCAGCACCGCCTGTTGATACTTCCGGTGCAGCAAATGGCTCAGTATCGGAGTCTGATGAAGAACTGCTGCTGCTATTATCATTTGAACCTCTTGAAGGTAAGAGCATATTACAAATCATGTTAGCCATTTCTGCAGGTGTAGTGTGATTAACTGCAAATGTTTTGGAAATAGGCTCTCTGTCAAATTGTTCAATAACTTTCTCTACAATAGGCACGTCACTAGGCATACCGAAAACTATCAATTCGTTAGTTGCAGCATTGACAGTTGCAGCATCACCGTTTGACATACCGGTCTTATGCATTGCAAAAACGTTTTTGTTCAGGAAATTTGCAATCTTGCTTGCATCAACATAATTAACCGGGAATACCATCATCTCTTGCCTGGAGTATATTGCATTATCCTGGCTTTCCTTTGATACAATGATAAGCGTATTGCCTTCCTTATAGTAATTCAAGCTTGCAATTTGCAATACCAAGCCAAATGCTTCATTAATCGGAGTTTTTACCAAATCCAAAGTAACTGTACCGGCAATAGTACCATGGAACACGATATTCAAACCGGCTTTATCCGCGAACATTCTCAAAACTTGTTTAACATCGGATTCGCGCAAGCTTAAAGTGATAAGGTCGTTACTATCGGTTAAGTGCACATCACCTGCCAAAACCATAGAAGTTCTTGAAATCGTCGAATCATAGGCTGACAGTGCTAAAGTTGAAGGTGCCGTAAACGCTATTAATAACGCAATCGACAAAATTCTTTTTATAGTACTATGGCTCATTATTTTTTACCTCCGAATTTATTATCTAAATTTGAAACATCATTAACATTCACTGTTCCTTCCGTAAGTATTTCACCGATACCGGCTTTATAAGTATTGGCACCTAATTTAACAGTCACACTGTCCTGCATAATACTTATTACTTTATAATTGTTCACCGTATCGCTTTTTTTAACCAGATAATCATTTCCTTCAATATTCAAAATGGCGGAAGGGCTGTATTTATCGTACAAAATACCGGATACTGTCGTATCCATAACTCTGGCAGCTTCCGAATTAACGGAAACAACTTCCGGAGGTTCAACTAAATCAAACTTCGGCACATCCAAAGGCGCTTTGCCGCTTATATCTCTATACGGCAAAAACGGGTCAGCTTTCGTAACTCCGGTCGGTATAGATATTAAATCTTTTTTCACTGCAGCAGCTGCTTGCGGAACAGACACTAACTGAACAGTACCTGCTTCAACAGGTTCTGCCGAATTTAGTCCGTACATGACAGCACCACACACAGCAACCGGTATTGCTAAAACCAGAATGCCCGAAATAAAAAGTTTCTTTTTGCCAAAAGTATTCTTTCGGCTTGAGTTCAACAGGATTTCTTCTGCTATTGGTGTTGAAGCAGCATCCATATCCTTTAAATTCTTCTTCATATAATTGCGCATTTTCATCTTATACTTCTAACTACTTTAACTTGCTTCTATCCTCTATCTTACTTAAACAATACAATATTAACGAAGAAATTAAATCGTATGTTTAAACTATTTAGCTCTAATTCTTTTTCTGATTTTAATACTCTTCCAAAATAATGTACAAAAACCTATATTAATCATATCATATTTTAATAATATAGCAACCATCAATTATTTGTAAAATTTTGTAACGGTTCAATCCTGTTTAAAATGGAGATATGTATAGGCATTAAAATCCAGAGAGCCATATATAATTTTTACGGTTGAATCCGTGCACGGCAAAAGTTTAACAAAGTTTAAATTTTCCTCATTGAAATCATCCTTTGTTTCTTTTGCGGGAACTTTGCCTTTTAAAAACTGCGACTGATAGAACAGCAGGTAAATTTTATTATCGGAATCCTTTTCCGCAGAAACATTGTAAAACCCTTTTTCCAAAACTTGACCGCCTGCCACTATATTCACGGGAATGCTTAAAAGCTGTCCTTCCGTATCCCTTTTCAATTCCGGAAGCTCTTTAATTTCTTGATTCGGTTCTAACCCGCCATGTAAACTTGTCCCGCCGCCGCTGATTTTTTTTATTAATTTTTTTCTTTGTTTTTCATCTTTTTTCTTTTGGTTAGACTGCAGTGCGTCCATAACCTCTTCAAACTCTTTATTCGTTATAGACTTTTGCCCGTCCCAAGCTCTGTCAATGTCTCCAAAATCTTCAAAGTCCGCCGACTTTGCAGGTGCAATTAATAAACACAGCATAAAAAAAATAAATACAGGTATATTCTTCTTCATACTATATAATATATAACTATCTTCCCCAAAAAGTAAATATGACTTATATTAATCATTTTACTTTTTTATCAAATAATGTATAATATTGTTATACTTAGAAGAGAGGATATGAATGACTAATAATGTTATAATAATTCTTGCCGCATGTATATTGGCTATTATTGTAATATTTATATTGTACGCTATTGTAATGTTTCAGGGACTGCGGAATTCCAGAGGCGGAGAACTGCAGCTGACAACAAAAAATATTCTCGATCAAGTAGAAGTATTATATGATAAGGGTGAGTACGCCCTCGTCGAACTTCTTGCCTCAAAATACTTAGACAGAGTTCCGACCCATAAAGAAGTACGCCAATATTTGGCACGAGCTTATTTTCAAAATAAAAAATATAATAATGCCATCAAACAATGTTCAATAATACTAAAAAAAGACCCCAATAATATAAACGCAAAAAAACTTCTTGGTGATTGCTTTCTGGCTAAGCAAATTTATTCAAGAGCGATAAAAGAATATGAAGAGATTTTTGACCACAGAAGCAACGACAAAGAGATTGTCCGCACTCTCGCTGAACTTTACAGAATAACTGATCAGCTGTATTCATCTATTTCCGTATACAATATCCTAGCCGGCTTGATGGATAAAAAAGAAGATATTGCGGAAATTCATCTGATACTTGCAGAGCTTAATGAAGAGATTCACGATTACCCTGCGGCATTTGATGCTTATAAAGTCAGGCTTGATATATACCCTACGGATGTTGCAACTAATAAAAAACTTATTGAATTGTATATAAAAATTAAAAACTATTCAAAGGCTATTGAAACTCTCTTGTTTATGCTTTCGTTTACAAATGAACCCAAAACTCTTCTGTGGATATATGAAACTCTCGTAAGCTTGTATGTGGAAACAGAAGAATATGAAAAAGCTATTGAATATTCCAACAGGCTTTTAGACAGCCAGTGTCCGGATAAGTTTAAGGTTAGAAATGACATTGCATTGTTTAACCTAAAGCTAAACAATTTTCAAACAGGCATCACTATACTGGAAGATTTAGTCATGATGTCTCAAAACGGTTATGAGGTAACTGTTGAACTTGCAGATGCTTACATACAATGTAAAGAATATCAAAAAGCTCTTGATAAATATCTCGCACTATTAGACCGCGCGACTCAGAAAGAGGCAAAAAGCGTAAGACTTTTGATATGCGAACTTTATATCAAATGGGCTGTTGATATGGCAGCAGAGAAAAATTATGATAAAGCTTTTGAGTATCTTGATACTGCCGCTCAGTACGATGCACTGAATCCGGAAGTTTATTATAATTTGGCTCTCAACCAAATGGTGCTCAAGAACTATACAAATGCCGTGGAATGTCTGCACAGAGCGCTTGATTACGACAAGACAAAGGCTAATTACCCTAAATATTTGCTTAAGTTATCAGAAGCACACAATTATCTGGGGAACTTTTTTGAAGAAAAGAAAGCTCTTTCCGATTTACTTAAAATTGATGACAAAAATCCTATGGGATTGTATCGTTCAGGGCTTTTGCACATATCTCAGCATGATACAAAAAATGCAGAAGAATGTTTCAAAAAAGCACTGCAATATGACCCTACCCTTGTTCGAGCAAAGTACAACTTAGCTCTTCTCTATGAAAGCAATAACAGAGATAAGGCTAAGGAACTCTATATTGAAGTTCTTGAACAAGAGCCGGACTTTGAAGAAGCAAAAAACGCGCTGGCAGACCTTGCTTCTTCCGATTATTACTAAACTTCTTCCGGGATAAAGATTACCGTATCTGCAAGGTAACTCCTTGCATCTTCAATACTGGAAAACCTCGGAACAATTCTCTGGTAATCTTGTACAACAGAAATTATATCATCCGTTGACATTTTTATCATTCGTCTTGAACCGGTTTGAGATTCTATTATTCTTGCCATACTTTCACCTCTTCATCAAAAAAAGTATCGGCATAAACAACCTCAAACTTTAGCGAAATCAACCTCTTAAGTTAGATAAAACTGTTCAAATTTGAAATTATTCCAGAATTTGTGCACCTTGAGGCTCTACTTTAAGAGTTTTTATATCAACCTTAATATTTTGAGCACTCCAGATATCTCTTACTGTAGATTTAATTTTATCTAAATCATACTTATAAGATATAACAAGCATAGAAGGACCTGCGCCGGAAAGAACACAACCGAGGACACCATCTTCATGTTTAAATGCATCCATTATTTCTTTCATGCCGGGTACCAGCTTTTCCCTATACGGCTGATGCAGCTTATCTTTCAATGCCAATCTCATAAGCTTATCGTCATTTGTACTGACAGCTGTAATAAGCATTGCCAAATGTTTTGCATTAAACACCGCATCTTCCATCGGAACTTCTTTAGGGAGAACCGAACGTGCAATGTTTGTAGAAAGTTCAAAATCCGGTATACAAACTGTTATATCCCATTCATCCGGCCAGTCCAGTCTGCGGTAAGTAATTGAACCGTCTTCTTCTTGAGAAGATAAAACAAATCCGCCTAAAATTGCCGGAGCTACATTATCCGGATGACCTTCAACCTCTGTTGCAATCGAAAGCAGTGCAGTTTCGTCAGCAGGTGAACCCAAAAGTTTATTTGCAGCAATAAGTCCACCGACAACAACTGCCGCAGAGCTTCCAAGACCTCGTGTAATAGGTATTTGAGACTGTATATTAATTCTGAGTTCAGATGGTTCCTGCCCGATTGAATTATAAAGCATCTCAACAGCTTTGTATACGATACTGTTTTCATCTCTCGGAATATTATCAAAAATCATTTCATCGACAACACTTTCATCTTCCGGCATTAAATTTATTTCAACACCGGTGCCTGGTAGAACTGTTTCTTCTATCGTTACGGTATTGTAGATAGGAAGAGCAAGTCCAAGGCAATCAAAACCAGGTCCTATATTTGCGGTTGTCGCAGGTACTTTTACACTAACTTTCATATTAATTGTTTTCTCCTAACAAAATATAATGGGATTATACAATAAAGGGATTTAAAAAAACAATCCCAAGGGGGTAAATGCCAAAGGGTAAATAAAAAGCTAACATAAGAGAAACTGGGCTGACATGGTTAATTAAGTTTTGTAAAAAATCTTTATAAGCTCCTGATTCCCAAGCAATTTTCAGAAGAAATATTACTTATTATACATAGAAGTAATAGTGGAGTGTTGTTATGGCATATTCTTATTCTGTAATAAATCCAGCCGGATACCAAGATGTCAGCAAAGCAAAACAGGCATCACCTTTACCTGCTGCAGCCGGCGGTCTGATTGCCGGAGGCTCAATAGGCGCTTTTGCCGCTCTAAAGAAAAATAATATTACTGATAAACTCGGCATCAAAGACTCATTCACTCAAAAGGTACAAGAAAACTTACTCAAAGAAGCCGGAGAATCTTCTCAAAATACCCATAAACAGACGCTTGAAATAATCCGAAAAATAAATAAAGTTAAAACCCCTGAAGATCTCAAAACCCTTTTTGAATCAAATAAAGATGCCGCAAAAAAATTGTGCGAGCAATTAAAACAAACCCCGGAAGAATTTTTAAGGACAATTACCTCTGACAATCTGAAAAAAAATAAAGAAACCATTAAACACTGGTTTGAAGCTGAACACAATAATCAATTTCAAGCCCTCAAGAACAAAATTCAATTCTGCTGGGATAAAGAAAGTAAGAAATTTATAAAAAGCAGTGCTGTTAAAGAGAATATTTACAACGCAATAATTAAAACTCAAAAACAAATTAAAAAAATTTCTACTTTGAAATATGCATCAATCGGTGCTGTTATAGGTGCCGTTTCAGGATACATATTCAGTAAACTTACCCAATAAAATTTCACCAAAATAAAATATTAGATGTATAATTAGATTATGAATTATCCGCAAATCGAACGTCTAATAGGAATAGTTGCAACTCTAAGAGGAGAAAACGGCTGTAAATGGGATAGAGAACAAACCCATAAATCGCTTCGTCCTAATATGATTGAAGAAGCTTATGAAGCTGTAGATGCAATAGATGACAATAATATATCCAATCTTCGCGAAGAGCTTGGAGATGTGCTTTTACAAGTTGTACTCCATGCCCAAATAGCCAAAGACAATGGAGAATTTGATATTGAAGATGTTGCCAAAGAGCTTTCGGATAAACTTGTACACAGACATCCGCATGTTTTCGGAAGTACAAAAGTATCTTCAACACAGGAAATTCTGGATAATTGGGATAAATTAAAAAAAGAAGAAAAAACTTACAGAAAGTCCATTCTTGATGGTATTTCCAAATCTCAATCAGCACTTATGTCCGCCCAGAAAATCAGCAAAAAAGTTGTCAAAGTCGGTTTTGAATGGGATTCTGTTGAAAGTCTGAAAGACTGCATAAAATCTGAATACAAAGAGTTTGAAGAAGCAATTAAATCAGGAGATAAAGAACTTATGGAAGACGAAATGGGAGACATTTTCTTCGCCACAGTCAACCTCGCAAGATGGTATAAAATTGATGCCGAGCAAGCTCTTTTAAGAGCGAATAAAAAATTCACAAAACGGTTCCGTAAAATGGAAGAAATTGCCCAAAAGCCATTGGAAGAATACTCGTATGACGAATTTAACGATTTATGGAAACAAGCTAAACTGCTTGTATAAAGAAGGAGAGTTATAATGAAAAAATTTTTAGCAGCATTTGCCGCCCTAATCTGTATCTGTTCTATTGCAGCAGCAGAAGAGTTTTCTGAAGTTTGCGCTTGCCATATTCTTGTACCGACAGAATTGGAAGCAATCAAAATAAAAAGCCAAATAAAATCTTTTGAAGATTTTCAAAATTATGCAATACAATATTCCACTTGCCCTTCCGGAAAAAATGGAGGGAATCTGGGTTGTTTTAGAAAAGGACAAATGGTCAAACCTTTTGAAGAAGCTGCCTTTAACGGAACTGTCGGAGAGGTTTCCGACCCGGTCAAAACTCAGTTTGGATATCACCTCCTGTGGGTTACAGAGAAACGTTAGACTTTGATTTTTATAAACAATCATGATATTTTGTATATGAGGATTATGAAAGGGAGATTAAAAATGAAAAAGGTTTTATCATCATTGTTAGTTTTAATGTTCTTATCAGCAGCAGCACCTGTATTTGCAGGCGGAACTCAGGGAACACCTGGAGAAATCTCCGGTAAATCAGTTGGTGCAGCAGCCTTGTCACTTATTATATGGCCGGGTTTAGGACAGTTAATTAATGATAACCCTGTTGACAAGAACGTTACTCACGCAATTCTGGGTTTGACTGGTATTTTTAGAATATGGTCTTGCTACGATGCACTCGTAGACAGAACCGGCGGTGTATGGCATAACAGAATTTAGTTATTTCAAGAACTATTTATAAACCGGGGCGGAACGCTTAAGCGTTCCGCCCCGATTATTTATATCAACTTGTTTTACAATTTGTTAAAATTTCAATATATTTTTTGATTATTTGTAATTTATATAATATAATCTCATGCAAGTATATGGAAAAGTTTGCTACAAAATTTTTGCTGGGTTTATTTTTTATCTACAGTGCTTTCTTTTTTATAGGAAGCACTCTTGCTCCAGTTTTAGCGCATTTTCGTTTTTATGAAATTTCTGCAATCTTAACATCAACATATATGTTTTCATGCCATCAGCAGCCGGACAGGTCTTTTTGGATTTTAGGTTATCCTGCTGCATTATGTGCCAGATGTACCGGATTTTATCTTGGAGTTATGGCAGCATCAGCCGTTAGATTTTTCAAAACACTCCGGCTTAATTTCCGAATTTATATAATATTACTTGTATTAATAACAACCGATATTGTGTTAAATCTTGTTCTACATACTAATACCGGGAATATCACAAGATTTTTTACCGGATTAAGTATGGGATTTTTATTCATACAGTTATTATGTTTTATAGCAAATTACATTTTAAATAAAAAGGAGAAACATTTATGATTCTAAAAAAGACAATTGCAGGATTTCTTTTATTTACCATTTGTTCAATGTTCACATCGCCGCTAGCGTCAAGTGTTTGCGCCAATGAAGAACAAGAAAGTTTATACAGTTTTTTAAAAAGCACAGATAAAATTGAGGCTTCTTATACATATCCATCCATGGTCTTAGCAGCGGCAGGAAATGGCAAATCGGTATTAGCCGCACATACTCCGATAATGATACGCTGCGAAGAAGAAATAACAACAAGAGATTTAGTAAGCGGAAGCAATGTCAACTTTTCTGTTGTGGGAGATATTAAAGACAGTAACGGCAACATTTTAATTAAATCCGGAACCCCTGTTACAGCAACAATCAGCTTTTCAAAATCCAAAGGAATGATAGGTAAATCCGGAGAACTTACCGTTACAGATTTCCACACTACTGCAATAGACAGAACTTATGTCCCGCTTTCCGGCTCTGTATCTGCAAGACCGGATGATAAAATGACTTTATCTATTGTCTTAAGTGTTCTTATCTGTCCGCTCTTCCTTTTAATGAAAGGGGAAGAAGCACAGCTTCCTGTCGGGGCAACCAAAACAGCTTACACAATAACAGATTTATATATCAAACCTGAAAGATTATAATTATAGGAATGAATCGGCGCGGGTGGACCAGTCCACCCGCGCTGATTTGTAAATCTAAAATCTATTATCTTCTATCTTCTGCCATGTCTTGGAGAAAAATCTCTTCTGTTTCTGTCCGGAGCTTTTCTAAAATTATCTTTGTGCGCTCTGTGATTATTTCTCATATCCGGTCTGCGGTCATTTCTTTGATTCTTTATGTTCGGTCTTTGGTGTCTTTTAGACTGAAACTGTTTTTTGTTGTCATTCTTCTTTTTAATAAATTTTTGATGTTTTTTATTGATTTTCTTTTTAAATTGAGCTTTTTGTCCCGGTTTATTCGGATGTTTAACAACCTTGTGCTGCGCCGGACCTTGTCTATGATGAGGTGCCGCAAAACATTCCGCATTAAACCCAATTCCTGTCAACATTGCTCCTGCAACTAATAGTGATAAAACTTTCTTGTTCATAATTCTAAATCCTCTATTCTTATAATCCTACTACTAAATGCGCGCTATGTTTGTATAACGAAAACAAAATCAAATTTGTTCATTTTTTATTATAATTATAGATAAAATTATACTAAATTTTTTAACTATTTGTAACATTGAATCAATTTTAAAAAAAATATATACTTTAAATAACTATATAGGAACTATTATTCATGGGAATAAAAGTAGGCTTAGATTTAATACGTACATCGGGAGAAAAATTAATCTCGGCTGCAAATACTACAGGTTTTCGCAGGTTAACAAAACCTATCGACCCTAAAGGCTTGCGTCTTGCACCGCAAGCAGCCGAAGACTGTATACATTTTTCTGAAATCTCTCGGTCAATAAAGACAAAATCATTTTCAGCAGAAGAAATTTTGGACATGAAACCCAGTGTTTTTTCACGAATTTTAAATGAACGAAAAGATATCCCGGATGAACTGAAAAGATTTATCTTGTCCCCCGAAAAATTGAATCTTTATGATGAACTTTCCGGAATTGATGTGATTAGGAATATGCCTAAAGCAAAGCGTGAAGAAGCATTCAGAAGGCTTTTCGGAGAATATAATTTCAAAACATCCGAAGCGGATGCCCAGCTTGAAGTTATCCCGGATTTGGTTAAAAAAGGAATTGATTTGGAAATCTTGGCAGGATTACCAATAACCAATGCCAATAAAAATCAAATTGAATATATTTTGAACCGAAAAGATTTACTTTTGAAAAGCTGGAACAAACGTGCTCAAGAAATCATAACAAGAGGAAAATCCCAGAATTTGAAAGAAGAATCTATTAAATGGGAATTGGATTATGAAAAGAAAAATTTTTACAATAAGCAGCTCTGCGAACTTCTAAAATATACTAATGACAATAATGTTAAATACTTGGATGAATGTATAGAATTAACAAACTCTCCTAACATATTGCCATACTGGACGGATGACACTGCTGATATAATTAAAAATTTTGGGCTGGATGAAATAAATCCGGAAATCTTTGATCGATTATACAGACGTCACCATAACTTTGATTCAGTAAAAAACATTATTGGAAGTGAAAAACTTACCAAACTTAGTGCCCGATTGCTTGAATTCAAAAACTTCGATAAATTGAAAAATATTGGTACAAATGACTTACAAAAACTTTCTATAGAAGAGAAGAAAGAACTTCTCAACGGGTTTATTTCTGCCATATCTCCGAAAGAAGCTGCTTGGAGAAATCAAAATGGGCTGGCAGATATTAGTTTGCTACAGTCAAGAATGAAAATATTTAAAGAAATTGATTCGTCTTCCGATAAAACTTTTAATGATACCTACAAAGATATCATCAGCAAAATTTTAAACAGTCTGCCGGACTCTGAACGCCAAATAATAAAAACTCCTATTGATACAAAATCTTACCGAAGAGATTATAGGCTAAAGAACCCTATACCAACATTGGTCGACGATATAGATACTGTATTGCATTCAGAAATTAAAGAAATAAAAGGGCGAAAAATCAAAATTGCAAAGATGAACAAAGAAGCAAATTTTGGTATCTCTACACATAGAATACCTAATGCAGAATCCATAACAACAATTGAGGCTTTGGAAATAACTGATCCTAATATGCTTATTTGTGTTGGTACAAAAGGTGGTAAAAGAGGACTAAATTTCGAAAATGACGGCTATGCATTAGCTGTCAAACCCCGATACGGCACTGATTGGCATGTACAAGCTTATTCCGATATTGATAGCGGTAATAACGCTTTAAAAAATATTTACAACTTTGAAAATATAATACTAAATGCATTGGGAAATCACTGCGGATGCATTGACTTAATCCCTAACCAGATTAAAAAAGTTCTGGATTTGTCCCAAAGACAATACACACAAAGAATGTTAAAGCTAAAAGATTGCAAAACCCTGCAAGACATAGAAAAAATTGATGCGGAAATGGCAAAAGCTATAAGGCTGGTTATAAAAAAACAAAATCTGTATGAAGGTTTAATCCGCCCTGAGACCATGGGCATCCTGACGGACGGGAATAAAGCTCTTGAACAGGTTGATGACTTGATACTAAATTACTGTGAACGAAGAAACATTCCGCTTATACAAGTTTATTCGCCTTAAATTAATTAGATTTGCCAGACTGGCAGATCTAACCTGTATTGCTATGCCATCCAGCCGAAAATCCGCTCGCCTTTGAATGCTTCGCATTGGGGTTTTCATTCCTTTCACGAATAAAAGAGGCTCACTAACAAAAAAATAAGCTCGTAGACCTTTACTGCAAACCCTTTTTTCTTTTCTTTTTGTTTACGTTTTCTTTTTAGTTAAGAAAACGTAAATGGGGGTAAAGCGGCGAAGTTCGAATTTTTTGAGGTGTATAATAGAACTAATTGAAGAACTAAAAAAGTCCGATACAGTCTTACTTTTAGAACGTTATCAAGTATTTAAGCAATCAATTAGCTGTCATTCTGAACTTGTTTCAGAATCTAACCAACTTGAAGTTTCGGTTTCCAACTGGTAAGATCCCGAAATAAATTCGGGATGACATTATATTTTTTCTTTACATTGGGAAATTTATTCTTTTTTCGTCGCAAACGGCGTAAACATGTATAAAGAGAGCCTTTTCGGCTCTCTTTTAGAAAAAATGGGTGTAATGGGACTCTCTTGACCTGTTCGCGTTAAACGTGTCTACGGATTTTGCTTCAAAGAATTTCATTCTTTTCGCAAAACTCCTCCGCACTCTGCTCACAGGTCGCTCGAACCCTTTAAATGCTTCGCATTGGGGTTCTCGTCCCTTCTGTAAAAGAACACATGGTTTGATTATATTTTACAGATAGTTTGATTATTTCTGGCAAAATAAATTTAAAATGTTAAACAGTTGAGCAAAGTTTTCATTAATACATTCTTAATAAAACCCTGTTTTTAAT
>CALVEA010000009.1 GCA_944326455.1 Candidatus Gastranaerophilales bacterium | reverse complement strand
ACAGATATAACTCCAACCGGGACATTATTATCAGCCGTACCTGATGAATGGGTAGTAAAACCGGATGTAGTAGAAACACCTGTTGCAACAGAACCGGATCCGACTCCTGAGCCAGAACCGAAACCTGACCCGGAACCGACACCTCCTGCACCGGCACCTGAACCTGACCCGGAACCGGAGCCTGAGCCTGAACCGGATTTTCCTATTATTAAGCCTATAGAACCAATTGAACGTAAGGCATACTGCCCTGACGGACATAATATGGTGTATCAAAACGGAAAACCAGCTTATTGTATAGATCCAACATGCTTAATGGCAATAGATAGAAACGGACCACCGCTACAGCTGGGAAACAATGGTTTGGGTTCAAACTTGCATGAATTTGAAGCCGTGATGGTGGACTGCAAATCCCCAGTACTCTATTCGATACCTTTAGTAAAATAGATAGAAAACTTTAATAAATGTAAAATTTTTCCGGCGGTCATGGCTTTTTGACCGCCGGTTGTTTTTATATTATTAGTGTCAGATTCACAGCCATTAATATTTTTCAACTTTGTCAAGCGTCTTTACATATTTTTTTCATGAAAAAATTTTAACAATTTTAACAATGTTGAGAAAAGTAAACATGTTGATTCTACTGGGTTTTGCGGATTGTGACGTTTTGTGAATTTATTGATTAGAATTATTGTTTGAATTATCATTAATTCATAGGATTAAATTTGGGGAAGAGAATGTTATTCTCTAATTAAAGGATAGTTAGGCCCAAAAAGCTGAATAAAAAATAGCTAGCCTTAGTATCAGTGTAAGGAGAAAGAAGGTTATAATGCAGAATAGTTTGAATAAGGAAAGGAATATAGTTGAATTTACCTCTCCCAAAACAACGGCAGCAACAGATGTAATTAAAGGTACTGCTGTACCTAACGGAGAATTTGTATCTCAGGTTGCTAAGCTTAATGAGCCGTCAAAGGCTGCCCAGATTACTCCTTTGAAAATCAAAACCGTCCACGTTATTAAAAAAGACGGTACGAGAGAAGAATTTGATAACAGAAAAATTATAAATGCTGTAAAGAAATCAGCAGTTAGAGCCCTCGTTAATTTGACAGATGAGGACTTGAAACAGATTTGTGATTTCGTAGATAATAATATTGTAAGAATGAATAAACAGGAAGTTTCTATTGCTGAAATGCACAACCTCGTAGAAGGCGCATTAGAACACCTTTACCCGAGTGTTGCACAGAGCTATAGAAACTACAGAAATTACAAGCAGGATTTTGTACACATGCTAGACAAAGTTTATCAAGAATCCCAAAGAATTATGTACATTGGCGATAAAGAAAACGCTAATGCTGATTCTACTCTGGTATCAACAAAACGTTCATTAATATTCAATGAACTTAACAAAGAATTATACAAAAAGTTCTTCTTAACAGTAGATGAACTTCAAGCAATAAGAGACGGATATATTTATATCCACGATATGTCAGCAAGAAGAGACACAATGAACTGCTGTCTGTTTGACGTAGCCTCTGTACTTAAAGGCGGATTTGAAATGGGCAACCTTTGGTATAATGAACCAAAATCCCTTGATGTAGCCTTTGATGTAATAGGGGATATTGTTATGGCTGCAGCTAGCCAGCAATATGGCGGATTCACTGTTGCGGAAGTTGATAAAATTCTTGCTCCTTATGCTGAAAAGACTTTTGAAAGACAAAATAACAAATATTTATGCCTAGGCTTGTCCTTTGAAAAATCAAGAGAAGCAGCTTTAGCCGATGTCAAAAAAGATTTTGAACAGGGATTCCAAGGCTGGGAATACAAGTTCAATACAGTAGCATCTTCAAGAGGTGATTATCCGTTTATCACTGTAACAGCAGGACTTGGAACCGGGCTTTATGAAAAAATGGCTACAATGGCTATGCTCAAGATTAGACAAGGCGGACAGGGTAAAAAGGAATGTAAAAAACCTGTATTATTCCCGAAAATAGTTTTCTTGTATGATGAAAACCTCCACGGACCGGGCAAAATTAATGAAGATTTGTTCAAAGCCGGTGTTGAATGCTCAAGCAAAACTATGTATCCGGATTGGTTATCCTTAACAGGTGAAGGTTATGTAGCTTCTATGTACAAAAAGTACGGAAGAGTAGTTTCTCCTATGGGATGCAGAGCTTTCTTATCACCTTGGTTTGAAAGAGGCGGAATGGAACCTGCTGATGAAAACGATAAACCGATTTTCGTAGGTCGTTTCAATATTGGTGCAATCAGCTTACACCTCCCAATGATTTATGCTAAGGCTAAGAAAGAAAGCAAAGATTTCTATGAAGTTCTTGATTACTATATGGAACTTATAAGACAGCTCCATATCAGAACTTATGATTATCTTGGAGAAATGAAAGCATCAGTTAACCCTCTTGCTTATTGCGAAGGCGGATTCCTCGGCGGACATCTGGGAATACATGATAAAATCAGACCGCTTTTGAAATCTTCTACAGCTTCTTTCGGTATCACAGCTCTGAACGAATTACAAGAAATTCATAATGGTAAATCTCTTGTAGAAGACGGACAGTTTGCAATTGAAGTTATGGAATATATTAACAATAAGATTCAGGAATACAAAAAAGAAGACGGAATCTTATACGCAATCTACGGTACTCCTGCAGAAAATCTCTGCGGATTACAGATTAAACAATTCAGAAAGAAATACGGAATTGTTGAACATGTTTCCGACAAGCCGTACGTTTCAAACTCTTTCCACTGCCATGTATCAGAGCAGATAGGACCTATTCAGAAACAAGATTTGGAAAAACGTTTCTGGGATTTGTTTAACGGCGGAAAAATCCAGTATGTGAAGTATCCGATTGATTACAATATGGAAGCAATAGAAACTCTTATCCACAGAGCAATGGATATGGGATTCTATGAAGGGGTTAACCTTTCACTCTCTTACTGTGACGACTGCGGTCATCAAGAACTTAATATGGATGTTTGTCCAAAATGCGGTTCTAAAAATTTAACCAAAATCGAAAGAATGAATGGTTATCTTGCATACTCAAGAGTTAAAGGCGACTCAAGACTTGCTGACCATAAAATGGAAGAAATTAAAGACAGAGTCAGCATGTAGATTTTAAAACATAAAAAGGGGCGGAGCCTAAAGGCTCCGCCCCTTTTTTGTATCTAATAAATATTATTTCCTTTCAATCCTTATTGCGCTGTCAGGGCAAGTCATAGCGCAGGCTCCGCATGCAATACAAATTTCCGGATCCGGCGCAACGGCAGGTGTTTGATAAAGCCCGACTTCTTTTGACCAGCTGAGGCATTTTTTGCCAGCTTTATTCATCGGACACTTTGCTATACAAAGTCCGCAGCCCTTGCAAAGTTCTGTATATACATAATAATCAGCTTTACCTTTGCCGACGCCTTCTATTTTATATCCTTTATATTGATGTTCTGTCATAGCGCACCTGCTCTTTCTTTTACAAGCTTCATTCCCATTTCAAGAGCTTTATAGTTCAAATCTCTTAATTCCGGTTTTGCAGCGAATTTTTTACCTAAAGCCATTTCCATAGCGTTTTTGATATCTTCGAGCTTAAGAACATGGGTTGCTTCAAGAAGTACACCAAGAATAATTATATTAAATACTCTGGCACTCAATTGTTCATTGGCAATCCTGTTTGCTTCAACCCCGATAATCTCTTTACACTCAACATCAGGCTTTTTGGTGCAGACAGATGTATCATAAACAACGATAGAATTTTTATCTACATAAGTTTTACATCTGTCAATAGCTCTGTCTGAGAGCATAATAACGATATCACCTTTAGAATATCTGGGTTCGCCGATTGTTTCATCTGCAATCTGGCAAAAGGCAATAGAAACTCCGCCTCTTTGTTCGACACCGAAATTCGGGATATAAAGAACCTGTTTTCCGGCTTCATAACCTGCTTCTACAAGGATTTTGGCTACAGATTGTACACCCTGTCCGCCTTCACCTGCTAATGCTATCTTAGTTCTTGCCATATCTAAACTCCTTCCGGTACCAGAAAATCTTTTACTTCAAAGAATTCTTCCATTTTCTGCAGTCTTTCAAAAGTTTCAACATTGTTTGTTCTCCAGTTAAGAGGACAGAGAGAAAGAACTTCTACAAAAGAAAATCCGCCATTTTGGACATTCTTTAAAGCTTTAGCAAAAGTTGTCTGGAGTTTTCTTACGTTAGAAACAGAAGCTCTGGCTACAAAAGACTTCTTAGGGTCAGCAATAGCCGCAACCATTTCCGCTGCTTTAGCAGGTTTGCCTGTAACTTCGCAATCTCTTCCGTAAGGCGTTGTTTCTGTTTTTTGACCCGGCATAGTAGTCGGTGACATTTGACCGCCTGTCATACCGTAGTTTGTGTTATTAACAACAATAATAAGCATTCTTTCTGCTCTTACTGTAGCGTTAACAAGGTGCTGTGCTCCTATTGCAAGACCGCCGCCATCACCCATATATGCTATTCCGATTGCTTCCGGATTAGCTCTTGTAAAACCGTATATAACCGGAGTCGTTCTTCCGTGGTGGGTTTGGACTGTATCTAAATCCATATAGTTCCAGCTCAAAAGAGAGCAGCCTATATCACAGCCAAAAACCGTTTTTTGTTTTATTCCTAATTCATCAACCGCTAAAGCCAGAGCTTTCAGGGTAATACCGTGTCCGCAGCCCGGGCAAAATTTGCTCGCACCTACTTCGGCATTTTGAGCTTTTGGTAAATTAGGAGGTAGTGTTAATATTTCTGCCATTATTTATTCTCCTTCCTTACACCGCTGCTGCCATTGATTCAACTTTATTAACAATATCATCTCCGGTTACACCGACGCCCATTTTATAGAGTGTTGTGTAAGGAGTATTCAAACCGTAAAGCTGTTCAAGCACCATCTGCGCAAGCTGTCCGTTAGCGGACTCCGTAAACAGAATTTGTCTTGCTCTTTGAACGGCTGCTCTCAATGGTTTAACCGCAAGCGGTCTTATTGTAATCGGTCTGAACAAACCGGCTTTAATACCTTTTTCTCTGAGTTCATCAACCGCAGTTCTTGCGGAACGTGCTACAATACCGTGAGCGATAACAAGGATTTCCGCATCTTCGGCTTTGTATTCTTCCCATTCCTGAACTTCTTCGGACATTTTTTCGTAATCAGCTTTATATCCGTCAAGAACTTCCATAAGTTCTTCTTCCATGTTATAAGTATTGCGTAAGTGGACAGATTTTCTGTCAACACCGATTTCACCGGGACCGAGAAGAGCTTTCTCTGTCGGAACCATTGTTATACCTCTGCTTGCAGGGTCATAGAGTGTTACAGGTTCTCTCATTTTACCCTGATAACCGTCGGCAAGTACATAAGTCGGGAATCTATACTTCCAGGCAGTATTAAATGCCTTAATCATATAGTCATACAAGTCTTGATGACCTGCTGTTGAGTAAACAATTCTGAAACCTTCACCGTTGCCGCCGAAGCAGGTCAGTCTTGTTTCCTGCTGAGCATAAATAACCGTAGCAGTAGACGGACCACCCCTTTGCATTACCGCACACACAAACGGTATTCTCATCATTTCAGCCATTGATTGGGCATCCTGCATAATAACATTGCCGGGACCGGCTGTAGCCGTAAAAGCTCTTTTCCCTGCAAGGATTCCGCCTATTGTTGAGAATCCTGCCGAAATTTCATCTTCTGTCTGCAGAAAACCGGCTTCGGTTTTTGGCAGGAGTTTACACCAGGTATGCATGATTTCATTTTGAGGTGTAATCGGATAACCGTACATAAAGTCCGCTTCCGCAGAGTTGGCTGCATAAGCTAGAACTTCGTTTCCGGTTAAAAACATTCTGGTATCTTCTTTAATCAGTTTGTTTACCATCTTTAACCTTCCCTTCAAAAATCTACGTTAATATTATACATCATATTCCCGGTTTGTGGAATAGCAAAATACTCTTCTCTTGACCCAAAGTTAAACAAATGAGATAATCAGGTTATGCATTATTACAAAAAATATACGCCGTATTTGTTTTTACTTCCTGCTCTTGCAGTATTAATAGTGTTCTTTTTTATTCCGTTTTTTCAGACCTTCGGCTTGAGTTTTTTCGATTATTCTTCCAGTATTTATCACCCGTCATATTGCGGTTGGGATAATTATGTCAAACTTTTTAAAGAGCCCGTATTTTACAAAGTTATGTTTAATACTTTTATGTATCTTGTGATAGCAGTGCCGTTTCTGGTAACTTTTCCTTTGTTTCTTGCAGTTTTAATTAACCAGAAAATCAGGGGAATAACACTTTATAAAATAATACTTTATCTTCCTGTTATTGTATCAATTGTTGTCGCGGCAATTGCATTCAAGTGGCTTTATGCAACTCAGGGAGTTTTGAATTATATTTTATCAGTTTTTCATATCAATCCTATCGGATGGCTGACGGATACAAATTGGGCTTTATTCTCCGTTGCAGTGGTTACAATCTGGAAAGGTATCGGATATTACATGATGATTTATCTGGCTTCCTTAATGAGTGTTCCTCAGGATTTGTACGAAGCATGTGATATTGACGGAGCTAATTTCTGGCAAAAACATTTCACAGTAACCATTCCTCATATTATGCCCACAATCGCTCTTGTTTCTACCATAAGTACAATTTCCGCAATGAAAGTTTTTGCGGAAATTTATGTTATGACAAAAGGCGGACCTCTGAATTCTTCAAAGACTATTGTTTATTATATTTATGAACGGGCGTTTGAGAATCTGGATTTAGGTTATGCTTCGGCGCTGGCTGTTGTTTTATTAATTGTAGTAATGATTTTTTCTTTAATAAATATCCTGTGTTTTGAAAGAGGAAAGTATAGCGACTAATTAGCAGTATCCTGAACTTGATTCAGAATCTGTTCATTTAATGAAAAGCCTTATTTCCCTATAATTTACATTAACTCATTATAAATTCTGTTATATTTTTCCAGAGTCTTAAACTTCCAGCCGGAATCATAATTAATACAATTTTTCACCAAAAGATTCCAACTTGACGGATTATTTTGATAAAGGTTTAACGCTTTTAAAACCGGTGAAAGAAACAATTCATTAGGGTCATCTTTACATAAAAGACTCTTCTTGGTCTTGAAGCCGCAGCCATAAGTTATATCATCAAAAATATCTGATATTGTATCATTTAGTATCCCGCTTCTGGATGCTATCGGAACACAACCGTAATGCATTGCATGAAAATGGATTACATTAGTGGTATTTGCCCTTCTCGGCAAAAGAATTATATCTGAACCGGCAAGAAATTTACCCTCATTAACCTCTCCGTCAATAAAAATCCAGCGCCCGTTCAGATACTTATTACTGCTTAAAAAATCTACCCATGATTTAATGAATTTAACTTTTAACCCGTCTTTTATACATATAATCGCTTGAATATTTTTGTGAAGTTCAAAAAGCTTAAGTATAGTATTGAACATAATATCAACACCGTTTGCAAAGATTTCTGTGCCCATATTTACAAAAAATAACGGAGAATCGTAAAACGTATCTAAATTCCCAATAATTTTTACCTCTTTATTATTAAATAATGAGGGGTCAGTAAAATTAGTTTTAACACTCTCTATGCTGAGTTCTTTTAACAACATAGTTTTATTTTTTACTCTTTTTTCACGAAAATCCTCTGTATTAAATTCCTGATAAATTTTTTCTTCCTTTATTTCAGTTCCAAAAGAAAGCCAAGTGCTCTTGTCTTTAGTTTTCTCTATTCTGTTGAACATTTTTCCGGAAAGAAGCGGATTTTCAAAAATTTCGTCATAATAAGTCTTAGACGGCACAGCCCAAAAGTCTGCACGCTTAAGAGTATACATCATTGGATTGAAATATTGTTCATCTTCATAAGCTAATTGCGGGAAAAGCTGCAATATTCTTGTATTCAAACGATTGAAAATAATATTTTCGTCAATGTCTTCTCCTTTATCTATAAACTTTCTGAATTTATAAAAGTTTTTATAAATAAAATTGAGACATTCTTTCATTTGATAAAAACGCTTTGTATTATGCAGATTAAAAAGAGATGCAATACATTTTTTAATAACATTATCTCTGCAAATCTTTTTCATTCCGCTTTTATTTGCAAGGTTTATCGCTGCCCAAAAAGCTTCTGTTTTTACAAGATTAATCTGTGTAAAATCTTTTATCACTTGTAAAACTTTAACTTGAGAAGGCAAACCCGCTTCAAACTCTGCACCAAGATAAAACGGAATATTTTCTGAATGTACAATATCCGGTCTGAATTTTTCGGATGAAAGTTTTTTTATACAAATCCTTGCAGCTTTAATAAATGATACAAGGTTTTGCAGCCGGGAAATCTCTTGTATATCACGGCAAAAAGAAAAACTCGGAGAATACAGTCCGTATACTTGTACATTTTTGTCATTTTTCGGGAATTTATATAACACTGCCTCGAAAGTTCGATTTCTGGTAAAAAACTCAAAACTTACAGAAGTCCTCTCAAGCTCAAAAGACCTCAAGTGTATTCTCTTGGCAGGCTTAGCTTTTTCTTCATTCAAGTTAAAGATTGGTATTAAAACTCTTATATCCTTATCCGGATATTGCTGGCGCATTTTATCAATATATTCAAGCGGCGAATCATCTCGCACTGAATTTATTGTATAAGGCGGGCAATCTAAAGTTAGAAAAAGTATATTTGTAAAATCTTTTTTGCATTTCTTTCTAATAAAAAACCCTGTTTTTTTTCTTATAAGTCTTATATAAGTTTTTATATTTTGCTTAAAATCACGATTATTGAAAACAATCTCATCAATATCATTATGCTCGCCGTCAAAGATAAAATCGAGTTCTTCCGAATGTGAAGATGTTTCAAATGTTTCACTGCTAAACCTATTCATACCGCAATTTTAAACGAGGAAGATAAATTAATCAAGGGGGGAGTTTCTTGTTTTTTCTGTTACATAATCTCTTTTACTCATACCTCATTTAAATTAGTTTTTTGATATAATGAGAAAAGAAAAAATAAACAAGGAGACATGTTTATGATAATGATTGCCGTTGCATTACTTTTGAGTATGGTTTTATGCCTGCTCTTTGGAGTACCGTACATTGATTTTTTGAAGAAGAAAACTATTGGACAATACGTACTTGATTTAGCTCCGGAAGCCCACGCAAAAAAACAAGGAACACCGACAACAGGCGGAGTATTTATAATTCTGGCAATTATTATTTCTTCCATAATTACCTTGTTGATGGCGGAAAAAATGGATAATTCTGCCTGGATTATTTTAATAACATTGTTTTTTATGGCATTAGCAGGTTTCCAAGATGATTATTTAAAAATAAAGGGACATGAAAATAAAGGTTTAAGCCCGCGAGGTAAACTTTTAAGACAAATACTTATAGCCCTTATTCCTGCCTTCTATGCGATGCAGAGTTACGGCACAATACTTACACTTGGAGCAAAAAGCTTGGATATAGGATTTTTATATCCATTATTTGCCGTTTTTATTGTAACCGGGGCTTCAAATGCTTATAATCTGACAGACGGTCTTGACGGCTTGGCAGCATCCGTGGGAATACCTGCGTTTTTGGCTTGCGGAGTCATTTCTTTCTATAGCGGACATCTGGTTGTAGCAATTGTTTGTGCTTCTGTTATTGGTGCTTCATTAGGATTTTTAAAATACAACAAACCTAAGGCTCAAGTATTTATGGGGGATACAGGTTCTCTTGCTCTTGGCGGACTTTTGGGAACCCTCGCTATATTAGGAAGATGCGAACTCCTGCTTGCAATATTCGGCGGCGTTTTTGTTATTGAGGCATTATCAGTAATTTTGCAGGTCACAAGTTTCAAACTGACAGGTAAAAAGATTTTTAAAATGTCTCCAATTCATCATCATTTTGAACTCTCCGGACATTCCGAGGAAAGAATTGTCAAAGAATTTGCAATAACATCTTTTGTTTTTTCTGCCTTAGCTGTAATTTTGTATATTGCTCTTTTATAAATTTCTGTTTTGGAGTAGAATAGAATCTATTGGAGAGTGCATATTATGTCAGAAAAAGTATTGGTTTTGGGACTTTCAAAAAGCGGCATATCAGCAGCAAAATTCCTAAGAAAAAAAGGTTATGAAGTTTACTTAACAGAATCTAAGCCCGATGTTGATACGGAAAAAGTATCTGAATTAAAAGAGCTTGGAATTAATGTTGAATATGGCGGGCATAGCGAAAAATATGTTTCAGGCTCTTCTTTTGCTGTTACCAGCCCGGGTATTCCGCCTAAATCCGAAATAATCCGGAAACTTTATGAAAAAAATATTCCCGTAATCTCTGAAATTGAGCTGGCATACAAAAATACAAAAACTCCTTTTATAGCAATTACCGGAACAAACGGAAAAACAACCACAACAGCACTTGTTTCACATATATTGAGCAGAAAGTACAAAGCTCCATGCTGCGGTAACATTGGAGTTCCTCCAACATCATTAATTGATGAATATAATGATTATCTGGTTTGCGAAATCAGCTCTTATCAGGCAGCAATGACTAAGGATTTTAAGCCGCTGATTTCTTGCTGGACAAATTTCACACCGGATCATATTGATTGGCACGAAGGATTAGAAAATTATTTTAAGGCTAAAGCTAAGCTGTTTTTAGGCAACCAAGCTCCGGAATACGCAATTTTAAATGCTAAAGATGAAAAACTCCTGGAATTTTCCAAAACCTGCACATCTTCAAAAATTTTCCTTTTTGATACAGAAGATGCACCAAATGCATGTTATATAAAAGACGGAGCAATTTGGTATAAAACCGGAGGCTGGGAAGAACGAATTATTTCCCTTGAAGAATGCCCGCTTGTAGGTCATCATAATTATCAAAATATTATGTGCGGAATTATTTGCGCTGAAATTGCCGGAATAAAAAATGAAGAAATTAAAAAGGGTATAATGACGTTTAAAGCTCCGGAACACCGGCTTGAAAAAGTAAGAGTTATGGATGGAATTACTTTTTATAACGATTCGAAGGCAACTAATCCGGAAGCATCCATTGTAGCTATAGATTCATTTAATGGAGTTGACGTAGCTTTAATTTTGGGCGGAAGAGATAAAAATACTGATTTAACCCAAATGTGCAACTCAATTAATAAACATATTAAGACAGTCATTTTAATTGGAGAAGCTGCTGACAGGTTTGAAGAAAATTTAATAAAACACGGCTTTAACAATATAATAAAAGAAGACTCGCTGGAAGCAGCAGTAGATAAGGCAATAAGCTTAAAACCTGACATAGTGCTTTTATCGCCTGCCTGCGCAAGTTTTGATATGTTCAAAAGTTATGAACACAGAGGAGATGTTTTTAAAGAATATGTCTTATCAAAATAGCGAAATACCGAATGAAAAAATCAGTACACAAAATATGCAGTCAGACAGACCGCTTTTGATTGCAGTAATTTTTCTTGTTGTAATTGGTTTGATGTCTATCTTTTCAGCCAGTGCACCAAAGTGTATTGAAATGGGATTAAACCCTGCAAGATTCCTTGTACAACAGCTTTTGGGTGTTATTATAGGTTTTATCGGGCTGAAATTTTTATCCAATTTCCACTATAAAAAACTAATGACATACACTCTGCCGTTCGCAGTATTTGTTATTGTAATGCTGATATTAGTAAAAGTAGCGGGGGTAACGGTAAACGGCGCCCAAAGATGGATAAACATAGGACCTTTGAGTCTTCAGCCTTCTGAGTTTGCTAAGCCTGCAGTCGTAATGCTTCTTGCCGGAGTATTTTACAGGAATGCGGACATTTTTGACGGAAATAAAATTGCTACAGCTTTTATCCCCATCCTTATAATGATGGCGTTTATTTATATGCAGCCGAACTTAAGTATGCTGCTATTACTCCTTTTTACCTCGGTTGCCATATATTTATGCGCCGGCGGTTCAATGCAATTAATGTTTCTGGGCGGAGCTTGTTTTATACCGTTACTATTATTGAAAGGTTTAAGAGGATACCAATCTGCTCGTATAACTACATGGCTGCATCCGGAATCAGATCCTCTGGGAGCAGGATATAATATTATTCAATCCCTTGTAGCATTTGCTTCAGGCGGACTTTACGGTGTCGGATACGGCAGCTCAAAACAAAAACTTGCCTGGCTTCCGGAAGCTCATACGGACTTTATTTTCGCTGTTATCGGGGAAGAGCACGGGTTCATTGGCTGCCTTTTGATAATTTGTCTTTTCTGGACAATTTTACAAAGAGGCTTTTTAATAGCGGTTAAGTGCCAGGATATGTACGGAAAACTCCTTGCATTGGGATTAACTTTCTCAATTTGTTTTCAAGGATTTTTAAATATGTGGGTTGCAAGCTCATTTGTTCCGGCAACCGGTGTGCCGATGCCATTTATAAGTTACGGCGGCTCATCTATTATGGTATCATTATGGATGATAGGAATTTTATTAAACATATCTAAGGATAATGTAAGAAGAATAAGGAATTACACTAATGTCAGAAACATACAATAGAGTCTATTTCGTCACAGGCGGCGGAACTGGCGGACACATTTACCCTGCAATGGCTGTTGCTGATGCTTTGAGCGAGAACGGTAACAAAGTTTACTATGTCGGTAACAAGAGAAATATGGAATTTGAACTTGCGTCTAAAAAAGGTTATAAGTTTTTGCACGTGAGTATTAAAGGTATGCCTCGAGGTTTGAATCCTAAGTTCTTTATCTGGGGAATAAAACTTATAAAAGCTGTATTACGTTCAATGAGATATATCCAAAAATACAAACCAAATGCTGTTTTTGCGACAGGAGGATATGTATCTGCTCCTATGATTTTTGCTTGTATTCTAACCAAAACTCCTTATATGATGCATGATTGCGATGCTATGCCAGGACTTGTCACAAGAAGACTTTGCAAAAGAGCCAAATATGTTTCTCTTGCGTTTGAAAGAGCTAAAAAATTTATTCCGAATAAAAACGCAATTATTACAGGAAATCCTATTAGAGCAGACTTTGCAATCCTTACAAAAGAAGATTCAAGAGAAAAACTGGGGTTGGGGAACAGGCTTACACTATGCATAATGGGAGGTTCACAAGGTGCAAAAACCATTAATAATACAGTAGTTGAACTTATTAAAGAATTTTCATGCGAAAACAATATTCAAGTAATTTTCCAAACAGGGAAAAAGAATTACGATGAAGTTATAGAAAAGCTTAGACTTATTTATCCCGGCTGGGAACAGGATAAAAACCTTTTAATAAAACCGTATTTTATGGATATGGTCTCTGTACTTAAAGCAAGTGATATAGTTATTTCCAGAGCAGGCTCTTTGAGCCTTTCAGAAATCAGTGCAAGTGCGGCTGCGCCTATTCTTATTCCATACCCTTATGCGGCAGCTAATCATCAGAGAATAAATGCAAAATATTTTCTTGAAATGGGCGCATGTATATATCTGGAAGATAAAGAACTTGAGCCGAATAAACTTCGGGAAATCATTCTTGAACTTATTGAAAATCCTGTTAAAATGAATTATCTTAAGCAAAATTCATCTCACCTTGCCAAATTTGATGCAACGGAAAGAATTGTTGATTGCTTGCAAAAATTATAATTAAACCCTCCGGCTCTTTATTTTTATTAACAGCTTTTTTATAATATAAACAATGAACGAACAGGACACCAAATATATAAAAATGTGTTTTAAGCTGGCAGAACAAGGGCGTGGTAAAGTTTCGCCAAATCCTCTTGTTGGCTGTGTGGTTTTGGATAAAAACGGGAAATTGGTTTCAAAAGGATACCACAAAAAATATGGTGAAAACCACGCAGAAAGAGATGCTCTGCTAAAATTAAAAAATAATGAGGCAGAGGGCGGAACTCTTTATGTAAATTTGGAGCCATGTTCCCATTACGGCAAGACTCCGCCATGCACAGATTTAATAATTGAGCGGAAATTAAAAAAAGTTGTATTTGCGATGTCTGACCCTAACCCGAAAGTAAGCGGGGCAGAAAAATTAAAAAATGCAGGCATTGAAGTAATTTCAGGGGTGCTGGAAGATGAAGCAAAATTTTTAAACCGAATATTTATAAAGAACATGACTCAAAATCTTCCTTATGTGGTTTTAAAAACCGCGGTTACACTTGACGGTAAAATTGCAGCCAAAAATGGCTCCTCAAAATGGATAACCTCCGAAAACTCCAGGAAAGAAGTTTACAAAATGAGAAGGGATTTTGACTGTATTTTAACGAGTTCCAATACAGTTATTGCAGATAACCCCCGAATGGAACACCCATTTAAATGTATTCTGGATAAAGATTTAAGGACAAATCCGGATTCATTAATTTACAAACAAGGAACCATTTATGTAGCGTCCAAAGAAAACACCCCCCTGAAAAATGGACGCTTAGATTTAAAGTCCATTTTGGAAATACTTTACAAGAAAGGAATATGCTCCGTTTTTGTAGAATGCGGAGGAACTCTTGCCGGCAGTTTTTTAAAAGAAGGATTAATAGATGAAATTTATCAATTCATCGCACCTAAGATTCTTAATGATAATGAAGGTTTGAGCGCTTTTAACGGAGATAAAATTGCAAATATTAATCAGGCGCGGAATTTAGAAATTTATGAAGTAAAAAAAATAGCTCCTGATATACTTATTAAGGCTGTTTTTTAATACTTTAGAGCGATTGAGATAGTTAAAAATGGTGTTAAAATAACAATATATTCCAACTACCCCAAATGTGTGAAGCTGAAAGGAAAGCCATGACCAACAATATACAGATGAATTCTTTATCGCTCAATTCTCAAATATTGCAAAGCTCAATATCAAGTAGCCGACAAGCTCGAGGGACCTCCCCGCAGCCTGTAGAGATTACAGAGGATACGTCTTCTCAACCCGGCAAGGTTTATGCTAAAGAAGGGGATAATAACTATAACGCGGAAATGGATGCTGACGGTGACGGTACCGTAACTTATGATGAATATATGGCATACTGTGAAAAGAATGCCGTATCCCAGTATACGGAAAATCCGGGGTTAACGGTGGTAGAAAGAGTTCAGAATTCTGCAAACAGCATTCAAAGTATCCGCCCGATAAATATTGGCAAGGCTTTGACTACATATTCCGCTGCCGAAGTAAGCCACCCAAGCGCTTTTATAACAAACGAAGCCTAGATAAAATTAATCCGGAATGATGTCCCCTTGGCGGTAAATCACCGGAATTTCGCCGTTGAAACCAACAACAGTTGACGCTCTTCCCTTTGCAGCGAATCCGTAATCAGGGATTACAAAGTCAACTTTCTCGCCGACATATTTTACAGCTTCTTCATAGGTAAGAGCCGGAGGCTCACCGGAGATATTTGCGCTGGTTGTTGCAAGAACTCTTCCTTCTATCCCGCGGCAAAGTTCCGCAAAAATTTCATTATCCGGAATTCTTATTCCGACAGTCGGCATATTTGAAGTCATATAATCCGGTGTTTTAGAGCTTTTATCCAATACAACGGTTAAAGCTCCGGGCAAGAACTTCTTTATAAGTTTTTGTCCTTCTTTAGGGATAGGTTGTTTTAGATAATCAAAAAGATTATAGACTTCATCTGACATTAATATAAGCGGTTTGACCGCTTCTCTGTGTTTAATTTCGTAAATTTTTTTAACGGCTTTTTCGCTTGAAGGCAGGCAGCCAAGCCCCCAGACGGTATCTGTTACATACGCAATAACTCCGTCATTTAACAAAATTTCATTAATTTTTTCAATATTTTCTATTCTTTTCATACTTCTTTTATACCACAAGCAAAAAGAACTTGAATGCATCTTTTTACATAAAAAGATGTGTTTACGTATTTTTAATATTGTGTATTTCTTTCTCTTTGTTGCGAAGCAAAGAGAAAGAAATACACACAAAGAAAGAGAAACCCGCATTGTTTTCAATGCCCTTCGGGCATTAAACTGAATGGCTGTTGCAGGCAGAGCCTGCACTCTTATGCTCGCTATAGTGTCCTCCGGACACACGCTCGCAGTTAACCCACCCCAACGGGTTCTGCTTCGTTTCGCCCTGGCGAAAATCCGCTCTCCTGGAAGGAGAGCGGAAAATCAGGCATTTTTCGGTAGAAAAATGCAGCAACAAGTGTTTTTTCTTTCTTATCCAAAGTTCTTTCTTTTTTCATTCTCAAAAAAGAAAGAACTTTGGTGCGGGGTACGGGGCAGCATAAGCCCCGATATAGAATTCAGGTTTTTACATCTTTTTATGTAAAGTGATGTGTTAACTAATCGGGGTTAGAGGTAAATACCTCTAACCCCGATTTTTCTCTCTGTTCATAAAAAAAATTTTATATTATAATTATTTTACTAGGGAATAAGAAGTAAAAAGGAGGGTTTTATGGTTCAGCAATTTAATACACCACAAAAAACTAGACAGGCTGTTATTCTGTTTTTAAAAGGTTCAGCTACTCCAATTGTTATGTATTTTGACAACCCGCAGGCAGTCTATGCGGAACTTAAACAACTTATGAAAAGCCCGACACCTGTGCTTGTAGAAAAAGAACCTGTCGGACCAATTAAAAAACTTTGTTTCGTCTCCACTCAGATGGCTGGTCTTGTACTCCAAGAAGAACCGTATGCATAAACTGAAAATGGGTAAATAATATGCACAAAATAGAAATCGAAGACATTGAGCGAGAACCTGATAAAACTCTTGAATACGAGTTTGATGATTTTATGCAGGAATTTAATACAAATATCCATGCAAATTTAGAGTTTAAATCGTTGGGAGAATTTATTGAGGTATCCGGAAGCGTATCAGGGAAACTCAAACTAACCTGTGACAGGTGTCTTAATGAATTTGACTATGATTTAGATATTGATATTGATGAAACATTCGCTAAAAGAGCCTTGCAAGATGAATATTCACAGGAATTTGAGCTAAAAAACGGTCAGTTTATAACCGACCTGAACGGCGAAAAAGAAATTGATATTTATGACTTATTGTATCAATCTGTAATATTAGCTTTACCAAATAAAAAAGTTTGTGGTATAAATTGTAATGAAGGAATGTTTGCGTCCGACGAAAACAATCAGGTTCATGATAACAGAATGGACATTTTTAAAACTATCAAGATTGAACGCAAGGAGTAAACACCTTTTTATCGGAAAAAATAAAACCGAAAATATAAGTAGTACAACAAATTAGAAAGGTATAGGAAAAATGGCAGTACCAAAGAAAAGAACAGGGCATAGCGCTCAAGGGAAAAGAAGATCAAACTGGAAGGCAACTAAGCCGACTACAACTAAATGTCCAAACTGCGGTTCAGTTATGTTAACTCATACTGTTTGCACAGCTTGCGGTCAATACAAAGGCAAAGTTGTTTCAAGAAAAGCTGAAGGCTTTGTAGAAGAAGCTAAAGCTGAACCTAAAAAGGCAGCAAAAAAATCAACTAAGAAATCAACTAAAGCAGAAAAAGCTGTTGAAGAAAAAGTTGAAGAAGTAAAAGAAGCTGAAGTTGTGGAAGAAGTTAAGGAAGAAACTCCGGCTGAAGTAAAAGAAGAAGAAAAAACAGAAGAAACAGTCGAAGAAAAGACTGAAGAATAGAGGGGAAGATGACAAGAATAGCTATTGATGCAATGGGCGGAGACCATGCGCCTTTTGAAATAGTTGCAGGTGCTGTGTGGGCTGCGGCAGAGTATGGTGTAGCTCTTGAGTTAGTCGGGAAACAAGACAGAATTGAACATTGTCTTGAAGTTATCCAGCAGGAAGGTTTCCTTTCCGACTGCGGTAAAGCCGGCAGAAAAAGACGAGTAAGAGTAGATGTAAAGTCACTTGATATCAAAATTACTCACGCATCTGAAATTATAGAAATGGGCGAAGCTCCGGGGCAAGCTATTCGTAAAAAGAAAAATTCCTCAATAGTATTAACGGTAAATTCGGTTGCAACAGGAAGCTCTGATGCTCTTGTTGCAGCAGGTTCTACCGGTGCAGCTATGGCATCAAGCTTATTCGGATTAGGCAGAATCCCGGGAATCGACAGACCGGCTATTGCAGTCACTCTTCCTACGATGAAAAAGCCTATTGTTATTATTGATGCAGGAGCTAACAGCAATTGCACACCTCAAATGCTTAAACAATTTGCTATTATGGGTATAACTTTCTCTAAAAATGTTTTAGGAATTGAAAGACCTCGTGTCGGAGTTCTTAATATCGGGGAAGAAGCAGGAAAAGGAAACGAGCTTGCACAAAACACTTATAACCTGCTTGAAGAAGAAAAAGAGAAATTCAACTTTATGGGAAATATTGAGGGAAGAGAATTATTCCTGAATTTATGCGATGTGGTTGTATGTGACGGTTTTGTCGGAAATGTTGTTTTAAAAGTTACAGAAGGAACATCTTCACTTTTATTCAAAATGATTAAGAGCGAATTTAAATCCGATTTCTTAGGAATGGTTATCGGCCTTTTAGCAAAACCGTTTATGAAAAGAATTTACGAAAAAATTAATTATGAAGAGTTTGGCGGGGCTTTATTACTTGGTGTAAAAGGTATTACCGTTATCTCGCATGGAAGAAGCAATGCTTATGCGATTAAAAATGCCGTAAGAGTGGCAAAACATGCTGTAGAAACTTGTGTAAATGACAAGATTCTGCAAAGCATAAGCGAATAATTGGGATATAGGAGCTAAAAAAACAATGATAAAAAACGCAATACCTCTGAAAATTGCTGGTGTAGGGTATAGTGTTCCGGAAACGGTTATAACCAATGATGATTTAACAAAATTATACGAGACTTCTGATGAATGGATTTACACAAGAACCGGAATTAAAGAAAGAAGAGTTGTTTCAGGAAACCAAAACGCTATAGATTTAGGTTTTGAAGCTGCAAAACATGCTTTAGATAAAGCTAATTTGAATCCTGATGAAATAGATTTAATTATAGCAGCATCTTCCGCACCTCCAGATTTATATCCGGCAATTGCATGCCATATTCAAGCTAGACTCGGAATTTCAACACAGGTGCCTGCGTTTGATATTACTGCAGCATGCACCGGGTTAATATATGCTTTGAGTATTGCAAGAGGGTATATAGCTTCCGGCATGTACAAAAAAATTCTTCTCGTAGCAACTGACAACAATTCCCGCCTTGTAAACTGGGAAGACAGAGGAACATCAATTCTTTTCGGCGACGGGGCAGGTGCTATGGTTGTGACCGAAGCAGAAGACGGTATTGATGATGTTATAGCTATTGATATTAAAGCTGACGGAAGTATCGGGGATTTAATCGAACTCTCTTTTGACGGCAAAAATTGTCCGCTCGTTGAACAATATGAGCCAAAACCTTTCGGCATCAGAATGAACGGAAGGGGAGTGTATACTTTTGTTGCAAAAGTTCTTCCTCATTACGTAGAAGAGCTTATTAAAAATGCCGGCATGAATGCAGAAGATATTGACTATCTCATCCCGCACCAGGCAAACATTAGAATTATTCAAGCTGTTCAAGAAAGACTTGGATTTAGTGATGACAAAGTCGTAACAAATATCAAATATTACGGAAATACTTCTGCGGCTTCAATTCCGTTAGCACTGGCTGAGAGTGTTGAAAAAGGAAATGTTAAACTCGGAACAACTGCCGTGCTTTGCGGTTTCGGGGCAGGCATGACTTGGGGCGGTGCTATTGTAAGACTTAGAGAAGGCATTTGCTAAAAAAAATTATAAGGCTAGGAGTTAGGATTTGTTAAACGACAACAAGGATTTCATAATTGTAATACTGCTTGTTGCCTTAACCTGTGCAGTGACTCAAATTTTTCTAATAAATAATCAAAGAAAAAATGCCTCGCTGCCAGAAAAAAAAGAGATAAAACGTGTAGAATTTAAGGTTGATAAATCTCTTTCAAATCGGACAAAACCAGGTACAGAAATTTTTAAGGATTTTGAGTCATTAGACAAAGCTTTCTATTTAAACCTGCAAGACTGCAAGCCTTCCGAACTTGCAACAGAAACCGAGCTTGAATATTCAATCTACGGAATAAAAGACAATAAATGTTCTTTTCAGCACAGAATGGATTTTTATGTAACTGATTGCGCGTTACCTTTAGATGTTACAAAAAAATATGCAGAAGATGGGCTTAAAATCAGTAAAGAGCTTGAAACTCTGAAAGCCAGCGGGAAATCCGGATTTGTTAAAAGCGGAGAATACATTTCTGATATCAATCTGAACAGCGGCTACTGCAAATCCTACAGCACTACAAGACACAGCAAATAATAGGTATTTATAATCTTATCGAATTTACATTAGTTTATTTTCGTGCTAAGCTTTAGAATATAAGAATGAAGGAGTATAATATGGTTAAAAAGATTGCGTTTTTATTCCCGGGGCAGGGTTCACAAGCTGTTGGCATGGGAAAAGAGCTTTATGATAATTTTGATGCTGCAAAGGATATCTTTGACAGAGCTGATATGATTTTGAATAAAAGTATTACAACACTTTGCTTTGAAGGTCCGGAAGAAAGCCTTAAACAAACCGTTAATACTCAGCCTTGCATTGTTACAATGTCTGTTGCCGCAATGGAAGCTTTGAAGTCCGAATTGAATATAAATCCGGATTTTGTTGCAGGTCACTCTTTAGGAGAATATTGCGCAATGTATGCGGCAGGAGTTATGTCACTTGATAATACGCTCAAAGCTATTCAAAAACGTGCTGACCTTATGGGTTCAACAACCGGCGGTTCAATGGCTGCTGTATTGAATGCAAGCGAAGAACAACTTAAAGCCGGTTTGGCTGAAGGTTCTAAGATTGGTTATGTAGATGTAGCTAACTACAATTCTCCGGCTCAGGTTGTTATAACAGGTGACAGCAAAGCTGTTAAAGCAGCATCTGATTATATGCTCGCAAACGGTGTCAGAAGAGTTGTTCCGCTCGCTGTTTCAGGAGCTTTCCATTCTAAATTTATGGAAGGGGCAGGAAAAGAATTTGCCTCATTTATTTCAAATTTTGAATTAAATAATGCTTCAATTCCTGTTATTACCAACGTTGATGCTCAAATCACAACAAGTTCTGAAGAATTTAGAGCAAAAATGCCAAAACAAATTTATTCATCAGTTCACTGGACACAAACAATTGAAAAAATGGTATCAGAAGGGGTCGATACATTTATAGAAATCGGTCCGGGTAAAGTTTTAGCAGGATTGAATAAAAAAATAGCTCCGGAAGCTTCTGTTTATAATGTTTTTGATAAGGCTTCGCTGGAAGCAACTATTGAAGCATTGAAAAGTGAACTTGCAGGAGTATAAATTTTTATGAAAGAAAAATTGTTCCTTTTTATCATTCTGGGATTAATTGCAGGTGCACTCTTTCTTTTTGGTTCTGAAACCAAAAAGATTGTATGCAGCAATTTGAACCACACTTGTTATACTGTTACTGAAAACAGTATCTTAAAAAGTACGAGAAAAGGACCTATTTTTGATGTTAGCCATAAAAACGAGAATGTAACAAACGATTTTGGTGACAATCCTGATTTGGGACACTTTGTTTGTAAAGCAAGACGGCACACTATTCACGAAAATTCAAAAACATCATATAAAATCAAATATTATTTGGTGCCGTTCCCTCAAAGACATGGTTTGAAATTTTCGAAACCAAAGGCATTAAATTCTTATTCTTCGCTTGCATCATGCGAAATTGACAAACAAGCTCTTGAATCTTACCTTGATTCTGATGAAACAGAGGATTTGGTTTATCAAACAGCAGGCAGCAAAATGAGCATCTTATTTTATGTTGGAGCTGCAGCGTTACTATTGCTGGGACTTATTATAGTGTTATTCGGCAGAACTATGACAACTGAGGAGGCTGAAAAATATAAAGACTTAACTCAGGAACAAGAGGATGCGTTATATGAAAAAGCAATGGCTGCTACTGATAAATTAAAAGTTTTTGATTCAATTACCGGCGGGAAAATAAGCCAAATAGAAAATGAGTTGAATAAGTTCGATAACAATGATAATAAATAAAACCTGATAGTATAGGTTATAAGGTATAAAATAAGGAGAAAATTAATGACAGAAAGAAAAATTGCCTTAATTACGGGCGGCTCAAGAGGAATTGGTCTTGCATGTGCTTTAGAACTCGCTAAAGCAGGATGCGATATTATTATCAATGATATTTGTGATGCTGAAAAAGCTCAACCGGCTTTAGATGAAATCAAGGCTTGCGGAGTTAACGCATATTTTTACAGCTTTGATGTATCTGATGATAAAGCTGTACAAGAAAATGTAGACAAAATGGTTGCTGAACACGGCAAAATTGATATCCTGTTAAATAATGCAGGTATTACAAAAGACGGTCTGTTCGTAAGAATGGATATGGAACAATGGGAAAGAGTTATCAAGATTAACCTTACAAGTGCATACTGCGTAACCCATGCTGTTATTAAATATATGATGAAAGCTCGCCAGGGTTCAATCATTAACATGTCAAGTATTGTCGGGCGCCACGGTAATGCAGGTCAAGCAAACTACTCAGCTTCTAAAGCAGGTTTAATCGGTTTAACTCAAACTCTTGCTAAAGAATTCGGTTCACGCGGAATCAGAGTTAATGCTGTTTGCCCTGGGTTTATCCAAACCGCAATGACTCATGATTTAGCAAATATTGATGAGTATTTGAAAGCTATTCCGATGAAGAGACTTGGTACTCCGGAAGATATTGCAAAAGTTGTTAAGTTCTTAGCACTTGATACTGATTATGTAACTGGTCAGGCAATTGAAGTTGCAGGCGGTTTAATGATATAGATTGATTATTAAAGATGGCGGGTGCTAACTAGCACCCGCCATCTTTGTTTTGTTATTTGGTAGGCTGAAGCCTACCCTACTGCTGCTTTACCCTACTGCTAATGCTGCTATAAATTGTAGGACAGACTTTAGTAGGGTAGACTTTAGTCTACTAAAATTCCCCGTTTTTGATAGTTATTTGGCAGACTGAAGCCTACCTTACTGCTAATGCTGCTATAAATTGTAGTGTAGATTTAGTAGGGTAGACTTTAGTCTACCAACTTTAGTCTACCAATAACATGATAGCAGGACAGGCTTTAGACAACCCTATTCATAATTGAGTTCTGTAATCTTATTCTTATCCCCAAAATTACACCAATTTTTATCATAATATCCTTTTTGAACAAATTTTTTGAATGAAGAAAACTCCCAATCTATCGGTTTTACATTACAATGTTTCATCGGGTTGAAGTGAATATAATCTAAATGTCTGTGTAAATCTTTTTCATCACGGATTATGTGGTCATAGTATTTCCTTTGCCATATACCTTTCTCGCGTCGTCGGAGTTGTTCTTCTGTCTGATTAAAATTAATTGGCATTTGTTTTGAAAATGAAGCTTTAAAAGAAGCAATAATTTTGGGGAATTCTTCTGCTTTATCAGCTTGAATTAATAAATGCATATGATCTTGTAATACAACTCCAGCCAAAATTTTATAGCTATAGTTAGGATTTATGAGCGATTTTCTTAATTTATCAATATTCTTTAATAAAAACGGAATTCTGTTATATGTAACTATTGTTACAAATACAATGTTATTATTTTGATAATATCGCTTAAAATTTGACATATTAGTATAATAAATTATTGGCAGCCTAAAGTCTACCCTAATGCTATTCAGTTCGGTAGGCTAAAGCCTACCCTACTACTGAAACTGTAGGGCAGACTTTAGCTATTCTGCGCCGGAAATTGTTCGGTAGGCTAAAGCCTACCCTACTACTGAAAACTGTAGGGCAGACTTTAGTCTGCCTTATTCTGAAATCTTATTTTTATCCCCAAAATTACACCAATTTTTATTATTACATCTTTTTTCAACAAATTTTTAAATGCTAAAATTCCCCGTTTTTGATAGTTATTTGGCAGCCTAAAGCCTACCAAACTACAACCCTACAACCCTGCAGCTACTACTACCTATTGCTAATCACTATTCACTAATAAAAACTGTAACGATTTTTTAAGTTTATTTGCAAAATTATCTTGAAATAGTATAATTTAGTAGAATAGTGTATAACACATAAATAAGAGGATGAAAGAAATGAGTACATTTGAAAAAGTTAAAAAAGTTGTTGTAGATCAATTAAGCTGCGATGAAGCTTTGGTAACTCCTGAAGCTAGCTTCACTGCTGATTTGGGTGCAGACTCATTGGATACAGTTGAATTAGTTATGGCTTTTGAAGAAGAATTCGGTTGCGAAATTCCTGATGAAGAAGCTGAAAAAATCCAAACAGTTCAAGATGCAGTTAACTACATCGATGCACACTCATAATAAATTTGATTAGATTTATATAAGAGGGTGAGAATTCTAACTTTTTTCGCCCTCTTATTTATTAGGGGAAAGTAGAAGATGACAAAACGTAGAGTTGTAATAACAGGGATGGGAGCCGTAACTCCGATTGGAATAGGAGTTGATAAATTTTGGGATGCTCTTTTAGCCGGGAAAAGCGGTGTTTCGCTTATTGAATCAATTGATACAGAAAGACATACCGTAAAAATTGCCGGCGAAATTAAGGACAAAGATTTTAACCCTGAGGATTATTTGGATCCAAAAGATGCAAAAAGAATGGATAGATTTACCCAGTTTGCAATGGTAGCAGCTGATGAAGCTATTGCTGATTCAGGTATTGATGAAGCTGATATTGACCCGTATAGAATCGGTGTTATTGTTAGTTCTGCTGCCGGCGGGTTTAAAACATTTGAAAAGAACCATATTGCTATGATAGAAAAAGGACCTACCAAAGGTTCTCCGTTTACTGTTCCGATGTTAATCGTTGATATGGCGTCAGGAAGAATTTCTATGAAACACGGTTATAAAGGTATTAACAAGGCTGTTGTTTCGGCTTGTGCAACAGGTTCACATTCAATTGGCGATGCTCTCCGTTCAATTCAGTACGGTGATGCTGATGTGGTTGTAGCCGGAGGCTGCGAAGCTACAATTACAACTCTCGGTATTGGTGCATTTACAGCTGCAAGAACTCTTTCTAAGAGAAATGATGAGCCTGAAAAAGCATCAAGACCTTATGACAAAGACAGAGATGGTTTTGTTATGGGTGAAGGCGCAGGTGTTCTTGTTCTTGAAGAATATGAGCACGCTAAAAAACGCGGTGCTAAGATTTATGCAGAAGTTGCCGGCTATGGTCAAACAGCTGATGCCTACGATATGGTTGCACCGGATCCGGAAGGCAGAGGCGCAATCAAGTCTATGGAGCTTGCTCTTGAGGATGCAGGTCTAAAACCAGAAGATATTGATTATATCAATCCACATGGTACAAGCACCGGCTTAGGTGACATTGCTGAATCTCAGGCTATTGCTAAAATCTTTGGAGATAAGGAACAAAATAAAAACCTTGTTGTAAGTTCAACTAAAAGTATGCACGGACATATGCTCGGAGCAACAGGTGCTGTTGAAGGTATTGTCTGCGTTAAGGCTATTACAGAAGGTAAGGTTCCGCCTACAATAAATCTTGATAACCAAGATGAGCATGTAGCAAACCTTGATTACGTTCCGCACAAAGCCAGAGATAAAAAAGTACATGCCGCTTTATCAAACTCTTTTGGATTCGGCGGTCATAATGCTACTTTAGTATTTAAAGAAGTGTAGAAGGATATGTATAAAAAATCCGGAAACAAAATAAAATTTGTTTCCGGATTTTTATTGCATTATTTTATTCCCAAACCATTTGCCCAATCTCTTGCAGGCATTTCATTTTTACCTTCGGGTTTTACTCTCAAAAGGCGTAAAACACCGTTACCGGTTTGAATATCAATTCCTGATTTTGAGATATTTATAAACTCTCCGATTTTTCCGGTTGAAGTGGTATTAATAACTTCTGTTTCCATAACTTTGATAATCTTGCCGTTATATTCAAAAAATGCTCCCGGGCACTTATAAACCCCTCTTACAAGGTTATGGATTTCTAAAGCTGATTTATTCCAGTCAATTCTACATTCTTCTTTTTGAAGCTTATCTGCGTAGCAAACTCCGTTCTCACACTGGGCTTTCGGTGTTAAAGTCCCGTCTGCGATACCCAGAAGAGTTTTTTCTAACAGTTTTGGTGATTCTTCTGAACATATTTCAAAAAGCTCCACACAATTCATATTCCGGTTAATTTCAATTGGTTGTGTCAGGCAAATAGGACCGGTGTCAAGCCCCAGTTCCGTGACCATTGTACAGATTCCGGTTTCTGTTTCACCGTTAATAATGGCTCTTTGTATCGGATTAGCTCCCCTGTATTTCGGCAGAAGCGAAACATGGAGGTTTATAGTTTCGTATTTCGGAATATCAAGGACTTCCTGAGATAAAATCTGCCCGAAAGCAAAGGTCACAAAAAAATCCGGTTTTAAATTCCTTAAAGCTTCAATAATTTCCGGCTCCTTACGAATAGATTTCGGCTGGAAAACTGATATATTATGTTCAAGCGCAAAAACTTTTATCGGACTTGGGGTCAGCTTGTGTCCTCTGCCCGACGGACGGTCGGGATTGGTTACAACCGCCTGCACATTAAACTTGTCCGAGTTATATAGGTATTCAAGTGACTTTAACCCTATATCAGGGGTTCCGAAAAAAACTATATTAAGCATTCTCTTTTGATTCTTTTGTTTCTTTTTCTACTTGTTTTGCCTTAATCTCTTCAATTTCGGCTGTTAATTCCGGCTCATCAAGAATTTTATCCACTTCAACCGGAGGGAGATTATGTTCTTGAAGGACTTTGTCGGCTTCAAATCTGTTTATAACATGGTCAATAAATAGAACACCGTCCAGATGGTCAAATTCATGTTGAATCGCTCTGGCTAAAAGACTTCCGTCCTTTGCTTCCAATACGAAAGAACGACCGTGAGAGTCAAGAGCTTTTATCATAACATTTGCGTATCTTTTGACATCCGTAAAAGCTTCCGGAAAACTCAAACATCCTTCGTGGCTGATTACTGCTCCGGATTTTTTAATAATTTTCGGGTTAATAAATACCATTGGGTTCAGCGGTTCATTTCCTGTAGAAACATCAATAACAAAAACCCTGTAATTTTCTCCGATTTGCGGTGCGGCAAGCCCCACACCATTTTGGGCATACAGAGTATCTAACAAATCTTCTACAAGATTTTTTATTTTCTGAGAAACTTTATGAACCTCTTTAGACGGCTGTCTAAGGGATGATTCTCCGTATTTTACAACTTTTCTTATTGACATAATCTTTCCCCCTTTATTCTATTTTAGCATGAATAAAGCTTTATTTAAAACTCCATAAGTCTTTCTGGAACAAGACCAGGAAAGGAATAAGTTCAAGACGTCCGACAAACATGTCGATTATAAATATAATCTTTGTCCAGATATTCAAACTCTGGTAGCTTCCCAGAGGTCCTATAACATTTCCTAATCCTGGACCTATGTTCCCAAGGGAGCTTACTGTCCCCGTAAGCCCTATTACGGTGCTTTTTTCTATCATGGCAGTTACAAGAGTCGAGCATATCAAAATTGCAAAGTAGAATGAAACAAACATAAGAGTTTGATACAAGATTTCTCTTGGAACCGTACAATTTTCAACTTTAATATTAAAAACGGCTTTCGGGTGAAGAACTTTTGTAAGCTCGGTTTTCATAATCTTAAATATCAAAAGCCACCTCATAATCTTAATTCCGCCGCCGGCTGAACTTGCGCAGCTTCCTGTTGCCATTGCAATAAACAGAAGAACTTTGCTTACGTAATCCCATTTAGCAAAATCTACACTGCAAAATCCGGATGAAGATATAACAGAGCAGACATTAAAGAATGAGTGAGTTAAACTATTGAACACACCGTAGCCTTCATGAATTTCAAGAGAAAGAGCAAGCAATAAGCCGATTCCGACAGTTATCCAGAAATAGACTCTAAATTCTTCACTTTTAAAAAGTACAAGCGGATTAAGCTTTGTCCAGGCTTTATATTGCAAGTTGTAGCTTGCTCCGCCAAAGAAAGTGAAAACAGCCATAATCCATAAAATTATATTTGTTGAACCTACAAGGCTGTATGAATTTGGTGAAAGACCGCCGCCCGATACCGATGAAAAAGAGTGACACATCGCATTAAAACCACTCATTCCGTTTATTCTCAGAAGAACTATTTCCAGAATAGTCATCCCGAGATAAACCTTCCACAAAGCGGAAGCAGTATTTCTGACTCTCGGGGTGAATTTATCTTCAGTAGGTCCGGGAGCTTCTGCAAAGAACAATTGTCTTCCGGCAATAGCGAACTGCGGAAGAATTGCCACGAATAACACGATAATTCCCATACCTCCTATCCACTGGGTGAAACCGCGCCAGAAGAAAAGAGCTTTTGGGAAATTATAATCCACAAATATTGTAGAGCCTGTTGTTGTTATCCCGGATGTTGATTCAAATAAAGCGTCAATAAACGAAAATCCGAAAAACATATAAGGAATTGCCGCCAACAAACCCGCAAGCAGCCAGCAAAAAGTTACTGTACAGATACCTTCAGATTTTTTAATATCGTTAACGTTTTTCACTTGTGATGCACCGGGTACGATTTTTTTTAAAGTAACAGCGATTAAGAAAGCAACTGTTGCCGCAAAAAAGAACGGAAAAATAGCGGATGTTTCATGATAATAAAGTGCAATCAGAATAGGTACAAGAAGAAGTACACTGAAATACATTATTGAAAGACTGAAAGTATATGCAAGATAACTGAGTCTCATTAATCCACCTTAAAATATTCTCTTATAGCAGGAGCGTTAGCACCTGTAGTAAAGATTATAAGATTATCTCCGCTCATAATCTGGGTTGCGCCGTTAGGAATTATTATTCTGTTTCTTCTTTGGATAACCCCGACAATTGCTTTTGCAGGTAATTTAAGTTCCATAATCTTTATAGTTTGATAATTTTCCGGAAGCTCAATTTCCATAACTTCGCCCATACCTTGTTCAACGGTTGCAAGGATGTCGATATTTGTATCACATAAGTTATTTTTAATTTCATTTAGTGATGCTGTTTTTGTGGAAATTGCAATATCAATTCCGACTTTTTCAAACAAAGAAACGTTAGCTCCCTTGCTAACTCTTGAAATAACTCTTTTTACACCCAGCTGCTTGACTAAAAGCGAGCAAAGAAGATTCTTTTCATCATTATTTGTAACACTGACCACTACATCAGAAGAGCTGATGTCTTCTTCATTCAGAAGTTCCAAATCCGTTCCGTCACCGTTTATGACAAGAGAAGAGGACAGTTCTTCCGATAACAGTTCGCATCTTTTTTCGTCTTTTTCAATAACTTTAATATCGAGCTTAAGTTTTTCCAGATTCTTAGCCAGTTTAAGCCCGACGTTGCCGCCGCCTATTATTGCAACTTTTTTAACAAACTCTTTTTCGTGGAAAAATTTACCGGCTAAAATATCAAGAGAGTTTGAAAGTCCCATGAATATTACTTTATCATCTTCATGAAGAACTGTTTCGCCGCTCGGGATAAAAAGCTCGCCATTTCTTGTGACTCCGACAATCAAAGTATCTTTTGGGAACTCGCAATTCTTAATCATAGAATTTACCAATACTGAATTTGGAGCAATTCTATATTCCAACAATCTCGCCTTACCCCCGGCAAAGTGTTCAACGTCCAGAGCTTTTGCAACTGTTATAATACGGAAAATTTCCTGAGTAAGGAGTTCTTCGGGCCAAATAACATAATCTACATAAAACCCGAAATTGTATTCGGCATCTTTTGTAATCCCTAAAGATGACTTATACTCTTCTTTTCTTACAAAGCACATTGTACAAGCTTTGCTCATCTTTTTTACCGTAAGACATGCAACTATATTTAATTCGTCAGAATCAGTACAAGCAATAAATACATCAGCATCTTTGACATTTGCCTGCTTAAGGATTTCCACATTTGATGCGTTCCCGTCCACAAAACTTACATCAAGCTTGTTAAACGCATCACACTTGTATTCTTCATTATCTATTACCGTTATATCATTATCGGCGTAAAACTCGGATGCTATCATTGAACCGACTTCATTTGCGCCAAAAAGTATCATTTTCATAGACAATATTTAACTTCAAAATACTTATAAAGTCAATTTTGTAAATTATCCCAAATTCTTAATAACTCCGGCTATTTTGCCGATTAAAATAAGGTCATTTATAGTACTCCCGCTTATTGTACGGATTCTATACTCAGGATTGTCAGATTTTATAATAATTTCATCTAAGTTTTTTGATAAACGCTTAACAAAAATTTCGTTATTAAAGCAGAAAACATAAATCTTGTTATCCTGAATCTGTTCACCTTTCCAATGTTCTACAATAAGTTTATCTCCGCTGTCAATTGTAGGCGCCATACTATTTCCGGCAGCATTTATCATTGAATATTCTTTTAATTTTGAAAAACCGCTGATTAAAATTTCAGGAATCGGAAGTTTAATTTTTTCTTCCGAAAACACAATATTCCCGCTTCCGCAGCTTGCAAATACGTCTGTATAGTAATCAATATATACAATATTTTCATCAGACCCGGTTGTTTCATTAAATAAAGTAATATTAAAATATTCTTCTATTTTTTTTAATTCACCTATTGTAACTTGACTCTCATTTTTAATGCGGTTACTTACAGTCTGTCTTGTAATACCCAGACTCTCTGCCAGTGCAGACTGATTTATATATTTACCGGTTTTATTAGGAATAATTGTCAAAAGTTCTTCAAGTTTCATGTTAACCGCCATAATAAATTTATACTTGACAATTGTATGATATAATCTTACAATATAAGACAAGATGTTAATTCATATACTTTATTTAAGCATGGAATTATATATCTGTCAATTTTATGGTTGTTTATAAATATTTTAAATTAAGAATTTCAAGGAAGAGGTTTGTTTAAATGGGGTATAAGTATAATGTATCATGCAGTGAAACAGTTACAAAGAATTGGACTTCAACAGCAATAGATTGTTATATGCTCGGATGCTCCTGTTCCAGGTGTCATCTTTATCAAATTTACTTTATTAACAGTGAGGCAAAATGCCGGATGAAAGAAACTGTAATAGAATTAGTACGGCGTTTTGGTGCTCCGGAAGGGATTGATTATGATAATAAGAAACAGACAATTGATTAGCAAATACAACGGCAAGAAGGGCGGACGCCCCAAAAATGATTCAAGAGTAAGAATAGAAATACCGGACATAAACCTGGTAATTCTCACTCCTGATCAATATGGCTCGTTAATTGAAAAATATGGATATGAACTCATAAGAAAGGCTCTCTTGGTTTTTGAAGAGTGGCTGCAAAGGGGGAGTAAATATTCTGAAAAATACATCGGGAAAAACCATTACGCACATTTCCGCTCAGATGGTTGGGTAATAAATGCTGCCAAAGCAAAAAATTCATAACGCGAAACATTAGCGTAAAAGACTCCGACAGACCTTCTTGCAACATAATTACTATTGTGTTGCAGGGTGGGGGTAAAGGCAGAAACGGTATGGCTTTCAAGGGCTTAATATTAAGACAGAGTATTTATTCCCTCAAACACGCTCCAGCAGGAGCTTCCGCTATCGTTTCGGGAACAATTTCTTCTCCCTTCTTTCGCTCAGCCTGTAATGCCCTCGCCAAGCCAATTTCATTTACCCCTGCAACACAATAGTAATTATGTTGCACAAATTGTGTAAACTTGGATTTTTAGGCTATTGCAGGTTGATTTATATTAGAACAACGGATTATTCCCCGCCCGGATTCCTAAGCATACCGGAGTTCGCAAAGGAATCCTTCCCTCCCCGCCTTCCGCTTATGTTTCCCGGGAGGGTAAAAAGTTTATTTAACTATTCAACCAGCACCCACCTCAATCCTCCCTCATAAGGGAGGAAGATTATTAATGATAAATTTATCTTGGACAGTTGTGCCAAATTGGGGAGGGGGAAATAATTGGTCACTTACTCACTTCACGACAAGCCAAAAGGTCAAGGAGGGGAGTAAGTGTAAAAAAGAGTGTCATTCCGGGCTCCGACCCGGAATCTATTAATGTTTATTTATCAAACGGATAGACCCTATAACGCCAAATTGGTAAGATCCCGAAACAAGTTCGGGATGACATTTTAGTTTATTCCCTCTTAATCACTTAGTCACTCAGTCACTCAGTCACTCAGTCACTCAGTCACTTAGTCACTAATCACCAGTCCCCACTAGCCCAGCCCTGTCTCTTTGTGATAAAATATTGGTATGCCAAGATATATAGCAATAACAGATATCCACGGAGAGAGAGCTAAACTGGATAGTGTATTATCAAAAATAGATATGCATCCGGATGATATTTTTGTCTTTATGGGCGATTATATAGATAGGGGTCCTGATTCTAAAGGAGTTATTGACAGGATTATTTCTCTTGGAGAAAAGTTTAAGTGTATTTACTTAATAGGCTCTCACGAGTACGCTTATCTTCATGCACGCCAGGGAGATGAATACTATGATTATCTATTTTGGAATTACGGCGGACCCGCAACAGTAAAAAGTTACGGCAGTTTTGAAAATATTTACAGAATACATGGTGAATTTTTAGACAGTCTAAAATTCTATTACTTAACAGATAAGTATTTGTTTGTCCATGCAGGTTTTGACCCTAATTACAGTCTCGAAGACCAGGATGAGACAGATTTGGTTTATATAAGAAATAAGTTTATTTATTCAAAACACCGCTTGCCTCAAAAAGTAATTTTTGGACATACGGAATTTGATTCACCATATATTGATGAAGGTAAAATTTGTATCGACCTTGGCTGCGGCAAGTACAAAAATGCGCATCTTTGTGCTTTAATACTTGATAATGGTCAAGAAAAGTTTGTATATTCAGACTAGGGGTAAATATGGGTATAGAAGATGAAAAAAAATATTTGAAAGATGTAAAGTTCAATAAATACTTTGAAAAGCTTTCCGGCGAATTGGAAAATAAAAGTATTATGATTTACGGTGCAGGGATTTTATTTGAAGCTGTAAACCAATCTTGTAACCTATCAAAATTTAACATTACAGGGGTAATGGATCAAAAGTTTGAAGCCGAAAATGCTCCTGCGGAATTTTTGGGATTTAAGACTTGTAAAATTAAAGACATTGCCGACCATAAACCGGATTGTATCCTTGTCGCTGTAAAAAATTATCAGCCGATTATAAGCCGTTTGTCAGCAGAATATCCGGATATAAAAATTATGCCTCTTGTTAGGAAAAAGCATGTTCCTGCGTTTGAAAGAAGAAATATCAGACACAATATTTGGATAGATGAAAACGGATTACACGGGAAAAAACGCAAAAATCTTAATGCCTTCCAAAAATTGGAAACTCAAATCAGAACAAGATTAAATTCTCTAATCGGACGGATTGAGATTCCGCAAATTGAATTTAATATAACTACAAAATGTTCTTTAAGATGCAAACATTGTTCAAATTTTATTCCGAGAATTAATCCGGAAGAACACTGTCTTATATCAATAGAGGAGTTCAAAACCCAGGTCGATAATTTATTAAAAGCGGTGCATAAAGTTAAGAATCTGCTCTTAATAGGCGGAGAACCTTTGCTTGTAAAAAACATTGCAGAGTATTTAGAGTATGCTGCATCAAAAAACAAAATTGAAAGAGTTTGGATAGTTACAAACGGAACAATTTTAATGAATGAAGATTTAATTAAAACCGCTGTTAAATACCGAAATAAAGTAACCATCTGGCTTTCTAATTATTCCAAGAATGAAGATTTAAAGAATAAACTTAAGCATGAAGAATTTTTGAAACAAATAAGAGAGAATAATCTTGATTACGATTACGTTCAGGATTTAACCTGGGGTTACACTTCCGAAATGAAAAAGAATAAGCTGCGCGAAGAAAGCGAAAGTTATTTTGAAGAATGCGGTATAAATTGTGTGGCGGTCTTTGGCGGGAAAATATATGTTTGTCCTAGAGCCGGAGTATTTGTGCTCAAAGGAATTTATACCCCTCAAATTGATGAAGTTATTGATTTGAATATTGAAAACAAACCCGGACAACTTAAGAAAAAATTAAAAGATTTTTATTCAAGAGAAGCATTTTCGGCATGCAATTACTGTTCTGTAATGGAAGACAGAGGACACGACAGAATCATGCCGGCAATTCAGCTTGAAAAATAACATCGGAGAATATTAATGATAAAAGAATTCATTCAACAAATCCCGAATAACTCAAAAATCGTAATTTATGGCGCCGGAACCTGCGGGAAAAAGCTAAAACGCGATATTGAAAAGTTCCGCCCTGATATAAAAATCTTGTATTTTTTGGATTCTGCAAAAACCGGAGTTGAAGAAGGGATTGAAATTGTTTCGCCTAAAGAGGTGGATATAATCAAAGATAAATTTGATTTATTGGTTTTCGCTGTCAGACATGAAGTTTATGACCTTGTGCAAATTGCAGAATACCTTAATATTCCGTATATTGTGATGAGTAACAGCATTGACCAATATTACAGACTCGAAAAATATATGCTCCCGCAAAAAGAAACAGCCTCTATTTTTAAATTTGAAGAAGATAGGGAACTCTATAATTTAGTATGGAACGCCAGAGTCACTAAAAATACGGACAAAACAAAAAATTATGCTCTAAAACATAATATTGATGCAGAATTTTGCAAAAGGAATTATAATATTCAGTATTTGGAACATATAAATAAGCAGGCAATCCGAACTGTTTTTGACGGCGGGTTTTATAACGGGATTAATGCTTTATCTTTTAAACACAACTTTCCAAATCTTGAAACAATATACGCATTTGAACCTATGTATGACAAGTTTAGGAGCAATATTTATGACAAATTTATCCAAGAGGGAAACTTCTGTCAAATAGTGAATTACGGACTGTGGGATAAAGAAACCGAACTTGATTTTGCAGAAGATATATCAGACGGTTCGGCATCAAAGGTTATTTCAGGCAATATTCCAGCCGGAGATAAGCATAGTATTACAACAATCAAAACAACAACCATTGATAATTTTAAGCAAAAGAACAATATTTCCAAAATAGATTTTATAAAAATGGATATGGAAGGTGCCGAATTTCCGGCTCTTAAGGGCGGTATCAAAGCTTTGGAATCAGACAGACCACAGCTTGCAATTTCTATATATCATTCACATGAGGATTTTATCAATATCCCAATTTGGTTAAATAATGTGCTTAAAAACTATACATTGAGACTCGGGCATTATAGTAATAACATTAATGAAACCGTACTGTATGCAATCCCGAACGAGTTGTATAATTATACTTCCAAATAACATTTAAAATTGGGCATAAAGATGGAGTAAAGGTTGTTATAGTTATACATAATCCAATTATTGTTTAAAACATTTTCATAAACAATTCTAAAAGATTCGTTTTTACAAAATTCATTTCCGTATTTTTTATTTACGTATTCAAAAATCCTTTTCATCATATAAAAATACTCTCTTTTATGCGATTTATTTACTTTGTTGAAATGATGAATAAGCTGCTGGACTCTGTTTTTTAAAAAAGAGTTCAGCAATCCGGCATTTGTTCCGTTTTTTGAAAAATAGTCAGATAAAATATTTTCACATATATAAAAAGTTTTTCGTATAACTTCGATATTTTTATGAGTTGTTGAGTTTGATGAAGCGTTATGCCTTCTGTAATTTATAATAAACTCATTCAAGCAAGACATCTTTTTAGCATACAAAACAGCTTTAATAAAAAATTCGCTATCCTCAATATATTTTGTAGGAGAATATCTGATATTATTTTCAACAAGAAAACTCCTTTTGTAAGCTTTAAAACAAAGCCCGTTGGTTTCAAAAAGGATATTATCCGCACTTGATGCATTAAATACACCATCTTTAAACCTGTTATAAAAACAGTCAATAAACATATAAGGATTTTTCTTGCCGGTATCTTGAAAATAGTTATATGCATTGAAGAAGATTACATCATAGTCATCTTCTTGGAACTTGTTATAAATTTTTCTTAAAGCTCCTTCTTCAAGCCAATCATCAGGGTCAAGATAAAGTACATAGTCACCTTTCGCGTATGGCAGAACAAAATTCCTTGCAACTCCTTGCCCTTCGTTTTCTTTTGAAAAAACCTTTATTCTTTTATCTTGCTTTGCATATTCTTTTAAAATTTCAAGTGAATTATCCGGACTGCCGTCGTTTACAAACAGAACTTCAAAATCCCGAAAGTCTTGATTAAGAATACTTTTGATACAATCATCAAGATAATTTTCAGCATTATAGACAGGTGAAATTATACTTATTTTACACATTAATTTATTCCCAAAGTTCTTTTTATATCATCAAGAATGTTTTTTGCAGCGTAATTGTTTTCGTAACCGCAATCTTGATAAACTTTTTTGCGCTCTTCTTTTTTATAATCATTTCCCTTAACAAGAACTTCATTAAGAGTATCTGTTAGTTCTTGAGGAGTTTTGACTATATAGCAAGTTTCGTTGATTTTTTCCACTCCCGGACTGTACGGCATTCCGTGTTCTGATTTTGGAAAAATCTGCGGTTTTTGGGTCATAAAATATTCGGTTTTAAATGAGCCGCAATCCGTAATCATAGCTTTTGATTCCATAAACATATCCAAATAGTCACCGGATTCATAAACCTGTCCGATTTTTGCCCAATCATCCCAATATTTTTGAACTCTATCTTCACTCCAGAGATTTTTATTCCTTAAGTACCCTCGAAGGCACGGATGCGGTTTGAATACCCAGTTAAATTCAGGATGATTTTTTGCCCACTCAAGCATTGTATCACCCATCTGAAGAAAAGTTCCCCATTTTAACGTAGTATTATCATCTACAGAAAAATGCGGAGCATAAATTACATAATTTTTGTTTTCATAAACTTTGTCTTTGTTTATATAAAAATAGTCCAATATAGGATGTCCGACAGTTTTAAGATTTACCCCTTTATTATCCATTTTGGATGAAAAATAATTTTTAGTAATATCGTTGAGAACGTACTGTGTCTCAATATACTGATGGAATCTCAAATACCACTCCTGCTCTCCCATTGAACTCGGAACGGAATATGATGAATAATATGTAAGAGCATACTCAGATGTGATTACAGGTCCCTGAGTTTTATAAATATACCACGGATGGCAATAATAAATGATATCCGGTCTCGGATTCATATCTTTAAACGGAATAAACTCATTTTTTTCAAAATCATAAGCATATTCTACCCGCATATTTTTGTTCTCAAAGAAATTATAAACCTGATGAAGGGTTTCCGGTCTCTGGTAATTAAAATTAAACCCCGGAGCACAATTCTTGGTTACAAAAATATGAGGAGTAAAATATTCACTCTCTTCCATCAAGTCATAAATGCTCTGGCATTTCCATTTGGTCTCGTCATAAATAAAAAAAGCAACATTGAGTTTTTTACCGCTTTTTATTTTATCCCGTAACCCTTTGATAACCTGCTTTTTATTCTTGGAAATATACTCAAGATTTTGCCGGATTTTCAATTTCATTCCGGTTTCCCTGATTGCTTCGCGTAATTTTAGCGGTGCAAAAAGGGCAAGTATTTCAAATATTTCCTTATATTTTATATACATTTATCTATTCCAAATTTCTTTTATTAAATCAATTAACGGAATCCTTGCCAAAGGATAAACTTTTGTCTTTGTGTTTTTGAATATATTCATAACAAAATCTTCAATTATCTCTATGTATTCAAGAGTAGCTACAAGAACATAATCAGGATTATAATCTTTCATCCTGTCTTTTGGAATAATTTTATATCCCAAACATTCTTCTCCCTCTTGCTCGGCAGTAAATTTCATATCAGAAATTCCGATAATATTTGGAAAACTCAAGTCATAATTATCTTTAATAAACCTGAAAAAAGAACCTGAACCGTAAATTATTACACTTTTATTCCCTATTTTCTTCTTCAGTTTTTTTAGATATTTATCAAATTTTATTTTTTCAAGATGAGTCTTAAAATCAGCCAATTTTGTTAAACCTCTTTTGATTCTCTGAGTTTTACTAAAGTCTCATTAATAAGGGTAGAGCTTGTTCCTTTGGTGTATGGAAAATACACAACTCTGACTCCGACAGCTTTAAACTTTTCTTCCATCTCCTGCCAGCTAGGAGTGTTGTACCAGTCATCACCGACAAACAAAATATCAAAATGCAATTTTTCCCACATTTTGTATTTATCCAGTTCCTCCTGAGGAATTGCCGCATCTACAAATTTTATGCTTCTTACAATCTCAATTCTTTCTTCAAAAGGTATGACAGCTCTTTTATTTTTATATTCCACAAGCTTATCTACGCTCACCCCGACAATAAGCTTGTCACACAAACCTTTTGCATTCTTTAAAAGATTCAAATGCCCTATATGAAACAAGTCATATACTCCGCAAGTGTATCCTATAACCATTTTTGCCATTAGAGTTCTCCTCTGTCATGCATATTCAAAAATTGCTCCAAACACCAGCAGAGCCATTTTTGGTCTCCCGTCATATCCTTTGTACAATCAGGAATAAATTCCGGACGAGAGACTTTATAATCTTTCAGCCACTGGTTTGTTGCTCTCGGCATAGGAATTTTATCCGGAACAGAAATCTCCGGATAGCGCTTTGCAAAAAGCTCTCTTACCATATATTTTGGCTCTCCGTTTCTTACCCTCGTTAAGTCGAGAGGTTCAGCCATTTTCATATATGAATAAGGATCTAAATATTTTATTCCCTCCATTGAAAAAGCATGCATATATGATGAAGATGATTCTATAGAAAATATCTCATCCATAAAAGTAAGAAAATCTATTTTCCCTTCCGGCTCACGGTATTTTTCATAAACATCATCAACACTGACAGGCTCTTTGAGAGCTTTTGAAGGTTCTACAAAATTATATCTTTTTTTGAAGTCTTCTAATAACCAATCTTTTGAAATCAGTTTATCCATTCCGCCGAATATTAAATCAGCACTTTCTCCTATAATAAACCTTTCTATACCTTGAGATTTGGCATGTTTTGCAGCTTTTAAAAGCTGTACTTCTATTGAATGAAAAGGCACCCCATCCGCTTTTAAAATTTCAGGCGTAAGTTTTTCAAAATCTTCCCATCTCATTTCCAAGATTTCATGGTCTAAACCTGCTTTCTGTGCATATTTTTTTGCCCTTTCGGTTTCATCAATTGCACCGTCTGCTATACACTTGAAAGTATACGCTTTCGTCCCTTTCGGAAGATAAGAAGCTAAAATTGCGCTGTCCATTCCGCCTGATAGAAGTATTGCAGTTTTTCCGGGAAGATAAAATTCCTCAATCTTCTGACAGATTATTCTATCCATCTCCTCAACCGTTTTAACCGGCGTAATTTCGTTTTCAGGATGTGACTTGTAAACTGTATGTTTCAGATTCTCAAAAAAGTTAATATTTTCATCCTTAATAAACCTGAATGCCAGATAATGGCTCATACAGTAATTTTTATCTATCAATTTTGCTCTCCTGTATTATGTATCAATGTTTGTAGCGTAAACCGCATTAGCTTCAATAAAGTCTCTTCTCGGTTCAACCTTATCGCCCATAAGTACGTCAAATAACTGGTCGCACATCATGGCATCTTCAATATTAACCTTGAGAAGAGTTCTTGTCTCAGGGTCCATTGTTGTTTCCCAGAGCTGTTGCGGCATCATTTCGCCCAACCCTTTGAATCTTTGAATAGCCAAACCTTTTTGACCTCTGTCGTCAACAATTTTTTGAAGCTGTTCAAACGATGTAATCGTTGTTTCGCCGTTTTCTGTTTCAAGAATAAGTTCTTTTTCTTCTTCTATCAAGAAATCACGAATCAGCGGATAAGAGTTTTTGAGTCTCTTGAACTCATTACTCTTAATAATATTTGCCGTAATCATTTCATGCTCATTTTCAAACAAATCAAGCTGAATAGCATATCTTGCAGCATCAGGATTGTATTTTAATGAAACTTTGTAATTTTTAGCTTCGGCTACATTATAGTTTTCAGCGTGGTCTTTCAAATAATGGTCAAGATAAGCTAAAATCTCGTTCATTTTATCCTGGTTTTCAAAATCATCAGGAGTTATATTTGAACGGATTAGACCCCTTAAAACAACTGACGGAATAATGTTCAAAATAGGGTTGTTATAAGCTTTATAGAACATTGACATGTTAGATAAAAGTTTCAGTAGTTCATCCCCTGTTTTGACTTTGCTCTTGGTCTTATCAGAAAGACTCAAAGATTTGATACCTCTTTCTTTAAGCATTTTATCAAGCGCATGCTCATCATAAAGATATTCGGAAGTTTTCCCCGTAGTAACCTTGAATAAAGGCGGCTGCGCAATATATACATAACCGTTTTCAATAAGCGGTTTTGCATATCTGAAGAAGAATGTCAAAAGCAATGTTCTGATATGAGCACCATCGACATCAGCATCTGTCATAATAATAATCTTATGATAACGAAGTTTGTCGAGGTTAAAATCATCCTCATTTTTGCTTATTGAAATACCGAAAGCCTGAACCATTGATTGGATTTCGTTATTAGCATAAATCTTATCAAGACGGGCTTTTTCAACGTTCAGGATTTTACCTCTCAGAGGTAAAATTGCCTGAAACATTCTGTTTCTGCCCTGTTTTGCGGAACCGCCTGCCGAATCACCCTCAACAATAAAGATTTCGCATTTTTCAGGCTCTCTGTTTGAGCAGTCTGCAAGCTTACCAGGAAGGGTAGAGTTTTCCAGAACAGTCTTTCTTCTTGTAAGTTCTCTTGCTTTTCTTGCTGCCTCACGTGCTCTTTGAGCTTGAAGAGTTTTTTCAATAATAGTTCTTGCAAGTTTCGGGTTAAATTCTAACCACTCTTGTAACTTTTCTCTTACAACATCCTGAACAACACCCATGACTTCGGAGTTTCCGAGTTTTTCTTTTGTCTGACCTTCAAATTCAGGGTTCTCAATCTTAACACTGACAATAGCGGTCAAACCTTCTCTAACATCATCCCCTGTAAGATTCGGTTCGGAATCCTTAAGAATCTTGTTTGTTCTGGCATAATCATTCAAAACACGGGTGATTGCGTTTCTGAAACCAGTCAAGTGAGTTCCGCCCTGATGAGTGTTAATGTTGTTTGCAAATGATAAAATAGATTCATTATAAGAATCCGTATACTGCATAGCAACTTCGACTTTAATCTTGTCAACGATTTTTTCCATATAAATAGGCTCGTCAAACATAGGAGTCTTATTCTGGTTCAAGAATGAAACATAGCTTGCAATACCGCCTTCATAATGGAAAGTCTCATCTTTATTTGTATCTTTCTCATCATGAAGAATAATCTTTAAACCTTTGTTTAAGAATGCCATTTCTCTAAAGCGGGTAGCAACAATATCAACATCGATTTCCGTCGTTTCCGTAAAGATTTCCGGATCCAGCCAGAAAGTTGATTTCGTACCGGTTTTAGTCGTAGGAGCAACTTTCTCAACAGGAGAAGTCGGCTCTCCTCTTAAGTATTCCTGCCTCCAGATATAACCGTCACGGGAAACTTCCACAACCATTTTTTCTGAAAGTGCGTTAACGACAGAAGCACCTACACCGTGAAGCCCGCCTGACACCTTGTATCCGCCGTCACCGAACTTACCGCCCGCGTGAAGCACTGTGTGTACAATTTCAAGAGCTGACTTTCCGGTTTCCGGCTTAATATCAACAGGGATGCCGCGCCCATTATCCTCAACGGTTACACTGTTATCCTTGTTAACAGTAACATGAATCTCTGTACAATAACCCGCAAGAGCTTCGTCAATTGAGTTGTCAACAATTTCGTATATACAATGGTGAAGACCTCTCTGTGAAGTCGAACCGATATACATTCCCGGACGAAGTCTTACAGCCTCTAAACCTTCTAATACACGTATATTACTAGCGTCATACCCTTGTGCCATCTATCCCCCTCAATAGTCAAAAAATCTTTTGTATACAAGTATTGTACCACAAAAGCAATTTTTAGCGCAAATATATACTTACCTAATTCCTTCAGCTCATCTTTAGACCGGCTCCGGTCGGATTATTTCCCTTTTCCTGCCTTAAAATTATAAATAGGTCTTATAACTTTCACTATATCAGCCGTCGGTTTAATATTATTCATAATCTCATCCATAGCTTTATATGCCATCGGACATTCATCAAGCGTCTCATCATTTACAGATGTTGTATAAATTCCGCCCATTGTTTCTTGAAATTCTTCTACTGTAAATCTCTTTTTAGCCTGTCCGCGGCTCAAAATCCTTCCTGCACCGTGCGGAGCTGAATAATTCCAGTCAGGATTTCCTTTGCCTGTGCAGATTAGACTGCCGTCACGCATATTTATAGGGATTAAAAGTCTTTCACCCAAACGAGCCGAGACAGCGCCCTTTCTTAATATCATGGACTCTGTATCAATATAATTATGAATCGTTGTGAACTCATCTTCTACAGTTAAACCCAATCACTGAACAAGCTCATCAGCTATCGCCTTTCTGTTCAAAACAGCGAATTTTTGAATTATTTTCATATCATGAATATAAGCATCAAAGAGATAATCACTTACATAAGCCAGCTCTTGAGGGATTTCTGATGTAACATTGTTTCTCAAATTTTCTATTACCGCCGGAATTTCAGCCTGCCGCCCGGAGTTTTTTAAATCAAGAATTACTTTATCAATATCCCTTTTTGTGCAGCCGTTGAGTTGTTTGTAAGCCTCCTCTTGGTAATATTGTGCAGCTTCTTTCCCTAAGTGGCGGCTGCCGGAATGGATTACAATATATAAATTGCCATCATCATCCCTGTCAACTTCAATAAAATGATTCCCGCCCCCAAGAGTTCCGATGCTCCTGCCGGCACGCACATGGCTAATATTATAAAAACACCTTAACTCCTCAAGCTCAATTTCTGAGGCATACTTGTGCATATCCTTGCGAATATTTATACCTGCAGGAATTTTTTCATATATGAGATTGTCAAATTTTTCAAAATCAATAACTTTTTCTTTTATAGCAATTGTTTCCATTCCGCAGCCAATATCAACACCTACTAAATTCGGAACAACTTTATCTTTTATAGTCATAGTGGTGCCGATTGTGCATCCGGCTCCTGAATGAACATCAGGCATTATACGGATTTTACTTCCTTGAATAAAATCTTGGTTACAAAGTTTTTTTATCTGCTCAACAGACAATTCATCCATGTTGTCGGTAAATACCTTAGCCGTATTATACAGTCCGTTAATTTCTTTCATATATTATCCTTTCATATATGAGCCAAATGCATTTTTAATTTATCCTTACCTCTCCAGAATACACTATTTTATTATAAAAATCAAAGATGATGCAAAATTAAATGTTACAAAAGTTTAAATATTTTTATTTTGTTTTTTACACATCCCAACAGAACAAATACGTGACAAAATAAAAAAATACATCTATTATTACAGTAATGAATAATTCTAGCAGCAAATTAAATAAAATAACACCGGTTAAAATCCTTATAATAACAGATTTATATCCGATAAAAGAGAGTGAAAAGTATACGCCGCACACTCTTCAATCCTTTGTAAAATCCTGGCAAAAACAAGGTCATGAGGTTAAAGTTATAAAACCTAATTTCCTCTTAAATTCTTTTCTGAGGGGCAAACCTTTTTACAAGAATGGAACCTACGGAGATGTTAAAAACATAAATTTTCTATTCCCGTTCTTGAAAGTTCCTCCGCTCAATTATAAACCGGACATAATTTTAGCTCACATGCCTTCCGGATTGATTTATGCAAATCGGCTTGGTTTGCCGTTCTGCGCGGCGGTTCATAATTCTGACTTGGAAGTTTTAACCAATCCGATTTATTCAATATATTTTAAATCGGAACTTGAAAAAGCTTACCAAAATGCAAACAAAATTTTTGCCCGCTCAGAAGTTTTAAAACAAAAATTCCTGAAACTATACCCCCAATATGAGAATAAAATCTTCACCGCACCTTCCGGAATAGATGAAAATATTATTGTAAAAAGAGAATGGAAAGAAAAAGAGAGGATAAAAGTTCTCACTTGCGGACAATTTATTAAAAGGAAAAATATTGATAAAGTCATCCTGGCTTGTAAAAATTTTAAAAATATTGACCTGACAGTGATTGGTTCCGGCAAAATGGAACATCAACTGAAAAAGCTCTCTTCTAATGCAAAATTTACAGGGCAAATTCCGCATGAGAAAGTAATAAAAATAATGCGGGAATCTAATATATTTATCCTTCCGAGTGTAAACGAAACTTTCGGAATGGTTTACTTGGAAGCTATGGCATCCGGATGTATAACAGTATGTGCCCAAAATGATGGTATAGACGGCATTATAAAAGATAGCGTTAACGGATTTTTAGCCGCACCGGATACACCCGGCATTGAAAATTGCCTGAAAAAGATTTTTGCATTTACTCCAAAATCTGAAATATTAGAAAATGCTTATAATACAATTTGTGATTATACATCCGATAAAACTGCCGAAACATATCTTAATTCTGCACTCATTCCTAGCCTTTAAATACAATGTATTAATTTCCATATCCTGTCTTTAAAAACTAGACAAAATGGTAATTTATGTTCACACATAACAAATTACAATTTTTGTATGGAGATTGTGTTATGGAAAACTTTCAGAACAAATACTTGGAAATCAAAAATATTAACAAAGATATAGTTAATTGGGTTGAAGACATAGCAGAAGAAAATAACTGTCGTGTCGAGAGAAAAGAATGGAAAAGCAAATATAACAGCTATGTTGTATATGATTATGAGCCTTTCTGTTCAGAAGGCTTTGAAATTAACCTTCTTCTAAGTTCGTTTGATATATCATATCTAAATTTTATTAAATACCTTTACAACGAAAAACTCAGCACAATAGAATATTTGGATAACTGTATAAAAATACCTTCAATCAAAAATTATATTGTTTAAATTCTTGCAACACAATACTAATTGTGTTGCGTCATTGCCATAATAGCACACTATATTTGGTTTGTACAGGGTTGGTAAATTTTCGGACAGGGAAGAAGTAATTTGTTTCTCAAACACGCTTCAGCAGGGGCTTCCGCTATCGTTTCGAAACAAATTCTTCTCCCCTTTTTCGCAAGGTCCGGAATACTTACGCCAAACCATTTTCATTTACCCCTGCAACACAATTAGTATTGTGTTGCAAGAATGGCAGAAAATATTATCATACCTGGATTATGGAAGAAAACAAAATAAATATATGCATATCTTGTGATAATAATTACGCAAAATATGCGGGAGTAGTTATAGCTTCAATTTTAAAAAATGCAGCTAAAGATGATAAGCTCTGTTTTTATATTCTTGACGGCGGAATTTCTGATAAGAATAAACAGAATATTGAGACTTTAAAAACTTTAAAACAGTGTGATATAGAGTTTGTCTCAATAGACAATGATTTATTTATAGAATATACAAATGTAAAAACGCACGCATATATATCCATTGCTACATATTACCGACTAAAAGTAGCAAGCCTGCTGCCTTATATAAACAAAATTATTTATCTTGATTGTGATGTTATTGTAAATGACAGCCTTGCACATTTATACAATACCGATATGGGAGAATATGTTGCAGCCGGAGTTAGTGATATTAAAAAAAGTAAGGTCAAAGAAAACCCGGGGTATGTTAATGCAGGAGTTCTGGTTATTGATTTAGAAAAAATCAGAACTGAGAAGATTGAGAAAGATTTTTTAGAATATACAAAAAATAATATAGAGAACATAACCAGCGGGGATCAGGAAATAATAAATGAGGTGTTAAAAGGCAGAATCAAAGTTTTACCTGATGAATGGAATGTTCAGTCAAGTAATTTTACAAATCGTTCAAGTTTTACAAAACATCCTAAAATCATACATTTTGTAGCTAAGAAAAAACCTTGGCATTATGCATCATTCAGCCCGCATAGGGATTACTATTTCAAATATTTGCAATACACTCCGTGGAAACTTAGCGATGAAGAGTATAGGCACTGGACAAAAGATAATCAGAGAGATTCCATAATTGAGTATTTAAAATACCGTCCGTTGTTCTTTTTAAGACCAAAGTTCTATAAAGCTTTAGTAAAAACATATTTAATGAGGGAAAACTAATGGTCAAAATTTCTGTTATAGTTCCTGTATATAATGTGGAAAAATACCTTGAAAGATGTTTGGAGAGTATAGTTAATCAGACTTTTAAAGATATTGAAATTATTTGTGTTAATGACGGTTCTACCGATAATTCAAGACAAATACTGGATAAATATAATAAATATCCGAATTTCAAAGTTATTGAGCAAAAAAATGCCGGTTTGTCAGAAGCTCGGAATACAGGATTAGATGCTGCGTTGGGAGAATATATCTCTTTCATTGATTCGGATGACTTTATCGACAGCAATTTTTTGAAAACACTTTATCAAGCAGCAATTGATAATAACGCAGATATTGCGTGTGCGAGCATAATCAGAGAAAATAACGAAAAACACTATAATCTTATTACTTATAACCACATAGAGTGTACTGCTGATATTAGAGAAAAATTTGAGCTGGCAAAAAGTCCGCGATTCAACTTTGTATGGAATAAAATTTATAAACGCGATTTTTTGATACAAAACAATATCAGATTCGTGCCCGGAATGATATATGAGGACCTGTGTTTTACTCCTGATGTTTTGGAAAAATCCGGAATTTTGGTAACTTGTCCCAACACTGTTTACCATTATTGGAAACACAAAAACACGCTTATCAAAGGAAACACTGACAAGTCCAGAGCAGATAAGATTTTTGGCAGCAAGTATCTTATAGAAAAATGTAAAAAATATAACTTAAAAGCGCCTTCTAGGGGTTATTTGCTGTACAAGGAAGATTTTTCTTTATTGGGAATTCCGATTCTAAGAATTTATCACTATGAGGCGACTAAGATTTACAGTTTATTTGGTGTAATTCCATATTTAAAAATAAGTAAATCCGTCTAAAATTATTAAAAATTAAAGGAAGGGTAAAAATGATATTAGTAACCGGGGGAGCCGGATATATTGGAAGTCATTCTGCATTGGCGTTATTAGAACGAGGACAGGAAGTCGTTGTCTTTGATAATCTATCAACGGGGCATTTGGAGACAATTGAAACTCTAAAAAAATTTGGTAATTTAGAATTTTTTAAAGGGGATTTACTCAACCGAGAAGAGCTTAAGCATTTGTTTGAAAGATTCAGTATTGATTCAGTAATCCATTTTGCTGCATTTTCGCAAGTAGGTGAATCCGTTCAGAATCCTCAAAAATATTATTTGAATAATGTATGCGGAACCATTAATCTTTTAAACACAATGCTGGAATATGGTGTTAAAAAAATTGTTTTTTCATCTACAGCTGCTACTTATGGAGAGCCTATACAGATTCCGATAGATGAAAACCACCCGCAGCAGCCGATTAATCCGTATGGACAGACAAAATTAATTATAGAAAAAATTATGGATGATTATGACAAAGCTTACGGGTTAAAATCTGTACGCTTGCGGTATTTTAATGTTGCCGGTGCTGATTCGAAATGCAGAATCGGAGAGTGGCATGAGCCTGAAACTCACTTGATTCCTAATATTCTGAAATCAACATTCAGTTCCGGTGAAGTCTTTAAAATATTTGGCACAGATTATGAGACAAAAGACGGGACTTGTGTTCGGGATTATATAAATATTGAAGATTTAGCAGAAGCCCATATCCTTGCGCTGGAGTATTTAAAATCAGGCGGCAAAACTGATTTCTTTAATTTGGGTACTAACACAGGAAATACAGTGAAAGAAGTTTTTTCAATTTGTGAAAAAGTTACAGGCAGAAAAATTGCGGCTGAACAAAGACCGAGACGAATAGGAGACCCTGCAGTTCTCGTTGCGGATAATACTAAAGCTAAAAATATACTGGGTTGGAATCCGCATAAGACTCTGGAAGAAAGCATAACCAGCGCTTATGGGTGGGAAAACATGTTAAGAAAAGAACTTGAGCAAAACAATATTTGTATGGAAAGGATTTGAATGTTAACAAAAATATTTAACGCATATAAAGACGGAAATCATAAAGTATATATTATTTTTGGCATAAAGTTTAAAGTAAACTTAGTAAAGAATATACAAAATAAAATTTCCCGCTGTGAAATCAAACACAATAAAATCGTTTTTGTTAATTTTACACACGGAAGTTATGGCGACAGCCCCAAATATATTGCCGAAGAATTGCTTAAGCGAAAAGGAGAGTATGACCTTGTCTGGCTGGTAAAAAATCCGGTCGGAGAAAGAAAAAATTTCCCTAAAGGCATTCGACTTGTTAAACATTCTTCCCGCCGGGCATTAAAAGAATTAGCAAGCGCCCGGGTTTGGGTATCAAATACCCGTCTTAATTATTATATAAGAAAAGGGCTTTTTAAAAAGAACGGACAAATATATATTCAGACCTGGCATGGCGGTTTGGGAATCAAGAAAATTGAAAAAGATATTGAAACCAGTCCGGGATATGAAACTTATATGAAACTGGCAAAGCAGGATTCTGCCATGGAAGATTATTTATTATCAACCAGCGGTTACGAAACAGAAATATTTAAAAACTGTTTTTGGTTCAATAATAAATTTTTAGAAATCGGTTATCCGAGAAACGATATATTCTTTCTAAATAAAGAAGATAAAGCAAACAAAATTAAAGAAATAAAAGAATATTTGGGAATCCCTCAAGATAGAAAAGTAATTTTGTATGCGCCGACATTCAGGGATAACAGAAAAGTTAATATTTATGATATTGACCTGGATAGAGTGCAAAAAGAATTTGAAAACAAATATGGTGAAAAGTATGTAACTTTGGTAAGACTGCATCCGCATTTAAAGTCTAAATTCCATCAAATATCAAAAAAATATCCGCATGCCGTGAATGCAACAACATATCCTGATATACAAGAATTGTTATTATGCAGTGACGTTTTGATTACGGATTACTCCAGCTCAATATTTGACTTTATGCTCAACTCCAAACCTGTATTTATATTCGCAGATGATTATCAAGAATATACTAAGGAACGCGGTTTCTACCTTGATATGAATACTCTGCCGTTTCCGATTGCTTTTAGTAATGATGATTTGGCAAGCAAAATTAAAAACTTTGATAAAGATTTATACAAAACTAATCTGGATGTATTCATGCAGAACCGCAAATGCTTTGATAGAGGATTTGCAAGCAAATACATTGCCGATTTAATAGACTCAGCTATACAAAAAAGGACAATAACCTTATCTAAAGAGGTTACAAATCTTGAATATCTTAAAAAATATATATATGCGCTATATGAGCCGGAGAACTTTGATTTTGCACCCAACCCTAATGTTAAAATTAATTCTGCTGTTTGGCAAATGTGGTGGCAGGGAGAAGAACAAGCTCCGGAATTTGTAAAAAAATGCTTAAACAGTGTAAAAAACTTCTATCCGAATAGAATACTAATAACAGAGAAAAACTACAAAGATTATGTAACATTGCCGAAATTTATAGAAGAAAAAGTTGACAAAAAAATCATCAGCCTTACCCATTTTTCTGACATAATAAGAGTTCTTCTTCTTTGTAAATATGGCGGCACCTGGGTGGATTCAACCTGTTTTCTGACAGATAAAATCCCTGACAGTATATTAAAACAGGATGTATTTTATTTCAAAAGTCCGGCATGGTATCAATCAGCCTCTGTTTTGAGCACGGAATTATTATGTAAAACCATTAATTCTCCTAAATGTACAGGTTCAATTTATTCCGGTTCAAACTGGTTTATTTCCGGCAAACAAAATAATATACTTTTAACCTCTATTAAGAAAATACTGGTTGAATTTTGGAAAAATGAAGATATTATAACGGATTATTATTTATTCCATCTATTGCTATCTTTAATAATCATAGACAACGAAGAATGCAGAAGAAGTTATGAAAATATGCCGGGTTTGTCAAGCCAAAATCCTCACCTATTGCAGTTTTCATTAGCAGATAATTATTCGGAAAGTTTGCTTGAAGAGATTAAAAAACTTTCTTTCATCCACAAACTAACATACAAAAATCTGGATAAAGCTAAACGGAATAAGAATAGTTTTTATAACTATCTGATAAATAAGTACTAAAGGAAATATCTATGAAACGAGTTATAACTTACGGAACATTTGACCTTTTACATCAGGGGCATATTAATATTTTAAAACGTGCAAAAGCTCTGGGAGATTATCTAATTGTTGGAGTAACCAGCGAAAACTATGACACAACAAGAGGAAAGTTAAATGTTGCACAATCCTTAGTAGAAAGAATTGAAAATGTACAAAAGACCGGTCTTGCAGATGAAATTATCGTTGAAGAATATATGGGACAAAAAATCAGTGATATAAAAAAATACAAAATAGACATCTTCGTTATTGGTTCTGACTGGCAGAATAAGTTTGATTACTTAAAGCCTTTTTGTGATGTAGTTTATCTACCAAGAACTAAAGGGGTGTCTTCTACGGAACTCCGAAATGAACAAAACAAAATTTTAAGACTGGGTATTGTCGGTAATGGCAGAATCGCCAAAAGATTTATCAAAGAATCTAAATTTGTCAGCGGTGTAGACGTTGATGTTGTATATGGCAGAAATCCGCAAAAACTGGAAGAACTATGCCTTAATTACGGACTTGAAAAATACTACACCGATTATTCAAAATTTTTGAATGATGTTGATGCAGTATATGTAGCCTTACCTCATACGCTTCATTATGAATATTCAAAACAAGCATTACTTGCAGGTAAACATGTTCTCTGCGAAAAGCCTATCACCTTAGAAGAAGAAAAAACTAAAGAATTATTTGACATTGCACATGAAAAAGGATTAATTCTCCAAGAAGCAATAAAAACGGTTTATGCTCCGTGTTTTGATAAACTTATCAGTATTGCTCAAAGCGGTATTATTGGTGAAATAAAAGACATAGATGCAACATTTACAAAATTAATAACTGATAAAAGTTTGCGGGAATTTAACCCTGAATTAGGCGGCGGAAGTTTAACCGAACTTGGAAGTTATCCTCTGAGCCTTATTACAAAGCTCTTAGGAACCCATCCGGAAAAAATTGAATATACAGCAATGCTTGAGCCGAAAAATAATATAGATTTAATGAATAAAGTAACTATGTTTTATCCAAATGCTGTAGCTACCGCAAATGTTGGGATAGGAATTAAAAAAGAAGGAAACTGCGTTATATCAGGAACTGAAGGATATATTTATATTCCTGCTCCCTGGTGGAAAACTGAATACTTTGAAATTAGGTTTGAAGACCTTAATAAAACGCAAAAAGTTTTTGTAAAATTTGATGGTGACGGGTTAAGATATGAGCTTGCAGAATTTTTAAAATCAATTAATACACATAAACAATCATATAAACTATCTGATAAAGAATCTATATTTATCAGTAAAGTGATTGAACAGTTTAAAAAAAAGAAAAATTCTGTATTTTATATTGTCTAGCTTAAAAATTAGTTATATAATATCCTCATACGTTTGATGAGGATATTTTTTATGCAGGAATTTTTTAATGATTATGTTCAGTCGCTTGAAACATATATAATGTTCAGAATAAAAGAAACGGTAGCAAAAATCACACCGGAATTAACCGCAAAAGGACGGGCGCCAATTTCTTTGTCAATGGGAGCACCTACCGACACTCCGCCTGAATATGCAATCAATTCATTAAAAAATGCTCTTGATAAAAAAGGAGTCCATACATATTCAATACCTAAAGGAGAAAAATATTTTCGTGAAGCCATTGCTCTTCGCATGAAAAACCGTTTCGGGGTTGAATTAAATCCGGAAACAGAAATCTTTTCACTAATAGGTTCTAAAGAAGGTCTTGCGAACTTTATCAGAATATTGATTAACCCGACAACTGATGATAAAGAAAAAGAAATAATAATGGTTCCTGATCCAGGATACGCTTCTTATAAAGAAATGGTTAAAGTATCAGGCGGAAAAGCTTATCCTGTAGCGTTGACACCTGAAAACAAATTCATGCCGGATATGGAAAAAGTTTTTGAACAATTTATTAAAGAAGGCAATAACCCTAAAAAAGTTAAAGCTCTTTTAATCAACTACCCTAACAATCCTCTGGGTGCAACAGCCGCAAAAGAGTACTTAGAAAGTATTGTAAATTTCTGCAAAAAACATCACATTCTATTGATTTCGGATGCTGCGTATGTTGATATGTACTTTAAACCCGAACTCAAGCCTATGAGTGTTTTAGAAATTGAAGGAGCTAAAGACATTGCAGTCGAATTTTTCAGTTTTTCAAAACCTTATGCAATGACAGGCTGGAGGCTTGGCTGGATTTGCGGAAACCCGGAAGCCGTCAAGATTTTCGGAAAACTAAAATCAACTCTGGATTCAGGTATTTTTAAAGCACTGCAAATAGCCTGCGCAGATATTCTTAACTCTAAAGAAGGGGATGAATATATTGAGAAAGCTAACAAAGAATTCAAAAAAAGGCAGCAAGTTTTTGTCGAAGGATTAAAAGAACTGGGCTGGGGTGAATTCAATGTACCGGATGCGACATTTTATCTCTGGCTTCCGATTCCTCCGAGGTATAAAAATTCAGTTGAATTTACTGATGATTTAATGTACAAATCAGGAGTTATTGCAGTTCCGGGGAAAGCTTTCGGGGAATATGGCGACAGATTCTTTAGAGTGTCTATAGTTTGTTCGGAAGAAGAACTTAAAGAAGCTATCAGAAGAATGAAAGAAGACGGATTCTATTTTAACTAGCAAAAAAACTTTTTAGAGGTTTTATCTTTCTTAAAACCATAGGAGTTTTGTATATGCAGATTCAACAAATCGGAGTCCAAACCAATTATAAAGCAAGCTTTTCACCGAATTTTAAATCTTGCTACCCTGTAACACACTGGCTGGCAGAAGCAAATGAGAGTTATGCTCCTGTTCTGACAACAGAATTAGCAAAAAAATTACAAGGAATTTTAGTTAGATATCTGAATGCTTCTGCAAAAAAATATTCCGGCAAGAAAGCCGCTTTTTGTCAGGAAGTTAAAGATTTTATGGCTTCTACGGATAGAGATTATGCAAATCTGCCTTTTGTCCGTTCATTTTATGATAAAAAAGGAGGCTTTAAACAAGGTAAAATAACTCCGCTGGTCTATATGCTGACCGGTTTTGATGCAAAGAACTTTGACAGACGATTTGGACTACCTATAGGTTCCATTAAAGGCTCGTGTTACAATGCGGGAATCTTTAAATCTGCAGAACTTAATATGGCATTGACTGACTATTTTAACGGCGGTTTACAATTTGTTAAAGATCGCTCTAAAGAATTTTGTGATAAAAACAAGGTTCCTTACGGGCTGCATGCAAAGTTCCAAACATTGAGAAACAAAAGCGGAAATATCAAAGGGTTTGAGCTTATGGAACTTAGTTTTTGTCCGGAAATTGGTCCGGATAATCCTTTGGAAAAATTTAAAAACAGTTAAGAAATACATAAAATTTGTGTTTTTGTATTGATTAGTCTTGACTAAAAAAAATCAGCATGTAATATATTTTTATACCGAGCGGGGGTAATTCAGTGGTAGAATGCCTCCTTGCCAAGGAGGATGTCGCGAGTTCGAGCCTCGTCTCCCGCTAATAAAAAAGAGTCCTGAAAAGGGCTCTTTTTTATTAGCTGCGTGATAGTGGCTTGACGAAGCCTTTTTGCGAGTTGCGCGAGGGAGCTGAGGCTGGAGCATTTTTGCGATGTGTTGAAAACACAGAAGCAAAATGCGGAACTGCCGTTACACGCGACCGAGCAAGACACGAGCCTCGTCTCCCGCTAATTAAAAAGGACTAGATTTTTTCTAGTCCTTTTTAATTTGTAGAATGTAAGATTCTGAGAACTCGCGACACGCGAGTTTGAGCGACCTGTGAGCAGAGTGCGGAGTGCTTTTGCCAAGTATTGAAAATACGAAGGCAAAACACGGAGACACGTTTAATGCGAACAGGTCAAGACAGCCTCGTCTCCCGCTAATTAAAAAGAGTCCTGAAAAGGGCTCTTTTTTATGATTAACACTTGAAAATATAAAATAATCGTCTATAATAAGAGTAGGGAGGGGGTATCCCTAAATATCCTCTATGCAGACCCTACAACAATGAAGAAATAATTAGTAAAATGTGTCCGATGACGAGTAGGACACATTTTATTTTTTGCCTAATTTGTTCCAGCATAGTCGTAATCACCTCCTTTCGTACACCTTATGCAGAAAAAGTTTTGTTGTGCGTTGAAAGGAGGGAGGTCTGTTCCACTCTCGGCATTACTGCCTAAAATTTTAATAAATGTACAATTTGTTATTGAATTAATACTAACATGTAAATTTGATTTTTACAATTTTATGCACCATAAAACAATTTCATTTGTGTTATAAACTTTTGGTTTAAGAATTTCCTTAAGTTAGCTGTATGATAGCAGCGCTTTGCGAGTTGCGCGAGGGAGCTGAGGCTTAAATGTCTTTATATCTAATTTTAGAAATTTGTAAAAAATTCTTCCCTGTGAGATAATGAACTCGTCGGATTTTAGAGAGAGATTATGAAAAAACATTGGTTTTGGGTATGTTTGGCTATTGTTTTTATTCTGGGTATTTTTCTCAGGTTAAACTTTTTTATCCATGCCAATAATTTTGAAGATGATGAATGCAGGCTTTTATTAACAATGCTGGACAAAAATTTGTTCCAATTATTTTTACCGCTTGGGGATGCGCAATCTGCACCGCCATTGTTTGTAGTATGGTCAAAAATCCTGATGTATATCTTCGGCTTGAAAGAGTATGTTATGAAATTCACCCCTTTTGCAGCATCAATAACTTCAATTTTTGTCTTTTATAAACTCTGTACCAAATTTTTAAACAAAAAAATTTCAATCCTCGCAGCATGTTTTTTATTTTCAATAGCCAGAAGTCTTATTAATTTTTCGTCTCTTTTTAAGCAATATTCTACCGATGTCCTCATAGCTCTATTATGTTTATATTTTCTACCAAATATTGATTTTTATAAATTAAATAAAAAACAAATGGGTATTTTATTAATCATATTTGTTTTGCTTCCTTTATTCTCGCTGCCTGCAGCATTTTTTATCGGAACTTTTTTTATAATAAACTTCCTTAAACATAAAAACCGGAAGATTATTCTATTCTTTATTCCGTTTTGTATTTTCTTTTTGATTTATTACTTCTTTAACCTGGCACCTTCAAAAGAATTAATGGATGCTGAATTTCCTCACTATTGGCGCGGCGGGTTCGCAAACCTTTTTTCCAGAAATATAATAAGTGTTCTTTGCTATTACTTTAAGTATATTTTTTATCCAAACCTTAATACACTATTTGAATTTATTCTTTTTCTTGGCGGAATCTGCATGGCTTGCAAAGAGAAAACCCGATACGGTATATTTATGCTTGTTTGTTTGGGCTTGATAATATTAGCTTCTTACCTGCATTTATATCCTCTTATGATGCGAGTTGCACTTTATGCAATGCCGATATTTATTTTATTTACAATAAAACCTTTAGATTTAAATAATAAAATAATATTTCCAATAGTATTAATATTTTTATTTCTGGGTTTTATGTCCTACAATACGAAATATTTTACCCAAACACTTACTCCGGACTCCGGATACCAACCTCGAAAATTAATGGTTAATTTAAAAGAAAATTTCAAACCGAATGATGTAATCCTTTGTAATAATGCTTCTGCATCCAGTTACTTGCTTTATTCCAGCATTTTTGGGCTTGATACAGATGATGTGTACGAAATGGATATTAGACCGGTAGATTATGAACACGCGTATACCTATTTAAATAATTTAAAAAGAGGGCGGCGCTTTTGGATATTTATGGTAAAAGATTATGTTAATTTTCCTGTATATCCTTATATTCTTGACTGGACAAAAACTCAGAAAATTCTTTACAAGTATAAAATTAATGATTCATACTTATTCTTAATCCAAAGATAATATGTTAAAATCGTTCTATGATTAATAAAGCAGTCGGAAAATCAGGCGAAGACATTGCAAAAAATTACCTTGAGAAACAGGGGTATAAAATACTGGAAACCAATAGACGTTTCTCAAGATTTTGTGAAATTGATATTATAGCACTTGATAAAAATACTCTGGTTTTTTGCGAAGTTAAAACCAGACGGACAGAAATATGCGGAACCCCATTAGAAGCAATTACGAAAACGAAGTATTCAAATATTAAAAAAGGGATTTTCTTTTATCTACAAGAAAATCCTCATTATAAAAAATTTAGAATTGACGCTGTTGCAATTACCCTAAAACCGGAAGTTACAATAAAACATTTAAAAAATATTTAATTATTTTAACAAAGTTGATACAAATCTGATTGAATCATCAGCAAGTTCTCTGACGAAATCTTTTGCAATTTTAGAAAGCGGTCTGTTATCAATTTTATCAAAGATAGCATAGATTGGGTCGCCGCCGTTGTTGAATCTCATTTGCCTATCTTGTTTATTCAAATAGTAAAAATGATAATTCTCAGGAATTTCTAATGCTCCTGCCGGTTTCTTATTTCTTTCTATTGCGTCATATACTGCTGCCATTTCTTTGCTCTCTCTTAATTGAATAACTCTTACATATATATAAAGTATATAATCTGTGGAAAATTGCCTTTTTTGTTACAGATTGTTAAGAATTATTAAGAGCTACTTAAATTTGAATATGAAAAATACCGCAAGCACAATAAAAACGAAGCCGACAAGGTAGTTCCAACGAAATTGTTCTTTTAAATACCAAATCGAAAACAGTGAAAAAACCACAAGAGTAATAACTTCTTGAATAGTTTTAAGCTGAACTGCATTATAACAGTCATAGCCTATTCTATTGGCGGGAACTTGAAAACAGTACTCAAAAAAAGCGATACCCCAGCTTGCGAGAATAACGATAACAAGCGGAAGGCTTCTAAATTTGAGGTGTCCGTACCACGCAAAAGTCATAAATATATTTGATATTAATAATAAAACTATCGGTGTTATATGTCTTAGCATAGATAAATCTTAGCACAAAAAGGGGGGAAAGAAGAGAAAATATCTACGTACGTAATATAATATACCTTCACCCTCGTAAGCTGACAGCAGAGGATGCCCCGGGAGTACATAAATATCTTGTAACAGCAACACATGTCATCCGACCGTTTGTCTACGTGCGTAGTATAATATACTTTTACCTTCGTAGACTGACAGCAGAGGATGACCCGGGGGTACATAAATATCTTGTAACAGCAACACATGTCATCCGACCGTTTGTCTACGTACGTAGTATAATATACCTTCACCCTCGTAAGCTGACAGCAGAGGATGACCCGGGGGGACATAAATATCTTGTAACAGCGACACATGTCATCCGACCGTTTGTCTACGTGCGTAGTATAATATACTTTTACCTTCGTAGACTGACAGCAGAGGATGA
>CALVEA010000008.1 GCA_944326455.1 Candidatus Gastranaerophilales bacterium | reverse complement strand
AAATATAAGGAAAATAAAAATGGAAGCTAAAGCAAGACAAACAAACATAAAAATGACAGCAAGAAAACTTCGCAGAGTAATTAACGAAGTAAGAGGTAAAGCTGTTAATGAAGCTCTTGATATGTTGCGTTTTATGCCTTATTTTGCAGCAAGAGTTGTTGAAAAAAATGTTAAGGCTGCAGCAGCCAATGCATTTGAACTTTCAGGCGTAAAAGCAGATGCTTTAAAAGTTTCTGAAATTTATGCTGATGAAAGCGTAACATACAAAAGAGGAAAACCAAGAGCGCAAGGTCGTATATACAGAAGACTCAAACGTACATCTCACCTCACAGTTAAAGTTAGTGACACAACAAAATAGGGAATAATGAAATGGGACAAAAAACACATCCAACCGGATTTAGAGTAGGTATAATCAGACCTTGGGCAAGTACATGGTATGCAAAGGTTAGAGATTATGCTGAATTTGTAGCAGAAGATGCTAAAATCAGAAAATTCATTAAGAAGAAACTATATGCAGCAGGTGTTGCAGATATCTTAATTGATAGAAAATCTCAAAATACAACAATTACCGTTGTAACAGCAAAACCGGGTATTGTTGTAGGAAGAGGCGGTCAAGGTATTGATGAACTCAAAGCAGAAGTTTCAAAATATTTAGGCAAACCTGTAATCATTAATGTGGTTGAAGTTGCCAGAATTGATGTAAATGCGTTGTTAGTAGCAGAGTTTGTAGCTCAGCAGCTTGAAAAACGTGTAGCATTCAGACGTGCAATGAAACAAGCTATGCAAAGAACAATGAGAGCAGGTGCTCAAGGTATCAAGATTATGGTATCCGGACGTTTAGGCGGTGCTGAAATCGCTCGTTCAGAATGGGCTAAAGAAGGTAGAATTCCTCTTCAAACCCTCAGAGCAGATGTTGATTACGGATTTACCGAAGCTGATACAGTTATGGGTAAGATTGGTGTTAAGGTTTGGATTTTCAAGGGTAACTTGATGCCTGGTGAAAGAGCTGATATGAACATCAAATCTAAAAATTCAAAAGAATCAACAGGTGAAAGATTCAGCGGAAGACGCGGTAAAAGAAAAGCTGTTGAAACAAAATAAGAAAAATATTAGGAGAACAATATAATGTTAATGCCGAAGAAAACAAAATACCGCAAAGCGATGAGAGGAAGAATGAAAGGCACCGAAACAAGAGGTGTGGACTTCGAATTTGGTCGTTATGCAATTAAGGCTCTTGAACCTGGCTGGATTACAAGCCGTCAGATTGAAGCAGCAAGACGTGCTATGACGCGTGAAATCAAACGTGGCGGTAACGTTTGGATTAAAATATTCCCGGATAAACCGGTTACTAAGAAACCAGCTGAAACCCGTGGCGGTTCTGGTAAAGGTAACGTTGAATACTGGGTAGCAGTAGTTAAACCAAACAGAATCTTGTTTGAACTTGATTACTTTGACAGAGCTGTTGCAATCAATGCACTTGAGCTTGCAGCACAAAAATTGCCGATTAAAGTTAAAGTTATTGAAAAAGAATCTGTATAATTTTAAAGGAAAATATAACAATGAAATTAAGTGAAATGCGTGAAAAAACAGTTGAAGAGTTAAAGCAGTTTGTGCTTGATTCTAAAAAGCAGCTTCTTGATTGCAGAATCAAAAAGACAATGCACAAGTTGGAAAATACTGCTGAAATTTCAAAAACAAAACGCTTAATAGCTCAAGCAAAAACTGTTATAAGTGAAAAGGAAGCTGCAAGTGAAGCTAAGGCATAAGCCAAAGTTACTTGCAAAGGAGATAACAAATGCCTAAAAAAGAAAAACAAGGTGTTGTAATAAGTGACAAAATGGATAAGACAGTAGTCGTTAAAGTTGCGTCATACGAACCACACCCAAAATATAAGAAAATTATTGAATCAAACAAAAACTACAAAGCTCATGATGAAAAGAATGAATGCGGTATTGGTGATGTTGTAAGAATTATTGAATCAAAACCAATTTCAGGAAGCAAAAGATGGGTTGTAGAATCCATAGTAGAAAAAGCTAAGTAGTTGGGTAAGTGATTGAGTGACTAAGTAACTAATTAAGTATGGTATTTAATTTGTTAGTTATGTTTCACAAAATCATGCAAACACGCAAACATCATTATCTCAAAGATAATGCGCTGTAAAAGAAAGCAGGTTAGGGTTTTAACCCCAACAAAAATTAAAAGGAAACAGAAAAATGATACAACAAGAAACAAGACTAGTAGTAGCAGATAATACAGGTGCTAAAGAATTATTAGTTATTCGCGTAATGGGCAGTTCTAATAAGAAATTTGCAGCGGTAGGTGATGTTGTTGTTGCAACCGTAAAAGATGCAACTCCAAATATGACCGTTAAAAAATCTGAAGTTGTAAAAGCTGTTATCGTAAGAACAAAACACGATATCAAACGTGCTGACGGATCTGTTATCAGATTTGACGAAAATGCAGCTGTTATTATTAACAAAGATGGCAACCCGCGCGGAACTCGTGTATTCGGACCTGTTGCAAGAGAATTAAGAGATAAAAACTTTATGAAGATTGTTTCTCTTGCTCCGGAAGTTATCTAGTTCATACCGAGCGTTAGGAATAGATAAACCCGAGAATTTCTGTGAAAAATAGAAAAATCTCAAATTCAAATAATAAATGGAGAAATAAAATGGCAGAAAGTAAAAAAAGCTTGCATGTAAAAACCGGTGACAGAGTAGTCATCACAGCAGGCAAAGATAAAGGAAAACAAGGTAACATCAAAAAAGCTATTCCTTCAGAAGGCAAAGTAGTTGTTGAAGGTGCTAATATGATTACCAAGGCTACCAAAGCAAATCCTGCATACGGTATTCAAGGCGGATTAATCAAGAAGGAAGCTCCTCTTGATGCATCTAATGTTATGATTGTATGCCCGAGCTGCGAAAAGCCTACCAGAATCAAACACTCCGTTGTAGACGGAAAAAAAGTTCGTGTTTGTAAAAAATGTGGTGAACAGTTAGACGTTTAACATAGGCAGGGGTAAATAGGGTTAATTACTATTGCCCAGCCGGTAAGTAAAGATTTAGTTTATTTTTATTTACCTTTATCTGTCTGATGTTGATACCGTCTTAGTAAAGAGGAAAGAAAAATGACAAAAACAAAAAGCTTAAAAGCAAAATACGATGAAGAAGTAAAAGCAGCGCTAAAGGAGAAGTTCGGTTATAAAAATGACCTTATGATTCCGAAACTTCATAAAATTGTTTTAAACATGGGTGTTGGTGAAGCTTCTCACAACGCAAAAATTGCAGATGCAATTCAGGCTCAATTAACTAAGATTGCCGGTCAAAAGGCAATGGTTACAAAGGCTAAAAAATCAATCGCTACATTCAAGTTAAGAGAAGGTATGCCGGTTGGTGCTATGGTTACAATTCGCGGTGAAAGAATGTATGACTTCCTTCAAAAGTTAATCTGTGTTGTTTTACCTCGTATTCGTGACTTCAGAGGTATTTCAGCTAAGAGTTTTGATGGCAGAGGCAACTATACTTTAGGTTTAAAGGAACAATCTTTGTTCCCTGAAATCACTTACGAAGAAGTTGATTTGGTAAAAGGTATGAACGTATCTATTATCACAACTGCTAAGACTGATGACGAAGCAAGAGAATTGCTCAGATTATTGGGTATGCCATTCAAAGGGGCAAACAAAGCTTAGTTATAAGTTTCCCGATTTGGCACAGAATGAATAAGCATAGATGGATTATTGAGTCCCGATTATGCTAGAATGTATGTAAGAAATGAATAAAGGAGAAAATCATGGCTAAAAAAGCGATGATAAATAAAGAACAAAAAAGAGAAATGTTAGCAGCTAAGGGCAAATACCCGAAAGTTAGACTTCACAACAGATGCAGCATTTGCGGCAGACCTCACGGTTTCCACAGAGATTTCGGTCTTTGCAGAATCTGTTTGAGAAAGATGGCTCACCAAGGGTTGCTTCCTGGCGTTACTAAAGCTTCCTGGTAATAAGCAGGTAAATTTAAGGGACTATCTTTGTTGGCAGGCAGAACTGTACATTGGAGCGAGTTCCGAAAAATTTACTTCCGGTATCGGTATATAGTGCCGATACTTGAGCGGAATTAAAACGCAGTGCCGTTTGCTGTGTTTTAACAGGTAGAATTTAATATATTTAAAAAGAACCTCATTTGTGGAGGTTCTTTTTTATTTTCTAAAAACCGGAGGTTTTTAAATTTAACTACCTCCGGTTTTTATATTATTTTAATTTATGTACAGCCGTTACCACAATCTCAGCGGCTTCTTCCGGTTTGATGTTTGAAGTTTCTTCTGTTTCTCTTACCTTAAATTCAACCAAACCTTCGCTTATTCCTTTACCGACTGTTATACGGTACGGGAATCCGATTAAGTCAGCATCTTTAAACTTAACCCCTGGACGTTCGTCACGGTCATCTAGAACTGCTTCAACTCCGTGTTTAATAAGTGTTTTATATAAATCTTCCGCAACCTTCATTTGCTCTTCATCTTTTGTACTGACAGGGATAATAATAACATGGTAAGGCGCAATAGCGAGCGGCCATTTGATTCCGTGGTCATCATAATGAGCTTCTACTGCGGCAGCTGCTGTTCTTGAAATTCCGATTCCATAGCAGCCCATAATATAAGGTTTTGTTTTCCCGTCAATATCTGTAAACACTGCGTTCATCGGTTTAGAATACTTTGTTCCTAATTGGAAGATATTACCGACTTCGATCCCTCTTGTAACTTTGAGTGGTTTTCCGCACTGAGGACAAAATTCACCGGCTTCTACGAGTCTGATATCGGTAACAATTTGAGGAAGCTCAACATCTGTTCCCCAATTATAACCTACTCCATGCTTATCTTTTTGGTTAATTCCGATTACAAAGTTCTTCATTTCTTTAACTGTGTTATCGGCAATTACAGTAATTGGATAGCCATTGTATTCTTTCAATCCGTTCGGACCGATAAAGCCTTTTGCTGCATCAAATCCGTTTACACCCATCATTTCTTCAATTTCGCCGGCTGTAGCAATACGAATATCAGAACCTTCAACTGCATTCATAAGTTTTGTTTCTTCAACCTGTTTATCTCCTCTAATGAGTGCAAGTACAGGCTTTTTATCTACAATATAGACAAGAGTTTTAACTATAAGGGTAGCAGGAATATTTAAGAAACTGCATAATTCTTCTATTGAAAGCGTATTCGGTGTATCCACAACCTTAGCGGAATTCCAATCTCCTGTTACATTTACCCCTTCAATTGGAAGATTTGAAACAGCGTGGTTTGAGTTAGCGGAATAGTCACAGCTTTCGCAGTAGAAAACGTCATTTTCTCCGGCGTCGGTATCTGTTATAACCATAAATTCATGGCTAACGCTTCCTCCTATAGCTCCGGAGTCAGATTGAACCATTTTTGTATTAAGCCCGCAGCGCTTAAAGATTTTTGTATAAGCCTGTGCCATATTTTGGTATTCTTTTTCAAGCCCTTCTTGAGTTGTATCAAAGCTGTAGGCATCTTTCATAATAAATTCTCTGCCCCTTAAAAGCCCGAATCTCGGACGAACTTCATCTCTGAATTTGGACTGAATTTGATACAGGTTTACAGGTAATTGTTTGTAGGATTTTAAGCCGTCACGGGCAATAGAAGTTATAATTTCTTCGTGAGTAGGTCCAAGACACATTTCCCTGTCATGGCGGTCTTTGAGCCTCATAAGCTCACGTCCGTAGACTTCCCAGCGTCCGGATTCTTCCCAGAGTTCTTTTGGCTGAACAAACGGCATCAAAAGTTCTTGTGCGCCTGCTGCGTCCATTTCTTCCCGGACAATGTTTTCAATCTTTTTTAAGACTCTCCACATGAGAGGCAAATAGTTATAAACCCCTGAAGTGAGTTTTCTTATATAGCCTGCTCTTACAAGCATTTTATGAGAAACGACTTCCGCATCGGACGGAAATTCTCTTAAAGTCTGTACAAACAATTTTGACATTTTCATAATTCATATTCCCCTTTTTCTATATAATATAATATCACAAACCTGTTTATGATACTCTGTATATATGGAAAAAAGGTATAACGCTTTTAGTGAATATTTAAAACAAAAGTTTGGCGCCAAAGTCTATAAAATTACTATAGATGCCGGTTTCTCCTGCCCTAATAGGGACGGAACAATATCAAGCAGCGGTTGTATATTCTGCGATGACGGCGGAAGCTTTTCTCAAGCACATTCAAACAGACTTTCTATAGAAGAACAGGTTCAAGTCGGGGCTGAAACGCTCGCAAGGAGATTTAAGGCGCAAAAGTTTATGTCTTATTTTCAGGCTTTTTCTAATACTTATAAGCCTGTTGGAGAGCTTGAAAAAATATATAAGGCATCTTTAACACATCCGGATATTGTAGGAATTTCGATAGGAACAAGACCGGATTGTGTTGACGATGACAAATTGAAACTAATTTCTTCTTTTACTCCCGATTATTATACCTGGATTGAATACGGACTGCAGTCTGTTCATGATAAAACTTTAAAAAAAATTAACCGCGGTCATGATTACAAATGTTTTTTAGAAGCTTACGAAAAGACAAAAAATTACGGAATAAATATTTGTTTGCATGTTATACTTAATCTTTTTGAAACCTATGAAGAGATGATGGAGACTGCAAAAACAATAGCAAAACTTGAACCTGACGGAGTTAAAATTCACATGCTTGTTGCGCTTGAAGGGACAAAAGTTGCTGATATGTACACAAATGGCGAGATTGATTTTATGACAGAGGATGAATATGTATCAACAGTTTGTGACTTTTTAGAATATTTACCTCCTCAAACCACAATCCACCGCCTTGCAGGAAACGGTTTAAGAACTGAACTTGTTGCTCCGAGATGGATAGGGAAAAAACTGGACACCCTGAACAGAATTGACAGGGAATTTGAACGGCGCGGAAGTAGACAAGGCTTTAAGTTTAGCTTATAATAGCTTTATGGATAAAAAAGTTATTTCTACAAACAGAAAAGCTTTTCATGATTATTTGATTTTTGATAAATATGTAGCGGGGATAGTTTTAACAGGAACGGAAATTAAATCAATCCGCAAAGGTATGTTAAACCTCAAAGACAGTTTTGCAAAAATTGAAGATAATGAAGTTTTCTTATACAATATGCACATATCGCCGTATGAACAGGGTAATAGATTCAATCATAAGCCTGACAGAGTGAGAAAACTTCTTCTGCAAAAAAAAGAAATAATGAAAATTCTGGCTAAAATTAAAAAAGAAGGATACACAATTGTACCTTTGGAATTGTTTTTGACCCATGGTTTTGCTAAAATAGAGCTGGGGTTGGCAAAAGGTAAAAAGATTTATGATAAAAGAGAGGCAATAGCTAAAAAAACTCAGGACAGGGATATTGCCAGACAAATAAAAAGGTGATGGGGATGTACAACAGAGAATCTATTTTAAAAAGTTTAAATTCCGAAAATTATTACATAGATAAAAATTCGTTAGATTCGTTTTTAGAGGACTGGAAAATAGAGTCTATTTATGAAGATGAAGATGGTATAGAATTTTATGATGATTTAGCATTAGATAAAATAAAAAAAGGAATATCTTTAAAGGCTCAAGGTTACAGTGATGAACAGATTATAACCAAACTTCAGAGATTGGAAGCCAAGGTTTCAAAACCATCAGAGGATAAACCTGTTCAACCCATACTCATTAAGGATTATCTTGAGAACCTTCAGTCTGTTGAAGTTCAATCAAACGAAGAAAACAGTTTACCTGTTGAAATGCCTGAACTGCCGATTAAGAACAAAAGCTTTACATTGGATGTTTCCAGTCAGACATTACAGATGTTGGCAGAAGCTGTTGCAAAAAAAATCAGTGACGATATAACTAATTCAGATTGGGCTAATAAGCTGATAGAAGCAGGCGGATATAAAAAAGATAATGAAATTCTTGCTCAGCAGATTAAAGAACTTTTAGAACATAATAAAGAACTTTCCAAACGAATTGAACAATTGGAATCACACCCATCACGCAGTTTTTGGAAACGTATCTGGGGCAGGGGTAAATAGGGGTAAACAGAGTACCAATTGAATTATATAGATTTTTTAAAAGCTCTGGATTTAAGATTAAAAAAATATTTTGATGAACATAAAAGCTATATTTGCTGTAAAAAGTTCTGTTCCTCATGCTGTGAAAAAGGGGATTATCCTCTTTCTAATTATGAGCTTGAATATTTGATGGCAGGGTATAAATCTCTGGATAATTCCTTAAAGATTCTGGTTCAAGATAATTTTAAGAAAATGGAGAAAGGCGGCAAATGCCCGTTTTTAATAAATGGTACTTGTGCCGTATATTCCTATCGCCCAATTATCTGCAGGGTTCACGGTCTTGCATATATCTGTTCAAACGGCTTAGCAAAACTTCCATACTGTGCTAATGACGGGCTGAATTATTCCGATGTATATTCTTCCGGCATGCTGAATTGCGAACCAATAAAAGAGAATCTCGATACAAAATTTTTGCTAAGAAATTTTACCGGGGTTGAAATAAGAAATCTATATGACTGGATTAACCTGTAAACATTCTTTAAGCTCCAGCCTTGACACCCATATCGGCTTTGTGTTAAAAATAATAATGTATAAATAGTATTAGATAGGTTAATCGTGCTTAAATGTCCGGGAACCATCAAGGGTAAAGCTAATAAATGAAGAATGTAATAAAGCCATTCTGTTTACCCACCGGTCTACGATTCCTCAAAAAGAAAGGATGAACAATGTACGCAATAGTCGAAACAGGCGGTAAACAATACCAAGTTGAAGAAGGACGTTATGTAGACGTTGAATTGTTAGGCGAAGAAAAAGATGCTAAGGTTGTTTTTGATAAAGTTGTTATGATTGTGAACGGCAAAAAATCAAAAGTAGGTCAACCTTATGTAGCTAATGCTAAAGTCGAAGGCACTATTGTTAAGACTGATAGAGCTAAAAAGATTATAGTTTTCAAACAAAGACCTAAAAAAGGATATAGAAGAAAACAAGGTCACAGACAAGGTTTTGCAAGAGTTATGATTAATAAAATCAGAACAACTGCTGCAAAAGCGAAAGCTGAAGTATCTGAAACTGCAGAATCATAGTTTGATTCAGTGACTAAAGCGGGTTAGCAGTGCAGATTAACAGAAGCTCTTAGCTGACCAATAAGAAAGTATAATAAAAGGAGAAAATAAAATGGCACATAAGAAAGGTATGGGTTCCACCAGAAACGGACGTGATTCGGAAGCGAAGCGTTTGGGTGTGAAAAAATTCGGCGGAGAATTAGTAAAAGCCGGTAATATCCTTGTTCGTCAAAGAGGAACAAAATTCCATCCGGGTAACAATGTAGGAATCGGTTCTGATGATACATTGTTTGCACTTATTGACGGGCAGGTCAAGTTTGAACCGCACAGACGCGACAGAAAACAAGTCAGTGTTTATGCTGTTTAAATAAATAAAAATTATTAATTAAAAAAGGGTAACGTGTGTAAGACGTTACCTTTTTTTAACCCTAAATAGCAAAAAAATAATTTAGCAGTTTTAATTTGTATGTAATAAAGCAGAAAGGAATGTCTTATGGTAAAAATTAATCCGGTTAAAACTTTTGAATGTGCAGGTAAATATAAAAATGGCGGACACTTTAATCTTCGTATTAAATCTTCGTCTCCAAGGAAATATGAATTAGATTGTGTTTCTTTTAGCAATGAAGGTAAGCCTATTGGTGCTTATGGCGAACATTTTGGCGACGGTTCCGTTGAAAAGTTTGCAGAATGGTCTAAAAATTTTATTGATAAAGTAAAAAGAAACTCTGAAGATAATGAGGTTATTAATAAAATAACAGAATTTTTTACAAGTATTTCTAAGTAAACACAGGATAAAAAGGGCGGGCACCAACGGTGCCCGCCCTTTTCTTATTTATGTATTATTAGTTGTAAAGCGGAGCTAATTTCTTCTCTTGCTGAGGAATAACTCCTTCTTCAATTGATTGGTAGACTCTGTAATCAATAACAGGGAAGCAGTTATCTATGCTTTCGATTTCGCGAAGCTTAGCATCATCAATATTTCCGCTTTCAATCATATCAGCAATCAAACTAAATCTGTCGACATGTTCATTAAATCTGTCTGTTGCATAGTCTTTAGCCTGCCATGTTGTAATCAAGAACGGCCAATCTGAGCTTTGAAGCAGCAGATTCTCTCTTGCAAGCTGATTTAATGCTCTGTGCAGAAGTTTATCTTCCGGAACATTCGGATATTTGTCTACTATTTCGTTAATTCTTTTTTCACAAGAATGAATAATAGGCCACATCCATTCTGTTAAGTGGTTCATCCATACATAGAAATGACCGCCTTGTCCCCAAGAACTTTCAGGAATTTGGATCGCTTCTTTCGGCGGATATTTAGTAATATATTCACCGGCAGTCATTCTTTCTATTTCAGGAAGATAGTTATTGAATTTTTTAACAACCTGTTTAATAAATTCAACTCCTTCAAACCACCAGTGTCCGAATAACTCGGTATCAAATGATACCATTACAAGACCTTCTTTACCTGTAGCCAATTTGTAATCATTTAATAAGTGATAAATCAAAGTCGTATAGTGATCAGAGTTTTCATTAACTTTGTTCATAGCAAGCACCGGATCATAGAGCATCTTATCGCCTAAATCTGTAGTAGGAGATGTTATTCTCCAATAATGCATACCGGATTTATCATCTTTTTTATGAAATTCTCTAAAACATCCGTCTCCGGGATAACCGTCAGCAGCTGACCAAACTTGATAACCGGCTCTGTCATTTCTTCCCATAACTGCAACCTGAGCGTCAGGGAGCCAGTATGCAGAATATGTGTCATAACCTGTTGCAGGTCTTTCAGGAAGCGGAATGTACTCAATATTGCCGTACATACCTATAACACGTCTGTTACCGATTGAATTCCCGCCTTCAATAACGTGAGATTCTGTAAAGAAGTAATGAATGTCATTATTTTGAAGTGTTACTTCAATAGCCGGTCTCCAGTGTTTTTTACCATCTTTGCCGACAAATTCATATCCTTGGCGGTAAGCACATTCAGGTAGCCAAGCCCCCATAGCTTTTTTACCGAATAATCTTTTTGTTGTATCTTGACCAACTTTAAATTGAGCATTTAAGTTGCTGTCAGTAGCAAGCAATGGCGAGAATCCATGTGTTGCGCCTGACGTAGTGATTTCAATACAACCAAGGTCTTGATACTTTTTGAAATATTTAATAAGATTTTTTTCGTATTTGTTAACAAAATCATCTCTTAACTTATTCCACCAATCAAAATAATATTTAGCAAGATATTTTAAATGCTGCGAATGAGCAACTTTAGGGTCAGGATATCTTTCCAAATCTTTTGAAACGGAAGCTATTCTGGAATCAATGTATTCCACAAAACCGTTTTGCAAATGTTCATCATTCAACTGTTCTGCAAGAATCGGTGTAATTCCTACAGTTAATTTTGCTTTTATACCTTCATCATACAATTCAGAAATTGCATTCAATAGAGGAACATAGGTTTCTGCCATACATTCATATAGGTTTTCTTCACCAAATGGCCACATTCCTGCCATTCTGTAGTAAGGAAGGTGACTATGTAACATAAATACGAATTGTCCTACTGACATGTTTGCCTCCGTTCGTTTATCATTTTAAAGAATATATATTTTTACATTATTATTTATAACACAAATTTGATAAAAATGTTACTCTTAAGTATTAGTTAATATGAATAATGTTACAAATGTTAACCTAGTTTCAGCCCAAAATTACTGAAAAAGCTTGTTATATAAGGTATATATAGTGTGTTTAGTGTAGGGAATACACTTATCCGATTGTAAATATAAAATTATTATTCTTTGAACAGGTTGCGCAAAAATCTGTTTCAGCGGTCATATTTTGAGAATAATTTTTAAATGAACTTCCTGTTCTGCCCCTATAATCATTTGACAAAAAAGGACATGAGTAGACTCCGTTTTCTGAAAGAACACGTCCGTACATGCAATCCGTTTTGGAAGACGGTGCAGAATAGTTGTCGTCATTATAATCCGGGTGTGAGACAGTTATTTGGATATCAGTGTTAGTTATATTCTGTTCTTCAAATATTTTACTAAAATTTTCTCTGATTAGTGCATGAGGAAGTTTGTAAAAATTTTGTATTGTAAGTACGGTATCAAAACAGTATCGGCTTAGTATTTTTAATGCATAAATTGTCTGTCTGTAATTCCCTCTGTATCTAACTTTATCACTTTCAATTTCATCAAAATGAGCAAGTGAAAGTTTAAAAAATATTTGAGATTCTCCTTCATCTTCAACTTTTTTTAAAAATCTGATTTTCTTTTCGTTTAAAAAACTTGAGTTTGTACAAATACAGACATTACATCTTTTTAAACATAATCTTAAAATCGTATTAAAATCCGGATGGGTCATCGGTTCAGCTCCGGTAAGATAAATGCAATGAAGATTTTCATATTTTGTATCATCAAGGGCTTCTTTTATTCTGTCAAGAGAAATAAAATCTTTTACGGATTTAGATATTGGAAAATCAATATAACAATTTTTGCATCTTTGATTACAATTTTTTGCAGTCAGTTCTATAAAAATATTATTTAGCTCCTCCAGTTTGTAAACCGGGGCTGTATAAATACTGCTCATAACTCCTCCTTTAAATTTGACTAGTTTATTTTATTCCGATATTGAAAGAAAAAAAATTATCGGATTGGGGAGTCTTAAGGAAGTATAAAGCTGTATAAATTTAAAAAATTTTGCCGTGAAAATCATCTCCGCCGGTTTTAATAAGTTCCGGATATTTGTCAGCAATTTTTATAACATCTTTTGAAGAATGGAATTTAACAACTTTTCGAAATCTAGGATACGGATAATAAATTTCTATTCCATCCAGACCTGTTTTTATTAAGGATTTAACAAGTCGGTCAAGGCTAAATGCCCAATAGCAGGCTGGGTGCGCTAATACTGCTATTCCTCCTGCATTATGTATAGCTTCTATTAGCTTTTTAACATTACGTCTTGAAAATAGTCTTACAAAAGCTCCTTCCGTTTCTTTTTTAGTTTTAGCTAAAAAGGGTTTAAGCTGTTCATTATTTATATCAATTCCGTAAGCAAGTAAATGTATGAAAACATACCCGTACCAGCAGTCAAATTCAGCACCTGTAAGAAGAATTTCATCCTGATAAAGTTTATGACCTTCTATGGTGTTATGATCTGTTATTGATATTAGTTTGTAACCTTTGTTTTTTGCAGATTCAATTATCTGCCTAAAATCTCCTTCGCCATCCGAATATTTTGTATGGATATGAAGGTTAACAAGGTTATTTTCGTAATCTTCTTTTGTAAAACTTTTAATTATTTCTTTAATATTTTTCATAACAACATCTTTATAATACAATAAACTATGACAGTAAGACATGACAACTCGATTTATTAAGAGAGGACAAAGAAAAGAGTATGACCAAAAAGAATAAAACTCCGTTAGGAATTTTTATGGAATCTATAGGACTTTATTTCTCAAATTTTGATAAGTTTGTTAAATATATGTCGTTCCCGGTGCTTGGACAAATTGCCGGACTGCTTCTTGTGTTTGCTCTTGTATATTTTTATTCAAAATACATGCCGTATTTGATGCAGAAAGTTGCATTTTTTGATAATTTTAACGTCCTTGTTTTATGCGCAATCTTAATTACTCTTCCCGGACTTATTCTTTTTATAAAAGCTTTTTGGGAATATCTTGTAGCCTACGGTGCAGTAAACTCAATGCTTGATAATATGCTCCGCTCAGGTAAAGTTTATGATTTTGACGCTCATACTGAACTTATTAAACGAAGGACTCTTCCTTTTGTAGGATTGTGGCTTTTGTTCGGAATCTTTTCAATACTTTCGGTAATTCCGATTTTCTGGGTTCCTTGCGGTGTTTTTGCTGTCTTTTTTGTTTTAATCTTTCAGGTATTTACGTATGAGCCGGAACAATCTCCAATAGGCTGTGCAAGAAGAAGTTTAATTTTAGTTAAGGGGCATTTTGCTTCAACTTTTATGTTGATGGCTTTAGCCGGAGCTTTAACGTATATCCTCATTCCTCAAATAATTAATTCTATATCTGAAATAATCAAGCTCTCAGGATTTTTAAGCGGAGTTGTTTCAAATTTTATAGCAGAACTTCCGATAAACGAAATTAATTCAACTTTAACAACATATCATCTTGAACCGCTTAAAATTGAGGAACTTTCAAAATTTGCTGTTACAACTTTTATAGCACAAATTTTTATTCAATATACGCTTCCGATGAGGTCAATTCTCTGGGGAATGTGGTATAGAGAACTCAACGGCTCTATTCCGCAGACGGGTGAAAAAAAGAAATCCTCTAAAACCAAAAGACCAAGTGAAAAACTGATGGAATCATCCAGAAAAAAATATTCAACTAAAAAATTGGATAAAAATATTTTAAGACGCGCTATGGAAAAAGATGAAGAAGATTAAATCCTCCGGTAGATTTCGAAGGTTAAATCACCCGGGAAAACTTTTTCTTGCTTATAGTACTTTTCAACGTAATTTTTAATTTGCATTCCGTAATCTTGTCCAAACTCTTTGTAATAATATAGATATGTATCGTAGTTACTTATTATAACAAATTCCGGCTTTATGATTTCAAGTCTTTTTATTATTAAATCCTCTCCAAAGGTTTCTACATACATAGGAATGAGAGAATAGAATTTATCATCAGTTTTTCTCCCGGTTATAACATTTACAGCCAGGCATTCCGGATAAACAACAACCATGTCATCTTTTTGGGAGTTTTTAAGAATATATTGATTTACTTTGTTTATTGCAGTGCCGTATTCTGAAGTTGTTTTTATCGGTGAGTTTACGAGATTAACATTTTTGCACTTCAATCCGTAAATATTGTGCCCGGCAGTAACAATTCCCCATAAAAGTAAAACAGCTGCTATATTTTTCCTATAGGCTGCCGGTATGACTATCAAAAGGGCAATTAGTCCAAATGGAATAAAGAAAACACCGTAAGCTTGGAGCGTAAATCCCCAGAATACTTTTATAGAGATTAAGATTGATGCCATAATGAAGAATTTTTCATTAAATTTAAATTCTCTGAATCTGAATATAAAAAGAAGAGTTATTAAAGGAAATAAATATACAAGTACATCCTGATAACTAAGGAACCAAAAAGGAATTATTAGAATTATGCCTGTAAAAATTCGGTTTAGTTTAGGAATCATAAATAAAGCTGCCGGCACGACAAGTTTAAGAATATTGATTCCATATACTATTAAATGCTCCGGTCGAAAGCTTAATCCCATAACGGAGTAAAACCATTTTAAAGTATATGTTGTACACATTTGAGTAATCAACTCAAAAGAAGTAAAGAAATCAGCTTTTTGAATAAACAGCGGTACAAAATTAATGCAGAGTGGAATAATAAATGCGATTATATTCTTGAAAATATCTTTTTTACCGCTTGCCCATATCAATAACGGCAGAAACAATAAAAATTCATATTTTGAGCATATTGCAAAAGAATACATTAAAAACGCAATTGGATATTTTTTATTGAGAGCAGCCCAGATTGAAACCAGAATAAAAAACAATCCGTATAAGATTCCGTATGAATAAGGGAAAAAAGCGTTAAATCCATTTGGGGAAAGAACCAGCCCTGCAATCATGAAAAACATTATGATAGAAACATATTTATTCTCAAGAAAGATTTTTGCTATCTGATAAGTAAAATAAAAAATCCCCATCGTAGCGGCTAACCCGGCTCCGAATAAAACTCCCAGCTTACCTCCAAAAAGCCAAAGCAGAGCTGCATTAAACAGATACGCAAACGGTGCATAGATTGTGAATATATTTTTATAAAGAACTTTTCCTTGTAAAATTTCTGCCGGAATGTATGCTTCTCGAAAAGAGTCTACCATAACATCTCCAAAACGTCCGTATGCAAGGATAAAAATGATAACAAGTAAAATCTCTGTAATAATCAGATTCTTATATCTTTTTATAAAATCCAAAACAAAATTCTCCCTTTAAAAATCTTAACAAAAGTTTTTAAATAAAGCAATTTTTCAAGAATCAAAAACTTTATATAGGTGTGTGGTAGTGAAAAGGTGTTTTATAAATGACAGTATTACCGGGTTCATTAGATTATCTATACTATAACGGTATTCTTGATTATATACCTTATGAGGCATATTCTTTGCCTGCGTTTGCAAACTATGAACCCATTAATCCGACTTCGCCGTATCCTTATGATACGTTTGAGCCGGTGAATCCTTATAGACCGCTAATCGAAGAGTCTAAGAAAGAAGCTGCGAGTAAGCCTGATAAATCAGTGATTATAAAAGGGCTTATTTCTGCCGGTTTGATTATCGGGACAGGAGCCGCTTTGATTCATGGTATAAAAAAAGGCGGATTTTTAAAAAAACTTAATCCCCTGAATTGGTTTAGAAAAAATAAATAAAAACCTTATATAACCTTATTAAAATACCTTATTTAACCAATTTTGCCTCTAATCAGAGGCTTTTTTTTATGCAGACGGATAAGCTTCACTATTTGTAACTTTCACTATATAATGTTTTTATGATTAAACTGGTAGCTACAGATATAGACGGTACTATAATAATCCCGGAGAGAACTTTTACAGACGAGGTAAAAGGTTGTATAAAGAGTTTAACAGATTCAGGGGTTAGAGTAGTTCTTGTAACAGGAAGAATGCATGCGGCAGCGGAGCTTATTGCTAAAGATTTGGAGCTTAATACCCCAGTTGTTTCATATCAAGGCGGACTTATTAAGCAGGGCGATAAAACTCTTTATGAAAGATATCTAACACCGGAGCAGACTGAAAGAATTTTACAGTGGGCGAAAGAAGAGAATATTCATATAAATCTCTATAATGATGATATTTTGTATTCTGAGAGACAATGTTATGAAATAGAGCGTTATTGCGGAAATCTTCATACTCATTATACAATTAAATCTTTTTCAGAAATCAAAAAGGATAAAGTGAATAAACTTCTTGCGATTGATTATTCAAATCCGGCAAAGATAGACAGGCTGGAAAAGGAACTTCCAAAAATTTTCCCTGAAATATATATAGTAAAGTCAACACCGTATTTCTTAGAGTTTTCAAACAAAGAAGCTTCTAAATATTGTGCGGTAAAGTATCTCCAAAAACTTTGGGGCTTGAAAGATGAGGAAATCCTTACAATTGGGGACCAAAACAATGATATTGCACTATTAAGAGCCGGCGGCATAAAAATCGCAATGGGAAATGCGACCCCCGAATTGATAGCTGAGGCTGATTATATAACCGACACGGTCTATAATAACGGTTTTGTAAAAGCAATGGAAGAATTTTGCGGAGTTGGAGCTGCATAAAGAACTGTAATTTGCTAAAATAACCGGTTGTTTTGGGATTGGGGATTAGTGACTGAGTGACAGAGTGATTAAGTGACTGAGTGACTAAGTGACTAAGTGATTAGGTGAATAAGTTAATAAGTGATTAAGTTAATAAAGACTTTTTCCCCCTCCCCAATTTGTGCACAACTGTCCAAGATAAAACATCTTCCTCCCTTGTGAGGGAGGATTGAGGTGGGTGCCGGTTGTAGATAGGGAATAGTGATTGGTGAATAGAAATTAAGTGACTGAGTGATTAAGTGAAAATAAACTAAAATGTCATCCTGAAAGATTAGAAAAACAAACGCAAGTGTAGTTTTTCAATCTATTCAGGATCTTACCAAAACACAAACATAATACCCGATTGGTAAGATTCTGAACAGTGCGAAAAATTGACTGTATTAAATAAATTAATTTTTCTGCACTTTCAGAATGACAGGAGTCCTATTCACTAGTTGTTCCCCCCTCCCCTTCTTAGCACAACTGTCCAGGATAAATAATCTTCCTCGCTTATGAGGGAGGATTGAGGTGGGTGCCGGTTGAGGTAGTGACTAAGTGAATAAGTGACTAAGTGATTAAGTGAATAAGGATTTTTTCGTCCTTTCCAATTTGGGCACAACTGTCCAGGATAAATACTCTTCCTCCCTTGTGAGGGAGGATTGAGGTGGGTGCTGGTTGAGGTAGTGAGTAGTGAATAGTGAATAGTGAATAGTGAATAGAAGTTAAGTGACTAAGTGACTAAGTGATTAAGAGGGAATAAACTAAAATGTCATCCTGAAAGATTAGAAAAACAAACGCAAGTGTAGTTTTTCAATCTATTCAGGATCTTACCAAAACACAAACATAATACCCGATTGGTAAGATTCTGAACAGTGCGAAAAATTAACTGTTTTAAATAAATTAATTTTTCTGCACTTTCAGAATGACAGGAGTCCTATTCACTAGTTGCTCCTTCCTCCCCAATTTGTGCACAACTGTCCAGGATAATTTTGTATAAAAAACTGAAAAATGATTAACGATATATGTTGTAACCAGAAGAAAGACAGAAGAGACAATAAACTAAAATGTCATCCCGAACTTGTTTCGGGATCTTACCAATTTGGCGTTATAGGGTCTATCCGTTTGATAAATAAACATTAATAGATTCCGGGTCGGAGCCCGGAATGACAAATATATACTCTTGGCGGTTCCTGTCCCGGCGCAGTGAATTGGGTAATGACCATTCACTAACAAGCAAATGGCAATAATGCAGAAAAATAAAAAAGCCGTACCACTGCCTATCGAAATACAGTTAAAGAGATTCTGCCTATAAAATCTACTTCTTAGAAGTACAACACCCGCAAGGGTTACCTTAGTGCTGCTATGTTTCCATCCTGACACGGTTCGGTATCTTACGCCATCATAATCTAAGTTATCAACAACCTTATAAACATAGGCTATTTATCTGTACCCCTCACAGCAGGCTCTGCCCCTCGCATAAGCGTTCGAGTCAAGAGATTCGCCACGTCCCCGGGGAGTACGGCAGAGGTAATTGTAACACAGAAACTAGCCGATTACAAGTTTGTTATCATGTAATACACAATTTTTCCCGACAGGAATTGTTATTTTTTCCTGTCCGTGTGTAATCTTAAATCCGCCTATAACAGGGATATTTGTATTTGAAGCGAGGTCTTTAAAGAAGCCTTCAAGCCATTCAGTATTATCAACATCCAAAAAATCTCCCAGAACGATTCCTTTACATTTATCCCTGAATTTATGAATATTTATAAGCTGTTGGAACATTCTGTCTATTTTGTAAACAGGCTCATTTAAATCTTCCGTAAAGAATATAAAATCCTCATTCGGCAAAAAATCTTGCCCGCAAAGAGAAACCACTGTTGCAAGGTTTCCGCCCCAGATAATACCTTCGGCTCTTCCCCTCTGATAAATAGTTGTTCCGGCAAACTCCAGCTTTTCATTGTTGATTGCTTTATTAAAAAATTCTTCCGTAAACGGTGCAATGTCCGCAAAATCACTTATCACCATCGGTCCGTGATAAGTCACTATACCGGTTCGTTTGTATATCATAAGCAGTAATGCCGTAATATCAGAAAAACCGATGAATGGTTTCGGGTTATTCTTAATTATCTCGTAATCTATCCTGTTAATAAGCCGAATTGAGCCATATCCGCCGCGGGCATTAATTATAATGTCAATCTCAGGGTCGGCAAAAAAATGCTCAAGCTCTGATATTTTAACTTCATCATCTCCAGCAAGATACCGGTTTGAGTCATAAATATTTTTTGAAAGCTTAACATTAAGCCCTTTACTTTCAAAATATTTTTTAGCTGATTCGATTTTATCTCTATCATCATTAATGGCACCAGCCAGAGATACTATGCCTACCGTTTTCATAAGACTATATTAACATATTTTTAAACTTTTGTAACGAATTTTAACAAACTAGCAATTTTTTATAAGTTAAATACTTTATATATGTATAGAGTAAAAAGGACAAAACTATGGGTCTACCACCAGTACAAAGTCTAGAGCAAAATTATAATTATGGATACGGGCAGAGCAACGGGCTAGGTCGCCTCGGCGGTTTGACAACAACAACTCCTCGTATAACCGAAGTTGAAGCACCCTGGCAGATTTATACTCCTACGGTAGGAACTGTAGCTGGAGAAGATGGAAATACCCAAATTTCAACCGGAACACAGGGAGTCGGACTTGGTACGACTTTAGCTGACGGCGGAGGCTCAACCTATACCAATGGACTCGGTCATTCATTGCATACAAAATGGACGGTTGCATAAGAAGTAAAGAAAAAGATTAAAAAAGAATTCGGCAAAGCCGGATTCTTTTTTATTGTAGGTTGAGTTGAACAATTTGTTCAACTTGATAATATTTTATAACGCTTTATTTACTCCCCGCGATTCCCTAAATTACGTTTCTCTGTTTCTGATTTTCATCCACTCTTCTTTCGGAAGGTCAGAAACAATATTTCCGTCTTTAAATTTGATTACTCTTGAACAGTATGCCGCAATATCCGGTTCGTGGGTTACAAGCACTATTGTTTTACCCTCTTTGCCGTTAAAACCTTGATTCAGTTTAACAAAAAACTCCATAACCTCAATACTGGTTTTGGTATCCAGATTACCTGTCGGCTCATCCGCCAGAATGAGCGGAGCATCATTTACAAGCGCACGGGCAATAGCAACCCTTTGCTGCTGACCGCCTGACATTTGGTTTGGCATATGTGTTTCACGGTTTTTCAGTCCGACTATTTCAAGAGCTTCTTTAGCTCTTCTATATCTTTCTTCTTCCGGAATCCCTTTATAAATCATAGGAAGCTCAACGTTTTCTAAAGCGGAAGTTCTTGATATCAGGTTAAATCCCTGAAAAACGAATCCTATCTTGAGGTTTCTGATTTTGGATAATTCATGCTGGTCAAGTGAAAATACATCCACTCCGTCAAGATAATATTCTCCGCTTGTCGGACGGTCAAGAGTTCCGAGCATATTCATGCAGGTGGATTTTCCGGAGCCGGAAGTGCCCATAATTGCGACAAATTCACCCTTTTCAACCGAAAAAGAGACTCCGTTAAGAGCATTAAAGCTTTCGTCCTCCGATTTATAAGTTTTTACAGCATTTTTAACTTCTATTAAAGGCATGTAAATATTGTACATGAAAAAATGTTTTTGTGGTAGAATGCTGCATGCTAGGAACTTATATTATAGAGCGTACTTACAAAAAGAAGGAGAAACTAATGGCTGAAAAACGCGTATGGCTCTTTAGAGAAGGTAACGCAGATATGCGTAATCTTTTGGGTGGCAAAGGTGCAAACCTTGCAGAAATGACAAATTTGGGGTTACCGGTACCTCCGGGGCTGACTATCACAACCGAAACTTGTATGGACTACATTAACCACGGCAACAAAATGCCTGCAGGTTTGATGGATGAAGTTAAGCTGGCATTAAAAGATGTTGAAGAACAAACCGGTAAAAAATTCGGGGATTCTTCTAACCCGCTTCTTGTATCAGTTCGTTCAGGTGCAAGAATCTCTATGCCGGGTATGATGGAAACAATCCTTAACCTCGGTATGAATGATGAAACAGTAGAAGCTATGATTAGATTAACTAACAACCCTAGATTCTGCTATGATTCTTACAGAAGATTTTTAACAATGTTCGGTTCTGTTGCATGGGAAATGGACAGACAAAAATACTTTGAATCCGAAGTTGAAAAAGTTAAAGAAAGAGAAGGCGTTAAGTCTGATACAGAAGTATCAGCAGAAGGCTGGAAATCTCTTATTCCTGTTTACAAAAATGTTATTAAAGAAGTTACAGGAAAAGAATTCCCTCAAGACCCTTATATTCAGCTTCAAGAAGCTATTGAAGCAGTATTCCGTTCATGGAATATCCCTCGTGCAGTAGCTTACAGAAATATGAACAAAATCGACCACAATTACGGTACTGCCGTTAACGTTCAAACAATGGTATTCGGTAATATGGGTGACGATTGTGCAACCGGTGTTTCATTCACCCGTAACCCTGCTACAGGCGAAAACAAGTTCTATGGTGAATACCTTACAAACGCTCAAGGTGAAGACGTTGTTGCAGGTATCAGAACTCCAAAACCTATTGCAGAACTTGAACACGAAATGCCTGACCTCTATAGACAATATGTTGATATTGCTAAGAAACTTGAATTAGGTTACAAAGATGTTCAGGATATGGAATTTACTATTGAAAGAGGTAAATTATACATCCTCCAAACACGTAACGGTAAGAGAACCGCTACAGCTGCAGTAAGAATCGCAGTTGAAATGTACAAAGAAGGTATTATTACTAAAGAACGTGCTATTCAACTTGTAGACCCTTATTCAGTTAACCAGATACTTTTACCTTGCTTTGATTCAAAAGCGTTAGAAGAAGCTAAGAAAATTGCACATGGTGTAAATGCTTCTCCTGGTGCTGCTGTAGGTAAGATTGTATTTGATACAGAAGAAGCCGCAAGAAGAGGTGAAGCCGGAGAAAAAGTTATCCTTGTAAGAATTGAAACCTGTCCGGATGATATTCATGGTATGGCAGTTGCTCAAGGTGTTTTAACACTTAGAGGCGGTGCTACTTCTCATGCAGCAGTTGTTGCAAAAGGTATGGGTAAACCATGTGTTGCAGGCTGCGAAGATATGAGAATTGACCTTGAAAATGAAACATTAACAGGTGCTGACGGTTCTGTTTACCATAAAGATGATATTATCTCACTTGACGGCGGTAAAGGTATTGTTATGGCAGGAGCTGTTAAATTGGCTGATGCTCAAATTGATGATAACTTTACAACATTCTTCCAGTGGGTTGATGAAATCAAAACTATGAAGGTTGAGGCTAACGCGGATACACCAAAAGATATTGCTAATGCATTAAGATTCGGTGCTGAAGGTGTTGGTCTTTGCAGAACAGAACACATGTTTATGGATCCTGACAGATTACCTTGGGTACAGAAAATGATTATTGCAGGTACTCCGGAAGCAAGAAAAGAAGCTCTTGATCACTTATTACCTATGCAGTATTCAGATTTCTATGCAATGTTCAAGGCTCTCGGTTCAGGAAAACCTATGACAGTCAGACTTCTTGACCCGCCTCTTCACGAATTCTTACCTTCTAAGGAAGATTTAATCGCTGAAGTTGCAACACTCAAGGCTTTAGGCAAAGATTCTAAAGAAAAAGAAGAACTTCTCCATGTTGTGGAAGGTCTTTCTGAATCTAACCCTATGATGGGCTTAAGAGGCTGCAGATTAGGCTTAACTTATCCTGAAATTAATGAAATGCAGGTAAGAGCAATTTTCGAAGCTGCTTGTGATGCTAAAAAAGAAGGTGTTGACGTAATCCCTTACGTTATGATCCCTCTTATCGGGCACGTGAATGAGCTTAAAGTAGCAAAAGAAATTCTTGAAAGAGTTGCCGAAGATGTTATGACAGAAAAAGGTATCAGAGTTGAATACAAATTCGGTACTATGATAGAAATTCCTCGTGCTGCATTGACAGCTGATGAAGTTGCTGAATACGCTGAATTCTTCTCATTCGGTACAAATGACTTGACTCAGATGACATTTGGTTACTCAAGAGATGATGCTGAAGGCAAATTCCTCAAACGTTATGTTGAACAAAAAATCCTTCCGGCTAACCCATTCGAAACTCTTGACACAAAAGGTGTCGGTAAGTTAATGGAAATGGCTATGGAAAAAGGTAAGGGAGTAAATCCTTCACTTATCGGCGGTGTTTGCGGCGAACACGGCGGCGACCCTGATTCAGTTAAGTTCTCTTACAGAATCGGTCTTGACTATGTATCATGCTCACCGTTCAGAATTCCTCAGGCAAAACTTGCAGCAGCTCAAGCTGTAGTTGAAGCCGGAAAAGTTAAAGCAGGATGCTGCTAAGACTTTTCGGAATAAAAGTTAAAAGCGGGGCGGCGATAAAATCGCCGCCCCGCTTCTTATTATATTTTTTAACCTTACAGAGAATTTCTTAGAATTACTTTAATATCATCGGCGGTCAAAACTTTATATGCTCCCTGGGATACATAGCAGGTTTCCGCTATTTTATCAAGCTCCTCAGGGTTTGTAACACCGAGTTCGCTTAGTTTAGTTGTGGCACCGATATTTTTGAAGAATTCTTCAAGCTTATCAATTCCTTCCAAACCAATTTCTTTATCGGTTTTACCTTCCGGATTAACATTAAAAACATTGATTGCAAATTTCTTGAATTTAGATAAACCGTAATCCATAATAAATCTGTAATAGCTTGGTGAAATTGCAGCAAGCCCCATTCCGTGAGTTACATCATAAAATGCGCTTATCTGGTGTTCAATGTTGTGAACCTCCCAATCGCCTTTTTTAGAACAGGCAATAAGAGTATTAAGAGCAAGTGTAGCATCCCACATTATATTGCTTCTGGCATTATAATCCTGCGGATTTTCAACGCAGATGTAAGCATTTCTGATAATATTTTTCATCAAAGCTTCCGAGAGGTCATCCGAAACATTATCTTCATCAGAAACTGAAAAATACTGTTCCATAATATGGCTCATCATATCGCAGATTCCGCTTACCATCTGAAATTTTGATAATGAATAAGTATATTCAGGATTAAGAATTGAAAAATCCGGCATCATATTCGGATAAACGACTCCTGTTTTAATTTTTACATCCTCATTTGTAACAACAGAACCGCCGTTCATCTCGGAACCTGTCCCGACCATTGTAAGAAGTGTTCCAAACGGGATTTTCTTTTCAGGTATGTTATAGTTCATATAAAAATGTTCCCAGAAATCCACATCGTTTGCTGAACCCATAGAAACAGCCTTAACGCAGTCAATAGTAGAACCGCCGCCAACAGCCAGAATAAAATCAACATTGTTTTCTCTTACAAGATTTATACCTTCTCTTACTTTAGCTGCAGTAGGGTTTGGCATGATTCCGGAAAACTCAACAACATTCTTGCCGGCTTCTTTAAATATTTTGATAAGCTCATCATAAAGCCCGATCTTTTTTATTGAACCTTTGCCGTAAGCAAGCATTATTGTATTTCCATACTTTTTCAGCTCATCTTTTAAGTTACTAAGAGCGGTTTTACCAAAATATATTTTGGTATAGTTTTGGAAAGTAAAATCAAATTGCATAAATCTCTCCTTTATAACATATCAAATATTATAGGTGTTCTGCTGCCCATGTTTTGAGAGAATCTTCTGCAGCATTTGCTGGGAAACATTTACCTCTAAACACTTTGGCATTAGGTGCAAGTTCCTGAATATTTTCCCAGGAATCCCCTATCGGACTTCCGCCTGAAGTTGCAAACGGAACAATAGTTTTCCCTGAAAAGTCATAAGCTTCAATAAACGTATCAATTATAGACGGTTCTCTATACCACCAGACAGGGAAGCCTACAAAAACGACTTCATATTTACTGATATCTTTCAATTTGGAAGCCATTTCAGGACGGCAAGATTTATCTTTCATCTCAACAGAACTTCTGCTCTGTTCGTTCATCCAGTCTAAATCAGCATCTGTATAAGGTTTTGCCGGCTTAATTTCAAACAATTCGGCTTTAGTTACTTTTGCTAATCTTTCAGCAACTTTTTTTGTTACTCCTGTGGCGCTAAAGTATGCTACAAGTACTTTCTTTTCTGTCATAGAAGTTCCCTCCGCTTTTGTGCTAACTCCAACTGATACTGCAAGTATACACATCAACACCAATCCTGTAAATACTATAAATAACCCTTTTTTCATGATTACTGACCTCTTGACATATATCTCAATTTTTATTTTAAACCTTTAGAGCTACTCTCAGTCAAGATATTACCTTTATAATCTATAGCCTTGACAGTGCCTAATTTATGTATATCTTCATCTGTTCGATTGCCGTAAATTGTTATTTTATCTAACTCTTTTTCAATATCTCTAAACTCTTCATCCGTTAATTCTAAATCAGCTGCGCCAAGGTTTTCAATAACTCTTTCATCCTTTCGCATTCCCGGAATCGGTACAACATGAGAATATTTTTTGAGCATCCATGCTAAAGAAATTTGCGCCGGAGTTATACCCTTTTTGTCTGCAACCTCATTTAGCAAATCAAGTAAAGGCTGATTCTTCTCAACATTTTCCGGTGCAAACCTTGTAATTACACGTCTTACATCATCTCCTTTGTATTGAGTATCTTTATTATATTTACCAGATAAAAAACCGCTTGCCATAGGAGAAAATGCAACAAATCCGATATTTAATTCCTTACACAGAGGTATAACATCTTTCTCAAACATCCTTTCCATCATTGAGTATTCACTCTGAATTGCAGAAAGCGGAGTTACTGAGTGGGCTTTTTTAATCTGTTCCGGCGTGGACTGTGATTGTCCCCAGGCTCGTATTTTTCCTTCTTTTATAAATTCGCCCATCCATTCAGCTACCTCTTCCACATTACTGTCTAGAGGGACTCTGTGTTCGTAATAAATATCAATATAATCTGTACCGAGTCTTTTTAGAGAATCATTCAAAGCATTTGTAACACCTTTTTTGCTTAATTTGCCTTCGGGTATTTCCTGTCCGGGCTGGAATACTGGAACAAATTTTGTTGTAAGTATAATCTTATCCCTGAAGGGTTTGACGGCTTTCCCGACAAGAGTTTCATTAGTGAAAGGTCCGTAAGCTTCTGCTGTATCAAATAAAGTACAGCCTAAATCATAGGCTTTATGCATAAGTCTTATGGATTCTTCTTCCGCAGGAATTGCACCGTAACCGTGTGAAAAGCCCATACAGCCGATTCCAATGGCAGATACTTCTATATCTCTTAGTTTCCTGTATTTCATAATTGCCTCCTGTAAATTTATTTGGAAAGTTTATTTAAACACCTTTTCCCCTATTTTAAATAAGGCTCAAATATCGCTTTGAGTTGAACATCACAAAATCTGTCTGTCCAATCTAACGGTTCAAATTTTCCGTCTGACATACACCAACAGAGCATCATCCCGTAAAGTTCGCTGATTATAACATGGGTTAATAATTTAACAGGAGTGTCTTCTTTTAGTTCCGTTGAGTTTTTCAGGATATTTTTAAGCATTTCGTAATCATAGAACCATTTTTTGCTGTCCATTGTTTCCGGTACATTATTCGGGTCAATTACATTTCTTATCCATTCACGGCAGATTTTAATTCCGCAAAATTCAACCTGCTCCATAAAACGATGAAAATAATGCCGCAACCTTTCAAACAACTCTGCATTATTCATTTGTTCCAATTCATCAGCAATTTCTCCAAACGGTGTTCTGCTTATTTCAAGTACAATATCTTCTTTACGTTTAAAATAAGTATAGAAGCTACCCTTTGCGACGCCGGCTTTTTTTGTGATATCTTCAACGTTTATTGAATCAAAGCCTTTTTCTTTAATAAGTTCCAAGCCCGCTGATATAAGCTTTCGTTTGGTTGCAACCGCTGATTTTTGTCTTTTATTCATAAAATACTCCTAATCAAAATTAGTATAGCAAATATATGACCTAGAGTCAATGACTGATGGTCATATATTATTTTGATTTATACTTAAAGTATGTTATTATTGTTAGGAAGAATGGTAAACTATAATGTCCAGATTAACAGAACGAATAGAAAATTTTAATAAAGCATATAATCTTTATGAACAGACTAGAACTGCTTATTGCAATGATAAAGAAAATAAGATTCTGCAACTAGCCTTAATTCAAAGTTTTGAAATAATCTTTGAACTAGGCTGGAAATGTTTAAAAGATTATCTTGAATCAAAAGATATAGAAGAACATACTCCCAGGGATGTTATAAAAGCTTCTTTTAATGCAAATATATTACCAACAGCACAAATATGGATTGATATGGCAAAGGATAGAAATGCCAGCACTCACGAATATAATGAAGAAAAAGTCGGACTAATTATTGAAAAAATAGGGACGGTTTATTTTGAAGAACTTTCAAGATTCCATTCATGGTTAGGAGATATTAATGGATAATAACTTTGGACTTCCTGAAAGAACAATGAATGAATTACTGGAATATTTTAAATCAAAATCGGAAATTGAAAAAGTTGTTATATATGGTTCCCGTGCAAAGGGAACGTATAAAACAGGGTCTGATATTGATTTTGCAATATGGGCTGATAAGGATTCACTATCAAGCATTGCTTTTGAGTTGGACGATTTACCGACTCCGTATAGGTTTGATGTCACAAATTACAACACCTTGACACATGAAGGCTTGAAAAACAGTATAGATAAAGACGGAAAAATATTTTACCAAAGATAAAATATTATACTTTCCCGATAATTTTAATATTGTAATCACAAACCAGCTCTTCAAGCGCAAGAACCGTAATATTTGGTACAAATTCCGATAGGATTACGAATAGCATGTGTCTGATATCCATTGGAACGGCAAGAATAGGTTTTTCGAGTTTTTTCGATTTTGCGAGTTTATTTACACTATCCGCTATAGCTTGTACGTCTTTTGCATCAATTCTTATTATTGATTCTTCCTCTTCTTCCGTAAAGAAACCGGAAACTTTTTCTTCAGTTTCATCTGTCAGTTCAATAACTTTTAACTCTCCGTTTACAGCTAAATCCTTGATTATTTGTTTTGAAAAAGCCAACCTTACTTTATCAAGCAAATCCTCTTTTGTAGGCTCATTTGCATAATCATTAATTTTTTCAAACAAATAAACAATATTTTTAACCGAAACTCTTTCTCTTATAAGACAGGTTAACAAATATTTTAAGTCAGATGCTGTAATAAAATCAGGGATAATATTATCAACAAGGAATGAATTTTTCTCAAGAACAATTTCAACATACTTGTTAATGTCATTATAATCCATAATATCAGAGACTTCTCTTACTGCAATATATTTAACAGCGCGTCCGATAAATTCTACGGCACTTATTCCGTGTGCCCAAAAATCTTTAACCTTATCTTCCTTAATCCAGATAATTTTTTTGCCGGTTATTTCATCTTCTAAAACATAATCTCCGTTTTCCGGTTTGTATCCTTTAATATCATCTTTAAAATATGCCACATAACCGGGGAAAACAACAGTTCTAAAGACTTCAATATCATGAATTTTTATAGAAAATTCATTCTGGCTTAAATCATCGCTGTTATGAAAATGGATATGCGGAATAACATACCCGAGTTCATCCGTAAGTTCCTGTCTGATTTTTACTGTTTCTGCAAGAAGGTTGTCTGAATATTCCATAGAAACTACTTCAAGAATTTCTTCCGATAAATTAACAACAAACTTTTCTTCTTTAATTCCGGCATACATTGTGTCCGGAGAAATCTCGTTAACAAGAGCCTGTTTTAAAGAATCCAATTGCTTTAATTCATCTGACATCTGGTTGTTTAAGCGTTTTTTATCTTCTCCTGACAAATTATCGCTCTCAAGCTGAGATTTAATCCTTTTAATTCTGTCTTTCTGGTTAGAAATTTTTAATTGAATTTCTTTACATAAATCATACGGATTTGTAGGAGTGGCAAGCATCTTCTCCATTCTGTATTTAAAACTTGTAACATTGACAATATCGTCAAGGTCAGTCCCCTGCTCTTCCTGCTTTTCTCTCATAAAAATACAATTAAAATCAATAGAAGAATCAGATTCTATTTCATGCATTGTGTATAAATCCCAACCCTGCTCAGACATCTCATTTAAAAGATCCTCAAGAGCTTGTCTGTCATCTGTTGGTACAGTTTTTATAACATATTGCATTTTTTTATTAAACATCGTCATCCTCTTTAGGTTTAATTATTTTATAAATTAAGTTTGAGTGGGCGGTTTTTTCAAAGCTTATAGAAAATGCCTCATCACAGTACTGCTGTGCAAGTTTTGTTTTATCAGGATCATTTGAATAAATGGTATACAAAGTATCTCCCTTAGTAACGGCTTCTCCGCTTTTCTTATTCAAATAAATTCCAACGCTGTAATCTATAGGATCGGTCTTTTTATCTCTCCCGGCACCAAGAATTTTGCACGCATAAGCTATTTTATACGCATCTATAGTCTGTATATAACCGCTTTTTTTGGATTCGCATTCAACTTTATATGCAGGCAGTGCGAATAAATCATAATTATCAATAATTTCAGGATTTCCGCCTTGAGCCTGAATTAATTCTCTGAATTTTTCTAATGCTTTCCCGCTATGAACAAGTTCTTTCAAAAATTCTTTTGCTTCGGATTTAGTTTCGTACATTCCCGCCTTCATAAGCGCAATTGCCGCAAATGAATAGGTTAAGTCTGCAACGTCACTGTTTTCAATATGTCCTTTTAAAAATTCAATTGACTCAATTATTTCAAGGGAATTTCCGACAGCTCTTCCTAACGGTTCTTCCATTGAAGTTATAACGGCTGTAATATTTTTCTTAAGGATTTTGCCTATATTAACCATTAATCTTGAGAGTTCAACAGCATCCTCAGGAGTTTTCATAAAAGCTCCTGAGCCGTATTTTACATCCAGAATGATATTATTGGCTCCGGATGCGACTTTTTTCGACACTACGGAAGATGCTATTAAAGGCATACTGTCTACTGTTGCCGTTACATCTCTTAGAGCATACAATTTACCATCCGCAGGTGTAAGGTTTTGTGTTTGTGAAGCTATAGCGACATTAATTTTTTTGACCTGCTCAATAAGCTGCTTAATAGTAAGTTTCGTATTAAAGTTTGGAATAGATTCCAGCTTATCAATAGTGCCGCCGGTATGTCCCAAGCCTTTGCCGGAAAGTTTAGCTACAGGAACACCAGCTGCTGCTAACAGAGGTATAAGAGTAATAGTGACCTTATCGCCGACACCGCCGGTGGAATGCTTATCAACAATAGAATCGGCTAATGCTCCAAAATCAATTACTTCTCCTGAATCAACCATAGCTTCTGTTAAGTATGCCGTCTCTTCTTCGGTCAGACCTTTAAAATAAACAGCCATGAGCCAAGCAGAAATCTGATAGTCAGGAGCCGAGCCGCTCATCATTGATTCAATAATGAAGTCAATCTCGTCTTTAGTGTGCGATAATCCGCGTTTCTTTTTGTCGATAAGGTCAACTATTCTCATAACTATTTAGCACCTTTCAATTTTGTTATAACTTGGTCTGTAATATCAAGACCGCCTACAAAAACGCCTCTTACATCCATAATTGCGTCGAGTTTTTGTTCAACCATAACAGCTTTTGCTGCATCCCTGATTTTTGTATAAACTTCTTGTTCTCTTTTTGTTTTTAAAGCAATATAAGCAGATTCTTTTGCTTTAAATTCTTGAGCTACTTTATCTTCAAAAGATTTTTTCTTCAAAGGTGTATCAAGGGATTTGTATTCTTTTTCCTTGTCAACAAGGAATTGCTGCATTTCGAGACCTTTTGCATCAACTTCTTTAGTTGCCTTTTTCGCATAATCAAAGTTATCAATTACTTTGACATAATCAATGTACCCGATACCGCCTGCATTAGCAATGCCGGTCATTGCAACCAAAGCTAATAAAACAAGACCGATTTTCATTTTTTTCATAATAATAAACCTCCTATAGTTATATTTTAGTACATCATGTCACCGACACCAAATGTAAAGTATCCGTTAGGCGAGCCATTCGGACCCGGGTTTGTGAGAGGGAAACCATAATCAACAGATAAAGGTCCAACTCCCGGAATATTTATCTTTAAGCCGACACCGGCAGTAATTGCTTGGATAGGTCTGTCATACAAAACACTCGATATTGTAGGGTCAAATACACGACCTGCATCAACCCAAAATGTCATTCTCAAGTTTTGCAAGAAATTAATTTTAAGTCTGTCAACAAAAGGGATTGGTGTTGCAAGTTCTGCAGAACCCATGATAAAGGAGGTACCCGTACCTACACCGTTAACTTTATAACCTCTGATTGTATAAGGTCCGCCTAAACGGAATGCCATGATTTCAGGCATATTATCGCCATGGACTTTAACACCGCCTCTGGCTGTAAAGGTTAAAGAAGATTTTTTCGCAATAGGTATGAATTTCTTTGCCATACCAATCAAACGTCCGTTTGTTTTACCAAATCCGTCAAGTCCGAATGCTTCTTCAAATCTTACAGAAGCCAATGCACCATGCCGCGGATTTGTTATTGAGTCTCTTGAATCATAAGCAAATCCAGGTGCTAATCTCAAGAATAATCCGCCTTCCAATTGTTTGTCACGTCCGGCAAAATCTAACCCATGGTTCTGGTAAAGTCTTTCAATAGAATTTCTATCTCCTTCTGATAAATGAATATATTCAACCCCGCCGGTGAAAGTTGTTGACATTCTTGGATTGAATTTAAGCCTGTGAGCAACAGTACTTTCTATCCCGACTCTTCTTTCTATCGCAAGAGGAATCTGATAGCTGCCTAAATCTCTAAAATAGATTTTACTCATTAAAGAGTTATTAGCGTTCAAAAAGTGCGGTTCAAAAAAGCTTAATTCAGCCTGATAATTCATGTGGTTTTTGATAGAAGAATCGCTCATCAAAATACCTGAGCCGACCAAACCTGTAAGAGATACTCTCTGGTTCATCCCGCGGAAGTTGTTATCCGAAATCCCCAAAGAACCAAATGCACCTGTCGCGGAATCCAAACCGCCGCCGACTGAAACAGATGCTGTTCTTTGTTCTTTAAGTTCTATTGTAACATCAAACTTATCAGGATCATCTTGTGATACTTCTATAGTTCTGTTTACATCCTTGAAAGCTTGAGTAGAATAAAGCCTGACTAAATCCTGTTTTACAAGGTTTTCGTTGTAAACGCTTCCGGGTTCGGTCATAATGTTACGTTCTATAACATATTCTTTTGTTTTTTCATTTCCGGTAATAAGAATTTTATTAATTTTACCTTCCATGATATTTAAGTTGATAGTACCGTCAGGATCATCATAAATGGAATCGATTTTAGATAGAATATATCCTTTAGTATAGTAGCATTCATTAATCTTTTCCATTGCTGAATTTATTGCTGAAATATTTTGGGGTTTGCCTTTGAGCGGAAGAAGATACTGCATAATCTCTTCTGAAGACACAACAGTGTTTCCTTCAATAGTAAAGTCTGTTATTGGGATATTTTCTTCTACAATAATCTTTAAAGAGATTGTTCCGTTTGAATTCTTGACAGGAATAGCTTTCATTCTTTCGGTGAAATATCCCAGTCTGTAGATAGTCTTTAAATCTTGCTGCATTGCATCTTTATCGTACAAATCACCTTTTTGAAGTGACATTTTTGAAATAATGAATTCAGGTTTAATAATATTAGCGCCCAGAATTTCAATATCGTTAATATATGCAGTGTTGGTTTCAAAGTCATGAACTTCAGCTGATTCAGCTTCTTCCATAATTTCTTTGTCTGTCATATCATCATCTGCAAAGGCAAAAGAAGGCACCGAAAATACCAATAATGCCATGATAAATATTATTAACTTTTTATATAAATCTGACAGACTAATCAACTATCCACTCCAAAGTGTATAGTATAAATTTTATCACAAATATCCTTATAAGGGCAATATTATTTGTAAAAAATCCTCTGTTAGTATGCTATTTTATTTTTTTTGTAATAATATTTATTTATATGGTTAATATTTAAACTATAAATATTTAATGGAAGGAGAAAAAATGGAAAGTTTCATGAGTCTGGTACATGCAAATGCGATTGCTGTATCGGCAGCTATTCTTATTGTAGCGTACATTTTCATTGCTACAGAAAAAATTCCTAAAGTTACAATAGCTCTTCTTGGTGCGGTTGTAACTTTATTTTTAGGTTTGCTCGGGCAGGAGCAGATGGCAAACGGAGCTTTGAATCCGGGTTATTTTATTAACTTTATTGATTTTAATGTAATTTTCTTACTTGTATCAATGATGATTATTGTTAGTATTGCTACCAAAAGCGGTATGTTCAACTGGATGGCAAACGAAATGCTCAAGATGACAAAAGGCAAACCAAAATTGATTATGTTTTCTTTAGCAATATTTACCGCTGTTGTTTCAGCATTTTTGGATAACGTTACGACAGTTATCTTAATCATGCCTGTTACGTTTGTAATTGCGAGAGAACTTGATATTAATCCGGTTCCGTTCCTGATTGCAGAAATTATTGCATCTAATACGGGCGGCACTGCTACACTAATCGGCGATCCGCCAAACATTATTATAGGTTCTGCAGCAGGACTATCTTTTATGGCATTTGTAAAAGAACTTACCGGTATTGTCGCAGCTATATTAATTGTTAATGTATTAGTTTTAACTTTTATTTTCAGAAAACAGCTGGTCTCAACAGCTGAAAAAATGGCAAAGGTTTCAGAAATTGATAATTCTAAAACAATTACAGACAAATGGTTGATGATAAGATCTGCTGTTGTCTTAATCTTTGTTATTGCGGGGTTTGTACTCCATGATGTAACACATATTCAAACAAGTGTTACGGCTATGGCTGGTGCAGCATTCTTATTGTTATTTGAAAAACCGACCAAAATCCTTGCGGAAGTTGAATGGAATACAATCTTCTTCTTCATTGGTTTATTTATTATAATCGGCGGGCTTGACTATGCAGGCGGTATTAAACTTATGTCTGAATGGTTATTGAATGTAACTAACGGTTCTCAAGAAGCCACATCAATGATTATCTTGTGGGCATCAGGTATCCTGTCAGGTGTAATTGATAATATTCCGTACACTGCAACAATGGCTCCAATGCTGGTTGAGATTCAAAAACTTATGGGCGCATCTTATACTCACCCGCTCTGGTGGTGTTTATCATTAGGCGCATGCCTCGGCGGTAACATGACTATTATCGGTGCAGCAGCTAACGTTATTGTATCAGAAACTGCAGCACGTGACGGACATCCTATCAAGTTTATGTACTACTTGAAATACGGGGTTCTGACCACATTCATTGCTCTTGTAATGAGCTCTGTTTATATCTGGTTAAGATTCTTACATTAAGAATTCAGATAAAATATTATTACTCAATAAAACTCCTTGAAGATTCAATTTGTATCCGAGAGGAGTTTTTATTATAAAGTCTTTGTATTTTTCTAAAACCGGAGTAAATTCTTTTTCAAAATCAAAGCCGTATTTGGAGTAAATTTCACCAACATTTACTCCCTCTTCTTTTCTGAATCCGAGAAAAATTTCTTCTTCAATTTTTTCTTGTTTCGATAGCCTGTGTTCTTGCTCCCGTTTGGATTTATTATTCAAATATTTATCCAATGTTAAATAATTTGAATACCTAACTCCATCAATATATCCGTGAGCGGCAACTCCAAACCCGTAGTATTCTTCATTATTCCAGTAGTTTAAATTATGTCCGGACTCATACCCTTTTTTAGAAAAGTTACTTATTTCATACCGGTTAAATCCATTTTTTTCTAATATATTATTTACTTCCTCATACATATCTGCCTGAATATCGTTATCCGGAAGATTAGACGGTTTATGGTGCCCCCAGAATGATTCCTCTTCTATTTTTAAACCATAGGTTGAAATATGTTGAATATCAAGGTTTAAAATATTTTCTATATCAAATTTTATATCATCCATTTTTTGTTCCGGAAGTCCGTATATCAAATCAAGGCTGATATTATTGAATCCTGATTTTTTTGCCATCTTTACAGCTTTAACAGTATCTTCGGAATTATGTCTGCGCCCGATAAGTTTTAAAATCTTGTCATTAAAACTCTGTGCACCTATACTCAGCCGATTAATCCCAATATCTTTCAAACCTGATAAATAATCCGGTTCAGCATCATCAGGATTTATTTCCAGAGTGATTTCGCAATCCTCTTTAAACTTGAATTTGTTAATAATTTTTTTTAAAGATTCTGTACATACTAAAGAAGGAGTCCCTCCTCCAAAATAAATAGTTTTGAGAGGTTCGTCTTTATAACAATAATGGATTTCTTCCAAAAGAGAGTTTATATAATCTGAAATCTTATCTCCGTTGGTAAAAGATACGAACGAACAATATTTACATTTGGATTTGCAAAACGGTATATGAATATAAACACTGTCGCTCATTATTCATCCAGCTTAATATAACTTGTTTCCCACCTTAAATCAATATACTTAACTTTTTTATTAAGCATTTTGAGCTGAGGTAAAAGAGACGGAAGTCTTTGAATTTTATCAAAAACACCGGCATTAATACTTCCTAATCTTATATTAGCAGAAGGTATTTTTATATAAACATCTTTTGGGTTTCTGTAATCTATATATTCAACTTTTTCGCCCGTTTCTGTTTCAACAAGATTAGAGATTTTTCTAAAAGTAGTAACTTTTTTTGAGTCCCAATTTCTATAGTCATCTCCGGTTCCGTATGTAACGACAAGCACAGTTTTATAGTCCGGCGCAAGAGGCATATACTCTCTTCCGATTAATTTCCCGTCAGCGGAGAAAAATGCTATAGGAGGGACATTAACGTCCGGGGTAATTGTTACTATAGGATTTCTTTCGACAACTATTATCTGTAATCTTGCAGGGAACCAAAATCTTCTTATATAAACATTTTGAACCGGCTCAAGCTGAGTGATACTCTTTTTGAGATGGTCAGTTTTTACAAGAAAAATCGGCTGGCTTGGAACTTGATTTCTTCTCAGTGCTGAAAGAATTTTTTGTGAAGGTACGATTCTGTTATTGACAATTTCCAGCGCAGGGCTGTCGAGACTGTCAAATGTGTTTGCGGGGAGTCTCCACTGCGGCATTTTAAGGATTAAAAAGATAATACTTATAAGGATTATTAATATAATAAGCCGCAGCATAATCCGAAGTCGAACCAAACGTTTTTGCGAACGTCTTATTTGACGCTGCAATTTTGCTTGCTTTAAGCGTCTTTGCTGGTGATATCTGGGTTTTAATTCTTCATCAGACATTATTTATCAAGTCCTGCACTTTTCAGTATCATTAAAACTAAATTATCATAATCAATCCCGCAAACTGCTGCCTGCGCCGGCAAATCACTTGTATCAGTCATTCCCGGGCTTGTATTTACTTCAAGAAAATATGGTTTGTCGTCTTTAATCATAAAATCGACTCTTGAAACTCCTGAACATCCGGTTGTTTCATGAGCTTTTACCGCCAGTTTTTTTACGAGAGCCGTGCTTTCTTTGGACAACCCTGTTGACGGAACTATGAACTCTGACATCCCTTTTGTATATTTTGCTTCAAAATCATACCATTCTGTTTTTGGTCTGATTTCCAGAATCTCTGTTGCAAAAGCTTTGCCATCTTTTTCTAAAACACCAACCGTTACAAAAAATCCGTCAATAAACTCTTCTATCAAAACATCATCATTAAATTTCAATGCTTCATTATATGCGGATACCAATTCTTCTGGGGTATTGACCTTTGTCATACCAAAGCTTGAGCCTTCAGAAACAGGTTTTGTAATAAGAGGATACTTAAGTTCCTCAACTGCTTTTTTAACATCTTCACCCTTTTTTACAAAAACGGATTTTATAAGAGGAAAATCTTTAACTGTTGAAAGGATTCTTTTAGTGTATTCTTTGTTCATACAAATAGAACTTGCCATAACTCCGCATCCTGCGTAAGGTATTCTTAAGATTTCAAGAACGCCCTGAATACATCCGTCCTCGCCGTATTTACCATGGAGAGCATTGAATGCACAGTCGAAATTTCCGTTTTTAAGCGTTTCTGCTATATTCTTATCAACAACGACCAGTTCCGCATTTTTATATCCGAGTCTTAGCAAGGCTTCATAACAATTCTTGCCGGACCGCATTGAAACTTCACGCTCGGAGGACATCCCGCCGCAAAGCACAGCTATTTTATCATCTTTTTGTACAGTATATTGCATAATTCTTCCTCTTTTCCGGTTTTATCACCGATATAAATTATTTCCGGCTTTAATTCTATTGTATAAATATCTCTTACAGCCGTGTACATTTTTACCATTAATTCCAAAACATCTTCGGATGTTGCATCGCCTTTATTTATAATAAAGTTTGCATGCCTGTCCCAGACTTTAACTCTCGGCATATCAAAGTTTTTTGCCCCCGCTTTATCAAGAAGTCTGCCTGCTGAATCGTTAGGCGGATTTTTGAATACACTTCCGGCATTCGGAATTGCAAGAGAAGGTTGAATCTCTTTTCTGAAAGCAAGATTCCTATCCATAAGAGCCTGTATTTCTTCTTTAGGTTTCTTAGATAGTTCAAACTCAGCGCCTAACAGAATGTATCTTCCGTCATGCAGGATAGAGTGTCTATAAGAGAACTCCATTTCTGATTTTTCTTTGTAAACAACTTCTTTTTTTTCTTTGTCATATAAACAGCAGCGTGTTAATGTGTCGGAAATATTTTGCCCGTGGCATCCTGCATTCATAAAAATTTCTCCGCCGATTGAACCGGGGAATCCTATCATAAATTCAAATCCGCTAAGAGAATTTTCGCAGGCTTTTTGAGCTAAGAGCGGTCCTTTTACACCTGCAGATGCTATAACATGAGTGCCTCTTATTTCAAAGTTTTTCATTGAAGAGGTTAAAATAACATTTCCGCTATAGCCATTGGACGAGAATAAGACATTTGAACAGTTGCCAAGAACTATATAATTATCTAATTCATTTAAAAGAGAAACAAACTCCTGCTGGTTTGCAGGAAGGTATAAACCTTTAACGTTTCCTCCGATTTTAAAGGTTGTATACTGTTTAATCTCAGCATTTTCTTTAAATTCTACTTGCAAGTTAATTCTCCGTTAGCTTTTTCTAAATACTTACCCAATGTTGTAATAGTTCCTGCGCCAAGCCCTATAACAATATTTCCGGCTTTAAGTGTAGGCATAAGTTTTTTCGCTACCTCTTCTATTGTTCCGCCCATATATTCAGACCCCGGCAGCTCTGCAGAAAATTTCTCCGAATTTACCCCATCTATTTTGTCTTCGGAAGCCGAATAGACATCAGTCACAATTACTCTTGAAGCGTTAGAAAATGCCCCTTTAAAATCTTCCCACAGGCTCTGGAGCCTTGTGTATCTATGTGGCTGGAATACTGCCACTATATTTTCTTTTCCGTATTTTTGAGCAGCTGCTTCAAGCGTTGCCTTAATTTCAGTAGGGTGATGCGCATAGTCATCAAATACTTCTATACCGCTAAACTCCGCAACTCTCTGAAATCTTCTTCCCATACCGGTAAAATCAGAAAATAAATCCTTAATACAATCCAAGTTTTCTCCGGCTTCCGCTAAACTTGCAGCAACGGCAAGAGCATTGTAAACATTATGCATTCCGGAAACTTTTAAGAAAATATCCGCAAGAAAGTCATCCTTATAATAGACATCAAAATATGTACCTGATTTTGTGTATTGAATATTTTTGGCAATATAATCAGCATCTTTTAAACCAAAGGTTATAAAATTACCCTTAAGCAGACAAGCACCCGGATTATCTTTATTGATAAGAACCTTTGCACCTTCTTTTTTATGAGAAAGGAATTTTTCAAAAGTTTGGACAAGAGAATTTATCCCATCTTTATAAAAATCAGTATGGTCAGCTTCCAGATTGTTTATAACCGTAATATCAGGAGAATATTTAACAATAGTTCCGTCGCTTTCGTCCAGCTCTGCAACAAAATATCTGCCGCTTTTATGCTGTGCATTTGTATGAAGCTCAGGGACAATTCCTCCGACTACAAACGAAGGTTCAAGTCCGGCTTTATCCAGAATAAAAGACGCAAGTCCGCTTGTTGTCGTCTTACCGTGTGTTCCAGAGTATCCGATAAAAACTTTCCCTTTTTCCTGACTTGATTCTGCAATTTTTTCCAATAAATCAGAGCGGTGGCATATTTTCATTCCAAGTCTTTTTGCTTTTACTAATTCCGGATTATTTTCTCTTATCGCAGTTGAAAGTATAACAACATCCGTATCATCCGGAAGATTGTCTTCACTATGTCCTATATTAACCTTTGCTCCAAGTTTTCTCAGAGCATCAATATATTTACTATCCGTTATATCGGAGCCTGAAACTTGATTACCTTCTTCAAGCAGGTATTTTGCAAGCCCGCTCATTCCAATTCCGCCAATTGCTATAAAATGATATTTTCCCAATTTTAAATCCCTCTTATACCTCTGTACATTATAGTATAAAGGAGGAGATATGCACAAGATTTTTTTAATCTTTTTTGAGTAAATTTTTCAATTCTTCTACTTCATACTTAAGTCTGTTTATATCGCATTTAACAGGGTCCGGAATTCTGTTATGCATTAAGACCCCTTCTGAAGTTACGAACTGTCTGTGGACGACTCTTCCGGGGATTCCGACTACTGTAGAATTTTCAGGAACATCATCAACCACAACAGAACCAGCTCCAATTCTTACATTATCTCCAATCGTGATATTACCTAAAACTTTAGCTCCGGCTCCTATAATAACATTATTCCCGACAGTAGGATGCCGTTTGCCGTGTTCGTTTCCGGTACCGCCTAAAGTTACCTGCTGGTATATAAGAACATCATCGCCAATAATAGTCGTTTCACCGATTACAACGCCTTCTCCATGGTCAATAAAAAATCGGTTTCCGATTCTTGCTTTCGGGTGAATCTCAATCCCTGTAAATATTCTTGTCCAGTAAGAAATAAGCCTCGGGATAAAAGGCACACCCCAGTAAGCAAGCTTGTGCGCTATTCTGTGAGAAATTAGAGCCTGCAAGCCCGGATAACAAAACAATACTTCTGCAAGGTTGGTTGCAGCCGGATCTTTTTCGTAGATTACTTTTATATCTTCTTTAATTTTTTTGATTGCTCGTCTTATCATTAGCTTCCCTTTTTTATTTTATCACCACACAGATAAATACCGTTCTCCGCTGTCCGGAATTATAACTACCACTAATTTATCAGGCATTTTTTGCGCAAGCTCTTTTCCGGCTTTGAGATTAGCACCCCCTGAAATCCCGCAGAAAACACCTTTTTCTTTAGCCAGTTTTTTTGCTTCTTCTATAGCGTCATCACCTTTAACGGTAAGTATACCATCCAAATCTTTCCCCTTTGTGTTTTCGGGGATAAAATTTGCACCTATTCCCTGAATCTTATGAGCTCCCGCATAACCTTTCGTAAATAAAGGACTCTCCTCCGGTTCAACTCCATAGACCATCCATCCTTTTAAATACTCTTTTAGCCCGTATGCTGTTCCGCCGGTACCGATTCCTGCCACAACAATACCGGAATCCAAAGCTGTTTGCTCAAGTATCTCTTTTGCAGTTACTTTATGTGATTTTAAATTATCTAAATTATTAAATTGCATCGGTATAAAGCTATTCGGATAAAGTTTTTTCAACTCATCAGCTTTATCTACAGAGCCTTGCATCCCTTTATCTGCCGGAGTCAGAACAAGTTCCGCTCCATAAGCAGAAATGCTTTTTTTGCGTTCTTCTGACATATTTTCCGGCATGCAAATAATAAGTTTTAACCCCATAACGGCACAGCACATTGCAAGCCCTATCCCGGTATTTCCGCTTGTCGGTTCAATTATTACGGTATCCTGATTAATTTGACCTCTTTTTATTGCTTCATTAATCATTGAATAAGAAGCCCTGTCCTTTATTGAACCTGATGGATTAAAAAATTCAAGTTTTAAGCAAATATTGTTGTCATACTTAACAAGCGGAGTGTTTCCGATTGTTTCCAAGATGTTATTGTAAATCATTTAATCTATCCCCCACCCTGACCCTCCCCGCCGGAGAGGGATATTAACTTATACCAGTTTGGCGAACTTTCTTTTGCCTGCCTGTAAGACTTTGTTCATCTCCGGAGTAAGAACCAAGGTCATATCTGTAACTTTTTCTCCGTCAAGTTTAACGCCGCCGCCTTGAATAAGACGTTTAGCTTCTCCTTTACTCTGAACAAATTTGAGGTTTACCAATAGGTCTAATATATTTACTCCGGATTCAATCTTAACACTTTCAATATCTTCCGGTATTCCCTTGTTGGATACAACATTTATAAACTCTTCCTGTGCTTTGTCTGCGCCCTCTTTTCCGTGATATTCTTCCGTAATAAGATGTGCTAATCTCATCTTTATATCACGAGGGTTAACAGAAGCGGATTCAATTTCTTTGTCCATTTTAACGAGTTCTGCTTGAGATACATACGTTAAAAGTGAATAGTAACGGGTAATCAATGTGTCAGGAATACTCATAAGTTTTCCGAACATATCTTTTGCACTGTCAGTCAGTGATATACAATGTTCCGGATAAGTTTTAGACATCTTAACAACACCGTCTGTTCCTTCCAGAAGCGGAAGCATCATTACAAGCTGCGGATGTTTCTTGCCGTAAGCTGCTTGAATATCTCTGCCGAGAAGAGTATTAAATCTCTGGTCAGTCCCGCCGAGCTCAATATCAGAATCAATAGCAACAGAGTCGTAAGCCTGCATCAGAGGGTAGAAGAATTCATGAATCGCAATAGGACGGCCTTCCGCATATCTTTTTGCAAAATCATCCCTTGTCATCATTTGTGCAACAGTTATTTGAGAAGCCAGTTTTAAAAGCTCTGTAAAGCTCATTTTATGGAGCCAATCAGCATTATTAACCACTTCTGCATCAGAAACATCAAGAACTTTTGACATTTGTTCAAAATAGGTTTTAGCATTTTCTTCAACCTGTTCTTTTGTTAAAGCAGGTCTTGTATCAGTCTTGCCGGAAGGATCGCCTATCATAGCTGTAGCCCCGCCGACTATTAAAACAATTTTATGCCCGAGTTTTTGGAACTCTCTTAATTTTCTCATTACAACAGTATGACCCAGATGCAAATCCGGTCTTGTCGGATCCATACCAAGTTTTACTCTTAAAGGGGTGTTTGTATCATGTGCATGTTGCAGCTTTGCAGCTAGTTCCTCCAGCCCGCTCGGTAAAACTTCCGCATTTCTTGTTAACTGTCTTGCCTGTTCAATAAATTCTTCTCTTATTTCCATTTTTACTCTCCATTAATATAGAGAATTATATCATGAATTTATTATTTCTATTCCTTTAGTAAACTTTTTACAACATTATATAAGATATCTAGTTTTAGCGGGTTTTGAGAAATATACTTAATACCCTGATTTATTTCTTTTAATATTTCGCTTTCGCTTTTCAAATGATTTGTTGCAAAAAGATCTTCTGTTGTAGTATTTAAGGCTTTAATTATTTTATCGAGAGTTTCTGCAGTAACAAAATTTTCTCCAATCTCAATTCCGCTCAATGTTCTTTGTGAAACATCTATCATTTCTGCCAATTGTTCTTGCGTCAGACCGCGGTTGAGTCTCATTCTTTTGATTTTCTTGCCTAATTCTTCTTTTATACCCATTTTATACCTTTTACAACATAATGTTTCATACGTTAAATTTCATAAAATTATATTTTTATGATTTTAAATGTATTTTATATTAAGTTTTGTAAACCTGTAATGAGGCATTATTTCTATATTTTAGAGTATTAGAGATTTTGTCTCATAAAATTTAGCAATTATTTGAATCAAAAAAACTTTATATATACATAACACGAGATTGCAATCAAAGTTTAAACACGAAAAAAATGAGATTAAAAAGGAGAAAATTTTATGACAACAGTTACATCTGATTTTAGATTTGCAAAATTTGATATCGGCGGAAAAAATGCGGTAGCCGGTGATGGAAAATTAACAGGTCAAGAGGTTGAAAGAGCACAACGGGCTGGATATTCGGTTTGGGAAGGGTATGAGGAAAAAGATGGCATACCTGCTGAAATGAATGCTAAGGGTTATGCAATAGGTGCTTTTACAAGAGATGCAGCGCTTGTTGATAACAAAGCTTGTCAAGTCGGTGCAATGATAGTTGATGTTCTCTTATCACCAATAACATTTCCTATTTCTATGATACAAGGAGTGGTACAGGGAGTGTCTTCTAGAGAATAATTGAGAAAAATAAAAGCAGGGCAGACTAAAGTAGTCTGCCCTGCTTTTTATATTCTATCTAATTTTATACATTACCGTAGTAAGCATCGATATAGATTTTCTTGATTTCTTCCATCAATGGATATACAGGGTTAGCGCCTGTGCACTGATCGTCGAATGCAAGTTCCACTAACTGATCAAGGTTATCCATGAATGTTTGTTCGTCTACACCAAAGTCTTTAATAGATTTTGGAAGTTCGATTTTATCCATCAATTCATCAACTGCCTTGATAAGGAGTTCGACTTTTTCATCGTCGTTGTTTCCGCCCAATCCTAATTCATCTGCGATTTGACCGTATTTCATCTTAGCGCAAGGGAATTTGTATTGAGGGAAGATGGCTTGTTTTCTAGGTGCATCAGATGAATTATATTTAATAATTTGTCTGAACAACAAAGCGTTAGCAACACCGTGAGGTACATGGTACATTGCACCAAGTTTGTGAGCCATTGAGTGGCACAATCCGAGGAATGAGTTAGCAAATGCCATACCTGCGATAGTTGCAGCATAGTGCATTTTTTCTCTTGCCATAGGATCGTTAGCACCTTCTCTGTATGAACGTTCAAGGTATCTGAAAATAAGTTTTGTTGCTTCTAATGCGTTAGAGTTAGTGAAGTTTGTACCCATAGTAGATACATAAGCTTCAAAAGAGTGAACTAAAGCATCAATACCTGAAGCAGCTGTTAAACCTTTTGGCATACCGTCAACAAAGTTAGGGTCTATAATAGCCATGCTAGGAGTTAGAGCGTAATCAGCGATTGCATATTTTACGTGAGTTTCATCATCTGTAATAATAGCAAACGGAGTTACTTCTGAACCTGTACCTGAAGTTGTAGGAATAGCAACCATCATAGCTTTTTTACCTAAGTCAGGTATGCAGCAGATTCTCTTTCTGATATCCATAAATCTCATAGCGATATCTTCAAAGTTTGTGTCAGGCTGTTCATACAATAACCACATAATCTTAGCTGCGTCCATAGGAGAACCGCCACCGAGTGCAATAATTACATCCGGTTCAAATGGTTTCATAATAGCCATTGCTTGATTAATTGTAGATAATGTAGGATCCGGTTTAACATCAAAGAATACTTCGTGTTCAATACCGATTTCATCAAGAACTTTGGTTATATTATCAACTGCGCCTGAATTGAAGAGGAATCTGTCGGTAACGATAAATGCACGTTTTCTTCCGGCAAGTTCTTTAAGAGCAAGGTCAGTAGCTCCTCTTTTGAAGTAAACTTTTGGCGGAACTTTAAACCATAGCATATTTTCTCTCCTTTCAGCAACAGTTTTGTAGTTTAATAAGTTTTCAACACCGATATTACCTGATATAGCGTTTTTACCCCAAGAACCGCAGCCGAGTGAAAGTGACGGTTCAAGTTTGAAGTTGAACAAGTCTCCAATACCGCCTTGTGCAGAAGGAGAGTTGATTAGAACACGGCAGGTAGGCATTTTTTCAGCATATCTATCAATTCTGTCTTTTTTACGTTCATCGGTATATAAATCAGCTGTGTGACCTGCACCGCCCTTGATAACCAGTTCATAAGCCATTTCTGCTGCTTCTTCAAAATCTTTTGCTCTGTACATAGTTAAAATTGGTGACAATTTTTCTCTTGAGAACGGATCTTCCCAATCAACGGAAGGTCTTTCAGCAAGGAGTACTTTAGCATTTTCAGGTACAGAGAATCCTGCAAGTTCTGCAATTCTTGATGCCGGCTGACCAACAATATCAGGATGTGCAGTACCGCGTTTAGGGTCAATAAACGGAAGATCAATTAATTTCTTCTCATCATCTTGATTTAATAGATATGCGCCTCTGTATAAGAATTCATTTTTAACAGCTTCGTAAACTTCATCAACAACGATAACAGACTGTTCTGATGCACAAATCATACCGTTATCAAAAGTTTTTGACATAATGATTGAAGAAACAGCCATCTTGATATCAGCAGTTTCATCAATAACAGCAGCTGCATTACCTGGACCTACACCAAGGGCAGGGTTTCCGGATGAATATGCTGCTTTAACCATACCAGGACCGCCTGTTGCAACAATACAAGCGATAGAAGGGTGCTGCATCAAGGTGTTTGAAAGTTCAATAGACGGAACATCAATCCATCCGATAATATCTTCCGGAGCACCTGCTTTAACTGCAGCTTCCAAAACAATCTTAGCAGCTTCAATAGTACATTTTTTAGCTCTAGGGTGTGGTGAGAAGATAATACCGTTTCTTGTTTTTAAAGCAATTAAAGATTTAAAAATAGCTGTAGAAGTAGGGTTTGTAGTAGGAACAATACCTGCTAATACGCCTAAAGGTTCTGCAACTATTTTAATACCGTTAGCTTTGTCTTCTCTTATAATACCGCAAGTCTTTGCATTCTTATGTTTGTTATAGATATATTCTGAAGCAAAGTGGTTTTTAATAATTTTATCTTCCAAAACACCCATTCCTGTTTCTTCAACAGCCATTCTGGCTAAAGGAATACGTGCTTTATCTGCAGCAGCAGCTGCTGCTTTGAAGATAGCGTCTACTTTTTCTTGTGAATAAGTCGCAAATATTTTTTGCGCTTTTGAAACTTTAGAAATCAAAACTTCTAACTGATCAAGTGTTTCGACAACATTTGAAGCATTCAGAGCATTTTCTAAATTTTCAACAGTTTTTTTAGTTTTTGTTGCCATATTAGTTTTATCTCCTATCTTAAAGTACGAGTATCTAATATTATTACAGCACAACGAAAAATTGCTGTCAACAAAGGTATAAAGGGAGTTTAGGGGTAAAATTTTACTAAAAATAAGGCTCTATTCCGCACCTCAAAACAATTTAGCGAGTGTAAAGAATACACTCGCTAAATAAAAACTTAATAAAATCTTTATATTTTAAAATAGGTTACGCAATTTCAAAAGGGTTGAATTCAACATCAGGGGTTAATAAACCGCTCAAATTGCCGTCTTCTTGTACCGGCTCTTCACCGGTTGCTTCTGTTTCATCGGAGGATTCTTCTGTATCAGGTTCTTCGCTTGAGAGCTTACTGTCTATATTCTGGAGGTCAGCTTGAACTGCGGCATCTAGTTCAGCGGTTGAAGCTGCAACTCCGCCGTCTCCAAGGAATGAACCAATACTTGTAATTACAGGTTCAATTTTTGTATTATAGTCGCCTACGCATCCGTTAAATGTTTCAAGAGCTCCGCCGATTGAATTTTTGAATGTATTTAAAAGATTAATATTTTCATTTAAACCGCCGATACCCTGCATAAGAGTTCTTAGATTTCCTAATGCACCTGTTGTTCTGACGCTTGAAGCCATTTCCTGGTCCACAGCAGCTTGGCTGAGTTTTGCGGAAGCTGCAGTGCCGATTCCCGGTAAAATACTTGTAGTTGTTGCTTGAGCTTCAAGAGCTTTAGCAACGATACCGTTTTCAACACCGGTAACCTGTGTTTGAGTTGTATTAGCTACCTTTTCAGCTCCTTGTTGAACCAGTTCTGAGATTTTTAATTCGCCGTTTTCTTGAACTTCAACAGCGTTTCCTTTAGCTGTTTCAATTTCAACGACAGCTTGTTCAACACTTTCAGCGGCAGCTTGAACATTAGCTTGAATTGCTTCTATTTCGCTGACAATTCCCGCTATTTGTCCTGACAAACCTTGAATTTCGCCAAGAAGAGCTTTTTGCATAGCAGGGTCTGTTGTTGATTTTAATGCTTCTTGCTTTTCCTGAATCTGTTCAATTATTTTATTAATTTCTTCTTGTTTTTCTTCCAATTCCTGCTGAGAAGCATCAAGAGTTCCATTAGCAGCGGAAACTACACCGGATTTATTTTCAATGTCTGATCCAATTTCTTCAAGACTTTGATTTAATTCTGACAAAGCTTTCTTTTGTTCTTCAGTAAGTTCTTGAGCTGCTTTTTCGCCTTCTTTTACTTCTTTTCTGGCTCTGGAAGCTTCTTGATTACCTAATTTCTCAACAAGAGAAAGAACATTATTGATAAGTCCCTGTATTGCGGAGGATTTTTGGTTAGGGTTATCGCTAACAAGTCCTTCAACATTGCCAGCTGCGCCCCAAACAGAATTAAGATAGGAGCTGCCTTTTATGGCACCTGATGAGCTTAATTGTCCAAATACGCCTTGCATTTGGTTTAGAAGAGCTTTGTATTCTGTTGATCCAACTTGCGTCATCTTACTCAATCTTCCTATCGTTACTTACATATATAAAAAGTATTTAAAAAGTAGGTAATTTCAGCTCTTTAAATAATTGTTACAAAACTTAATATAAAAAACTAGACATTCAGCTGATGGAAATGTTTCTCAAGATATTGTACAAATGATGAAGTAACATGGTTGGAAGAGAAATATAGGATTTTAAAAAATGAAATATTTAACGGAGAGAGAGCTAAATGTGCTGTTTTATCTTGCATCTGGTCTAACAAATAATGAAATATCTTCTGTATTGAACATCTCAGTGCATACAACAAAAGCTCATCTTGAATCAATCTTTGAAAAATTGGGTGTAAAAAATCGGGTTCAGGCTGCTATCAAAGCTGTGTCTTTAGAACTGGTTGATATAAAAACTCTTGTATAATTAGAAAAAAAATAAGGGCGGCGAAGTTTTACTTCGCCGCCCTTATTCTCATTATTAAGCATTAACAGATGCTTTTTCTTCTTCAGTAACCCCTTTTATGGTGAGGTTAATTCTTCCTTTGTCATCAATTTTGATAACCTTAACGATTACTTCATCACCAATATTGAGGTGAGGTTCAATTGTTTCAATCCTTTCTTGGCAAATTTGAGAAATATGAACCATGCCATCTTTTCCGCCGCCAAGTTCAACGAACGCTCCGATAGGAATTATTCTTACAACTTTACCTTTAATTACCATACCTACTTCAGGTTTAAACGTAAGGTCTTTAATCATTTTCTTGGCAATAGCAGCTCCTTCTTGGTCATTGGATGTAATGGTTACAACACCGTTATCCTGAATATCGATTTCGGCTCCGGAAGCGTCAATAATTGCTCTGATTTGCTTTCCGCCAGGTCCGATAACAGTTCCGATATCTTCAACAGGAATTGTCATTGTTGTAATACTAGGAGCATAAGGAGAAAGATGATCGGCAGGTTTTGTAATAACCTTTCTCATTTCTCCCAAGATATGAAGTCTGCCTTCTTTAGCCTGAGCTAAAGCTCTTCTTAAGGTATCATTTGCAATACCTTTAGCTTTCATATCCATTTGAAGCGCTGTAATACCGTCATCATTACCGGTAACCTTGAAGTCCATATCTCCGAGGAAATCTTCAATACCTTGAATATCTGTTAATACAACAGGTTCTCTGCCCGGCTCTGTAATCATGCCCATAGCAACTCCGCCTATCATACATTTAACAGGAACACCTGCATTCATAAGCGCCATTGAAGAACCGCAGGTTGAACCCATTGATGTTGAACCGTTTGATTCAAGAACATCTGATGTTACGCGGATTGTGTATCCGAATTCTTCCTGAGAAGGAAGCGCCGGAACATTTGCTCTTTCTGCAAGGTTTCCGTGTCCAACTTCACGTCTGCCCGGACCTCTAAGCGGTTTAACTTCTCCAACTGAAAATCCAGGGAAGATATATTTATGCATATAAGTTTTTTCTGTTTCAGGATCAACTCCGTCAAGCTCTTGTTTCATGCCGGGACCTGCAAGGGTTGCAACGGAAAGAATTTGAGTTTGACCTCTTGTAAATACAGCTGAACCGTGTGCACGAGGAATAACTCCGACTTCGCACCAGATTGGACGTACTTCGTTTGGTTTTCTGCCGTCTGCGCGAACGCCTTCGTCTAAAATCATTGCACGCATAATTTTCTTTTCTGCTGCTTTGAATTCTTCTGAGACAAAGTCAATACCGGTTTCTTCTATAATCTGGTGAATATAGTGATCTTCAGGCAAAGCTTCAACTCTTTCCTTAACGAGTTTTTTAGCTTCTTCAAGTTTGTTTTGTCTATATTCTCTGTCAAAGTTGTGATATGCATCAAAAATCATATCATGAGCGACTTCGTCAATAATATTTTTTAACTCTGTAGTATCGTAAGGGTTAACAAATTCTTCTTTTACGACACCGCATTGTTTTGCAAATTCAATTTGAGCCTCACACTGTTTTCTGATTTCAACTTGTGCAAATTCAACAGCTTCCATGATATCGTCTTCGGTAACGAATTTACATCCGGCTTCGACCATAATAACGCTGTCATGGGTTCCGGCTACGACAATATCAAGAGCTGATTTATCAGCTTCTTGGTGTGTAGGGTTTGCAATAAGCTGTCCATCTACTTTTGAAACTCTGACCGCACCGATAGGTCCTTCAAAAGGAGCGCCGGAAAGCATCAATGCGCATGATGCGCCGAGCATAGCTAACGTATCAGGTTGATTTTGTTGGTCATAACTGAATAACTGAGCCACTATTTGAATATCGTTTCTGTAACCTTTAGGGAATAAAGGTCTGATAGGTCTGTCGATTAAACGAGAAACCAATATTGCTTTATCACTGGCTTTACCTTCAGAACGGTTGTATCCTCCAGGTATTCTGCCTATAGATGACATTCTTTCTTCGTAATCAATTAGTAACGGGAAGAAATCTATTCCCACTCTAGGTTCTTTTGATACTACACAATGTACGAAAAGCATAGTATCTCCGCATCTTACGGTAACACTGCCATTAGTTGACTGTGCGTATTTACCTGTTTCTACAGTGACGGTCTTGCCGCCGATTTCGAGTTGAAAACTTTTTGTTTCAGGTACCATTTTTCCTTCTTTCTTCGGCTGCTCGATAGCCGAACTTTTCTTATAATCCTAACTTAAATTTCTTTCAAATTATAATATAAACATGAAAAATACACAAAAAAAGAGCTCCCGATTACGGGAGCTCTTGAGTTTATTATTACTTGTAAAGTACTTTTAAATTGTTTTCAAATACTGCACCGGCACAAGCTGTATAATCTGTAGCAACGGCATCATTTTTACAATAAGTCTGCCATTTGCAAGAACTTGTTCCTGTGTCATCCCAGTTGGAGCTTCCTACCGGTCTTAAAGAACCGTCATTCCACCAAGAGAATACGAAAATATCAGTTCCTATAGCATTAGGTTTGGCAGCGGCATTGATATCAATGTATACGTTACCGATTCTTTGCTTATGCGGAGCTTTGGTTGTGTTAGGTGTTTGGTCTTTATTTATTACATAAAGAATACCGTCATTTGCTATAGCCGGTGTACCAGCTGAGAAAGCTGCTCCGACAACACATGCTGTTGAGCCGTCTCCCGTTGCGGTTTGGGTTGTTCCTGTAGGATAGGTGAATTCTGATATTTTCATATAGTTTTCAAGTTCTGATATATAGGCAGAAGTGCTGTCTAAAAAGCCTGAATCAGTGAGTGTATCAACTGAATTAGCATTAAGCAGTGCCGTATTAGCTTGTTCAAACATAGACACAGCTTTGGCAAGTTTAGGTCCAATTTGAGCATTGGTAGTATTATTCATTAATGTAGGCAGAGTAATTGCAGCGATAACACCAATAATGGTAAGCGTTATCAAAACTTCCGCCAAAGTAAAGCCTTTCTTTAACATATAAAACCTCTCTAATAAACTTATTACCCTAAAAATATTATCACAAAATTGTTATTCTGTAAATAAAATTCAAGGAGTTTCTTCCAGAGGTTGAACATCTATTTTGGAGATGTTTTTAGCGGCTTTTGAGAACTTCATCATTCCCGGAGGAGTTGTAACAGCCAAAGAAATCCCAAGACCTGCTGCAAGACCTGCAATCATACCTCCGGCGGTTGCCAGCACCTGTTTTATTGTTGAAGGAGATTTCCTTGTCAGGTAAATAGGAATCCCTGCACCGATAAGAGTACCGAGTCCTATAATTATTCGTGATGTTCTTTTTCTTTTCTTCATATCCTGTTCGGAGGAATGTTCTAAAGCATATTTTTGAAGCTTCGGTGCTGTTTCCATAATATCTTGATAAGATTTTTCAAAAGTATCTGCATCTTGCATAGGCACGGTCATTTTACCGGCTTCGTTTCCGTTATAATCAGTTATTTGATAAATAATTCTTCCATTTTGGGTTGTTCCAACCCTATTAATACCGCCGAATGCAGAACCCTGATTAGCTACATTTTGAACCATATAACACACCTTCACACTTTTACTTATTATATTTATAAACGCTTTTTACGGCAATAAATTGCTATTTTGTAAACATTTGTAAATGTGTTTTAGATAAAACCTCCGCCAATCAGATGTCTGTCTTTTTTGTCGTAAATAACACAGGCTTGACCTTTAGTAACGGCGGATACGGGTTCTTTAAAATTAATAACAATCCCGTCATTTTTTTGGGATATATGAGCTTCAACTTCCTTCATGTTATATCGGATTTTTACCAATCCGTCAAAATCATTATCTTTTTGCGGGTAGCTCCAGTAAATGTTTTCCAGGATTAAACTATCTGTATAAAGTTCGTCTTTGTAACCTGTGAACACAGTGTTAGTTTCGGCATCTATTCCTGTAACATAAAGAGCTTCAGGTGCAGCGATTCCAATACCCTTTCGCTGACCTATTGTATACTGCCAGAAACCGTTATGTTTTCCGAGAATTTTACCTGTTTTCTTTTCGGCAAAACAGCCTTCTGACGGCGGTATTAAGTTGTTTAAGTATTTTTTTGTTGTCAAGGGAGCTTTGATAAAACATATATCTTGGCTCTCTTTTGCAGATTTCGGCGGTAAATTATAATTTGAGGCTATTTCACGAACCTCACATTTTTTGTAGCCGGAGAGCGGAAATAATGTTTTCGAAAGTTTTTCCTGGTTAAGCAAAAATAAAAAATAAAGCTGGTCTTTGTGTTCATCTGATGCCGGGTATAACTTAAAAATCCCGTCAATATTTCTGATACTTGCATAATGCCCGGTTGCAAGATAATCTGCGTTAAGAGATTTCAACGCATAATCATAAAGGATTCCCCACTTTATATATTTATTGCACATTATACAAGGATTTGGCGTTTGTCCTTTTTTATATGAATTTATAAAATATTTAATGACTTTTTCGTCGAATTCTTTTGTTACATCTATTGAAAAATGTTCTATATGTAATTTGTCAGCAACTTTTTTTGCATTTTCTACAACAATATCCGCATCTTCTGAACAAGTGGTTTTAGCGGTTATACCAACAACATTATAACCTTGCTCTTTTAGCAGCAAAGCTGTAACAGCACTGTCAATGCCTCCGGATAGTGCAACAGCTGCCCTAGGCATCTAAAAGCACCTTTTCGCCGTATGAGGTAAGCCGATATTCACTGGCTCCTACCAAGCCTGTCAGATCAGGAAGACATTCTATGTAATCTCTGTTAATAGCTTCCTGCAATATACTGTGATCTATAATAACGGCAATATTCTGCATTAGTTTTGCATTGAGCTGTTTCAGGGTAAAACGAGGTTTTTGTTCGTATTGTGTAAGGTAATAAGCTGTGAGCAGAAGGTAATCAATTTTTCGCTCTATCTTTCTGCTGCTGATATAGTTTACAAAAGCATTATCCTTCTTTATTGAAGGGCTTGCTTTAAATGCTGCATCCATTTGAGGAGCATTGAGCGACTTTTCTAAAATATCATCAAAAACTCCTGATGAAATGCTTTTTCTTTCCTCCGGCTGATTTTCCGCTTGCGGAGCGGAGTAGAGTATATCAATATTTTTATCAGTAGTGTCAGCGCTTTCAGGTAAGCGTTCTTCTTGCTTTTCAATGCCGGAATTATCTTGGTGTGTATGCTTTGCAATCTGTTCTTCAATATTTTTTTTAGTGATAGCTTCTTCTTCCCTGATTTGAGTATTAACCAGTTCTTTACATTCTTGCGCACGCTTTTCTTTCGCGTATTTTGAAGCTGCACTTATCCACTTTTCAAGCTGGTTTGATACCAATTCTTTATCAGAAGAAGATAAAAGCAGTTCAAATTTGTCTTTAGTAATTTTTAACGAGTATACAGGCATAAGCTAAACACCATTTTAATTTTGTTGCAGCAATTCTTCGCGCCACTTGCTTAACTGTTCTTCAACAAACTCTAAATCATCAGATTTGAGTTCTATTTCAACATCCCCTTTTCTTATCTTAAAAACATATTCGTGCATATAACCTCCTTAACTTTTAAAAGTTTAGCATAAAAAATATTAAGCTTTCAAGTATTATTCTAATTGTAAATTTGAAAATGATATAGTATAATACTCTAAGTGGTGATATTATAAGAGGTTTAGTAGGTCAATGAAAAAGATAATTATTTGTACAGTCCTAATTGCTGCAGGCGCAATTTCTTTGTTAGACGTAAATACAAACATTAGTAAGAATGAGCCTGAATTCGGTTTAAAAACAATTTCTGCCATAACACTGGGTTATGACAAATCAATGAGCGAAAAGACGATTAAAGCAGCTGTTATTGACAGCTATTTTAGAGAAGTAGTAAAAAACGGAAAATTAGTGAGATGGAATACTTCAACATTCCCGTTGAAGGTGTACATTCAAGATTCTCCTGACCTTCCTGATTATTACAGACAGGTTGTAATGAGTGCATATATGACCTGGCAGCGTGCAAGTGAAGGGCTTGTTCGTTTTGAATTCGTAGAATCTCCATCAGAAGCGGATACTAAATGCTATTTCAAAGATACTGATGAAAACAAAGACGCTATAGGGTCTCATTCTTTCTCTGTTAACGGGAATAAAATTACGGATTCGGTAATTGTTTTCCATAAAACAGATTTGAAGGGACACAGCCATGATTCTAAACAGCTGTTTTCTTCTGCTTTGCAGGAAATAGGACATTCTTTGGGTTTGCAAGCTAAGAGTCCAAGTATTTATGATGTTATGTATCCTGTAGGGACTAAGTTTAATACAGAAATAACACCTCGAGATTTAAAAACTCTGGGGCTGCTCTATTCTGTAGTTCCTGATATAACAAATGTTGAACTTACTCAGGAAGAAAAAGCTCAGCTTATGACTGCGGCAGAAGTCCTTGCAACTTTAAATGTACCTGTTGATGATAATACTGATTTAAGTGAAGTTCCAACCGGAACAGTAGAAACTCACTTAGCTCTTGCAGAGCAATACAGAAAAAGAGCTGAGTATGACAATGCGGCTAAGGAATATGAAATAGTTGCGCAGATGAAAACCGACAGAAGAAGCAAGTCGGAAGTTTATTATGAAGTAGCTGTTATGTACCTTGATGCAGAAGAATTTGATAATGCAAGGAGCTGTGCTGATATAGCCTGGGCAACAGATGAAAATGATTTAACAATAACTCTTCCTGCGTTGATTAATTATTATACAAAACGTTCTAATACAGCTGTTCAGCAGCTTGAAGATATCTTGCGTGAAAATCCGTATAATAAACACGCTTACAAGTTGTTATGCCAGATTTACAGAGATAAACACCATGAAAATCTTTTGAACTCAACTATCAGAAGATATGGCAAAACTGCCGGTGTAATTGAAGAGTAATTAAGTATTTATTGTGCAAACGGGTAGTCTTTTTATAAAAAGACTACCCGTTTGCCTAATGTGTTTATTCTCAAATTCCTATATATTCAAAATAGTAATCGAAAGGAGTTTTTGATGAAGACAGATTTGATAATCAGAGAACCCGAGCTATATTTTGATAGTATTCACAATGAGTTGAATAACTTTTTAAGAGATACTGTTTTAGGACCTGCATTTGCGCATCCGCTTTCAATCAAGCGAGTTTCTACTTGGAGACCTGCTGTGGAGGTTAAGCAAACAGACATTGACTATAAAGTAAAAATTCAGCTCCCAGGTGTAAGGAAAGATGATATTGTTGTTGAGCTTGATAATGATTTTATGACTATTACTGCTGAAATTGAAGAAGAAAAGTCAGAAAAAGAGGAAAAGGAAAAAAATCTCAGATATCATACTTGTGAATTTAGGTATGGTAAGTATCAGCGAACGATTTCTTTTGACCAACCTGTTAAAGTTAATGAGTCTACCGCAGAGTATAAGAATGGCGTTTTGACAGTGATTCTTCCAAAGCAGCAGGTGAATGAATCCAAGACGAAAAAATTAGAAATAAAAGAAGTTTAGCCGCTCCGGTTTACAGCTTAAAGCTGTCAGGAGATGATTCAATAGATTCTTCTTCGGAACCGCTGCGGTAAAGGGTGGATTTTTCCGCCCTTTATTTCTTTGTTTCAAGGGGTGTTTCAAGATTGTAATAATAGGATTTGAATTTTAAGATTATTTGTTCTGCTTCTGCCAGTTTTATAGATAAAATTGATAATTCATCATTAAGATAATCAACAACTAGGGATTCGTTTTTATCAAGGCTGGGAGTTAGTTGGCAGAGTCTATTTTCACAAAGTTCCGTTACAACAGCCAGATTAGATTTAGCCATTCCAAGGTAGTTATTAACTCTATCCAGTTCATTTTCTAAAAATTTTGTCAATCTAGACATAAAATCTCCCTGGCAGCTGCTGCGTGTAAATTATTTTACGCATACTTTGATTATATTATATAGAAATTTATTTTGCAATACAAGAGAATATTAAATATGGACAATACAAAAAGACTAAAAAATATTGGAATTAACATTAAGAGTGAAAGACTAAGAAGAGGAATCTCTCAAGAGGATTTAGCTGAGAAATGTGATATTTCCAGAAACTCTGTCAGCTTGATTGAAACCGGAAAGATTAATCCGACAATTCTAAGGGTTATTGATATCGCAAGAGTTCTTGGTGTAGATATCAACACTCTAGTTAAAGATGCTTAGTTCTTAAAATCTTAAATCTCTTTCTCCGCTGGCAATAAGTTCAAGATTCTTTGTCAGTGCAATTGTTCTGGGTGATTTCGGAGCTTTTTGGAGTTCTTTTGAGATGAGATTTTCTCCTATTTTCCTTGTGTAAGGACTTGCATAATCTTCCAAGTACTCTTTTAGTGTCATTAAAGCATTTGGAGTACAAAAATTACAGATTTGCTCGTTTTTGGTGTATTTCATAAAGTCTGCACCGACTCGCCCTGAACGGTAGCAAGAAGTGCAAAAGCTTGGTATATGCCCATTTTCTATCAGCCAGGAGACAATTTCATCAAGAGTGCGGGTGTCGCTTATATCAAATTGAGAAGAATCTTCCGGTTCTTTTTCTGCATATCCTCCAACACTGGTTTTGGAGCCTCCGCTTATTTGTGAAATTCCAAGCTCAAGGAGCCTTGAACGGCATTCTTTAGTCTCTCTTGTGGATATAATCATCCCGGCAAAAGGGTTTGCAACTCTTATACAGGCAGCTATTTTCAGGAACGTTTCATCATCAATCCCATTATCGAAGGCAGAAGGGTCTATATCATCAGCCTTTCTAATTCTGGGGACGCTGATTGCGTGAGGACCAAATCCGAATTTTACTTCCAGGTGTTCAGAGTGCATTAAAAGCGCAGCAAACTCATACTTGTAAAGTTCCAATCCGAAAAGAACACCGATGCTTACATCCTTAATTCCGCCCTCAATAGCCCTGTCCATAGCTTCTGTGTGATAGGCATAATTGTGCTTTGGACCTTTCGGATGAAGCTTCTCATAACTTTTTTTATGATAGGTTTCCTGGAATAATATGTAGGTTCCGATATCTGCATCGTGGAGTTTTTTATAATTTTCAACGGTAGTTGCAGCTATATTAACGTTAACTCTTCTTATAGCGCCATTTTTGTGCTTAACACTGTAAATAGTCTTAATAGACTCCAGGACATATTCAATTGGGTTGTTGACAGGATCTTCTCCCAGTTCAATTGCAATTCTTCGATGTCCCATATCTTGAAGTGCTGTTACTTCTTTTATTATGTCTTCCTGAGAAAGTTTTTTTCTCGGGATGTGTTTATTTTGGAAATGATAAGGACAGTAAACACATCCGTTTACGCAGTAGTTTGAAAGATAAAGCGGCGCAAAAAGAACGATTCTGTTTCCATAGACTTCGTGTTTAATTTTTTTTGCAAGTTCAAAAATTTCTTTGTTTTTATCCTCAAGTTCGCAAGCCAAAAGCACGGAAGCTTCTCTATGGTTTAAGCCTTTTCTTAGTTTTGCTTTATCAAGGATGCTATTTATAAGTGCCGCATTGTTTTTATTTTTTTCGGCATAATCCAAAGTCTCAAGAATCTCTTCATGGCAAATAAACTCTTCAGCTTTAGATGAACTAACATTATACATTTTATCATCTCCCATTACGATTATACATCAATGGTGATTAATGGGCATGATTAAACTTTCATTTCTTTTTCAAAACCAAAGAGAGAGCTGACTGACTCGTCGTCATGTATTCTTGAAATAGCTTGTCCTAAAAGCGGAGCTACAGATAATTGTTTGACATTAGGAGGTAAATCTTCCTTTTTCCAAGGAATTGTATTAGTAACTACGCATTCTTCAATAGGAGCTTCTTTGAGTCTTTCTATTGCAGGTCCGGAAAATACAGCGTGGGTTGCGCCGACATAAACCGCTTTTGCGCCTTTGCTCTTAAGTAGTTTAGAGGCTTCGCAGATGGTACCCGCAGTATCTATCATATCATCAAACATTAAGCAGACTTTATCTTTAACGTCCCCGATAATATGAGCAGCGATTGCTTCATTATGTTTATCTCTTCTTTTGTCAATAATAGCCATAGGGCAGTCAAGTTTTTTGGCAAAGTGTCTTGTTCTGTTTGCACCGCCCATGTCAGGACTTACCGCAACCATTTCGTCAGGTTTTATATTAAGACCTTTAACATAATCTACAAGAATAGGGGTTGCAAATATATGGTCTACTAAGATGTTAAAGAATCCTTGAATCTGTCCGGTATGAAGATCCATTGCAAGAACTCTGTCAGTGCCTGCTGTTGTAAGCAGGTCTGCTACAAGCTTGGCTGTAATAGCTTCACGTCCGGAAGTCTTTCTGTCCTGTCTTGCATATCCGTAATAAGGAATAACTGCCGTAATAGTTTTTGCGCTTGCTCTTTTGAAGGCATCAATAATAATAAGCAGTTCCATAAGGTTTTCGTTAACAGGATTACAAAGCGGCTGGATTATAAAAACATCATCGCCCCTTATGCTTTCTTTAACCTGAACATAAATCTCTCCATCCGCAAAATTCTTTATAACCATAGGACCTATAGTGGTACCGAGGTAATCCGCTATCTCTTGAGCTAGAGCTGGGTTCGAACGCCCTGCAAATAGCTTGATATCGTGGGTAGGGTTGACCGCTCTTTCAAGCTGCGGATAAGTCATTTCAAGCACCATGGCAAGTCCTTTCTGATAATAATTGTACAATTTGTGATAACTTTTATTTTACACCGAATTAACGTTTTGTAACAGTCTTTTTTACAAAATATTAAGTGTAAATTGATAAAAAACCGTCAAAAATAAAATTGCTAATAGCCGGACTCTTTTGGTTAATAATTTTTAACTATATGGCAGCCGCTTTTAAATTTGATTCTAACCGGCTCTTCTCATAAGATCTGAGAGCTTTATATCTTTGCTTTTGATAGAAGGCTCTTCTTTTTTTATCTTTACGGGTTCGTTTAACTGGCTTAGACCTATTTTTTGAGGTTCTTTTTCAAATATAAAACATTTTTGTATGAGATTTAAAATCAGATTCATTTTATTCTCCTTATTTATTATTATACACTAAATTTGTATAACTCTTTCATTCATTAAAACTATTTTTTCTGCCAAAATCATTATCTCTTGTGCTACAATATGTCTATAAAATAACAAGGGTAATGATTTGAATACAGGTTTTTATAAGGATTTAGATACAAATTTTGAAACAGCTTGTGAGCTTATAGGGGAAAAATATTCTCATAATGAGCTTATAGAATTTTTAAAAACCGGTAACATACCTCAAAGACAGATGGCTGCTTTGAGATTAGACGGTGTCTTTAGCCAAGAGGACGCAGAGTCGCTTATAAATAATTTAACGGGATGCGACGGTAAAATAAGAGAGGCTGCAGCACTAAGGATTTTACAACTTCTAAAGGAAAATCCTGATTCCCGAAAATTTTTTAAGGTTTATCCTGAAATTTTTTCAGATGCTTCGATTGACATAAATGCAAATATTTGCAGGCTTGTTACGGATTCTGTCTCTATATTAAAAAGTGAGCAGGTCTTTGCCCAAATTTATCTGGATAAAATTTTAGGGTTTATTGATGATGCTTTCTGTGAGTTAGATAAGTTTATATACAAAGATAAAAAATATTTGATTAACAAACAGTTGTTTAAACTTTATTGGTGCCTGGAAGATATAAAGTTGTTTATTGATATTATAGATAAAGAAATTCTTTTTGGAATTTTGGCAAGGACTTCTGATATTAACGAGTATACGGTAAGGGAAAAAGCCGCAAACATTTTACATAAAATTGAGGATAAAAAATTTATGCCACTCAAAGAAAAACTTATGAGCGACGAAAATTATTATGTAAGAGAGGCTTTTAATAAAAATCATTAAATCATCATGGCATCGCCTAAAATATCCATTCTGCCGTCAAGAAGATACTGTGCCAAATCTTTGGTATCAACTTGTGCTCCGACAATAGACATTAAGTCTGACGGCAGCTCCGAAATCATATTAACAAGAGAATCTTTGTTAAGCATAATCATCGGTTTAACCATATCAGGCTTCATAAGAGTATTAAGCATATTCAAATATGAGTCAGGGTTAAATAATTCCAGATATTCAGGCTTTGTTTTAGTAAGCTGGAATACCAACTGTCTTTGGACATCAGGGTCTATTGATGCCATAAATTTTCTGTAATCATCTGTCGGAAGATTTTCTATACTTTTAATAAAATCATCAATATTTGTTTCTTCGGAAGGTTTTCCGGTTACTCCTTCGACAAATTTAATCATAACCTCAGGCGGCATTGCTTTAATCTGTTCGATAACATCGTTTTTATCTAAATCTTCATTCATAAAGAAGTTTGACAAGTCTTCTTCTGTAAACATCATAATTATTTGCTCAAGAGGAAATGCCTCTTTAACTACATTTACAAGTTCTTCAATGTCGACTTCTGCAAGCATTTCAAGTAATTTTTCCTGAGTGAAAAAATATAATCCCAGAACAAGTTCTTCATGGTTAAGCATTGGGAGAATTTTTTCTCTGGTTTTTGAATCCATATTATGAAGAAGAACAAATTTGTTTTCTATATCAGTGAGCTTAAATATTTTAATCAGCTTTTCAGGAGAATGATAGACTTCTCTGGCATATTTAACCGCCTGAGTATTTCCTCTCTCAGCTTCGGCTTCAATTATTTCATCGACTGTGCTTAATCCGTATTCGCGAATCATTCTGGAAGAGGTTATATTCATCCTCTCCGCAAATAATTTCATGTTCGCATCTATTACGATTGCCATAGTCTCTCCTTAATAGTTCTTATATATATTAAGTATATAAGTTATAAATAATTGCCTTTTATGTGAAGTTTTGTAACGTTTAGTCAGATTGTGGTATAATTTTACTGTTATGAAAAGATTAACTCTAATTATTTTAACATTATTTTTGTTTTTTATGAATGCATCCTGTTATGCTGCACAAAAATTAACCAAAAAAAACGTGAAAGCAGCGGCATCAGATGGATTCAGTATTAATGCTGTTTTAACATACCCCAAAAATAATACACAAAAAGAGTTTAAAACGGTAATTCTTCTTCATTCTCTTGGCTATGATTCCGGATGGTGGGGGGATTTGCCGCAAGAACTCCTGGCAAAAAATTATGCAATACTAACTATTGATTTGAGAGGGCATGGAAAGAGCGTCTATGATTCAAGCTTAGATCGTGTTTCTTGGAAGAATATGAAAAATGCTGCATACGAAAAATATCCGGAGGATGTTCTGGCAGTTATTAACAAAGTTAAAGAAGAAAATCCTAAGAGAATCTTTTTTAACAACTGGGCAGTTGTAGGTTCGGATATTGGTGCAAGTACAGCCGTAATAGCTTCTGATAAAATGAAAATCCGACCAAAAACAATTGTTATGCTTTCTCCTGTTGTTAAAACAAAGGGTTTATATATTCCGGTTTGTCTTGCTCACCTTGACAATGTTGATATATTGGCGGTATCAGGTACGGATGATACTATTTCAAAAGATGCTTCAAATTATTTAAGCAAGTTTGCGCAGGCTAATTTTGTAGGGTATACTTCGGATTCTCAAACTACCGGCATGCTGATGCTAAAGAATGACACCAGGCTGTCAAAAATTATTGCAGAGTGGATTAGCCAATACTTGAACTAGATGCTGGTGCCTTGGTCTTTAAGTTTTTCAAGTGCCTGCTTGGAGCCTTCGTAATTTCTGCATAGTTTCACTACAAATTCTATAGAGGCTTTATCTTGTTTGATGGCATCTTTGAGCTTGTAAATGTCAGCAAGCTGGAGTTTATTAAGATTTTCGTCTGAAAAAAGATATTTTTTTAAAAGTTCTTGAGATTCAGTATCAAGTCCGGCTATATTGTGTTTAAAGGCATACCAGTTGTAAAAATGGTAGATAAAATAATATTTATTAATTTCTCCTTTTGAAAGAATAAATAATTCAGGTGTTTTAAATCTTATTTTACCTTGGGTCAGAAGTGAAATATAAAGAGCTTTCAACCCTTTTTGAGGGTAGATAAAACCTTCATTTTCTCCTATGGAATTGAGATATGAGGCTTTTTCTATAAAATAAACATCTGTAGAGTGTTTTTTTATGTATTCCAAAACCTCTTTAGGATTGTAATCAGCACTTTTTAAGATAAGAAGGAGTTCTTCCTCCATCTTTTCTTTTTCGCTTTGAGCCAGAGCTTCCAGACTCAGAAAACAGCCATCGGTATAAAATTTCTTCCGCTTAGAGTGGTTTTTGATACCGATTGTTCTGGAAAGATTTTTTGTTAGGATTTTTTCCTGGACTGAAAGTATGAAATAAATCAGATTCTTAAATAAGCTCATACTTTAATTATGACACCAAATATCTATTCTAACAAGAGATTAGGCTCTTTTTTCTTCAACTTTTTCTACTGCATTTTCAATTTGCTGTGTGGCGTAGAAATTAGAGAAAGTCTCGCCTTTCATGTTGAGTAAAGTGTCATCGGAGGTATGTTTGATAAGAGTGTTTAATCCGGCATTGTTTACTCTTTTTAATGTGCTTGCCTGAATGCCTGATGCAAAGCCTTCATACATTCTGAGTGCCTGTTTTATAATACCTTGATTAGCAATGTATTGAAGGTTGTTAAACACTTCAACTACAGCTTTTTTTGTTCCGTTATTATCTATGTAGTTTTTGAACCCATCGCTTCCTGCTTTAATTGCTGCAGTTATGCTGTTGGAAGATGTTGATATTCCGGCAGGTTCTTTAGCTGTTTCTGAGACAACAGGTTGTTCTTCAGATGTATTTATTTGAGTAGTAAGTTCCTGTAATCTTGTAGTATCAATGTTTTGTGCGTTATTGAATCCGAGAGAAACAGTTCTTTCTGAGTCAGGTGTTTCAACATTCGGGGTTGTCTCAACGCTTGAGGTGGAAGTGTTAGCGACAGGTTCTTTCAGTGCTGTTGTTGTGCCGTTTTGCATATCATTAACAACGGTTGTGTAGTTTCCGTTTGTTACTTTATCCATTAATTGAACAAACTCTTCAACAGGCATTGTCATTGTTTCAGGATGGTTTTCAACATAGGAAACAACCTGCTCCATAACTTCTCTGTAGATAGGAAGTTCATAAGCGTCTGCGTTCATTGTGGTTAAAACACTGTTTTTAAACTCGCAAGAAATACCAACGTTATTGGCAGTACCTGTCATTTCACCGGCAGCACCTGCAACATACAAATTGTTCTTTTTGATTAGAAGCTGCAATTCTTCTGCTGTAAGTTTTTCACCTTGAGCAAGTTTTTCTTCAATTGTATTTATAGCGTCAGCATTTTCGTTAAAGAAGTTTTGAGCACTTTCTTTTAATTCTTGGTGAAATTCTGCAATCCCTTCTTCGCTTCTGTATCTTGCAGCCGTTGCAGAAATTTGTGTAGAAGCAGCTATATCAGGAACATTTCCTTCAATATCAGCTCTGGTTGTTAATTCTTCAATATCTTCGACACTGACGCTGTCAGCAGCTTCTGTTCTCAATTCGTCATTAGTATAGCCTCTAAATACGGATTCAAAACCCTGAGGTCTGTTAGCTGCGAGTAAAGATTTTGCAGCATCAATAAATATTTGACGTTTTTCTTCCGGTGTATTTGTTAATAATTTACTGAAATCTTGTAATTGTAATTTATAGACTTCTTCTTTAGGAATACCCTTATCAATTTTATCTTGGAAGAATGTATTAAAATATTTGTCTAAAGCTGCTTGAATTTCTTCTTCTGAGCAAGAATATATATCATCAATTCCATAAACTCTGTTTAAACGTTCTGCAATTGATTCATCATTTCTTTTCTGAGCTTTTTCATATCCTTCAATTGACCATCCGTTATGAGTAACGAGATTATAGTTGTTAGCGATTCTGGCAACTTCGTTAAGATTAATTTCCCCGTTAGCGGATAATTTTTCTAAAGCTGCTTTTAAACACTCAACATGTTTTTGAATTTCGCTGTTCGGCATGTTAAGAAGTTCTTCTTGAGGAACGCCTGCAATTTTTTCCATAAGTCCCATTTTTTTAGCTTCACTGAGGCTGATTCCGTACTTGGTGCACAGAGCTGCAATAGAGTTGTAAAGCTCGTCAACGGAACGTTTGTTTTTTGTTTGAGTGTTTGAGGTATTGTTAGTTTTTGCAACATCAATGTTGCCTTCTCCTTCTACGAGTTTTTTATCAACCAATTCAATTGGTGCAGAGGCATTATTGACAGCAGAAGATTCTGCAGTCTGTGCTGCATTAACCTGATTTGTATTCATGTTTTGAATATATAAATCTGTCATAATATACCTCATATATATTAAGTATTTATAAAGGCAATAAATTGCATATAAAACTTAAAAATTTACAAAACTTAATGGTTTGTTAAATAAAGATTGTAAATTTATGTAACAATTGGTCTAAAAACTCTAAAGTTTTTACAAAATTTGCCGTTAACAATTCTGTAAGGTAATTGAAAGGAGTATAAATATGTATTCAATGTGGCCCGGATGTTACAGCTTTAGAGACGAGTTGAAGCTATTTATGCTGTTGGTTAAGGATTGGGCAAATTCTATTGTGTTAAAAATTTACGAACTTGATAGTAAATTACACACATAAAAAAGTTTAACTCTCGAAATACGTACTAAAGCACTTAGTTTAAGTGCTTTTTTTTTCGTCTTTTTTTTGGTAGAATATTAGGAGAGATATTGGGGTGTAATATTTTCTTTGAAAGTATTACGGTTGAATTATGAAGAGAATATTTTTTCTAATAACGTTATTTTTTATATTTTTAATTCAGACATTAATACCTGTTTCAGCCGAAGGAGAGCCTTTAAAAATAGTGTCTATGCATTATGATGATTCTTCTTCCGTTGTTTATTTGACTTCAAAAGAGCCCCCTTTAGATACGAAAGCTCTTTCTGATATAAAAATTGTGAAGCTTTCTAATCCAAACAGGATATATTTTGATATTGAGAATGCTGTTCTTATCGGAGATAAGCAGCAGCTTGTTTTTGATAAAAGTGCTATTAAAGAAATTAAGCTTGCTCAATTTGAGACAAACCCTGATATAGTAAGAGTTGTTATAACTTTTGAAGAGGACTTTGATACATCAAAAGTTAAATTGTTTACAATTGACGGAAATATTATTGTGCAGGTTAAAAAGCCGGCACTTAATAATGATTACTTCAACACTATTTATGATGAAAATAATATTTTACCAATATATTCAAGCATTATTGCAAACTCTCAATTTGTACAGAAAATAGCAATTCCGGCAGCTTCGCAGGTAAAAGTTCCGGCAAATGTAATGGATGATATTCAGAGAGCTTTTGAAAATTCTACCTTGCCGAATACTGACGGAAAGACTTATGATTCAACCGTTTCTGTTGACTTGTCATCTGATTTGAAACTTCGTACAAAGTATTTTATCAGCCAGTATATTCCAAAAGATAACGGGCTTTTAGTAAGCGGTATAGGACAAATTACGACAGCTAAGATGTTTTGTCTGAAAGAGCCGAACAGGGCGGTTATAGATTTGCCTAATACCTATCTTGATAAAAATATAAGGAACAAAGAAATAAATCTCTGTCCGGACTGCAGCTGTAAAGATACTGCTAAAATTGGGCAGTTTGAATATAATAAAGCTCGTATTGTTATTACATCTGATAAAGCTGATAAATATATGCCTGTTTATTCCCAAGACGGGCAGTCGCTTTTGGTAATTGACTCGGATAAGCTTAATCATACAACACTGGCTTCCAATATCTCAAATATAAATAAAGCTTTTGTCAGAAAAATTGATTCAAGAACAAATGAACTGATACTTTCTTTTTCTTCTCCGGTTGTACATTCTATTTTGAGAACGGACAATTCTTTAAACTTTTTTCTGTTTAATGTCAAAAGTTATAATGAGATGGATATAATTAAAACTCTCGGAAACAGCTATTACAAGCAATTTACACTTTCACTGCTGCCCAAAATAGGAGTCCGTGCCGCTATGCCAATCAATAAAGATGATATTGTGAAAGTAGAGCAGAGTATTGACGCCAAAGCATTAAAGATTACAATTATTCGTACTCAGCAGGAAATAAAAACCGAACGTCCCGTTAAAAAAGGTGCTACAAAAAATAAAGTTGTACTTGATGCGGGACATGGCGGAACTGATTACGGGGCAATAAAAGAAGGAATAAACGAGAAAGATATTACTCTTGATATAACACAAAGAGTTGATTCAATTTTGCGTTCAAAAGGTTACAAAACAGCTCTTACAAGAAAAAATGATACTTATGTTTCTTTGGAAGACAGAGTTAATTTCTCTGAAGATGAGGCGCCTGAAATTTTTGTAAGTATTCACGTTAACTCTGCTGTTTCAACCTCGCCTAGCGGTATTGAGACTCACTATTATCATGATTACAGTAAAGACTTAGCAAATGTTGTGCACAAACATTTAATGAAAGAGATTGATACTAATAACAGAGGTCTTATAAAATCTAAGTTCTATGTTATAAATCATACAACCGTACCTGCAATTTTGTGTGAAATTGGATTTATTTCAAATGATAAAGAAAGAAATGAACTTGTATCCGAAAAGCGGAAAAAAGCAACGGCAAAAGCAATTGCGGAAGGTATTATGGAATACCTTAAAGGGGGTAAATAATAACCCCGCTCCTAAAGGAGAGAATATTGCGAAGTAAAAACTATGAAAGAGGTAAATAATAAATAATGAATATAAATTCTCCAATTGGTTTTTTTGATTCGGGAGTCGGCGGATTGTCCGTTCTCTCAAGTTTTAGAAAAGTTCTTCCAAATGAAGATATTATTTATTATGGGGATTTAAAAAATTTACCTTATGGGGACAAATCTCAGGCTCAAATTATAGGATTTTCTAAAAAAATTCTTGACTTTTTTGAAAAGAAGGGGGTAAAAGCAGTAGTTATTGCGTGTAATACATCTTCTGCTTTAGCTTATGAAAGTGTTAAAGACCATTACGGGTTTAAGCTGTATCCGGTTATCCAATCCTGTGCCAAAGTTATTTCATCAATGCCTGTTAATAGAATCGGGGTTTTTGCAACTCAGGGAACAGTGACGTCCGGAGCTTATACAAGAGAGCTTACAAAATATAAGCCGGATTTAAAGGTTAAAGAGATTGCCTGTCCGCACTGGGTAAGTATAGTTGAAGGATTAAATAGCGATATTAATCCTGATGAAGATATAAAGTCCAAACTTGAAGAGATGATGGAATTTTCTCCGGATAAAATAATTCTGGGGTGTACTCATTATCCGTATCTACTTCCTTTTCTTACGAAATTTGCGTCGAAGGAATTGTTCATTAACCCTGCCGATATTTTTGTTGATTATATAAAATCAGATTTGGGGGTAAATGGGCTTTTGAATCCATCGGATTCCGAAGGGAATGAAAATTTTTACGTAAGCGCAAATCCCGAAAACTTTATAGAGCATTCCAAAATTTTCTATAATATAGATAAACAGGTTAACTTAGTATAACAGAATATTTTATCTTTTACCCCTAGGCTCTTGAAAAGACTTCTGTATCTACATCATCAAAACTTTTATCAAAGAAAAATGCGCAGCTTGCAACCATAGCGGCATTATCCGTACAGTATTTCATCTGCGGAGCATACACATCATAGCCTAATTCTTTCAAGCTGAAAATCTTTCTCCGAATTTCAGAATTAGCTGCAACCCCGCCAGCGAGAACAACTTGTTTGTACCCTCTTTCTTCGGCAGCTTTTTTAACTTTTTTATACAAAGTCTCGGAAACACATTCCTGGAAACTTGCACAAATATCATTAACGGGGAGTTCTTTTCCGTCAAAACTTTTAACCAGCCTTAGCGCAGCAGTTTTCAATCCGCTAAAACTAAAATCAAACCCGCCGACTTTAGATTCAGGAAGCTTAAATGCGTGCGGATTCCCTTCCTGAGCACTTTTATCGAGTTTAGGACCTCCAGGATAAGGCAGCCCGATAAGCCTTGCTACTTTATCATAAGCTTCTCCGACAGCATCATCAATCGTTTCACCTATTATTTCAAGCTCAGAATATGATTTAACATCAATAATCTGGGTATGCCCGCCGCTAACCAGAAGAGCAATAAATGGCGGTTCCAGAGTTGTATCTATAAAATTTGCACATATATGGGCATTTAAATGGTTAATTCCGATAAAAGGTTTGTCATAGGCTAAAGCCAGAGCTTTAGTTGCATTTAATCCCACAAGCAGACATCCGACCAGCCCGGGACCTGCAGTCCCTGCAAAAGCTGTTATATCTTGAGGCTTAATCCCGGATTGCTTAAAAGCCTCTTCTACAACAACGTTAACAGCTTCAAGGTGTTCTCTGGCAGCTATTTCAGGAATTACACCGCCGAATTTTTCGTGAATCTTTATTTGAGAAGCAACAACATTTGCTAAAACTTCTCTTCCTCCTTTAACGATAGCGCAGGCTGTTTCGTCGCAGCTTGATTCAATCGCCATTATTATGGAATTTTCATCAATTGTAACAGGTTTGTTACTGAATAATGTATTTTTTATCTTTTTCATAGTAGCATTATAATACAAGGGGTAAATATTTAAAAGTTTACTCTTTCCCCAACAATAAGCAGGTCAGTAGTATGAAGTTTTTAGATAAAGCAAAAATAAGAGTAGTCTCAGGTCATGGCGGAAACGGTATGGTCGCATGGCGTCGTGAAAAATACGTTGATAAAGGCGGACCGGCAGGCGGTGACGGCGGAAGAGGCGGCGACATATATTTTATCGGAGATGAAAATATGTCTACCCTTCTGGATTTTAAAATTAAATCAGTATATAAAGCGCAATCCGGAGAAAACGGTGGGATTAAAGGTATGCACGGTGCCTGTGCTAAAGACTTATTTATAAGAGTTCCATTAGGAACAATAGTTCGGGATACAAAATCAGGCAAGATTATAGCGGATATAACAGAGTCTGAACAAAAAGTTTTGATAGCTAAAGGTGGAAGAGGCGGAAGAGGAAATGCCCGTTTTGCAACTGCGCAAAAACGTGCACCGCAGTTTTGTGAACCCGGAGAACCGGGGATTGAAAGGACTCTTGAGCTGGAACTCAAACTGATAGCAGATGTAGGTCTGCTTGGAATGCCTAATGCCGGTAAGTCTACTTTTATAAGCGCAGTCAGTTCTGCCCGTCCTAAGATAGCGGACTATCCGTTTACAACTCTTGTTCCGCATCTCGGGGTTGTAAAAAAAGCAGATGGAGGCTCTTATGTTATAGCTGATATTCCGGGGCTTATTGAAGGAGCTTCTGAAGGTGTTGGGTTGGGACACGAGTTTTTACGACATGTTGAGCGATGCAGATTCCTTGTTCATATTGTAGATTTGACTTCTGAAGACCCGGTTAAAAACTATATGACGATTAATAACGAGCTGAAAAAACACTCGGAAAAGCTTGGCAGCCTCTACCAGATTCTTGTTTTAAACAAAATAGATGCGGTTACTGATGAAGATAAGGATAAATATATAAAAGAATTCCGGAAATATTCCGATGATGTTTTTGCAATTTCTGCCGTAACAAGAGAAAATATAGAACAGTTATTGTATTTTATATCTGATAAAGTGGATGAAATTCCTAAACCTGTTACAGAAATAGAAATTGAAGAAGATTTGGATGCTTATGATAATGATGATAGCGCATTTGAAGTTACTAAGCTGGATAAAAATACTTACCTGATTTCAGGCGGAAAAATTAATCGTCTGGCTAAGGTTACTGATGCAAGAAACACTGAGCAGGTCATAAGACTCCAGAATATTATGAAGAGTATGGGCGTTTTTGAAACCCTGCATGATTACGGGCTGCAAAACGGCGATACCGTAATTGTAGGGCACTTGGAACTCGGATACTATGATGATGAAATCTGGGGAGAGGGGAGCAAAGTCTAATTAAGTGAAAGCTGCAATTGAAGAAGCAAAAAAATGTGAAATAGATGTTCCGATAGGGTGTGTGATTAAAAAGGACGGGAAAATAATTGCATCAGCGCACAACAGACGGGAGCTTGATAACGATATAACTTCGCATGCTGAAATTCTAGCAATAAAAGAGGCTCAAAAAGTTTTAAAAACATCCAGACTCAATGACTGCGAAATGTATGTAACCTTAGAGCCTTGCCCGATGTGCGGCTGGGCAATAATCCAGAGCGGGATAAGAACTCTCTATTTCGGCTCATACAATCCTCAATACGGAGCAATCGAATCAGTTCTTAATTTACCTCTGCTTGCAAAATCCAAAATAAAAGTGTATGGTGGTATAGAAGAGGAAACTTGTAACAAAATTCTGGAAGATTTTTTTAAGAGAATAAGATGATTACAAAAACAGAGCTTGATAAACTTGTCGCAAAATACGAAACGGAAGAGTTTATAAAAGATGACCCGATACAATTTATACATCAGGGGAAATGCAAAGAGGAGTCCGAACTCTACGGGTTTATAGCTTCATTATTTGCTTACGGAAACAGAAAACTGTTTATCAAAAAACTTGAGGATATTTTTCAAAGAGCAGATAATGATATTGTTAATTATATTAAAAACGGAGATTTTTCAAATCTTAAAGGTGTCGAATATCGTTTCTCAAAAGAGAATGATATTATTCCGATTTTTGAAATTTTAAATAAATTATATTCTGAATCTAAAGGACTGGAAGATTTATTTAGTTATGCATTTAGTTCCGAAAATTTTCTCCAAACTGTTGTTGATTATTTTTATTCCCGAGCTCCCAAAACTGTTGGGCAAGGGTTTTACCACATGATTCCGAATCCTGCAAACGGAGGGGCTATGAAAAGAATGAATATGTTTTTAAGGTGGATGGTCAGAAAGCCGCCTGTAGATTTAGGTATCTGGACATTTATGAAACCGAAAGATTTATTAATACCGCTTGATGTACATGTTGCAAGAGTATCAAGAAATATGGGACTTTTAAAACGTAAAAGCAACGATTTTAAAGCAGTTTTGGAACTTACTGATAAATTAAAAGAGTTTTGTCATGAGGATCCTGTAAAATATGATTTTGCAATGTTTGCTTTTGGTGTAGAATTAAATAATAAAAGCTAGGAGATTGAGTTATGTTTGAGAATATTGATGAAAGAACTGTAAAATTTGGATTGGTAATTATAGCGGTTATTATAATATTTTCGATACCGTTTGCTGTTGTATCTTCAAAAACACCTAAAAATATGACAAATATAGAGAATCCTTCTGTTGAGGAAATAAATGAGCAGCAGTCTTCAAATCAGGGCGAAGAGATTGCAGAGCCTGAAGAAGCTGCTTCCGAAGAAGAATTTGCGGAAGAGGAACAGCCTGCAAACCATGAGGAAATAGCAGAGCATAACGAACATCCGGCAGAAGAAAATCTTGAGCCATTGGAAAATCTTCCGGAAGAAGTTTCTGAGGCAAATGGTGAATCAGAGCAGCATGTAGAAGAGGTGACTCCGGAATCTTTAATGGATAAAGCTTCTGCATTAAGACGTGATAGAGACTATGTTAAAGCTATAGAGATGTATAAAAAGGCAGCGGAACTTTCCGGAGATTCTGCCATTCAGGCAAAATGCTATGAAGAGATGGCTATGTTATACGGTATGGTAAAACGTTACGGCACAGCCCTTGCTTATGCTCAGAAGGCGTATAACCTCTCTCCGTCTACAAGCAGAGAGCTTTTACTCGCAAGACTTTACTATAAAACAGGTGATATAGATAAAGCCACAAGACGTGTTAATAATATTCTGCAAAGGGATTTTACTGTTGACAGATAAAGATAGGCGGTTAAATAGAATTTTTTATTTAGGTCCGGAAGGGTCTTATTCTGATGCGGTTAAAACAAAATTTTCAGATTTTTATGCAGATGATTGCAAATTCCTGCCATATAGTTCAATAATCGGAATAATCAAAGCTTTAGAGAGTGAAGACGCTCAAAATACAGGAGCGGTTATTCCGATAGAAAATTCTATAGAAGGAGTTGTTCGCGAGACCGTGGATAACTTGTTTAATTTGGCAGGCGCGGGAATTAAAATTACAGCCGAAACAACTCTCCCGGTGAAGCATTCGTTAATCGGATTTGCAAAAGATAAATGCGATATTAAGATTATATCTTCACATCCGCAAGCGCTGGCTCAGTGCAGGAATTTTATTTTTTCAACTTGGGGAGAAAATATTATACAAGAGGCTGTATTGTCAACTTCTGCAGCTGTTTCTTCCCTGACAGAGGATAATCCTCAGAGGGCTGCAATAGGAAGCGGTTTTTGCGCCGAAAAATACAATATACCGGTGATGCAAACAGACATTAATGATGAAAAGAATAATACAACAAGATTTATACTTCTATCAAGCGTAGAATGCTTGAGTACAAGTAATAATAAGACTTCAATAACATTTTCAACAGAAAACAAGCCCGGTGCGTTGAATAAGGTGCTTACCATACTTGAAGAGTTTGGGCTTAATATGTCATATATAGATTCAAGACCTTCCAAAAAGAAATTAGGAGAATATGTTTTTTATATAGATTTTGAAGGACATAAGGATGATAATAATGTAGCACTCTGTCTGATTAAAATTCAGCAGTATGTTAAAGAATTTGAACTTTTAGGTTCTTATGTAGTGTTAAAGTAAAAAGCAGTATAAGAAATTCTTTGCAGGGTTGTAAAGGTTTGAAAAAATTGCTATAATTGTCAATGTGCAACGCAATACTTAATATTTTACTGATGGAGAAGAGAAAGGGTTTTTATGAGTTACAAAAGAGGATTTACTCTGGCTGAAGTTGTAGTGACGCTTGGTATTATAGGTGTAGCATCAGCATTAATGGGAGTAGCAATTGGAAATGCAATGCCTGACAAAAATAAAATGAAAGTTGTGAATTTACACCAATCAATAACTTCTATTACTGAAAATTTATTAGACAATAATGCTATATATTATAAGAAAGGGAGTAATGATACTTGTTATGGATTAGGCTGCCAGTATCAGCCGTTAACCACTCCTTACAATTCTTCTACCTATAGCGGCACTAATAAGTATGGCTATCTTCTAGCAGCGAATATGAAACTTAAGGCTTCGGCAACTTCATCAAATTCAAAAGTTAATTTTACAACAGGTGATGGAGTAAAGTGGACAATAAATACAAGCTCCGATGGCAACTCGATTATAACTATTGATTTGAGCGGTGACAGCGGTAAAAATTGCAGTTATAATAAAACAAGCTGTCCAAAACCTGATACATTCCAGCTTTATGTTGATAAATATGGGCTGGTAAAAGGAAATGATCCGCTAACAACTGCATATTTATCTAATCCGCTTAAAATGAATGATAAGAAAAATGATTTAAAAACCGCATCAGCTGATAAGACAACATACAAAACATCTCCGTAGCCGGAGCGTTTGGTCAAATAAACAAAAAAGGAACCTTGATAAGGTTCCTTTTTTTAACTACATCAATCAGACTAACCTCTGATATTGAGTTCTTTAATCAAACTTCTGTAACCTTCAAGATTTTTAGACTTAAGGTAAGAAAGAAGTCTTTTTCTCTTACCAACCATCATTAAAAGACCGCGTTTTGTAGCAAAGTCTTTTTTGTTGGCTTTCATGTGCTCTGTAAGTTCAGAAATTTTTTGAGTAAGCATAGCGATTTGTACTTCTGCTGAACCGGTGTCTTTGGCATCAGCACCAAATTTTGCTATGATTTCCTGTTTGTTTTTCAAATTGATAGACATAGTTTTTCCTTTTTGTTGAGTGTCATATTGGCGTAAGCACTCTACAAGATTGATACTAATACAGTCAAAATAAAAAATCAAGTGATGCAGAAAATATTGTAAATACAAAAAAACACCATGGTCGTAGACCATGGTGTTTTTTTGTTTGAAGCCTAAGCTCCCATAATTTCTTTGGTTAATAATTTTTCCATTTCATAGATGACGTTTATAAGGATAGAGTTAACTCCGTAATAGATGTTTGAACCACTTGTTTTTCTGGTATCTGTGTTATCTCTCTCACTGCCGCTCTTACATTCGCCGTAACCATATATTGCACTTCCGCTGGCGGTTTCATTGTCCACTGTAGTTTCCAGATTTCCAAATGCGATTTCTTGAGCTTCTTTGTAAAGTTCAATTATTCTGTCTGCGGAGATATAGCTGCTATACAGGTCAATGAAGTCTTTTAATATTGATTTCATTGCGTTGTTAACAGCATCACGGTCTCCGGCTGCACTAATTGTAAGAACAACTATGCTGCCGCTGCCCCCTCCATAGTTGAAGGTTTCGGTGCCTCTGGAATTAATCAGAGTCCAGTCATCCTCTCCTTGTGTAGTGCCATCTTGATAGTACTTGTTAAGGTTTCTGCTGACATCAGCATTTGTATTATAGGATTTTGTACCAGTGCCGGTATTTCTGCCTGCGAGTAATGAATTTCCGTTAATATTTTTAAAGTATTTTCTTGCATTTTCATCATTTGAAATTTTTGTAAGGATTTGAGTGTAATTTTCGCATACCGCTTCAACAATTTTGGATAGCGAAGTGGTTTCATACATAGAAAGCATAACACTTCTGTCAGATAATGCCATAAACAAGGCTTGGTTGAAGATATTGTCTTTTTCAGTATTTGAAAGATTGAGGGTTTTTATTTCAGAAGAATAAGTTTCTTCCAGTTTGTTTCTAATCTTATTATTGAAGAGGTTATTCAATTCAGCATTTTCACTGTCATCAAACACACCACGAGTAACTCCGTAGTTTACAAATTTAATGCTGCCGCTATCAGTTACGTAATATGAGCAAACTGCTGATGCGCTGCTTAAGGATGTTCCGTTATAATTGAAGGATGAATCATTTATAATACTATTGAATGCTGATTCAGAATTAAGTGTGCTAATATCAACTTTTTCAACAATTCCGGAAATTTTATTCATAAGTTTTCTCATACAATCATTGATTTCAGAAGGTTTCATTTTGTTAATTTCAGATTTGTAGTTTGAAGTACCAAAAACTTCAATAACAGCAGCTTTATAATCGCCGCCTTTAGCAACCATTGAATCGCAGTATTGTATTGCAGCTTCGCGTCTTATTTCAAGAGCTTTTTCTGAATCAGAATCTACTATTTCGTCAGCTTTTTCAACCTGTTTGTTATAAAGATTGTTAAGCTCAGAGACGGATAAATCTCCGTAGCCGTTTTCATTTTTCGGGGCGGTGTACCGCCCCGAAAAATTTTTATATTCTTAATTCATTTAACGGCTAATTATGTTAATTTTTGTAACAATTTTAATCAAATTATTAAAGTTTTTGAGAATAAATGCCGTAATACTAATTAAATAATAGAAAAAGGGAAATAAAGGAGTTAAAAATGTCAAACGAAATCACAAAGTTTTATCAATTTTTATCACAATACGGTCAAAATTGGAGCGAAACAGTTGATAGTGAATACGGAAATGACGACGGCTCTGTTATTAAAGCCGAATTTAGAAAATTCCTTAATAGTGAATGGGACGGTGAACAAATGGGGTTAACACTTGATAATGACCTCATCAATAAGTTCTGGAAATCTATTGATACAAACCAAAGTACTAATGTTATAAAAGGTACTCAGAATATTAGAAATTATAATGGTCTTGATGATAAAGAACTCGAAAAAATGAATCAGCGTATTGAAGCTTATGAAAAGTTCAATGAATACACCAGCAGTGCCATAGTATCCACAGGGGTCCTCAATTCTTATGATGCTGAGTGGAGAAGAGATGTTATTAATGAACTTGCTCCTTATGTTGACAAATGGGTTGATGAAGAAGGCTGTCAAGGTGATTTAGTTTCTTATTTAGAACAATTCAGACCGGCTATTGAAAATAAATATACTGCTCAATACTGTGCTTTAGAATATCAAAATGAACTTATTTCCACTGTTCTAGCTGACTATGCTGATTATAAGATTGCGGACGACGCTACTTTACAAGGTATTTTAACTAAATATTTGGATAATATCTCCGCTTCTTCTTCGCAAGTTGAACCTGCTCAAATTAAAGATGAAATTAGAAATATTATTGATGCTTATTTCGCTACTGCAGGTTTAGGCTCTGATTCAGGTTATGACTTGACTTCCCTCGGCTATAACCCGGAGCTAAACTCCCCTTTGAATGATATTCAGAAACAAGTGCTCAAATCTAAATTGGAAGCAGCGCTTGAATCTATTAAAACTGGTGACAATTATGAAAAATCTGCAGAAGTGATTGATTTAGCAATTGATTCATTTATAGATTCCAAATTATCTTCTGCAACATTTGGAAACTTTGATGAAATGATTAGCTCTATTTCATCGGCAGAATTTACATCTTCTCAAGAATATAAAGACCTTTTGACAAGGATAGAAGTATTTTCTTTGTTAGATCCATCCGAAGGTTCTGAGTTATACAATTCAATCTTAAATAAGCTTGGCGAAACCTATGCCGGCGTCTTAGCTCAGGATTCCAAATTCCTGCCGGATTTATACAATCAGCTTATGAATGAAGTTGCAGATAAAGTTGTTTCAGGTGATTTATCCAAGTCTGATGTAATTTCATACTTTACTGAACAACTTTTGTCTAATTTTTCTGAACTGTTTCCGTCAGCAGAACTTTCTGAAGTTCCGTTAAGCGGATTGGAATCTATTTATGACAGCTCAGTAGAAGCAGCTGCAGCTGAGGAAGATAATGATAAATCTTTACAGATGTATAAAGATGCAGCACTCAAATATTGTGAAGCATTAGTTGATAAAGGCGGAGCTTTGAAAGATGCTGTAATTGAAATCATGGGTTCAGATTATAAATCAACTATTAATAATGCTTCTTATCCATCAGAATTTACTATAAAAATTAAGGAATTGATGGAAAAAGCTGCCGAAATAGGCGAGATTGAAAATATGTCAGTTTCAGCTTGGTCCGGTATAAGCAGTGATTATACACTTGGATTGGGCTGCACAATGAATTTGAATGTAAGTGCTACAATTCAGAACGGTGACAGGACTGTTGACCCTAGCCGTATAACATACAGCGCTTCTGTTGTTAGCGGCAGCGGCAGTGTTTCTTGTACTGATTTAGGTGCTCTAACTATTAAGGCTGGTTCTACAGAAGGATATCTGAAGGTAGAAGTATATGCTATGGTTGATGGTATCCAAGTCGGTGAACCTAAGGTGATAAACTTAAAGTGTGAACTTACTGTTGAATCACTTCTTGATCAGGTTGCAGCTTGGGGCGGTATTTCTGAACACCTTGAGACCTACGGATGCGGTTCAAACGGCAGCCAGCTTACAGGATTCTCATTTGCGGATTTATACAATAATGATGCAGTTATCCAATTACACCGCCGTGAAAAACGAGCAAAGAAAAATGGCTGGGATGACAACCAAGGAACTGTTCATAGCCGCTTAAATGAACTTGGTAATTATATTATTACCGCACTCACCGGAGCTGGGCTTGAGGCATCTACCTTGAATACAGCAGTTACAAATGTTATTAATACTTTAGTTAGCAAAGGTCCTGTCGGATATTCAAAACGCAGCGGCGATATAGCAACAAATACTTCAAATGCAGTCAGGGACTGCCAGGATGGAAGCTATCGTAATACAATAGTTGAAGGTGTTGATAAAGATGGTATTGATGAAAAATCTTATCAAATTTCTTTCAGAGACTTTGTGGATATGATTTTTGCCGAATACAAAAAATTAGGCGGTTCGGTTACAATCGAAAGTTAAAAAAAAGTCCCCGCTACGGGGACTTTTTTTTATGCAATTTCAACCTGAGACTTTTTTGGCATCGGTATTAACTCCGCATGCTCTGATGACAAGTCTGATTTAGTTTCAGTTTTTTCTTCTTCTTTTTCTACCATTTCTTTAGTAATGGTAAATTTCTTGATACTTGAATCTGATGGAATATCATACATTACATCAAGCATTAATTCTTCCACTATAGATTTCAAAGCTCTGGCACCGGTTTTACGTTTAATAGCTTTTTTAGCTATTAAATCGACGGCTTCCGGTTCAAAGTCAAGTTCAACACCATCCATTTCAAGCAGGCATTTGTACTGTTTGAGTACTGCATTCTTTGGCTCTGTTAGAATCATTTTTAATGTAGCTTCATCAAGAGCATCAAGTACTGCATAAACAGGAATTCTGCCGATGAATTCAGGTATTAAACCAAACTTGAGCAAGTCTTCCGGCTGCAATTTTTTCAATAATTTAGCCGCAGCCTGTTCCTTTTCTGCCTGAGTAGGTGCAGTTTTCCCAAAACCAATTGAAGAACCGTCTTTAACCCTGTGTTCAATAATTTTATCCAAATCTACGAAGGCACCGCCTACAATAAATAGAATATTACTTGTATCTATCTGTATAAATTCTTGCTGAGGATGTTTTCTGCCTCCTTGCGGCGGTACATTTGCAACAGTTCCTTCAATCAGTTTTAATAATGCCTGTTGTACACCTTCGCCGGAAACATCTCTTGTAATAGAGGTGTTTTCAGACTTTCTTGCAATTTTATCAATTTCATCAATATAAATTATGCCTTTTTCTGCCTTTTTAGCATCATAATCAGCATTTTGATAAAGTCTTAAAAGAATGTTTTCGACATCATCTCCGACATACCCTGCCTCTGTCAACGTCGTTGCATCAGCCACTGCAAAAGGTACATCAAGCATTTTTGCAAGGGTTTGTGCTAACAAAGTCTTACCGCTTCCGGTAGGTCCTACAAGCAATATGTTTGACTTTTGAATTTCAACACCGTTAGTATCTTCTTTTTTATTATGTCTTAAACGTTTGTAATGGTTGTATACCGCAACTGACAAAACTTTTTTAGCATCATCTTGTCCTACAATATGCTGGTCAAGATATGCTTTTATTTCGTGTGGTTTTGGTATAGGTTTTGTTTCAATATCTGAAACATCGCCGTCTTTTATTTCTTTTGTTTTTTCTTTTGCTTCAAAGAATTCTTCATCAAGAATTTCATTACAAAGTTCAACGCACTCATCGCAGATAAAAACATCAGGACCTGCAATAAGTTTTTTTACCTGGTCTTGTGTTTTACCGCAAAATGAACACTTTAATCTGTCGTTTGATGACATAATATCTCCAATTTTAATTATTTATTATCCGGCTTTAACTATGACTCATCTTTGGTAATAACTTTGTCAATCATACCGTATTCAAGAGCTTCTTGAGGAGTCATGATATAGTCTCTATCAGTATCCTTTTCAATCTTTTTCAAAGATTGTCCTGTATTAGCTGCAAGAATTTCATTTAAAGATTTCTTAATTCTTAAGATTTCCTGAGCTTGGATTTCGATATCGGTTGCTTGTCCCTGAGCACCGCCCAATGGCTGGTGAATAAGGACTCTTGAATGAGGGAGAGCCATTCTCTTACCTTTTGCACCGCTTGAAAGCAGGAATGCACCCATTGATGCAGCCTGTCCCAGGCAGATTGTGCACACATCAGCTCTTATGTGCTGCATTGTATCATATATTGCAAATCCTGCAGTAACACTTCCTCCCGGTGAGTTAATATATAACATAATATCTTTTTCCGGGTTTTCGCTATCCAAAAGAAGAAGCTGTGCAACAATAAGGTTTGCAACCATATCGTCTACTGGTGTGCCTAAAAATATGATTCTTTCTCTTAACAATCTTGAGAAAATATCAAAAGACCTTTCACCTCTGCTGGATTGTTCTATTACTACAGGTACAAAACTCATCTTTTATTTCCTTTCTACAAATATTAAATGACACCTTAATTATACATTAGACATCCGATTAAACAATAATGAATTTGTATGATATTGGGCATAATATATTATAACACGGAATTAGTCTTTTTACATAAAATGTATTATTTTATATTAATTTAATCATTTGTACTTTTCTTTTTCTTTATTTGCGAAGCAAAGAAAAAGAAAAGTACGAAAAGAAAAAGAAAACACGCACTGTTTCCAATGCCCTGCGGGCATCATAAGGGTTGTGCTGCGCACAATCTCTTACGCTCGCTATTGTACCTTGCAGGAACACGCTCGCGAAAAAAAGGATGTGTTTCACACTCTCCTACGGGAGAGAGTTGGGGTGTGGAAATTAGCCCCTCCCTGATTCCTAAGCTCACACCGTTCGCTAAAGAATCCTGCCCTCCCCTCCTTCCGCTTACGTTCCCCGGAGAGGGGTTGTAAACTGGCATTTTTCGGTAGAAAAATGCAGCAGCCTGTGTTTCTTTTTTCTTTTGGGACTTTTCTTTTTTCTTGCATCTAAATTAAGAAAAAAGAAAAGTCCAATCAATATTAAACTAATAAGATTTCTTATTCTTTATAATAAAGTTTGGAATGTCTTTAGCCCTAATAATAAAAATAATACATTTTATGTAAAAAAAGCCTCTCAAAAGAGAGGCTTTTTCTTTATTCTGCTTCAAACATGTCTTTGCCGACTGAACATAGAGGACAAACCCAATCAGCAGGTAAATCTTCAAACGCAGTTCCCGGAGTGATTCCGTTATCAGGGTCTCCCACTGCCGGATCATATTCGTAATGACATACTGTGCAAACATATTTTTTCATAAAATATCCTCCTTAAATCTTTATATGTATATTAAACTATAATTCTAAAGATTTTACTATTGTATTTACAACATTTTCAAGCTCATCCAGCTGGCTACTTTTCAGTGTAGATTTTATACAAAAACCCGGTTCAATAAATTCTGTACCTTTTAATCCTTCCAGCAGGCTTTTTATTTGCCCCCCGCAAACCGGTGCCCAAGAACCGTTTTCGACCAAGCTTATTTTTCTGTTTTGCAGGTTATGCGAGATCAATACATGAACGAAATTCTGCATAGATTCAAATATTCCGCCATTATATGTGGTCGTTCCTAATACCAAATTAGAATACTTGAAACACTCTGCCAAAACTTTAGAATAGTGTGTGTATGATAAATCATACATCTTAATGCCTTTAATGCCCTTTTCTGCTAATCTTCCGGCAAGAATATTCAAAGCATTCTCCGTTCCTCCGTAAACAGAGGTATATGCTATTACAACACCTTTTTCTTCCGGGGTATAGCTGGACCATTTATCATATTTTTCAACAAACAAACCAATGTTATTCTTGATAATAAGCCCATGGAGCGGACATATCATTTTAATATCAAGCCCTGCAGCCTTTTTTAAAAGCATCTGTACTTGAAGTCCATACTTGCCGACAATATTTGTATAATACCTTCTTGCCTCATCAAGATAGTCTCTTTCCCAGTTAACTTCATCATCAAAAAGGTTTCCGTTAATTGCTCCAAAAGAACCAAATGCATCTGCGGAGAACAAAATTTTGCCGGTTTTATCATAAGTAACCATGACTTCCGGCCAGTGAACCATCGGTGCCATGTAAAATACAAGTTCATGCGAGCCGGTATTTAAAATATCACCTTCTTTTACAACCATAGACCTTGTATCAATATCAAAATCAAAAAACTGTTTTATCATATTGACAGTTTTTTGTGTGCAAACAATTTTTGCCTCAGGATAAATACTTATAACATCTTGCAAGAGTGCACAATGGTCAGGCTCCATGTGATGAACAACTATGTAGTCTAAAGACTTGCCGTTCAAGGCGGCTTCAAGATTTTCAAAAAACTGTTCCGAACAGCTTTTATCTACCGTATCAAACAGTACAGTCTTTTCATCATTTAGTAAATAAGAATTGTATGACATTCCATCGGGAACAGGATATGCGCTTTCAAAAAGAGCCAGTCTTCTATCGGAGCAGCCTATATAATATAAATCTTTTCCTATTTCTCTTATATTATGCATTATTCAGCCTCCTTAGTTTCTACATACCCTATATAAGGAAGATTTCTGTAGTATCCGTCGTAGTCAAGTCCATATCCCACAAGGAACTTATCATCTATTTCAAATCCGTAATAGTCAGGATCTATTTCAACTTCTCTTTTAATTTTTTTATCTAAAAGCGAACAAAATTTCAAGCTCTTTGTTTTGAAATTATGTTTGATAAAATCTATAAGAAATTTTGCAGTATGACCTGTATCAATAATATCTTCAATTATAAGCACGTTTTTGCCGTTTAAATCAGGCAGTGATATGTCGACAGCATTAACTCTTCCTGAGGAAGTAAAATCTGAACCATAGCTGGAGAGTCTTATAAATTCCATTCTGAGCGGCATTTTAAGGTGCTTGGAAAGATCAACCAGAAACATCACAGAACCTTTTAGTACGCATATAAGATATAGAATCTCATTTCCATATTCCTGATTGAGTTTTTTACCGAGTTCTTTAATCTCTTTTTGTATTGTTTCCGGATTAAATAATATATTAATATCAGCTTCTGTTATCATAATAATTATCCTATATAACTTCTATAACATGCGTAGGGGTATCCTTGACCCCTATTTTATTGCTTATACCAGCGCCGACAACCCACAAAACTTCTTTATCGTCCGCAAGTATAAGGATGTCATCCCTTTTGTGCCTGGAGACTCCTTTTGCGTTCATATATTTTTTAAGTTTCATTGAGCCTCTCATTCCGAACGGATTTATCATGTCTCCGTCTTTTCTTGTTCTCAACGTGATAGGGAATTTTATTTCCGAAAGGTCTGCGTATACAAAATTAGCTGTAGATTCAGGGAATACAAAGACATCCTTTGGAATATATTTTTTTATTATAAATTTTTTATTGCCGGCTTTGTATTCACCTTCGCCAGTGATTTTGATTACAGGCTTGAGTTCCTCTATTGATTTATTTTTTTGAGGGATTGTTTCAATGGTTTTATTATCGACGTACAGCCACATGGCTGAGGTTAGTGAAATTGTACTTCCGTTTCTGTGTTCAATGTTTTTTTCTATAAACTCATATATTTCGTTAACTTTTTTGTAGTCATAATCTAAACCAATTTTTTGAATAAATTCATAAACAAATCTTTTTTTAACAGGTTCTGAAAGTTTTTTAAATTCTTCCGGTACAATTGAATCCTTTTTGAAAATCTTTTCTCTGTACGGAGAAATATACTCTTCAATTATGGAATCGTCGCTTCTTGCGACTTCTGCCAGAGTATTTAAGGTATCTTTTACAGCCGGATTAATCGTTTCAATATCAGGTATGATATTTAATCTGAGATAATTACGCTTGTAATTTATATTAGAATTAGAAGAGTCTTGATTTGGTGTTAAATGGTTATAAGTGCAGTATTCAAGGATTTCATCTCTGGATGTTTTTAAAAGAGGTCTGTAAAAATAATCCCGATGTTCAGCAATTCCCTTTAAACCGATAAGCCCGGTGCCTTTAATAACTCTGTATAATATAGTTTCCGCGTTATCATCTTTATTATGCGCGGTAAAAACAGCATCTGCATCATACTCTTCAAAAGCTTCTTCAAAAAATTCGTACCGGGCTTTTCTAGCTTCAGCTTCTGATTTTTTTAATCCGAGTGGTGCATTTTTGGTGTAGAATTCAACTCCTCTGCTTGCTGCAAAAATCCTGCAAATTTCCTGTTCTCTGAGCGATTCTTCTCCGCGCCAGTTATGATTATAATGAGCAGCTATAATGTTTAGTTCCTCAAATCCTTCAAGTTTCTTTATTTCGGAAAGGATGTTCAAAAGACACATAGAATCGTATCCTCCTGAAAAACCCGTAATTACGGTTTTGTCTTGGAGTTCGTACTCTTTTAAAAAACCGATAACCCTTTCGCAAAGTTTATGCATTGAATTATAACCTTATTAATTAACTAACCTTTCATACCAAGCAGCCCGTGCTTTATTTCTACCGCATCTACTCCTAAAGTATCCAGCACTTTCATTGCTAAAGATTCCGGTTCTTCTGTTATCGCGAGAAGCAAGTCTGCTGCCTCTATTTTGTCTTTGCTGGCTTTTTTTGCAGAGAGCCAGGCTTTTTCCAGAACTCTTTTAGCACGTTTTGTGAATACGATTTCTTTATCAAAGTATTCGTTGCCGTATCCGACAGTGTTTTCTACGACAAGACGAGCATCTTTTAATGTTATTTCAAGATTACTTAAGACTTCAAATGCGATACTTGTGCCTTCTGCCAATATCCCTAAAAGAAACATCTCTGTTCCGACAACATTTCTTCCGATTCTTCGAGCTTCTTCCTTTGCAAGCTTCATAATAAGAAGTGTTTCCGGCATTTGCTTTTCAATTGGTTTCAGAATCTCTTCTGACAGTTTTTCTTCGTTTACTCCGAGAGACTTTATTATTTCATAGGCAAGTCCTTTTTTGTTTTTAAGGATGCTTAAAACTATGTGTTCCGGCATGATAACAGATGAACCCAGTTCTTTTGCAGTTTGCAGCGCCTGGTTCATCATAATGAAAGCATTTGGAGTGAAGATAATTCGTTTATCCTCATATTCAGGCTGGCGGGAATTTATACTGGCAAGCTTTTCTTCAAAGTTTTGAATATTAATACCGTTGGAATTAATTGTATTCAGAAGAGCGGACGGTGCAGATTCCAGAATGGATGCCATTATTTGCTCTGTGCCGACTATTTCATAGCCGGCTGCGGATACTTTTGATACAGCTCTGGCAAAAACATCGGTTAATTCCTTGCCTTCATAAATGGATTCAAAGTTGTTGTTTTTTTCTTCGTCTTCCTCTGCTTCCGGATGTTCAAGCCGTTTGATTTTCTTTTGGACGAGTTTTGTTAAAATTTCTCTTGCATTGTAAGTGTCAAATTTAAAATGCTCAAGTATTGCCTGAATATTGGAATTTTTTTCTGTAATAATTATTAGAAATAAATGCTCAAACAGAATATTTGTATTTCCGGATTTTGAAGCTAAATCCAGAGTTCGTTTTAATAATTCTTTATAGCTGCGGCTAAACGGGATATTTTCAACTTGTTTGGAGGATTTAGGCGAGTATTTTAAAACTTCTTCTTCCATCGTCTCCCCGTTAATTCCATACATTCTGAACAGCTTCAAAGATACGCCTTTGGCTTCTTTTACAAGGGCAAGTAAAAGATGTTCCGGGAAAACTTCCGGACTTTTTAATTCTTTTGCGAGCCGTTGGGACTCGCTTACTGCATTAACAGCTTTCTCCGTAAAACGTTCAAACAAAATTATTCCTCGTTTTCTTCTTCATCATCTTCTAATGATTGTATATATTCGCATACTCTCTGGAATTCTTCATCATCGTCTATATTTTGGAAATACCCGTCTTCGCCTTCCTCAATATATTCCATAACAATAACTTCCGCATCATCATCTTCTTCGCTTTCGCTTAAAGGAAGAAGCAGTGCGTAAGTCTTGTCATCCATATCTATTACATCATAGATTTCGCATTTTGTGACATTTCCTTCTTCATCAAGGATTTCCACATAGTTTTGTTCTTCGTCTGCCATAATCTCACTTTCCTAAATATTGTTCAAGTATAACACAAGCGCTTTCCATATCCACAAGACCTTTGTTTTTTCTGAAATCTATTTTCCGAGAACGGAGTCTTTCTTCAGCCTCTTCGGAGGTCAGCCTTTCATCTTCCAGTATTATATCAAAACCAGAAAATTTTTGTGAAAAATTTATACAATCTTTTGCCTGAAATCCCTCTGTGCCATCCATATTTTTAGGAACCCCGACTACAATTTTTTCAACCCTGTTTTCAGCGGCTATTTTCTTTATTTCATCAACAGCCTTATCTTCCGGTTCTCTCATTATGTATGAATGCGGAATTGCTATTACTTGCAGGTAATCGCTTAAAGCTATACCGATTCTTTTTGTACCGACATCTAATGCCATAACCTTATGCATTATCCACCCACTTTGCTTCAATAGAGGCTATTATCATGTCAAGCTGTAGAAGTTCAAAATCTCCGGTCAGAGGATGCATTTTTTTCTCAAATAAATTTGAGGTTTTTCTCTGGTTTTTAAGGAGATACCGTTTGCCTACATAATATTCATAGATACTCTTTCTGATTATATTAGTCAGAAAAGCGTAATTTGTATTCAGGGAGTAAAATATTTCAGCGAGCTTTTCGTCTCCTTTTAACTGCCTTAAATATGCAGCAAAGTTGAATTTTACTATTTGATAAGCAAGTTCTTTTGCTGTGTAAATGCTGTCAAAATTATCTGCTATAAACTTGTCTAAATCAACATTAAAGTTATTAGATTTAAATTCTTTTGAAAGTTTTTCAATAAAGTTTTTAAATTCCGGAGACGTAATTTCGTCAAAAAACCAATTTTGTACATATTCATTAAGACATAGTTTATCAATATCTTTTTGATTAAGTTCTTTCTTTTCAAGAGTAACCTCCGGACGAGAAGGCTCAATATCAAGCAGAATACTCTCCCAGCAAATGCATTCATACGGAATAGGCTCTCCGTTTATATAAGAACTTTCAAGAGCCTGAGATAAGAGGTATTTTACGACTTCTGGCGGAATTTCGTACTTTTCTTGGTAATTATAGAACTTATCAACAATTTTGAAGAAATCCCGTTCATTCATTGCGTTAAACCCGAAAGCATCTAATATTCCATATCTCGGGTTTATAACTATTGCAAGGAACTGCAGAGTTTTATTTTGACGTATTCTTGAGAAAATTATTGCAAGATTTCCGTGCCCGTCTGGAAATGAGATATAGGACTTGTACGGCTTAGATTCTGCCAGTACATTTTTATAAAATTCAAGCGTATTATCAACTCGTATACCTGATAATTTAAGTTCGGATAACGCCTTGTTAATTTTTGAAACAAGCGGCTCCGCAGCATATTTCTTGGAACTGTCAAGTGCATGAAAAGCTAATTGTGACTTTGTTCTTCCCAATATTTCAAGAGCGGTATCACCTACTCTGGTATCTTTATAATAAATAAATACAGGTATAAGAATATTTGCAAGCGCATCATAAGCATAATCTTCTTCTAATGATTTGATAAGCAAGATTTTATCATCATCAGATAGCGCATTTAAGAAATCCATAAAATCAATTTGGGCTTCCGGGTTCATTATTGCAGATTCAAGAAGCTCTTTTGTTTCTTTATTAATTAGTTCATCAAACTGTTCAAAATAACCGCTTATTACTTCATAATCAATTTTGTTGCCCAAATCTTTCAGCATATTGAATGCAATCATTTTTATGTGGTCATTGTATTCAGGACTCTTTATTACATCCCATAACTCATTATTAAGTGTTTCTTTCTCAATGAGTTCTGTTAAAAGCCAGCATATCAGCAGCGCTCTGTTTTCAGAAGCATTTACGAGTTCTTTTATTAAAATATCGAGAATAGTTTTTTTGTCCTCAATATTTTTTAAATCTGTAAGCAGCGAAGGATTTGGAAAAGAAGCCGTGGCAAGGGCGTTCAAAGTCGCTAAAACTTCTGCTTTTATTTGAATTTTATTCATAATTAAACCTCTTTTCCGTATTTATGTGTACTTCCCCAGAACGCATCCAGAATCTTTTGAGCATCTTCTGACGGCATAGAATCTTTTAAAATAAGATACTGCACTGCAATCATGACACATTCAGAGCAAATATTTACCCCGGGTCCTTTTACCATTTTGAGAACATCATTAAGTTTCCGCCCGCAAAAACTGCAGCAAAGAGTTCTATTTTTTCTCTCATCACTGCTGCAACCGGCAAGCTCAAGGACCTTCTTTTCTGTCATAAAGTTCTCTCCTTGTTAATTGATTGTAACCTAAAATCATACCTTACGCAAGGTTTTCAAGAACTTTTATTAAGTTACTGTAAAGCTTCCAATGCTGCTATTTTCATAAGTTTTACATCAGGAGTTTTGTTTGTCCAGATTTCTATAGCTCTTTGAGCTTGATATATAAGCATATCAAGTCCGCTTATAGTTCTTAAGCCTCTTTTTTGAGCTTCTGAGATAAGTACTGTTTTTATTGGGTTGTAAACTATATCATAAATGATAGTTTCAGGTGTGAGGTTGTCTAAATCTTTGTTCTCAAGCGGCATTTCATTTGCCATAAACCCTTTCATTCCAATCGGAGTCGCATTAACAATAATAGCAGAATCTCTTAAGCTTCTTATATTTTGAATCTGGTAAACATTAAACGTGATATCAGGGAATTTAGCTCTCATATAATCAAGAGTTTGTCTTGAATTAATAATATTTCTTGTATAAAAATCTACTTTTTCAACTCCTCTTTCGGAGAGACCTACAACAGCAGCTCTTGCTGCTCCTCCGGTGCCCAATATGCTTGCGGTTTTTCCCCTTAAGTTGAATTCTGCAGGAATGGCAGTTTTAAATCCGTAAATGTCCGTATTATATCCGGTAAAAGACTTATCATCTTCTATTTTAACTGTATTTACGCAGCCTGCAATGTTTGCGTAATCATCAATATCATCCAAAAATAATGACATTGGTACTTTTAGAGGTATTGTAACATTAAATCCATTATAACCGTTGGTCTTTAAATACTTTATTCTTGGTATTAATTCTTCAGGAGGGGTCTCTAAAACATCATACGAGCCTTCAATTCCAAGGCTTTCAAAGCCTGCTTTCTGAATAGCGGCTGATATTGAGTGTGAAAGCGGATATCCTATAATTCCTAACTTATACATTGTCTCTCCTCCAAGAATAAGTTAATTATACAGGATTTAGAATCTTTTGTGAAGTAGTCTTTATTTAATGTCGATAACACAGACTCCGTCTCCGCCTTCAGCATCTTCGCCGACCCTGTATTTAGCAACATAAGGGGAAGTTGAGACAAAATCTCGGACAGCTGTTTTTAAAGCACCTGTTCCGTGTCCGTGGATAATATAAACAGGTGAAAGATTTGCGAGGCTGGCTTTATCAAGATAATTTTCCAAATCATCCAGAGCTTCTTCAACTCGCTCACCTCTTAAATCCAGCGTGTTGGAAATATCATATTTTTTGAGCGTAAAAGTTTCCTGCTTGATGTTAGGTAAAATAACTTTTTTTGCCAGAGCCGGGTTGTAGACGGCAAGACGGTCTTTTTTTACTTTGGTCTTAATCATTCCCATCTGAATAAACAGGCTGTTGTTTTTATCAGGAAGCGAAAGAACTTTCACCGGCTGGTTTAAATCTTTTATCATAACGGTATCACCCATTTGAATCAAACTCCAGTCAAGTTCTGTATAATCTTCTTGTTCTTCGAGAGAGTGAAGCTCGGAGCGGAAGCCCTGTTCCATTTTAGCCAGTCTGCTGTAAGCTCTTCTTGCTATCTTTTCGGACTTTTCCTGCCTTAATTCATTAAGAATCTCTTTGATTTCGTCTTTTGCTTCATCAAGCTGATTTTCAAATTTATCTTTTATAATTTTTAAAGTTTTTTTCTTATCTTTTTTATGTTGAGAAATTTCTTTTTCATAATATTGCTTCAGCTCATCAGCTTGAGCATTCAAATTCTCAGCTTCTTTGAGATTTATATCAAGTTTTTGCTGGGTATCTTGAAGTCTTTCCACCATCAGACTTGAAGGGTCTCTCTGGGTAATAAGAAGCTCTTTAGCTTCCCATATCAAACCTGCATCAAGCCCCAAGTTGGCAGAAATAGAAATAGCATTGCTCAATCCCGGGATACCTATAATAAGCTTATAAGTAGGGGAAAGCGATTCTGTATCAAACTCAACGCTTGCGTTTTTGAAATACGGGTCAATAAATTCGAGAGTTTTAAGCTCTCCATAATGCGTTGTAATAACAGACAAAGCCTCTTTTTTAGCCAGACTTTTCATAATAACTTCGGCTAAAATAGCTCCTTCTTGAGGGTCTGTTCCGGCGCACAGTTCGTCTATCAGGACAAAGGTTTCTTTATCTGCCAGCTTAAGAATATCAATGACATTTTTCATGTGAGATGAGAATGTTGAAAGGCTTTGCAGAATACTCTGCTCGTCGCCAATATCGGCTAAAACTTTTTCAAACGGATAAATGTGGGCTTCTGCGCATGGCAGGAACATTCCGGATTTTGCCATTAAAAGAAAAAGCCCGACTGTTTTTAAAGCTACAGTTTTACCGCCGGTATTTGACCCTGTGATTATTATAGATTTATACTCATTTCCGATTTCAAAATCATTTTCCACAATATTAGGAACTCTTCCGATAAGGAGCGGATGTCTCATTAAGTCGATTGTTACTTTTCTTTCTTTAGTAAGCTCCGGCTCAACAGCCTGGATTCTGACTGCGTATCTGGCTTTAGCAAAATGAAAATCTATTTGAGCGAGGGTTTGTTCGGCAAGGATAAGATTTTCCATTTCTTTTCTTACTTCAAAGCTGAGAGCAGTAAGAATTCTGATAATTTCTGCATAGATTTTGGAGCGGAGTTCCCTTATTTTGTTGTTAAGAGGTACAATTTGAGCCGGTTCAATATAGAATGTTTTGTTGCTGGCGGAAACGTCGTGAACAATCCCTCCGACCTTGCTTTTAGAGGAGGCTTTTACTTGAAAAACAATTCTATCATCTCTTTTTGTGTAAATATTCTCTTGAAGGTGTACCTGAAAAGCAGGAGAATTCATCAAATCTTGAACTTTTTGTTTTAAAGCGGCATCTGTATCCTTAAGTGAAGAGTACAAGCCTTTAAGTTCAGGGTTAGCATCTTGTTTAACCGTATAATTTTCATCAAATGTGTTTAAAATTTTGTCTTCAAATTCTTTGTTTGAGTATAAATTTTCTAATAAACCAGACATTGCTGCGTCGAAAACAAGGTTTTCTTTCAGAAAGTTCTTGACTATTCTTGAAGTTCTCATAGTTTTAGCAATATCAATAAGTTCTTCTTCCGTAAAGTATTCATTTTTAGTTTTGAGTTTTGAAAAATTCTGAATTTTTTCAATAGGAATATCTCTGGCGAGGTCAAGAACGTCTTTTGCTTCTCGGGTATACCGTATTTCCCGCTCAATATCTTCGTATTGTGTATAAGGTGTAAGATTTAAGCACAACTCTTTGGACTGGTCTGTCTTAGCAAAGTTTGCCAGCTCAGCCAGAATTTTATCGTATTCCAGAGCTTTTTGTGATGTTTGGATAATACTCATTGTAGTTTGATTATAAATAATAAAGAAAAATCTGCAAGTAAACATAGAGGGAGGTGGGATTTAGTGAATAGTGAATAGAAGTTAAGTGACTAAGTGACTGAGTGACTAAGTGATTAAGTAAATAAGAGAATATTCCCTCTCCAGCGGGGAGGGTTAGGGTGGGGGATAGTTGTAGATAGTTAATAAGTTAATAGGTAAATAAGTGAATAAGTGAATAAGCCTTTCCTCTTCCCCAATTTGGGCATAACTGTCCAAGATAAATAATCTTCCTCCCTTATGAGGGAGGATTGAGGTGGGTGCTG
>CALVEA010000007.1 GCA_944326455.1 Candidatus Gastranaerophilales bacterium | reverse complement strand
AGAGGATGACCCGGGGGTACATAAATATCTTGTAACAGCAACACATGTCATCCGACCGTTTGTCTACGTACGTAGTACACAATTATTAAAATTTTCTTAATTTTTTCAATAATTTTTAAAATCTATTATATAAATATAATTGTAGAAAATAGGAGGATTATATTATGGCATTAAAACCACTACAAGACAGAATAGTTATCAAAGTTATTGAAGATACAGAGCAGACTTCAGGCGGAATATTTATTCCGGACAGCGCAAAAGAAAAACCTCAAAAAGGTGAAGTAGTTGCTGTCGGTGAAGGCAAAATCGGTGAAAACGGTGAAAGAGAACCGATGGATGTTAAAGTTGGTGATGTTATTCTTTATGCAAAATATGCAGGAACAGATATTAAGATGGATGGAGTAGAATACAAAATTCTTTCTATTAAAGATGCATTGGCGATTTTGGTTTAGTTAATAAGTGAATAAGAGCTAAGTTAATAAGAAGTTTATTATGCATCATAGAGATCTTGAAGCCTGGAAAGAAGCTATACAATTTGTAACTGATATTTACAAGGCAACTTGTAACTTCCCCAAAGAAGAAATGTGGGGACTAACCTCCCAAATTCGACGTGCTTCTGTCTCAATCCCTTCAAATATTGCAGAAGGTTGCGCAAGAAGCAGCATAAAAGACACATTAAGGTTTCTTGATATTGCCCTAGGTTCAATTGCAGAAGTCGAAACACAACTTTTAATAGCGCAAAACCTGGATTATTTAAATACTGACTTATTATTACAAAAATTAGGCAAAATTAATGCACTGGTTCAAGGCATAAAAAAATATTTAAATAATGCTGATAAAACTGATTTAACTGAATTATACTAAAATATCTTATTTACTTATTAACCTATTTACTTATTAACTTGAAATAAAAAGGAGAAAATAAAATGGCAAAAAAAATAGTTTTTGAAGAAGAGGCAAGGAAATCGCTTCTTAAAGGTATTGATGCGGTAGCAGATGCCGTAAAGGTTACATTAGGACCTAAAGGCAGAAATGTTATATTACAGAAAAAATTTGGCGCACCACAGATTGTTAATGATGGTGTAACTATTGCAAAAGAGATTGAGCTTCAAGACGGGTTGGAAAACGCAGGCGCTCAACTTCTTAAAGAAGTTTCATCCAAAACAAATGACGTAGCCGGTGACGGTACTACAACTGCTTCTGTTTTGGCTCAAGCAATTGTCAGAGAAGGTTTGAAAAACTTAACCGCAGGTGCTAACCCTATGTCAATGAAACGCGGTATTGATAAAGCTGTTGATATTGCAATAGATAAGATTAAAAAACTTTCAAGACCTGTTAATACAAAAGAAGAAATCGCTCAGGTTGCAGGAATCTCTGCTGGTAACAATTCCGAAATCGGTGAACTTATAGCTGAAGCTATGGAAAAAGTCGGTCACGATGGTGTAATCACTGTTGAAGAAAGCAAATCTTTCGGTACTAATCTCAAAGTAGTTGAAGGTATGCAGTTTGATAAAGGTTATATCTCACCTTATTTTGTTACCGACCCTGAAAGAATGGAAGCTGTCTTAGAAGATGCTTACGTTCTTTGTGTTAACAAAAAAATTAACCTCATAGCTGATTTGGTACCGGTTCTTGAACAAGTTGCACGTGACGGTCGCGCACTTCTCCTTATTGCGGAAGATGTTGAAGGCGAAGCTCTTGCAACCTTAGTTGTTAATACTATGAGAAAAGTTTTAAGAGCAGTTGCAGTTAAAGCTCCAGGGTTCGGTGACAGAAGAAAAGCTATGCTTGAAGATATTGCTATTTTAACAGGCGGTCAAATGTTCACTGAAGAACTCGGTATCAAGCTTGAAAATATTACAACAGATATGATGGGACTGGCTAAACGTGTTACTGTTACCAAAGACGAAACAACTATTGTTGTAGGTAACGAAACAAAAGAAGCAGTAGCTGAACGTGTAAGACTTATCAAAAAACAAATCGAAGCATCTGACAGCGAATACGATAAAGAAAAACTTCAAGAACGTATGGCTAAATTGTCAGGCGGTGTTGCAGTTATTGAAGTCGGTGCAGCTACTGAAATTGAACTTAAAGAAAGAAAATTAAGAATCGAAGATGCTCTTAACGCAACAAGAGCTGCTAACGAAGAAGGTATTGTTCCCGGAGGCGGCGTTGCTCTTATCAGAGTTCAACAAGAACTTGAGTCTAAAATGAATACTATGGCTTTTGAATCTGATGATGAAAAGAGCGGTTACAAAATCCTTACAGCAGCATTAGACGTACCTCTTAGAGCGATTGCATTTAACTCAGGCGCAAAATCTGACGTTGTTGTTGAAAGCGTTAGAGCAGAGAGCGGAGCTTATGGTTACGATGCATTATTAGACAGATATACCGATATGTTCCAAGCAGGTATTGTAGACCCGGCTAAAGTTACAAGAAGTGCGCTTGAAAACGCAGCATCTGTCGGCTCTATGCTTCTTACAACCCAAGCTGCTGTTGTTGAAATTCCGGAAGAATCTAAACCTGATATGTCAGCTATGGCTGGTATGGGCGGCGGAATGGGAATGATGTAGTCGTAAAAAAATAAACTGCAAATTCTCGATTTACTAAAATCCAAGGCGGGTGAGGCAAAAGCCTCACCCGCCTTATTTTAAAAAGACAAGCACTATTACTCGCTTCCCTAAAAGAGTAGTAACAAAGATTATTGTCAAAACACTTTGCTTAAGGTATTCTTATTACAGATACAAGTAAGGAGAGGGATATGACAGTCATAGAAAAGATTAATGAAATAAATGACGTTGTTAAAGATATTTTTGATTTTACCCAGACAAACGAAATCGTAAAAGAGGATTTTTATGAATATCTTGCTACAATAGGCGCAAGAGATATTTCACTAAACCAGATGGAAAAAGTTTTTCTGCCATATATTTTTGAAAGAAGAATCGGAAAAGAACATAAACCTGTCATGAAAATGTTTCTGGAAGAAGGAAAGTACAAAAATAAAGAAATCGCAGAAAGCCTTTCTGATACTCAAGCCTCTATTTTTGAGATAAAGAAAATTCTGAAAAACGGATTTGAATTACATAACCTTATTAATGAAAAAACTTATACCGTTCTCTCCCTTACCAAAATGACCAGTTTCCGCGGAGTTTATGCCGGACAATATATTGCAGCCAGAATCTTTAAGTTCAAAGATGAATATTATGTTATAGAAATTTCAAGCGTTCTTTCTCATTCACAAAAAGAAGAAGCTATGAGATATGCTGTCATGAAACTCGTCCAGAATCCAAAACTGCTCTATATTGATAACCCGGAAAAAGAAAACGAAATTAAGACAATCGTTGCAGAAATGTATGAGAAATTTATAAACACTTTTGGTAAAGATACTATTTTAACCACCAATAAACACGCTGATGACATCATAGGCGCTTTTAACGACGGCGAAGAAGTTGACTTATCAGATAAGATATCTAACCTTGATACTTATAAATTTTTCCATGTAAAAGAACTGGATAATAATTATTCAAACTTTTTAGAAAATTCTCTCGGCGGATTTTCTTCTCACTCCGAAATCTATGATGTTGCAGTTATATTTGATAAAGAAAAAGGTCTTTATGCAATACCATTCTACGAAACTTTTACAAAAATATTTGCAAATAAAAACTCAATAGAAAATCAGAAAGAATGTATTGAATACTTCCTGACAAACGATTCTATACCGGATTCAATATTAAGGAGAGTGCATAATGAATACTCTAATTTTATGGAAGTTATAAACGAAACTCTCAACACTTCATATACATTTGATGAACTTTTGCAGGAATATAAATCCGAATACTTGAATAATAATATATACTCTTCTGCAACTGTTTTGTACTGTTCAAATGCATTTTCACAAATGTTTGATATAATTTCAACACCAAAGCCTGAACCTGTGGCTATTCCAGCACAAAAAGTCGGTCGTAATGACCCTTGTCCTTGCGGCAGCGGGAAAAAATACAAAAATTGCTGCGGAAAAGAAGCATAATAATTCCACCGGCAAATAAAGTATAATCGGGATTAAAACAGCTTTTCCTATTTATTCCGGAAGGATATTGTACTGTTCTAATATCGGATATTTTTTAAAACTAGAGCAAACTTGTAATATTGTCTCTTGTGATTACAGCGTCATAGTTTTTGTATCCGAGAATATCTTCTATATCATCGGAATGTGCTCCGACAATTTTTCTGCATTCTTCAGAGCTGTAATTAACCATGCCGCGGGCAAATTCAACATTGTTTTCATCACATATAGAAACAACTTCACCTTGTCTAAAATCGTTGACTACGTTAATAATTCCGATAGGAAGCAAGCTTGAGCAAGATTCCAAAACAGCTCTTTTGGCACCGTCATTAACTATTAACTGCCCTTTTATATTTGTAGCATAACCAATCCAGCGTTTTTTGTCTGAAAGATTCTCACTGGTCGGAAGGAACATTGTGCCAATAGGCTCACAATTAAATATTTTATTTATAACATAAGGGATTTTACCATTTGCAATAAGAACTTTTCCGCCGAACCTTGTAACAAGTTTGGCAGCTTCAAGCTTGGTTCGCATTCCGCCTCTTCCGCCTTCGGAAGCATCTGTCCCAAGAGACATAATCTCATCTGTTACATTGCTTACTTCTGGAATTAACTTTGCATCCGGATTTGTTTTAGGATTTGCTGTATAAAGTCCGTCAATATCCGATAACAGAATCAATAAATCTGCATCAAGCTCACTTGATACAAGCGCAGAAAGCTTGTCATTATCCGAAAAACAGACTTTTACCCCTGAGAGCATTGTATTCATCTTTATTGTAGACACTGTATCATTTTGGTTAATAATAGGAACTACACCAAACTCCAGAATCTTATTTAATGTTGTTCTTAAACTCAGATATCTATGACGCAGCGAAAAATCATCTTCTGTTAAAAGAATTTGGGCAATAGGAATACTGTATATCCCAAATCCATTCTCATAAAATGCCATCAAGCGGCTCTGTCCTACAGCAGCACAAGCTTGTTTCAACCCATCTTCGTCTGTTGATTCAAGGTTAAGCTTCTTTTTTCCCAGCCCCACAGCTCCGCTCGTTACTAAAATAACTTCTTTTCCCTGGCGAACAAGTTTTGCCATATCTTCAATAAAGGAATATATTCTGGATATTGCAACCTCTCCGTCTTCGTTTCTTAAAACATTTGTTCCGAGTTTTATAACAATTCTCTTAGCGTTAATAAAATCTTTGCGTTCCATTTATTAAATTCCCATTGCTCTTAATACATCATCTAATTCGGAAGATGTCTTTTTAACATCAGCATTTGAATACTTGATAGCATTATCCGGATCCTTAAGCCCGTTTCCGGTGAGAATACATACAATATCTGTTCCAGCTTCAACCAAACCTTCTTTATTAGCTTGTATCAAACCTGCTACAGATGCTGCACTTGCGGGTTCACACAAAATACCTTCTGTAGAAGCCAGCATTTTATAAGCTTCCGCAATCTTTTCATCTGTCACACACCCTATTTTACCCTTGCTTTCATCTCTGGCAGCTTCCGCTTGTGTCCAGCTGGCAGGGTTTCCTATTCTTATAGCCGTTGCAAAAGTTTCCGGATTCATAATCCGTTCGCCTCTTACAATTGCAGCAGAGCCTTCGGCTTCATAACCCATCATTTTAGGCAGGGTCTTGATAATTCCTTCTTTGAAGTATTCTCTATATCCTTTCCAGTAAGCTGTTATATTCCCCGCATTTCCTACCGGAATAAAGTGATACTCCGGAGCTTTGCCTAAGGCATCACAGATTTCAAATGCACCGGTTTTTTGACCCTCTATTCTGAACGGGTTAACAGAATTGACCAGAGTTACCGGGTATTTTTCCGAAATCTCTCTCACGCATTCAAGTGCACGGTCAAAATTTCCTTGTATAGCAATGATTTCCGCACCATACATCATAGCTTGAGATAATTTTCCAAGTGCAATATATCCGTCAGGAATAAGTACAAAAGTCTTAATTCCTGCCTTCGCTCCGTAAGCTGCCGCAGAAGCTGAAGTATTTCCGGTGGAAGCACAAATAATAGCACCGGCTCCGGCTTCTTTAGCTTTAGTTACAGCCATTGTCATACCGCGATCTTTGAAACTTCCTGTCGGGTTTGAACCTTCAAATTTTAAATACAAATTAGATTCCAAGCCAATTTTTTTTGCAAGATTATCCGCTTTTATTAAAGGAGTATTTCCCTCATTAAGTGTAATTACCGGAGTTGAATCCGTCACCGGTAAATATTTACGATATTTGTTTATTAATCCTTGATAGTACATTATTCCTTCCTTTTTTAAACCTTATGCCGGGAGACATTTCGTCCCTGTTCCTAACTTATTTTATTATACCCTGTTCCCCTTGCTGTCTGTGTATTCAAATTACATTCTTCTTGAATCTTCCCTCCCCGATTTGGAGAGGGAGAAAAAATCCTTATTTACTTATTTACCTATTAACTTATTCACTCAGTCACTCAATCACTTTCCTAATACACTCCCAGCTCCTCACTCTTATCCGGCAACCCGAATAATGCTATTAACTTTACAATTATCTAACTCGGAAACCACTTCTCTTATACTCTTTTCAAGGCAGGTTTCAGTAATAACTGTAATATCTGCTGTATTATCATCTGAAACACCTTTTTGAAGAATACTTGAGACACTGACATTTTTGCTTGCACAAATTGTACCGATTTTTGCAATTACACCAATAGCATTTGGTGCTGTAATAGAAATATAGTACTTATTATAAGTATCTTCTATTCTTACGGGAGCTGCCGTATGAGAATGTCCGCATCTCATCATTGGCAGAAGATAATCCGTTTTGCCAAACTCAGCTGCTATAGCGAGAATATCACCTATAACAGAACTTGCCGTCGGAAACTCTCCGGCTCCCGGACCTGAAAGGACTATATTTCCGATAGGATGACCGCTTATTGAAACAGCATTTGTTACATAATTAATATGAGCAAGCATACTGTCTTTTGGAACAAGCATAGGATGTACTCTTACATCAGCATTATTATTTTCATCAATAGTCGCATTTGCAATAAGTTTAATCTTATAACCAAGTTCGTTTGCTTTTGCAATATCTTCTTTTCTGACCTTAGTAATTCCTTCTCGGTAAACATTTTCATACTTAACTCTGGCTTTAAATGCAATAGTTGCAAGGGTTGTAATTTTATAAGCCGCATCAAACCCTTCTACATCCCCTGTTGGATCTGTTTCCGCATAACCTAAAGCCTGGGCTTCTTTCAAAACATCTTCGTAGGAAGCATTATCAGTATCCATTTTGGTTAAAATATAATTTGTAGTTCCGTTTAAAATAGCCTGAATTTTATTAATTCTGTTTCCTGCCAAAATTGTCTTTACCGGCATAATTATAGGAATCCCGCCGGCAATTGCGGCTTCATAGAGAATAACTCTGTTATTCTTTTCCGCTAAATTAAACAATTCTTCTCCGCGTTTTGCAAGAAGCTCTTTGTTTGCGGTAACTATGTGCTTTCCGTTTTCCAAAGCAGTTTTAAGATAATCCCATGCCGGCTCCACACCGCCCATAAGCTCTGCAACCACATCCACATTCGGGTCATTCACAACGTCATAAGGATTATCGGTCATTATATTCTGAGGAACTTCAACTGCACGCGGTTTATTAATATTTTTCACTGCAATTTTCACAACTTCGACATTATCAAAGTCTTTTAGGCTTTTATAAACTCCCGTACCGACAGTTCCAAATCCTATTAGACCAACTCTCAATTTTGACATTCTTATTCTCCTTTAATGAGTGTATTATATCATGGACAACATAGAATGTGCTTAATTATATACATCAAGAATTGTTAACTTAGATGAATTAACCGGTTTATTTTCTGTATTAAGTCTTACAAGCGGAATATCTTTATTGGTTCCGTGATAATCACTTCCGCCTGAGATTAAAAGATTATTTTTCTTTGCAAAAGAGACTAAAAATTCTATCTCGTCAAGATTATATCTGGAATAATAGCATTCAAGCCCCTGAATACCTGCAGCTTTTAGAGTTTCAAACTTTCTATAAAATTCATCGGCTCCGATATGTTCTTCGCCTTCGCCGCCCAGGGGATGCGCCCAGATAGGGATTCCGCCGGATGTTTTAATTGTATTTATTCCTTCTTCACCATCAAATCTTGTGTTCCCGGTTTTGCATCCGTCAAGATACTTTGCCATAGCATCCAGATTATTACAGGCAAGACCTCTTTTTACAAGAACATTCGCCAAATGAGTTTTTACAACACTCCTTCTTGAATAAAGCCAGTCAAGTTCATCAGAAGTCAAATTTATTCCGTGCACGGATTTTAGGTATTCAATTCTTGTTTCAAGTTTTTGCCTTCTTAAAATTTTCCCTTTTTCTATCAGAGATTTTAAATCCGAATTCTCCGGATTACAGTAATATCCAAGAATATGACATTTAACATCCTCTGCTTTACAGGTTAATTCAACTCCGCAAATGAATTTTACTCCCGCAGGGATAAGTTTTTTCATTTCTATACAGCCTTCTATAGTATCATGGTCTGTCAGAGCAAAAATATCTAATCCGGCTGCTTGAATATTTTGGACAAGCTGTTCTATAGAATCACTCCCGTCTGAAAAATTGCTATGTATATGTAAATCGGCTTTCATAGCCTAAATTATACTATAAAGAAATTCTAAATCCCATCATTAGTGCAATCCCGTTGCGTCCGCCGTTTCTTATCATTGTTTCAAAAAAACCTGTCAACCTTTCGCCCCAGCGTTTTTGTATGCCGGCACCGTATTGAACAAAAGGTTTGACAGAAAGTTCCGGAATATAAACATCATTTGCCTGAAATCTTGAATTATCAAGGATATTCCAGACCATTGAAACACTTATATACGGCTGAAGATAGTTTTTAAAATTCCCGATAAGTTTTATTTGTGGCTCAATATGGATTGCATGAAGAGGGTCTGCATTTATATGCAAATCGGAAGCGGAGGTATAATTAAAGGTATTAATAAAATTATAGGACATCATTAAACTCGGCTGGATAATAAGTTTTCTTTTAAAAACTTCCCAGTTGTATCCTGTCTTTTCGGCAATACCGGTGTTTAACATAACAAAATTATCTTTGCCAAACCGGCTTGAAGCTTCGGCGGAGTTTGCACCGATATCAGCTGTCCAGGCGGTAAAAAATCCGCCTTTATATAAAACACCATCTATACCCAAAAGTCCGCCGTTATTATAAATACTGTTTCCGTCAAAAGCTTGATGAGAACCGTTATATGAGGTATAGGCGCCATAGAGTCCATACCAACCTTTTTTTAGTTTTTTTAACCCGCTCTCCCCTCCTATTAAAGCACCGTAACTTACATTTGAAACATCTACACCGCCTCTTAAAGGTACGTTTTCAAATGTTGTATACGGTTTAAACCAGATTCCGTGGTTTTCTTCCGGCATTAGAAACGGAGAAAAGGCAAACTGTTTCATACTCGCAATTTTATTCTTGTTTTCATACCCAGTTTTAACCTCAGGAGGCTGAATCATTACCATATCAAGATTGGAAAAAATGTTTTTGTAAGTATCAATTTGAGCTAAGTACCCTGCAATCTGAGAAGCCGCAGCAGGTATAAAAACCGAAGAATTAAATCCGCCTCTGGTTAGTTCAATATCTCCGTTTGAAGAGTTGTATACGGAGTTATAGTTATAAATAGGCGTTTCAATGGTTTGAGGATTATAGTTTACAGAATCTTTTAATACACTATCTGCAAACGGAATAGATATAAATTGATTTTTAGGAGTTCCTATCGGGTCAAGTTTTTCAAGAAAAATATTTCCGTTTCCCGAAAGTGATGACGCATTTATTCTGTCCATTGTATTGGTATTAAAATTTATATCCGCAAATATATGAGAAGTCCCGTTTAGAGTTAAGTTTCCGAAATTGATATTATTAATTTCCCCATTTCTCATATTGAAATTAACCCCGTTCTCCAGAGTCGTATTCTGTGCCGTAAAGTAACTTGCACCTGCAAGCAAATTCAAATTCCCGCTTTCAAAATTAAAATTCCCCGTATAATTCTCATTTACTCCGCCAAGATTTAATGTCCCGCTTCCGGTTTTATTTAAAGTACCGCTTCCTGCAATCCCGCTTAAAATATTTGCAGATTCAAGATTAACCGTACCGGTATTATAAATATCGTTCATTTCATCATATTGGTTCTTGTTATTTCTAAACGTTGTTCCGGAGATATTTAAAATCCCTGAGTTATATATTCCTCCGCCGTTACCTTCGGTGGAAGAGGAAGAAATATAGTTATTTTGAACAACAGAATTTGTAATATTTACCACACCTCCGGAATCATTCATTATTGCGCCGCCCTGAGCTATAAAATCCGTATCAATGTGGTTTCCGCTAATAGTAGAATTATTAATAGTTAAAGAATTGTTATTATAAATCGCACCTCCCCATAGGAATGCATTTGAATCTCCCTGAGCATAGTTTCCGATAAGATTGACATTATCAAGGGTCAGCGGTCCGACGTTATAAATCCCTCCGCCATAGCCAAAAATATCATTTTCTCCTGTTACATAGTTATCTAAAAGAGTCGTATTCATAATCTCCAAAGTGCCGTTATTATAAATAGCACCCCCGCAAGGAACTACACTTCCCTGAGCATAATTCCCGCTAAGAATTGAATGATTAATAGTCATACTCTCATTCGTTGTACCGCCAAAGCCGTTTGAAATAGCACCTCCGTAAGAAGAAGCACCAATAGAATAATTGTTGGAAATAAGCCCGTAGTCAATATCCATATTTCCGCCGCTAACATTATAAATAGCCCCGCCTACTCCGAAATTAAACCCTGATGAATTCACAAAATTCCCAAGAAATGCTGAATTTGCAACAAAAGCATCTCCGCCGTTATTGAATATTGCTCCTGCATATTTAGAATTGTTCAAAGTCTGTCCCTGACAAAACCTCATCCCTACCTGATTAAATGTACTTTCGCTATTGAGCACAAACCCGCCAAAAGTTCCGGCTCCGTTTATATAATAATCATTTCCTTCAAAAATTATATCCAGGTTAGAAAAATAATTCCCGATACTGGAAGTGGAATCTAAATCATTAGTAAATGTAAGAGTATCTCCGCTATCCGGAGATGAATTTATTAGTTCATCAAAATCATTTATATTAATATTTTCTCCAAATGCGGATGGAATTAGAAATAAAAAAGACAGTAACAATAATAATCTTTTTAACATAAGATTATTATTATTTTTTAAAACTTTAATTAATATTAACCAACTATATATTTGGAATTAATCTGTTCGGCAATATATCCGCCTTAATTGACTAAAAACTATAAAAATAAGGGCGGCGGGCTAAAGCCCGCCGCCCTTATTGTAAAAAATTATATACTTTTGAACTTAACCAAATCTAGTTTACGCATTCTGATATTTTGCGGAGTAATCTCTACAAGTTCATCATCTCCTATATACTCAAGACAGTCTTCAAGCGAAAGTTCTTTATGCGCTTGCAGAGTAACCATAACATCGGCTGTTGCACTTCTCATATTGGTTAGTTTTTTAGTTTTGCAGATATTAACTACAATATCTTGCGGACGGTTGCCCTCACCGATAATCATACCTCTGTAGACTTTAGTTTTAGGAGTAATGAAAAATACCCCTCTGTCCTCAAACTGAGCAAGAGCATACGGAATAGCTTCTCCCTGCTCGTGAGCAAGGATTGAGCCGCTTCTTTGTTTCGGAATATCGCCGGCATAAGGTTTGTACTCATCAAAAGTATGGTACATAATCCCTTCACCTCTTGTCATTCGGATAAATTCGGTTCTGAATCCGATTAAACCTCTTGCCGGAATAGAGAATTTAAGATTTGTTCTTCCGTTTGCATTCTGCATTTCATTCATAACAGCTTTTCTCCCTGAAAGGCGGTCAATTGCAGAACCCGCATATTCTTCCGGAACATCAATCAATAAGTTTTCAAATGGCTCGCATTGGACGCCGTCAATTTCTTTGTAGATAACTTCCGGTTTAGATACCTGAAATTCATACCCTTCACGGCGCATTGTTTCAATTAGGATTCCAAGATGAAGTTCTCCCCTTCCGCTTACTTTAAAGCAGTCTGTAGAATCCGTCTCTTCAACTCGCAAGCTTACATTTTTCTCAAGTTCGTCAAAAAGTCTTTTTCTAAGCTGTCTTGAAGTAACAAACTTACCTTCCTGACCAGCAAACGGACTGTCATTTACGGAAAAATTCATCTGGAGGGTCGGTTCATCAACCTTAATAAGAGGAAGCGGGTTAATATTATTAACGTCGCACAGAGTTTCCCCGATATGGATTTCTGAGAACCCTGCAATACCTACAATATCTCCGGCTTCTGCTGATTCGATTTCAACCCTTCCAAGGTCTTTAAATCCAAAAAGTTTTGTAATTTTTCCTCTCTCAACACTTCCGTCAGCCTTTACCCAAGCAACTTGTTCTTGAGAAGAAACTTTTCCGTTTGCAATACGTCCGATAACTATTCTGCCTACATAATCGTTATAGTCCAGTGTCGTAGCTCGGAATTGGAACGGCTTGTTAACATCGCCTGAAGGCTCCTGAATATTTTCCAGAATACAATCCAAAAGCGGGCTTACATCTTTTCTCTCATCATCAAGATGCTTAATGGCAAATCCGTTAAGAGAACTTGCATAAATATACGGGAAGTCTATTAAATCTTCTCTGTCTGTAAGTTCAGTAAATAAATCAAAAACTTTATCCAAAGTACCGTCAGGATCAGCAGCCGGTTTATCAATCTTGTTTATAACAACAATGATTCTAATACCTAATTCAAGAGCCTTAGAAAGAACAAACCTTGTTTGAGGCATCGGACCTTCAGCCGCATCAACAATTAAAAGAGCACCGTCTACCATACCGAGAACACGTTCAACTTCGCCACCAAAATCCGCGTGACCCGGGGTGTCTACTACATTAATCTTAGTACCTTTATAATTTATGGAAATATTTTTAGAAAGAATTGTAATTCCTCTTTCCCTTTCCAAATCGTTGCTGTCAAGCACACGCTCCTGAACATGCTGATTTTCGCGGAATGCTCCGGCTTGTTTAAGCATACAGTCAACCAAGGTCGTTTTACCATGGTCAACGTGCGCAATTATCGCTATATTTCTTATATTTTTCTTATTCATAAGTAATAATCCCATATTTCTCTAGTGTAAGCTTTACACTTATAATTGTAAGAGCTAAAGCATAAAAAGCAAGAAAAACAGGATAAAAGTTTTATTTGATATTGATAAACCTTAAGAACTCTTTGATACTATTTTGAAAACCTTCATGCCAGGGTTTTGCTATTCCGCTATAGTAGGGTTTATATTCATCAATAATATTTTTAGGTAAAATTTTACCTTCACTGAGAGTTTGTGCAAGATATTCCAAATAATCATCCTGAGCATCTCTATATTCAATATCCTGATATCGAATATCTTCATCTGCCTCGTAGTGAACGAGAGCATGATAAGCACAAATTACATTTGGGTCTTTTGTATCCGGAAAAAGTTTTATTGCCTCCCTGACACATTTTTGCCCGGTTAATACCATATAAATAAGCCTTCCGGCAAATTTTCTTTCAGCTATACTATCCATAATTTATTAATAAGGATCAACTATCTTAAAATCAAAATCCAGTTCTTTAGGTCCAAATTTTGCATCATAACGCAATTTTGGTCCTTCACTCAAATCCACAACACCATCCGGCTTTTGTTGACGTGTTTCCTCTTTTGGGAGATATTTTTCCAAACGGCGTTTTGCTTTAACCATAGAATTATCCGGCTTTACCTCGCATGCAGAAATAAGTACGCTTGCCGCTAAGATACATACAATTAATAAAAGAGGCCATTTTTTCATAAAAACTCCCGCATTAGGACTATAATTTTATTATAACAAAGTTTTCAGCTTTTTCATCCTTTAATTATCGGAACTTTTTGGAGAAAGAATAGAAATCACCGCATTGTTAATATCAAGATATTTTTTTGCAGCCTCTTGCAAGTCTTGTGTTGTAATTTCTTCGCATATAGGAATGTATTCTTCCGCCAAAGCCAAGTCATCACATACAGTCATATAGTACCCGATAGACTCTCCTATTTCCGATACAGTTTCAACTTCGCAGGCGAATCTGGATTTAAGCTTCTTTTGAGCTTTTTTAAGTTCTTGCTCAGTTATATTTTCTTTTAACTTCTCTATCTCATCTTTTACAAGTTCAATTGCCTTGTCCTTATATTCAGGTTTGAAATTTGCTTGAATAAAGAAATTGCTGCCATCTCTAAAAGGGTAATTTTCAGCATCAATGACATTAAAAATTCTCTCTTTTGAGTTTTCAATAAGATTTCTGTAGAGTCTGGAACTTGAACCCTCTCCAAGAATAACTGAAAGCATCTCCAGCATAATAAGGTTTCTCAAATCTCTTGCCGGAACTCCGAGATAGCCAAACATCATAAATGATGAATTAATATTCGCTTCATTCTCTACATAAACAGTTTTGCTTACCGGCAAGTCCGGCTGCAGATTCCTTTCAGGCGGTTCCGGTCTTTCGCCCCAATTAAATTCTTTTAAGACTTTATCCAGAACTTTATCAAAATCAAATTCTCCGACAACAATTGTTGTTACATTCTTTGGAGAGTAAAAAGTTCTGTAATAGTTCATAACTTCTTCTTGAGAAACTTGAGAAATAATTTCCGGAGTGCCTATTACATCCCTTTTGTACGGATGTGATGTATACATCGCATGATTAGTTGCATTATAAACTTTTGTCCAAGGCTGATCCTGCCTCATCCTGATTTCTTCTATGACAACATGCCGTTCGCGTTTATCCGTAACATTTTTATCGTTAACATCAAACGGCGCGCCCATTTCATAATCAGGAATAACCGGATCAGTCATCATATCTGCGTGAAGTTCGATTGCAAGATTAAAGTTTTCGTCATTTTCGCCCTTAGGCAGAGTGACATAATAAAAGGTATAATCTTTCCAGGTCGCAGCATTAACTATAGCGCCTCTTGCTTCAAGAATATGGTCAAACTCCCCGGCTTTATGCTTGTGTGTTCCCTTAAACATTAAATGTTCTAAAAAATGAGAAATACCGTTATTTTTATCATTTTCATTAATAGAACCCGTTTTAACCCAGGATGACACATTAACCATGCCCCCTTCTTTATACGCAAGAACTATTTTATGCCCGTTATCTTGTTCATAAATCTTAACATCCCTCGTTAGGAATGGATACTTTACCGATGTTTCTTTCATAAATACCTCTTATTATGTGTACATTATACAATAATTTTATAGAAATGTAACAATTTCTTGTTTCATGTGTTAAAAAATTTGACTCAGGGATGTTTGATTCTATATTATGAGTGTAAGGGATATGAAAGTAAATTTTGAACCAACCACGACAACAAAATATAATTACAGCCTAAGGGTATTAGAGAAGCCCGAACAAGATATTCCTCCCAAAATTCCGGACACAAATTATGAGCTTCCGCCATCAAACTTGTCTCTTGCAAATTTCCGTAATGTTTCTTTTGGGATGAATGTGGATGCAAAATTTCTTCTTGGTCAATGCAGGAACTTGCGATGTGCCTATAGCGGAAGAGAAATGCTCCCTCTGGCTGAAGCCAGAAACCTTTATCAGAAACTTACCAAAAGACCAAATGCCCAATCTGCAATCAACCTTCTTATTCATTACACCAAATACATGCATGACATAGAATCTACCGTTTTTGATATTTTTTGCGAAGCACCGCATAAGAATAAGAGAGATTTTCAAAATATTTTAAAAGAACTAAAACCTGATTCACTTGAGAATTTAAAAGAAAAACAATACAAAATACTTACATCAACCGACAGCATAATTGACTCTCTTGGAGAGCAACAGGCAGAAAGAGTTATTGAAATAAGAGACATGTCCCTGGATAAAATCATGAATAACGGTGTTTTCGGCAGAAAATCTCCGCTTGATATGATAAAAGCTATTCAGGCACCGCCGGAAGATCTTGATAAGATAATTAAAATCTATCAAGCATGGTATAAACTGCCTTCATCTTCAAAAGATTTGGATGCATTCATTGTAAAATACGCAAAAGCCACTCATGAAGAAATTGCAAAAAGACTTATCAGTACGGCAGTAGGCTCAATTGAACATATCAAACCTTCGCAAAGAAACGGGGAAGATAAACTCGGAAATTATTTGCTTGTGTCTGCAACCTTTAATAATAACAGATCTTCAATGCCTTTAAATGAATACATAATGTTGAACAACGAGCTTAATATCACAAAAAATCTTCAAATCTATATGGATGACGTAATAGGAGAAGTTAATAACCCTAAATCTCCGTTTGCAGAGAGAAGTTACTATCCGGAAAGCATTCAAAAAGCAATCCGAAATGAAACCAGAAATAAGGTTCTGCTCAATACCGACAAACTGAGAATATCTAAAGCCCAACACAGAGAAAACAGTGCAGTACAACATTTGGGCAGAAGATATATTGTTATCCAAAAATAATTTTTACTTTACTTTTGGAGTCGTTAAGACTAGAATTTAACCAAAAGGAGGTCTTTATATGTACCAAGTTTATATTGATAAACCAAGTTCATTTGAACCGGATTTAGCCGGAGAATTTAAAGATTATGATAAAGCACTTGAACTTGCTGAAAGAGAAAAGGCCGCAGACCCGGAAATCACATATACAATTGAAGAAACTAACGGTTGCGTAAATAGTTACGGAGAACAAATTACTACTGTCGTTAAACGCGGATAAAAGGCTCAACAATAAGCTATAAAAGGGCAGCTACAATATTCCCCATTTTTTCCTCAAACGCGGAATAACATTTTTTTGTTTTAAATCAGTAATTGCATAATCAAGATTCTCCTTTAACCTGGCAGTTGAATTCCCTTTCTTAAATGCAATTCCGTATGGTTCTCTGGAATATCTTTTAGGCAGGAGTTTAACAGATTTGTCGTCATAAGCAAACCTATTCAGGATTGTATCATCAGATGTAATTGCATTGATTTGTCCTTTTTTAAGCGCCTCATACGCGTCAGAGTATTTTCTAAAACCTATTACATTAGCAGTCGGAACAAAGTTTTTCATATTCTGCTCTGCAGTTGTACCAAAAATTACACCGACACTTTGCTCCGCCAAATCAGCCATAGCTTTGATTCTGCTGTCAGCTTTTACCAGAATTGCCTGTCCTGCATAATCGTATGGTATTGAGAAACTCACAACTTCCTGTCTTTGGGGAGTAATAGTTACGGTTGAAATAACTATATCAACTTCTCCTGTTGAAGCCTTAATAAGTCTGTTAGAAGGTGTTACCGGTACAAATTCCACTCTATCCGGACTTTTTAGCAAATATTGAGCTATATATTTTGCTAAATCAACATCATACCCAGCCTCCATACCGTTAGGATCAACAAAACCGAAGGGTTTTGAGTCCATATTTATTCCTACCCTGATAACGCCTCTATTCATAATTTCACGATATAAATCTCCCTCTTCAAACTCGTTTTTTGAAAAGAAAGCTATATAAACCGCAGAAACAGCGATAATAGCAAGAACAAGTATAAATCCAAATCTTTTCATTATACTCCTTGTTTTTCTCTTGTCGGCATTCTGCCGCAGGATTTATCTTCATCACAATATCCGAGACGTTCGCACTTTGGAACCAGATAAGGTTTGAGCCAAGGTTCTTCCGCAACAAGAGCTTCGCACATCATCTTAATCATAGTTCTGATTTCATACTGGGCTCGGGTGCAAAGCCTTAAATTTGCGAGGTGAATCATTTCTCTTAAATTCAAACTTGCCACAATTGAAGATGCTGCAGCATTTGGAAGAACTGCTCTTGCATCTTCCGCAGGAATACCGGCTTCTGTAAATTCACAGTATAATTTAGATATCTGACCCATAAAATCAAGGAATTTTTCTTTCAATTCCGGATTTCTTTCAATAGTAGGCGGAATAATAAAATCAAATTGTCCTTTTTCTTTCACATATCTTTGAGATTTCTGTGAAAAAGACATGTGTCTGTGTCGGACAAGCTGGTGAGTACATGCTCTTGAAACATTTGAGATGGCAAAAGTCACCTGTATATGTTCAATAGTAGAATAGTGCCCTGAAGAAATAACTCGTTCAATAAGCTTGAGCATTTTTTCTTCATCATCCGTGCTGTTGTAAATATTTATCGGAATATCAGCACTGTAACAAGTTCTGCATGCTGTATAAATAGTCTTTATCATATTTTCCGGTTTGGAAATTAAATTCACAACCGGTTTGTTATTTCCATCCATTCTCTCTCTCCCTAACCTTTTATATTAAATTTCTCCTAAAAAGAAGTTGTTGAAAATGTTGCTGCTTCTTCATAAGGATTTTCCGCACCGTTATCTTGTGCTATTTTGTATGCGGTTTCAAAAGCCTTATCCGAATTTTCGGCAATCTGAGGATCTTCCATAAGCGCCTTTAAATCAGTATTAATATTATCAGCTCCCTTAAACAGCATAGAACGTCCAAGTGCTTCTGCCTGCATATTTGAAAAATCCGTAAGCTGTTGTTTCCCGGAATCAACAGGTTCAGGAGCCGGTTCTTGATTTTGCTTCTGAATTCCGTTGTAACTAAACTGATTTACACTAATTTTTGGACCATTTACTTCACTCATGCATTACCTCGCTTTATATATTTTCTATAATTATATTTGTTTCTCGTGTTTTATCAACCATCCATTTGTTCTAAAACGTATAATAAAATTTTTTTGCTAGTTAATGCAAAAAAATTTACATTTTTTTACTTTAAAGCTTCCTTTTCTGTATAAGGCAAAGTCCTAAAATTTCAAGCAGGCAGAGCAATGATTACCCGCGCGGACTGTTAATTTCGGCTCTTCCGTATCGCAAAGCCCGGGCTCATAAAAATCACATCTCGGGTGGAATTTGCAGCCTGTAATATTCTCTTGAATACTTGGCGGTGCGCCCATAATAGTCTTAAGCCGCATAGCCTGATTGTTTCCGGGCAAAGAATTCAAAAGAGCAATCGAGTAAGGATGCTTAGGATTACGGAAAAATTCCTTTGAATCAGCCTGCTCAACAACATGTCCGGAATACATAACCGAAATTGAATCGGTATAATTACTTACTAATGCCAAATCATGTGATATCAAGAGTACAGTGGTTCCTATCTCATTTTTTATTTCAAGTATCAAATCCATTATCTGCTTTTGAATAGTTACGTCAAGAGCTGTGGTCGGTTCATCCGCAATAATTAACTCTGCATTACATGCAAGCGCCATTGCAATAATTATTCTCTGTTTCATTCCGCCTGAAAACTCATGCGGATAAAAATCCAGCTTGCCGGACGCATCAGGTATTTTTACCAAATCCATAACTTCACGAGCTTTCCTCAGCGCCTGTCTTTCTGTAACTTTTGAATGCGCACGTATAGATTCTACCAATTGATTACCAATTGTATATAGAGGATTCAGCGACGTCATTGGGTCTTGCGGTATCAGCGCTATCTTATTTCCGCGAAGTTCCCGCATTTGTGACTCTTTATATTTAAGAAGATTTTCTTCTTTAAAAATTATCTCGCCGCTTTTTATGAAAGCAGATTTCGGAAGCAGCCGCATAATCGACATTGCAGTCATAGTTTTACCGCAGCCGGATTCACCGACAAGTGCATGTATAAGACCCTTTTGCAAAGTCAAATTAACATCATAAAGAGCCTGATACTCTTTTTCTTCTCCGCGAAAAAACAGATTAAGATTTTTTATCTCTAGAAGATTTTCCATAAAAATATTTTACAGCTTGTGTAAAAAAATAGAATCCGTAAATTAGAGTAGACTTTCTACGGCTTTTTTATAATCACAGCTGCCATAAATATAACTCCCCGCTACAAGAGAAGATGCTCCCAGAGATTTGCATATTTTGCTTGTAATATTATTTATTCCCCCATCAACCTGAATGATTAAATTTTCAGGTGCCGCTTCTTTTATAGAAGGAATTTTCATAGCACAGTCATGCATAAACTCTTGACCGCCAAAACCCGGCTCAACAGTCATCACAAGAACAAGGTCAACCATCTTAAGATACGGAAAAATTCTATTGCTTTCGGTTCCGGGTTTTATTGAAATGCCAACCTTTTTTCCGCAATCTTTTATGAGCGAGATAACTCTATCCGGGTTTTCGGCAGCCTCGTAATGAAAAGTTATTAAATCCGCGCCGGCTTGTGCAAATTCACAAACAAATTTCTCCGGATTTTCTATCATCAAATGAACATCCAAAAACATATCCGTCTTGCGGCGTATTGATTTCACAACAGGAATCCCTATCGTAATATTAGGAACAAAATGCCCATCCATAACATCTATATGAATCCATTCCGCGCCGGCATCTTTTACAGCACGGATTTCTTGCTCAAGATTCATAAAATCCGCTGAAAGTATCGACGGTGAAATAATAACTCTATCCATAGTTATCATTTTAGCACAAATCCTTATTCTTGTGATTTTATAAAAATTATTGTATAATTGCAGGGAAAGGAAACACAGTTATGCTAAATCCTGAAGAAATTATCGTTACATTGCAAGGATATATTAAAAAGTTAAGTAATGTTATCAGCAGTGATTCAACAGCTTTTTTTGGTAAAAAGAATATTAATAAACAAAGAATTGATGATATTTTATGCTGTATAGAAGGTTCTTTCCCTGAAGAATATAGAAAATACGTCAAACAACATGGCGGAAGAGGCAGAGTAAGAAGTTTTAATCAAATGCAGCAGCTCAATCTTGCTATAAAAAACAAATGTTTTTGGAACAGCAATGTTTATTCCGTAAATGTCGATGAAGCACTAAAAATTTTGAAAACCTTACAGAGTAGTGTATCAAGCGACATCAGATTCATTTTCAGCAGTGAATCCGGCATGTTCTAGCATTGACTTTTTTCGGTTGTTTGTTGTACAATTCTGTTGACTATCATATAAGTTACGGAGCAAAAAATGAATTCACAACAAGATGTTATATATGGTTTAATGAATGAGCTTGAAGAAGCATTGGATAAAGGTTTCCCGCTCCTCGGCTATTGTTTTACGGTTGTGAAAAAAGATACCGTAACTAATATTCTGGATAGATTGTACGCTGCGCTTCCTGATGAAATAAAAGAAGCAAGAGCTCTTTTAAGAAGAAAAGAAGAACTTCAGTACGAAGCTCAACAAAAAGCCGAAAAAATTATTGCTGATGCACAAGCAGAAGCTAATCGCTTATTGAGTGAATCTGATTTATTAAGAGCAGTTCAAAGAGAAGCTGAAAAAATTAAAGAACAAGTTATTGCAGACTGCGAAGATATTAAACATAAATCTTTAGATGACGCAGAAACAATGAGAAATCAAGCAATAGATGAAGCATTGAGAATCAAAGACGGCGCTTCTGTATACGCTGAACAGGTTCTTGTAAGTCTTGAACAAAATCTCAATCAGCTTCAAGAAATTGTTAAAAATGGTCAGGTACAGCTTGAAAGAAGACGCGCTGAATCAGACGGACAAATCGCCGGTAACTATACAAATCAACGCCCGGAGTTTGCTAAAGATTTTAAAATGAATTAAAAAAAAAGAACCCTCGCGAGGGTTCTTTTTTTATGTTTTTTTATTAAACGATGGCGGCGGGCTTTAGCCCGCCGCCATCGTTATAAAGAATTTATGATTTTCTCAATTATTCTTTTGTATATTCTGCATCAATTACATCATCGTCTTTCTTATCTGATGATTCGTTGCTGCTGCTTCCCTGGCTGTTAGCGTCTCCGCCTTCTTTTTGAACAGCTTCGTAAGCTTTTTGTGAAATAGCAAACATTGTTTGCTGTAATTCTTCTGATAATTTTTTCAAATCATCTACAGATTTATTTTCATCTAAAGCTTTTTGAAGAGCTTCTCTGTGTTCTGTTAATTTTTTAACATCATCTTCAGAAATCTTGCCTTCAAAGTCTTTTACTATTCTTTCAGAAGATGCAATTAAAGAGTTAGCATTATTTTTAACTTCTGCTTCTTCTTTTTTCTTCTTATCTTCTGCAGCATTAGCTTCTGCTTCTTTAACCATCTTATCTATATCTTGTTCAGAAAGGTTAGAAGAGTTTGTAATAGTAATTTTTTGTTCTTTATTTGTTGCTTTATCTTTAGCAGAAACATTAACAATACCGTTTGCGTCGATATCAAATGTAACTTCGATTTGCGGAATACCTCTCATGGCAGGAGCGATACCTTCAAGTCTGAACATACCTAAAGATTTGTTATCTGATGCCATTGGTCTTTCACCCTGAAGAACATTAATATCAACTGCAGTTTGATTGTTTTCAGCAGTAGAGAATACCTGTGATTTACTTACAGGGATTGTAGTGTTACGAGGTACAAGAGGAGTCATAACTCCGCCTAATGTTTCAATACCTAATGTTAACGGTGTTACATCAAGAAGAACGATATCTTTAACTTCACCGGCAAGAACACCTGCTTGGATTGCAGCACCGACTGCAACTACTTCATCAGGATTAACTGATTGGTTAGGATCTTTACCTGTGTATTCTTTAACCAAGTGCTGAACAGCAGGGATACGTGTTGAACCGCCTACTAATACAACTTCATTAATATCATTTTTAGTTAATCCTGCATCTGATAATGCTTGCTCAACCGGTTTTTTACATCTTTCTAACAAATCATGAGAAAGTTCTTCAAACTTAGCTCTTGTAAGTGTTAATTCAAGGTGTTTAGGACCGTTTGCATCAGCTGTGATGTAAGGTAAGTTAATTGTTGTTTCAACAACAGATGAAAGTTCACATTTAGCTTTTTCAGCAGCTTCTTTAATACGCTGCATAGCTTGTTTATCACCTGTTAAGTCAATACCTTCTTGTTTTTTGAATTCTTCACAAATCCAGTCAATAATCTTTTTATCAAAGTCATCACCGCCCAAGTGAGTATCTCCTGATGTAGAAAGAACTTCATGAACACCATCGCCTATTTCAAGAATAGATACATCAAAAGTACCACCGCCCAAGTCGAATACAAGAACTTTTTCTGATTTATCTTTTTCCAAACCGTAAGCAAGAGCTGCAGCAGTCGGTTCGTTGACAATACGAAGAACATCTAACCCTGCAATCTTACCTGCATCTTTAGTTGCTTGTCTTTGAGCATCGTTAAAATATGCAGGAACTGTAATAACTGCTGATGTAACTTTTTCTCCCAAGTATGCACTTGCATCATCAGCAAGCTTTCTTAAAATCATTGCTGAAATTTCTTGCGGAGTATAGTCTTTTCCGTCAATATTCTTTTTATAATCTTCGCCCATGTGTCTTTTAATTGAAGCGATTGTTTTATCAGGGTTTAAGATAGCTTGACGTTTTGCAAGCTGACCTACAAGTCTTTCACCTGTTTTAGAAAAACCTACGATAGAAGGAGTTGTCCTCATACCTTCTGCGTTAGCTATAACGGTTGGTTTGCCGCCTTCCATAACAGCTACAACCGAGTTTGTTGTACCTAAGTCAATACCTATTGTCTTTGCCATTTTTATATCTCCTTTTTTAACTTGTATGTCGTTTCGTGAACTGTAAATAATAACCCGTTAAAAAATCTATTCACTAATCACCAGTCACTATTCACTAGTTACTACTATCATTTAATCACTTTTTTCAGGAGATTATTAAAAAATAAACAAAAAATTAATATTTGGAGAGGAAATTGGTGACTGAGTGATTAAGTTAATAAGTAAATAGGTAAATAAGTGAATAAGAGGATGGTTAATTAGTGACTAGTGAATAGAGGGGTGGGACGAGGTTAATAAGTTAATAAGTGAATAAGGATTTTTTCACCTTCCCCAATTTGGGCACAACTGTCCAAGATAAATTTATTATTAATAATCTTCCTCCCTTGTGAGGGAGGATTGAGGTGGGTGCCGATTAAATAGATATAAAAGACTGATACCGCCCCCACCCCTACCCTCCCCAAATTTGGGGAGGGAGAAAAGCTTATTCACTTATTAACTTAATCACTTAATCACTTAATCACTTAGTCACTTAGTCACTATTCACCAGTCATCAATTTTCCCCCTGCGGAGCAGCTGGTATAAAGCCTACTTGTTTACATTTACCCCTTTTTATGCTCTAATGGTGGTATTGATGATAATTAGGAGAAATTATGAAAACAGAAGAAAGAACTTTTGTCGCTATCAAGCCGGACGGCGTAAAGAGAGGGCTTATTGGGAAAATCCTTGAAAGATTTGAAAACAAAGGATTTAAGATTGTTGGTATGAAACTGCTTCAAGTTACACCGGAACTTGCAGCTAAACATTACGAAGAACATCAAGGCAAACCTTTTTATAACAGGCTTATCCATTACATTACCAGCGGTCCTATTGTTGCTATGGTAATTGAGGGTTATGAAGCTATTGAAAGCGTTCGCCATATTGTTGGTGCAACCAGTCCGATGAAGGCTGATGTAGGCACTATAAGAGCTGATTTTGCTCAAGTTATGGAATATAATATTATCCATGCTTCTGATTCCCCGGACAGTGCACAAAGAGAAATTGCTCTTTATTTTAAGCCGGAAGAAATATATGATAACTGGCAGTCTATGCTTGAGATGATTACTTATAACGAAGAAAGATACGATGGCTAGTGTATTTGATAATTTCAGCTACGATTTAGTCCACGTAGATTCTAAAACAGGTGCGCGTGCGGGAGTATTACATACCCCGCACGGTGATATAGAAACACCGATTTTTATGCCTGTAGGCACCAATTCTACTGTTAAATTGGTTACGAATCATCATCTTTATGAAACCGGAGCTCAAATAATTCTCGGTAATTCTTACCATCTTTATTTAAGAGCCGGACATAAGCTTATTGAAAAATTCGGCGGGATTCATGGCTGGATGAATTGGAATAAACCGGTATTAACGGATTCCGGCGGGTTTCAGGTTTTTTCTCTTGCTCATCTCAGAAAGATTTCTGAAGAAGGTGTAGAATTCCGTGACCCAAAAGACGGAAAAAAGCACTTTATAAGCCCTGAAATTTCAATGGAGATTCAGCAGTCAATCGGAGCAGATATAATTATGGCTTTTGATTGGTGTGCGCCTTATCCTTGTGACTACAAAACCGCAAAGGAAGCGATGGAACGCACTCATAGATGGCTGGAAAGGTGTATCAAAGCAAAAACTTCAACACATCAAGCTCTTTTCCCTATTTGTCAGGGAGCATTTTATGATGATTTGAGAAAAGAAAGTGCAGCTTTTGTTTCTTCTATTGATGCAGTAGGATATGCTATAGGCGGACTGAGTGTTGGTGAAGATAAAGAAACAATGAACCATTTTGTAGAACTTACAGCTCCGCTGCTTCCGCATAACAAGCCAAGATATTTAATGGGAGTCGGCACCCCTGAAGATTTGCTGGACGGAATTAAACGGGGCGTTGATATGTTTGACTGTGTTCTTCCGACACGAAATGCCCGTCACGGTTCGTTTTTTACTTATGAAGGCAAAAAACAAATTAAAAACGCGCAGTATCAGGAGGATTCGCGCCCGCTTGACGAAAATTGCGACTGTTATTGCTGCAAAAATCACACAAGAGCATACTTGAGACATTTATATAAATGTAATGAAGGTACGGGGCAAGCTCTGATGTCTATACATAATATTAAATTCTTAATAGACTTTGCAAAGAAAGCCCGTCAAGCTATATTGAGTGATAGTTTTGAAGATTTTTACAATGAGCATTATACTAAAATATCAGTATAAGTGCCGGGTTCTTCTATTTGTTTGAATTTTGGGCAGCAGAGTTCAATTTCCGGATTAAATTCTACAAATTGATAATCTTGTTCAAGGTTATCTATAATTTCGTCCGGCGAATTAACATCTTTACCTTCAAAACGATTCTTAATCAAATCGCTCCATACATAGATATTATTATCTTTTAACCTAAAATTGTCATAATGATTCCCGGCTTGTTTTCCGCAAACCATTCCAAATGGGATATTTAAGTTATCCATTATATCGGCTAAAGTGTTATAAATATCAAAACTTCTTTTTGAAATATCGTTATTTTTATCAAGAGCCCAGCCTCCGCATATAAAACCCCAGAGTTTATTTCCTGTTAGGATAAGTTCTCCGGCTTTTTGTTCTATAGTACTTTTTAATTTGCTTAAATTCTGCTGTTCCGGGGTAATATGAAATATATAGGCAAGTTTATCCGCTATAATAGCTCCTCCGACATTGGCATTTATGTCTTCTGTTGTTAAACCGCGCCAAGAAGTAAGGAACTGTTTCCCAGTTGTGAATTTTGATTTTAGTTGGTTATTGATTGCACAATCAACTTTTTTTATAGGATATTTTGCTGCTAAAAGATTGACTTTTAATGAACACATATACACACACCTCTTTATTTCTTTGTATATTAGTACAAATCGCGTAAAAAATATTTTTGCTGGAGAGGCGGGAGAAGCTGGAGAGGCGGAACGCTGCGCGTTCCGCCTCTCCAGTCAAAATTATGATAAAACTATTAGGCTTTATCCTTTATTTCTTTTTCGATATTAGAAATAAATTCGTCAACGGTATAAGTTCCAATTTGACCAACTCCGCGTTTTCTTACTGCAACAGAATTTGATTCAATTTCTTTATCTCCGACTACGCAGACATACGGAATCTTTTTATCCTGTAATGATTCACGAATCTTGTAGTTCATGGATTCGGAGCGGTCATCGAGTTTTACTCTCAAACCTGCATTACGCATTTTCTTATATATTTGTTCCGCAAAATCGGCGTGTTTTTCATTAGAAATAGGTACAATGGCAATCTGAGTCGGAGCTAACCAAGTTGGGAAAGCACCGGCATAGTGTTCGATTAAGATACCGTGGAATCTTTCCATTGAACCGAAAATAACTCTATGAAGCATAACAGGGGTTTTCATTGAGCCGTCTTTATCCTGATACTTGATACCAAATCTTTCAGGAAGGTTGAAATCCAGCTGAATAGTTGCACACTGCCAGGTTCTTCCGATTGCGTCTTTTACCTTAAAGTCAATCTTAGGACCGTAGAATGCGCCGTCGCCTTCGTTGATTTCGTATTTCATACCGCGTCTGTCCATAGCTTCTTTCAAGCCGGCTTCTGCTCTGTTCCAGTTTTCGATTTCGCCTACAAAGCTTTCCGGACGGGTTGAGAGTTCAACTTCAAAAGACATGTTAAATATTTTCATTGTATCTGCAACAAAGTCGATAATTTCGTTGATTTCGCCAACCAGTTGTTCCGGTGTACAGAAAACGTGAGCATCATCCTGGGTGAATCCTTGTACACGGGTTAATCCGGAGAGCGCACCTGATTTTTCTTTTCTGTAAACGGTTCCCAATTCTGCCATTCTTAAAGGCAAAGAACGGTATGAATGTCTGTTTGCCTGATATATCAGAATATGGAACGGGCAGTTCATAGGTTTTACTATATATTGGTCATCAGAATCATCTTCTTTCTGGATAAAGAACATGTTTTCCTTATAGTGGTCAATATGTCCGGAAAGTTCCCAGAGTCTTGATTTTGCAATTTGAGGAGAATGAACTATTACATAACCTCTTTTTCTGTGTTCGCTTCTCCAGTAGTTTTCTATTTCTTCTCTTACAACAGAAAGATTCGGGTGCCATAAAACAAGTCCGGCGCCAATTTCTTCTCTTACTGAGAATAAATCAAGCTGGGTACCGAGTTTTCTGTGGTCTCTTTTTTCTGCTTCTTCAAGGAAGTTCAAATAGTCCTGTAAATCTTCTTTATTCCAAAATGCCGTAGCATAGATCCTTTGAAGCATTTTGTTTTTTTCGTTTCCTCTCCAGTAAGCACCTGCAACTTTCAGAAGCTTAATGGCGTTTCCTTTAATAAAAGAAGTATTTGGAATATGAGGTCCTGCGCAAAGGTCGTTGAACAAAACATTTCCGTCTTTGTCTTTAGTAAGATAAAGTGTCGGATTGTCGTTTCTGTGTTCTTCCAGTAATTCTGCTTTGTAAATCTCGCCTTCTGCTTTAAATTCCGCAATTTGAGCATCAACATCAGGGATTTCATATCTTTCAAACGTCAAATTTTGTTTGATGATATTTTTCATTTCTTCTTCGATTTTTTCCAAATCATCATGGGTGAAAGCATGCCCGTCTGTCAGGTCAAAATCATAGTAAAAACCCGTATCAGTTGCCGGTCCTATAGCTAACTTTGCACTCGGAAACAGCTTTTGTACGGCTTGTGCCATAATGTGTGATGCGGAGTGTCTCAATACTCCAAGAGTTTCATTGTTTTTTTCCATTTTCTATCCTTTCTTTTTCGGATAAATACTTCCAAGCGCCTTTAGTCACATCTATCGGCAAAATATTTATCCCAGGGCGGATCCCCTAAACTACTACATGGAATAGTTTAGCACAAAAAGGAATTAAACATTTTTATTTTTTTTGACAGAGCTTAATGAAGAAGCAGCGCCTGCAGTGGATGCTATTATACTATTTATTGCAATAGAATTTTTCATTGGAGATTTAGAAAAACACACATTTCTTGAAATTAAATCTAAAGCTACACCAAAACCAAACCATGCACCGGCAGTTTTTAAACCGTTTTCAAGCGGCGGTGTATGTTCTTGTTTCTGCGCACGGAAAGCATGCCCTGATGTAATGTAATTTACGGAATGTATTCTCATAATATTTATTTTCGGCAATTGTATACAGCGGGAATTTGTTTTCCCAAGTAATAATATAACCGAAATATTTTAAATATCAACGGGGTAATTTAGGGGATACGCTATTTTTCTGTATAGTTTTCTATTAAAATGCTTGAAAATACTGCTTTAACGAGTTTTGCTTCAGTGATTTCATCACTTCGTAAAAGCACTCCAGCCTCCGCTCGTTCGCGCTCGAACCGAAAAGGGTTAGACTCCTGCATATAGCAAATAAAAAATACCTGAAATTCAGGTATCTAGTAGTTATACTTTAAGGCAGACTTGAAAAGTTGAGATAAACTTGGAGTTATATTCTGTCTGCCGTTTAAGTTTTCTTTTCTTTTTGTTTACTTTTTCTTTTTAGTTTTTATTTTTACTTCCATTTTGGCTAGTAAAATTTCCCTTAAAAATATTTACCCCAAAAAGTAAATGCCGATGGCCGGGGCTCTTGCTCACTCGCGTTGAACGGCAATTCCGTGTTTTGCTTCAGTGATTTCATCACTACGCAAAAGCACTCCAGCCTCCGCTCGTTCGCGCTCGAACCGAAAAGGGTTAGACTCCTGCATATAGCAAATAAAAAATACCTGAAATTCAGGTATTTTTTATTTGCCGATGGCCGGGGTCGAACCGGCACGTAGTTGCCTACACCAGATTTTGAGTCTGGCACGTCTACCAATTCCATCACATCGGCATATTTAACTGTCAATAAACCAATTAAAACAAAAAAATAATAAAAATACAAATAAAAAATATTATTTTTACTTTTAGAAAATTATCCTTATAAAAAGAATATGAGTGATACTTATTTTTTAATGAAAGAAAAATAATTATTGTATGAAAAAAGTATTCAGTATAACAATTATTTTAATATTTTTAACAACACTTTCTTCACAAGCCGCGGCAACATTTGAAGGGGGTGTAAGCGCACAGGGAAAAGGAAATTCAAGCAGAATTGTTGATAAAACTACAGGTGCCGGAGTGGACGGAGCTAAAATTACTCTTCCTAAAGAAAGATATCAAACAATGACAGATAAAGAAGGCTATTTTGAACTCGACACTCATATTAACGGCACGAGCATAATGTCTGTAGAGAAAAAGAATTACAAACCTTTTACAGTCACCGTAACAGACCAGACTGTTTCTGCTCCTATTGTAATAGGAATTGAAAAATCTAACGGAAATGCTATGGTGCTTGATAACAATATGTATCATCTTGGAGATAATAACTATTCAGACCTTTCGGCTAATGCCGGAGAGTTCAGGATGGAAAGCATAGGACCTTTTTATACAAAAAGATTTCAGATAAAAAATGTTAAGTTCAATCAACCGATTTATTTAGTTATCGGTTCTATTATTGGTATTGATACCCAGATGGCGCGTTCTATCGGACAAAACCAAATAGTAAATGCTTTTGCTTCACCTCCGGAAGTTTATTTTAACGGAAATAAAATTTCTGAGATACAAATAAACGGAGACGGACAAAGAATTAAAATTCCGCCCAATCTTATCAGAAAAAATCAAGCTAATGAAGTTACTATTAAGACAGGCAGAAATTTAATGCAGACGGCTTATATAGACTATGATGATATTGAATTTATGAATCTGTTTGTTGAAAACTAAATCTACCAGAGTTCAAAAAACTCTGCTTTATCCAAGATTCTTTCATCACGATAATAACTGTTATAATATTTAGCTTTCCGTATAATATCATACCATTTGTTATACTCGTGCATAAAATCTTTTTTGTCTCTGTTTATATAATGCAGGCTGATAATTCCTTCATGTGCTCGGGTTGCCCTAAAAAACTCACACTGTGCTTGGATTCCGTTATAATCTTCCGTACACCTTCCTGCAATAATGTCATTGTCTTTTACTCTCAAATATTTATATTTTCCGCTTGGATTGGCTTTTTGCATTTTTGCAAGATTATTTGACATAAATACTCCGACCGGATATTCTGCAAATTTATATGCGTGTACAATTATTGAACGAGTCCAGTTTTGGTGTGACTGTCCGTTTGGAACATATTGCAAAATAGCTTCATTCCCGATTTTTCTATAATAAGCTTTTTGCCATAATTCTTCCGAAGGATATTTTATAATGACTGTCTCATAAGCCATTACACTCAATGTAGAAAGGAGCAAAAAACTAAATAAAAGGACTTTTTTCATCAGCAAAAACTCCTTCTGTCCCGCAAAGTTGCATTAAAAGTTCCCGTGCAAAAATTTCACCCTCAAAATGCCCGATATCAAAAACAACTTTATCTGTTTCACATACGGTATGATATTTTAAATCCCCTGTTATAAAAGCATCACAAGGGGTGCTTTCTATAAACTCGCTTCCGGAGCCGGCGCAAAAACCGGCACTACGGACGGTTTTTGCGCCGGTGTTGTTTACATACCTTAGATTAGGTGAAATTTTTAAGAGTTTCTCTCTTAATTCATCTATGCTTATAGGGGTATCAAAATCAACTATCCGGACAAAATCACCGTATTTATACCCTTTAAATCCAAGTTTTTCCAGTATTAAATCTGTTGTGCCGCCTTTTGCCTTATCTAAATTTGTATGGGCGCAGTACATATTAATTTTTTTATACTCCAGAGGCACTTCAAATAAAGGGTGGTGGGAAATTATTATATCGCATCCCGATTTTAGCGCCTGATGAAAAACATCCTTTGTTATTGTTAGGGCAAACATAACTTTATTAATTTCGGGATTATCTAAATCAACAATCCAGCCGCTGGTGTCCCAGCTCTCCTGAGTATCAAGAGGAGCAAAATCTTCTATTCTTTTTGTAATTTCATACTTGTTCAAAAACTTTCTCCAGAATCTTTTGGGCGATATTTTGTTTTGTATCTCTTTCAAAATGTGTAATATTGAGTTTTTTATCCAGAATATAGACCTCATTCATATCGCTTGAAAATCCGATATCTTTTCTTGAAATATCGTTTGCTACAAGATAATCGCAGCCTTTTTTTTGAATCTTTTCTTTAGCATTTTCAATCAGGTTTTCGCTTTCCGCGCAAAATCCTACTGCTAAAACCCCTTTGCCTGAGATTCCCTGCAATATATCAGGGTTCTTAACCAATTCAAGGGTTAGTGAATCTTTTTCACCCTTTTTCATCTTCTCTTTTGCAGGCTCTTTAACCCTGTAATCTGCGACTGCCGCTGCCATAATTACACAATCCTGGTTAACAATGTTTTCTTTTACTGCTTTTTCCATCTCGATTGCGGATTCTGTTACAATATTTTTGTACGGCTTATTTGCTTTAAATGTAGAAACAAGAGTAACTTCCGCTCCCATATTATAAGCACAGTCAGCAAGCGCAAGTCCCATTTTTCCGGAAGAACAATTGGAAATATATCTTACAGGGTCTATCATTTCTTTTGTTCCGCCTGCCGTTATAAGAATCTTTTTTCCTTTAAGAATTTGTTTTTGGCTAAAAATTTTCACGGTTGAATCGTAGATATCTTCGACTTCTGCCATTCTTCCTTCGCCAGTAGTTCCGCAGGCAAGAAATCCGGTTCCCGGGTTAACAGTATGATATCCTGCATTTTTAAGTTTTTCCAGATTTTGCTGTATGAAAGTATTCTTCCACATATCAGTATTCATTGCAGGAGCAAGAAGAATCGGTTTATTAAATGCGCAGGCTGTTGTTGTTAAAAGATTATCACAAATCCCGTTTGCTATTTTTGAAATAGTGTTTGCCGTAGCAGGGGCAATTACAAAAATATCTGCTTCGTCACATAAAGAAATGTGTTCGGGTTTAAAATTATCCACATCAAAATTATCTACATAAACCTCATTATTGCTCAAAGTTTGTAGTGTAAGTTTAGTTACAAAATTCAGCGCATTAGGAGTAAGAACGACTCTGACATTAGCACCCGATTTTTTATAAAGCCTTATAAGGGTACAGATTTTGTATGCAGCAATTCCGCCCGTAATCCCGATTAGTATATTTTTGTTTTCTAACATAACACCTCCGGTGCTTATCTGATTTCGTTAGGCTGAAAACGGGTAAAGCTGTTAATATAATTATTAATCGGGAGCATATTATCCTGCATGCTGTTCATTTCCCTGATATTGGAGCCGGCTCTTTGCTGGGCTTCCATCCTGGCATTATAATCACTATTTTCTTTGTATTGTTTGATTTTTAGTCTATCATAACAATTAAATCTGTCGTCATTTGTTTCAAGCGCTTTGCATTCCTCAATTCCGGCTTCAAATTCGGTTTTTCTTTTATACCAGTAAGAAGCGATTTCATTGAGTTTGCCTAAACCCTTTGGTTCTTCCACATCAACGTACGCAGATGGCGCAAAATCTTTCCATTCAGGGATTGTAAAACCGTAATCCTGCTCTTCCGCTTGAACCGGAAGTAAAAAAATGACTGCTAAAATTAATAATACAAACTTATTCATAACTTTATTATAGCATTTTATAATATTAAGAATGTAAATTTTTTTTGATATGGTTCCACAAAAATTTTTCAAAAAATTTCCTGTAATGTTATGCTTTATTGAAACACTTTTAGAATATTAGAAATTGTATTGTCTGCTCTTAAAAATTCTTCTTTTTCCAAATGTTTGTATCTTTCGGGAGTCCAGCTGTTATGAAATAAAATCAATATCGGATTTTGTTCTTTTACAAAGTCATAATAGTTTTGCTCAAAATAGAATTTTCTGTAAAGTTCATCTTTTTTTAGTTTTGAACCATTCATTTTCTGCCACAAAACCTCGGGTAATGCTTTTAGCTCGTCAGCTTTAATTGATTGAAGCTCGGTGCTATTACGTTTTTTTAGAATTTTATTTATTATAGAATTCCCTAAAAAGTCCCAAGAAGTCATACGTTTTGCAAATGGAGTTTTAATAAGATATATAAAGTAATAAACAAAAGATTTTCTAAATTTTTTGTATAAATTTAGTTTTGTTTTTATTCTTTTTTCCCATAATCTTAAAATTTTTGCATCCGGTTTGGCAGCAACAAACGCTAAATGTTTGTTGATAAGTGAAAATTCCGCTGAGGTGTTAAAAATGTCTCGAACTTTATCCGATAAGAGAACTGTATCCGCATCAAGCCAAATTCCTCCATGCCGACTTAAAACAGCACACCTAATTGCATCTGCTTGCTTAGCCAAAGAAAATTCTTTATATAATATTTCATCATAACAATTGTCTAACCATTGATTTAAGTTAGAATAATCAAGAATTATAATTTCGTATTCGGGTAAAACTTTTTTCCAGCTATTAATACACAATCTGATATATGCAGGCATTTTGTCTGCAGGTTCCCAAAAAGTAAAAATTCTTTGCGGTATATTCTGCCGGGTATTCATAACTTATATCATATATCCGGTTGGGATAAAATGCAAACAAAGAAAGTAATTACATATTCTCAATAAATCTGACGGCTTCTTCGTGAATAGAGAGGTTTGCTTTTTGCAGCAGTTCTTTTCTGCTTGCCGATATTTCAGGCTGTTTAGCAAGTTCCCTCGTGAACTTTGCAAGATATGTGAATAATGGCAGAATCTGTCTGCTATTCGGCATTATATTTGTTCCGTTCAGTGTGAAATTAGAATTTGAGATATTTCCAATATTATCTTGAACAGTGCAGCGTTTTACACCTAAAGACAAACAATTGGTAAAATTTTGCAGAATCGTTCTTGCTTGGTAGCTAGAACAACTCTTTGACAGAGCATTCTCAAAATCACTCAAATGATTGCCCGCCTCGTCATTTGTTAACCGGCATTTAACAATTAGTTCTTCATAATTTTTTGGTCCGGTCTTTGTAATTCCTTTTGAAGTTACATAGGAACCTATTTGAGAGTAGGCTTTTTTGCCGGTATATAGTGAATTTATTCCTCTGAATGTGATATTTTGCATATTTATATAATACAGCTAAATAAAATAATTGCTATTTGTATATTGAAAATTTAGTGGTAGGGTAGACTAAAGTAGTAGGGTAGACTTTAGTCTACCATTTATATTATTTAAGTGGCAGTGGTAGGGTAGACTAAAGTCTACCCTACTATCTATCTACTATCTAATAAAAACACTCATCATTAGATGAGTGTTTTTATTAGCGGACGACGAGACTCGAACTCGCGACGTCAACCTTGGGAAGGTTGCATTCTACCACTGAATTACATCCGCTTATGTAACCCGGGCTGAAAAATTATTTATCCTGTTCTATTCCTTTACGTTTGTAATAGTCTTCAATAAACCCGGTATTAAAATTACCGCTCATAAAGACTTCATCTTCAACAATCTGCTGGTGGAATGGAATTGTTGTCTTAATCCCTGTAACAACATATTCTTTCAAAGCTTGATACATTCTCCTTCTGGCTTCGTTTCTGTTTTCGCCCCAGCAAATAAGTTTTCCAATCATAGAATCATAATACGGCGGAATTGAATACCCCGGATAAACATGTGAATCAACCCTGATTCCGAAACCGCCCGGTGCAAAATATCCGTCAATCTTACCCGGACAAGGCATAAACCCGTTATCAGGATCTTCCGCATTTATACGACATTCAATAGCATGACCTCTTAAAAGAACATCTTTTTGCTCATATCCGAGTTTTTTACCGGAAGCAACAAGTATCTGTTCTCTTACAATATCTATCTGAGAAATCATTTCAGTAACACAATGCTCAACCTGAACCCTTGTATTCATTTCCATAAAGTACCATTTTCCGTCATGGTCAAGCAAAAACTCACAAGTTCCGGCGCCTTCATATCCGATTGCTTTAGCTGCTCTTACAGCCGCAGCACCCATTGCTTCACGGGTCTTGGCATCAATTGCAGGAGAAGGAGCTTCCTCCAATAACTTCTGATGACGTCTTTGAATTGAACAATCTCTTTCTCCCAAGTGGATTACGTTTCCGAAAGAATCCCCTAATATCTGAACCTCAATATGTCTAGGATTTTCAAGGAATTTTTCCGCATAAACTCCCGGATTACCGAAGAATTTTTCTGCCTCTTGCTGGCATAATTCCATATTTACGGCAAGCTCATCGTCACTGCGGACGATTCTCATACCCTTTCCACCGCCGCCTGCTGTTGCTTTTAAGATAATAGGATATCCTGCCTTATGCGCAAATTCTTTTGCTTCTTCAACAGAATTTAAAATCCCGGTTCCCGGTGTTACAGGAACATCATTTTCTATCATTGTTCTTCTTGCTGTAGCTTTATCGCCCATTTTGCGCATAGCTTCGGCAGAAGGTCCGATAAATTTTATACCATGTTTTGTACAAATATCAACAAAATCCGCCCTTTCAGACATAAATCCGTAGCCAGGATGAATTGCATCTGCCCCGGTCATTAATGCAGCAGAAATTATCGCAGGAATATTTAAGTAGCTCTCAGAACTCGGAGCAGGTCCGATACAATACGCATCTGTCGCAAGCCTTACGTGCAAAGATGTCGCATCTGCCTGTGAATATATTGCAACCGTCGGAATTCCAAGCTCTCTGCAAGCTCTTATTACTCTGACTGCAATCTCGCCTCTGTTTGCTATTAAAACTTTGTTAAACATATTTAATTCCCTTAAAAACAACAGTGAATAGAAATTTAATTCTATTCACTATCCACTGTTCACTACTTCCTTTATTCTACATACATCAAAACTTGACCATACTCAATCGGGTCGCCGTTTTTAACGCATATTTGAACAACCTTGCCGGAATGTTCCGATTTAATTTCGTTCATAAGCTTCATTGCTTCAATAATACAAACAACGTCACCTTCAGAAATTGTTTTACCGACTTCAACAAACGGCTCTGCATCCGGAGAAGGTGATGCATAGAAAGTTCCTACCATAGGTGAAGTTATAGCTTTACCCTTTGGTGCCGGAGCTTCCGATGCCGCTGCAGCCGCTTGTACCGGAGCTGCTGCCGGTGCTGCTGACGAAGCAGGCATTGCAGCAGGTGCTGCAGACATCATTACTTCCGGTAAATCTTTTCTGATTGTGATTGCCTGTTCGCCGTCCTCAAGAGAAATCTCTGTGAGTTCATTATCAGTAATAATTTTAGCTAATTTTTCTATATAATCTGTTTCAAATTTCATACTTAATAATCTCCTTTAGAATCCAAGTCTGTTAAAGCTGAAATCTAGCATCTGTCAAGGTATTCGTTGCTTCTGGTATCGACTCTTATAACATCTCCGTTTTGTACAAAGAACGGAACCTGAACAACAGCACCGGTTTCCAATGTAGCAGGTTTTGTGCCGCCTTGAGCAGTGTTACCCTTTTCAGCAGGAGGTGTATCAACAACTTCCAGCTCAACATGTGCAGGAATATCAACTCCGATTATTCTTGAATCGTGGGTTAATACCTGTACAATCATATTTTCTTTAAGGTATTTAACACCGTCGCCAACTTGTTCTTCTGTTAATTGTAATTGTTCGTAAGATTCCATATCCATCATAACGAACTCTTTACCTTCTTTATATAAATACTGCATTTCTTTACGGTTAAGCATAGCTTTTGCAACTTTTTCACCGGCTCTGAAAGTTTTTTCAATAACGTTTCCGGTTTCTGCATTTTTAAGTTTTGTTCTTACGAAAGCTGCGCCTTTACCAGGTTTTACGTGCAAGAACTCAACAACAGTCCAGAGACCATTGTCCAACTCAAGTGTTAAGCCATTCTTTAAATCGTTTACTGAAATCATACTTGCTCCTTAACTGCGTAATTACTATCTATTTTCCTTGATACTATCACAAACAGGAAATTTGGGCAAGCCTGCCAAAAATCTCTATTAGACGTTGTTTGAGAGGCATTCCAGAATTCCTGCCAGAGCTTTTGAACGATGAGAAACCCTGTTTTTCTCTTCATCTTCAAGTTCAGCCATGGTTTTGTCAGAATTTTTTAGCAGGAAAATCGGGTCATAGCCAAAGCCGTGGGTTCCGCGTTGTTTTTCGACAATTGAACCCTCGCAAATACCGACGGAAACTTTTGCAATCTCGCCTTTTGGGTTAATTAAAGTCATACAGCACTCAAAATATGCTTCCCTGTCTTTAACTCCCGTAAGCTCCTCTAGCACTCTGTCTATACGTTTTTGCGGAGTTTCTGCATATCTTGCGGAATGAATTCCGGGAGCACCGTCCAATGATTTTATACATAGACCTGAATCATCGGCTAATGCCCAGTTTCCGGAAATTTTCCAGGCAGCGCGCGCTTTTATAAGAGAATTTTCTTCAAAAGTCTCTCCGTCTTCAATCGGGTCAAACCCTTCCGGCGGAAGAATAAATTCTATTCCCGTGCCGGTAACCATTTCATTTATTTCTCTGACTTTATTCGGGTTTGATGTTCCTAAAACTATTTTCAATTTTATCCACCCCTTTTATTGTAGTAATTCAATTCTTTATCAAACTCAAGCTTTTTCCCTTCTTTTGTGAATAATTTCACAGGAAATCCCAGCTTAGCAAATCTGTATTTTAAGCTGACTAATAAAACTTCAAGTCCGTATTTGCAGGAACGGATAAAATTTATTGAAGAAGCTTCTTTAAAATACTTGGTAGGACAAGAAATTTCACCTATTTTATATCCGTTAAACAATATAAGCGCAAGCATCTGGTTATCAAAAATAAAATCATTACTGCAATCTTCCAGAGGTAAAGTTTCTAAAATCTTTCGGGTAAATCCCCTGAAACCCGTGTGATATTCAGATAGTTTTTCTCCTATAACAATGTTCTGGAATTCAGTCAAAAATCTGTTAGAGATAAATTTGTATAACGGCATACCACCTTTGAGAGCTGAATTTCCGAGCATTCTTGAAGCTATAACTGCGTCATACTCATCAAATGCCATCATAGAGGCAATTGCAGGAATAAGTTTTGGCGTATACTGATAATCAGGATGGAGCATAATTACGATATCAGCACCGGCTTTCAGAGCAGCACGATAACAAGATTTTTGATTCCCGCCGTATCCGAGATTCTTTTCATGAACGATTGTAGTTATATCCAGTCTTTTAGCAATCTCTTTTGTCTCATCATAAGAGAAATCGTCGACAAGAATAACCTCGTCGACGAAATTTTGATAAATCTCATTATAAGTTTTTTCTAAAGTTTTTTCTGCATTGTATGCAGGCATTATTACAATAACTTTTTTACCGTTAATCATTTTATTTCACCAATTTGCCCGCATATTTTGCTTAAATATTAACTTTCTACAGCTTCTTCTTCCGCTATCTCTTCCGAATTACGGATTGTAGACTTGTCGGAATACAGAGCCTTATTTTTAAACTTTTTAACTTGTCTGTCGAGCTTGTCTGCAAGAAGGTCGATACTTGCATACATAGATTCAGCAGACTCTTCGCAGCGAACAACACCGGTGTTCATTTTGCAGGAAACTTCTGCAACATGTTTGCCTGTTGCTGCAGGGTTTTTGATGACTGAAAGCATTACGTCAATACCTGTAATTTGGTCATAATGATTGGTCACTTTGCCGAGTTTTTCTTTGACGTAAGCTTTGATAGCGTCAGTAATCTCAATGTTTTTACCATTTACGTGTATATACATTTACACCTCCTAATGTGCTACCTTTCTATTGTACAACATTTCAGAACATTTTTAAAGTGCTTGACAACACTTTTCTCTCAAAAAATATGTTCATAAAAATAAGGAGGTATTATTCTAAAATTTGCGGAAGTTCGACGTTTGGCGCGCCTATAGTTCTTACAAGTTCAAGAACGGCAGCTTTCATCTGACATTTTTGCGCCGTTGCGCTAAAAAAATCGCTGTAAAAACATCCGTCACAATTACAGCCTCTTTTATAACATTCTAATGCCGTCGGCGTCCACCTTTTAACGGCAATAGCTCTTCCCATATCACGACTTTTAAACACTGATTCCTCCAAAAATACACATCACGTGCTTTTTATATTCCCCAATGTAGAATTTTTAAAATTTCAACTACTCTTCTATTATATGGCTTAAGAGCACATTTACAACCCATCACAATTCAATTGTAAACACATTTTTACATATATTAAAACTCCTGTATCTATTGACCTTAAGCCGTTTTGAGTATATTAAATGCCCATGCCTACATGGTTTGAATGGTCTAAAAGCATGCAAACCCATGTCTCTGGCATGTTTGCATGTTGTGGATTTGAGATTAAGTTTTGTAAAGATGTAGGCATGCTTAGCTAAGAGCGCTTATCAGGTTTTCCAATTTCATGCTTCTGGAACCCTTTAAAAACAGGGGTTTTGAAGCCGGTACACAACTTTTTATATATTTTGCGGCACTTTCAATATCAGTAAAATGCTTGCCGGTTGCATTTTTTATTTCATCGGTTATATATTTCGAGAGATTTCCTATTGAAATAATTACGGAATCAGGGTTTAAAAGTTTATGTTCATTAATATACTGCCCTAATTCTTTATGATACTGAATTTCATTTTCTCCAAGTTCTCCCATATCGGCGAGGACAAGGGTGTAATCTTTATAAAGTTCAAAAATAGTGTCAACAAAAGCTTTCATAGATTCAGGATTGGCATTGTAACTGTCGTTTATTATCTCAAAGCCTCCTGCATTTACAGCTTCCCAGCGCTTTTCAATAGGATGATATTTTTTCAAGCCTTTTTGAATTTCTTCTTCTTTCATCCCGAGTTTTAAACCGGCATTAATTGCAGCAAGAGAGTTTTCAATATTATAATCCCCGCCGGTATTTAATTCATATACTGTTCCCTTGTATTCAAATTTAGAATAATTAGCTGTTTTTTCTAAAATTTTTACATCTTCAATTGAGTAGTAAATTTTCTCGCCGGAAAATTCTACTGTATTTTTGATTAGGTCATCATCATGAGCTATAAAGGTATTTCCGCGCTGATACTTAACTATTTCACATTTGGCTTTTGCTATATTTTCTCTTGAGCCGAGTCTGCCTATATGAGCCGTTCCGACATTGGATATAATTGTAATATCAGGCTCCGAGTATTTGGAAAGAAGTTCAATTTCTCCTAATCCTCTCATACCCATCTCAAGCACGAGAACTTCCGTATCGTCAGGCGCTTCAAAAATTGTTTGGCAAAAACCGATTTCGTTATTATGGTTAAGGGGGGTTTTAAAAGTTTTAAATCTTTCCGATAAAACAGATGAGACAAGCTCCTTTGTGGTAGTTTTTCCGGAACTTCCTGTTATAGCAACAACAGTAAAATTAAGTTTATTTCTTCTGTAATTAGCGAGTTTGAGATAAGCCTCAAGAGTATCGGGAACCTGAAAAGTTATACCGTGAACCTCAGCATAGGTGGTAAAACATCCTACAGCCCCTTTTTCGATTGCTTGAGGTATGAACTTTTCTCCGTCAAAAGAGGCGCCTTTTAAAGGTAAATAGAAATCTCCGTTTGATATTGTCCTTGTATCGGTTGAAATATTAACATCCAAATCGTCATTACTTCCTTTTAAGATTTTAGGGTTTACGGCTTTGATTATTTCGTTGAGTTTCATTACTTTGCCTTTCGTTCTTTAGCTCTCTGTTGTTTTATCTCCCTCTCCTTGGGGAGAGGGAAGGGGTGATGTGTTGCTTTTTCCCCCTTTCAGCTGTGTTGGGCAAATATACCCAGCTTGGTTTCTTTTTGGTTAGGTATACAAATTAAATTTTTGAAAAAATAATTTTTCTGATATCTCGAAAAGTAAATTTTCTGAGTTCCTTAGGAATTTTTTGTAAATACTCTTTGTAATACCAAGGATTCCACTTTCTTTGCCAAGGTTTTTTCATTTTGCCTGCATAGTGAATTATTGCCGGTTTATTTTTTGCAGCTCTAATCTCTTCATCAGAATATACAGTTGTCAGGTATTTATATTCAGAAGCTTTTGTGAAATCAGTATATTCATAAATTGTTTCAAAAACACAATATTTTAACGGCAGTTCTTTAATTTTGTGACAGGTAAGATGAAGCGTATCCATATCAAAGAAAACAAGGCGATTGCCAAAACTTCTTATGGTGCCAAAGAATTTGTCAACCATTTTTTCCCGGCGCATAAGTTTATTATTGAAAAGAATAAATCCTGACGCATAGTTCAACTCATTTTTATTTTCAGGGAAAAACCTTTTAGGATTGTACTGTCTTATAATGGCTGTTTTACATGTTGGCACTGCAGCATATTCATAATCTTCAATATCTGTATTATAAATTTCTGACAAGTCTTCTTTTACAAATACATCAACATCTGTATATATAGCTTTGTCATATTCTGTAAGAATCTCCGGTATTAAAAGTCTGTAATACACAATTTCCGTCCAGCTGCCTTTATTGCGCGGTGCACCTTCAAATCTTTTAGGGTTAATGTAATGAAACTTGAGTTTGTGCGGTGTTTCTTGGATTAACTTATTAAGGTTTTTCTGGTTCTTTTCTGATATGTCTGAATGCAAGATTCGAAAGTCGTATATAGTGTTTTCATTAGCATTGTCTATTATGCTCTTTATTGTAATAGCAGCACCAAGCAATATTCTACTGTCAAAAGCCATTACTACAGGTATTATTTTATTCATTTTATTTCCTTTTAAAACTAATTTTTATTCCCAGAAATCTTATAGTAGTTCTGTTTCCTATTTGTGTTTTAGAAAAGCCTGTTATTTTACGCTTAAATAATTTCTCTTTTGAATACTTCATAACATCAAATTCATTTCCTACCATTTCTGCTGTACGTTGAGATGACAAAATTTTTGCCAGCCAATTATCAGCTTTTTGTTTTTCAGAAGAAATTTTTTCTTCAACTTTTTCCCAATCATGGTTTTGATTGAACTTGAATGAGGAAAGTTCATTAATAGTTCTGACAAAACATTCTTCCATATTGAATGTATTAACCAAAGAATCAAATCTTGCTTTGCCGCGGTCTTCATTTTTTAGTGTAATAAAATTTTTATGGAAGAGTATGGCAAAACATGTCCCATGGAAGGAATCTGTTAAAAAATACTTTGAAGTATAAATAGCAGTTAAAAATTCTTCTATTGATAAATTTTTACCAAGAATATTTATGACTTCTGTATTAAGTTCCTTTGAGAGTCTATCTATTGCCTGACGGAAATCTTTAGAAGAATCTAAGACCATGCAAACAAGTTTGTCTTTGTATTTTTCACAGTTTTTGTCAACAAACTTCAAGAATTGTTCTCTATCTACAAGGAATACAGGGTCGAGAATATGTACTGCCTCTATTCCAAAATCATTTTTGCAAATATTTACTCCGGAATCTTCTCTGACGGAAATACCGTCAAAACGTTTAAGATATTTTGAAATAATATATTTGTCTCTATCATCAGCATCAAAAGAATCTTTACCAAAACTCGCAGAAAAAGCAATTCTTCTCTTGGAAAAATCTGTATAAGGAAGCAGAAACTGATTAAAGTACTTTTTCATACAATGGGCTTTGAATATCTGGTCAGAACCTACAATAAAAATTTCTGCAGATTGATTGAGTTTAGATAAAGCTCGTTGGTTTTTGACATGTTGTGTTATATAAAGATTTTTCTCCGCGAATTTTCGTACAAAAGAATTTTTATTACGCATAGCACGCTGCGGACTAATACTTAGAAGTCTGCAATCAAGCCCTTTGTCTAATAAATATCGTTGTAATGCATAACCGGTTAATGTTGCTCCGTAATTATTTGCACTGTCCCAAAGATTAGCAATGACACCGTCATATTTATTTGAGAAAATATTCTTAATATTCTGAATAACACTCATTTGGTTAAATTTTTTAAAAAATAACAAACTATCTTTGTTTGGTTTATGTGGTCGATTTAAAACAACATTACCCCTAATAGCATATTCTATTGGAACCTTTCTGATAAATTGTAAATCATTTTTTATTTTTTCTAAAAACAGATTTCCCTTAGGAGTATTAGTTAATACAAGAGAACAACCTTTATCATCGTCTAATTTCCTGTCAAATTTTCTAATTCTCCAAAAATCGCCAATAGTTATATCGGAAACTCTTTTGGTGGAGGTATATTTACAAGCCTCACAACTTTTTCTTGAAATTAAGTCTGCTAAGAATGCTTTTGTAAACCAATTTTTTCTAATACGTTCACGCAAAATATCTCCATTTGTATAATTAATTTCAAAACAAAATTTATTCCAGCTGATAGCTTTGGAACGAAAATTAATTGACTTAATTTCTCTGTCTTTTTTTTCTTCTTGTAGGTATTTCCGCCATACTCCGGGAGATGGAGTTGAATGACATAATAAGTCAACAGTTAAAAGAGTTCCATAATCCTTTCTTAAATAGTTTTTAAGTCCATCAACCTGGCAAGGTGTTCCTGAGAATAAAACAAGTTTGTTTTGCTTTAATAAAGATTCAATTTCTTTATAAACTGTGTTTGTATCGCTTTGAACATATTTTGAACTACGAAGTTTTTCAAGATCCTTTTCTTCAGAAATTATTATATGTTTTACCGACATAAAATCGTCAGAAAAAGCAGCTCCGCAGATATACCCACCTTCGGACAAAATGCTTTGAGCAAGCAAGGTAAATATTCCTCCGGAAGAACTCAAATTTCGGATATTGTCATTTGCTCCGGCAGCATATACAAAATCCGGCTCTTTTTCAGATAAATATTCAGAAAATGTTTTTAATGCCGGACAAGTTTTTTTACATAAACCACAGTCAATACATTTTTCTTGATTAATAACAGGGCACAAAAAACCATTAGCGTTTTCCTTCATTTCAATTGCTCCGACAGGGCATGCATTGAAGCAGGCTCCGCATCCTGTGCATTTTTCCGGTACAGTTATTAATTTCATTTAATCCTCCATTGGAAATTATGATTCAATATGTTTATCATAACAGTTTTGTATTTTAAATTGATACTTATTCTCAGTAATTTATTCATTGATTTTCTCAAATACTTGAGCCTTATCCTAAGTTGGTAAAATCTTTTTTTGAATGTCGGAATGTTCATGCGTTCAATGGTATTAATTAATATATCTTTGTGTTTATTATAATTGGTATTATAACTTATACTATGAGAATGTGATTGTGTATAAATAACATATTTTGACAGTATTTCATCAATGTATCCCCAGCGGTATGCATATAACATTGGTAAAAACATCTGCCAATTTTGTCCTGCTTGTGATACATAGATAGACCTGTCCTTTAACACGCTGAATAAAGCTTTTGTTTCTACAAATCTAAGCGGAGAAAAAAAGTCATTTTTTTCTAAAATATAATCTAAAAAGAGATTTTTATACTTAATTTTTTTTCTGGGACGTATTGATAAAATTTCATCAAGATTATCTTCTTTAACTATTGCGCATTTAGTAAATATAATTTTACATTCAGGATGTATTTGAGAATATTCTACACATTTAGAAATACATTCAGGATAATAAATATCATCAATATCTTGCCAAGATAAGTATTCTCCGGTAACTTCTTGTAATCCGTGGTTAATAGCTCCGGCAGCTCCTTCATTTTTTTCAAGTCTAATATACTTAAATTCAATGCCGTTATTAATTAATTTTTCTTTTGTTTGTTCAATAATCTCATTTGTATTGTCTGTAGATGCATCATTAACTATAATTAATTCCAAATCCTTATGAGTGAATTTCAAGACCATATCAAAATACCGTTCGATAAAACGTTCACCATTATAAACAGGTGTTATTATTGAAACTTTTGGCATTTATTTATCCTTATTTAATAGTTCCATTAGTTTAACATAAATATTGTCGGCGGATTGGTTTTCTTTAATGACTTTTACATTATAAATTCTATCATCAGGCGCCCAGTAATAGGTCATTTTGTTTTCGTAGAAAACAGAAACGAGCGGAATATCAAGTGCGCATCCAAGATGCATAGTGCCTGTATCAATACTTACTAGTACACGGCATGTTTTTAGAACACAAGCCATCTCATAAATAGAAGTTTTATTAACTAGATTAATAAAATCACATCCTGCCTTTTCAAGTTCCTGAGCATAATTTATTGCAGAATCCCCTGCTCCCAGATAAATTGTTTTATATCCGGCTTGAGAAAGTTTTTTAATAAGTTCAATGGCAGTTTTGAGCGGCATATCTTTTTCTTTACGTTTGCTCAGAGTACAAAGCCCGATATATTTTTCACCTGAACGCAATCCCAGCTTTGATGGCGGCTCATCTTGAACAATATATCTTATAGGTAAGTTCCTAAGCGGTTCTCCGGTAATTTTTACCAGAAGTTCCATTGTTCGTTTTTGTACCGGTTTGACTGAATTATCAGTTAAAATGCATACTTTTTTAGAACCCAGAAGCTTTGCAATCAGAGCATTTTTCCAGCTGGTGTATGTTATAAATGAACAAAACGGTTTTTTATATGGGAAATCTGCAATAAATTTGAGAATTCCTTTAATTCCTTTGTGTTCTCCATTTTTATCAAAAACAACCACATCATCAACATCTTTCTGGTATTTAGCAGCTTCCAGAAAAGGTTTGTTTACAACCATCACTACTTTAGAATTCGGATAAATCCGTTTGATATTTTGACAGAGAGTATTGCATAAAAGAACATCTCCGAAACATGCTGTATTGAATACTAAAAAAATGTTACTTCCTGTCATATTTTTATTCTGAATACAAAGAATAATATTCCCCTTTATCTTTAAGCTCCTTGAAATGTTCAATATCTCTGTATTTAAATACTTTTGCAGGATTGCCTCCGGCAATAGCATACGGCGGAATTTCTCCATGCACAACACTTCCGCCTTGAATAATTGCACCTTCGCCGATTTTTGTTCCGGGAAGAATCATAACTCTTGAACCCAGCCAGACAAAATCACCTATTTCAATATCTTTGTAGACATAAGCTTCATCGTATGGAATTTTTTTACCTTCATAGTTGTGATTCTGTGCTATTATAAGACATTCTACACCGGAATGAAAATAATTCCCTATGGTGACTTTTCCGCCGCCATGGATTTGCAAACCATTCATGTGCACATCATGACCAAGATAGGTGTTTTTATTGACAGAACAATAGTTGCCAAGATATAAATTCTCACCTATCGCTTTGGCTCTTTTGAAAACTTTTTGACCGTATAGGCGCGTTTTCACACGATAACGCAGTTTCTTTCTGAGTTTTTTATCCAGAATCCAACATGTTGCTATTTTTGCAATTAATTTAACAAATCTCATAGTATATCAAATCTTTATTTTTATTCTAATTTGCAAAGGATGGTTTGTCAATTGAAAGTAATTTTGTCTATTTACCCCTTTGCTGTATAATTAACTTATGAACATTACGGAAGAATTTGATACAATTGCTGCTATATCTACTCCGCTCGGAACCGGCGGGGTGGGAGTTATTAGAATTTCCGGAGAAAGAGCTTTTGAGATTATTGAGAAAATCTTTACTAACCCGAATTTTGAACCAAGAAAGTTTAATCACGGGTGGATTGTTGATAACGGAACTAAGATAGATGAAGTCATTGTGCTTCCGTTTTTTGAACCAAACAGCTACACCGGTGAAAACGTAATAGAGATTCAATGCCACGGCGGGATTAATGTAGTAAGAAATATTCTGAATCTGGTACTAAAAAACGGTGCAAGAATGGCAGAAAAAGGTGAATTTACCAAAAGAGCTTTTTTAAATAAAAGAATGGATTTATCTCAAGCGGAAGCCATAGCAGATATTATCCACTCCAAAACAAAAGAGTTTGCAAAAGTCTCTATGAAAAACCTCTCCGGAGTATTGAAAGAAAAAATTAATGGTATAAGAAATGAAATTTTTGAAGTTCTGTCCCGCATTACTGCAGGAATTGATTTTCCTGAGGATGTAAACGAGCCGGAGTATTCTTATCTTACAGAAACTTTTACAAGAATAATTTCACAAATAGATTCCGTGCTCCGTGATGCGGATACTTCCAATGTCTTGAGACAAGGAATTTCCGTTACTATTGCCGGACGCCCGAATGTAGGAAAATCTTCGATTTTCAATGCACTTTTAAGTCTTGACAGAGCAATTGTTACTGATATAGCCGGAACCACCAGAGATGTATTAAAAGAAACTCTTGATTTAGGAGTTCCCGTCACGCTAATTGATACAGCCGGAATCCGTGAAGATGAAGATGTTTCCAAAGTGGAAAAAATCGGGATTGAATATTCAAAACAGTCGCTTGAGGATGCAGATTTGGTTATTTTTGTGTATGATGCACAAGCCGGCATGACAAAAGAAGATGAAGAGATTTTTGAACTTGCACAAGAAAAAAAACATCTGGTTATTGCAAACAAATGCGATTTGATTTCGGAAAGAAAAGACGGACTGCATTATATTTCCGCTAAAACCGGAGAAGGAATTGCCGAACTGAAAGAACTCATTACAAAACAGGTTTGTGACATAGAACCTGATAATCTGGAGTTTGTAACCAATTCCCGCCAGCAGGTTTGTCTTGCCCGTGCTAAGACAGCTCTTGAACAGGCGCTTTTAGGTGCGCAGTTAAAAGAACTGCAAGATTTAATCTCAATTGATGTAAAATCTGCAATCCTGGCACTTGACGAGATTACAGGTGAATTGATTACGGATGATATTCTAAATAATATTTTTGATAATTTCTGTATAGGTAAATAATGGAAAAAGAGCCAAAAACAGTTATAGCTTTGATGTCAGGAACATCCTGCGACTCAATTGATGCAGGGTTTTGCGAAGTCGCGCCGGATATGAGTGTAAAACTCCTTAAAGGAATAAATCATCCTTATCCGGAACATATAAGAGCAAAGCTGTTTCAAGCTTTCCGGGGAGAGATAAGTATTAAAGAACTCTGTCAGCTTAATTTTGCTGTCGGAAAATGTTTCGCGGATGCCGCAAATATTTTAATAGGAGAGTTTGGAAAGCCGGACTTTATATCATCTCACGGGCAAACTGTTTACCATTATCCCTATGATGAAAAAATTGACAATATTTCTCTCAAAAGCACACTCCAGATAGGAGAGAGTTCGATTATAGCTAAAGAAACCGGATGTATGGTGATTTCAAATTTCCGCGAAAAAGATATAGCTTACGGCGGACAAGGGGCACCGCTGGTGTGTTTTGCAGATGAAAAATGGTGGGGTAAAGGAGGAAAATACAGGGAAAAGAATAGTGATGAAAACCTCAGAGGCGGCGAAGCAGGCAGTTCCAAAAGCTATGCAATACAAAATATCGGAGGGATTTCAAATGTTACTGTTGTATCTGATGAGTGCGATACTTTCGGATTTGATACCGGATGCGGCAATATTATGATTGATTACTGTACTCAAAAGTTTTTCGGACATAAGTATGACAAAAACGGTGAAATTGCGACTTCTGGTCAGGTTTGCGAAAGCTGGCTGGATTGCCTTTTGCAGGATGAGTATTACTATATTAACCCGCCTAAAACTACGGGAAGAGAGTATTTTTCGAATAAGTATATAGAAAATATTTTAAAAACAGCCCCGGCAGAGCCTCAAGATGTTATTACTACTCTTACGGCGCTTACTGCAAAAACAATTGCACAAGCGTATGAAAGATTTATTTATCCGTCTGTTCATATTGATACTGTGGTTATTGGCGGCGGCGGGGCTTATAATAAAACTTTGATGAAGTTTTTGAGGAGCTATCTGCCTAAAAGGATTGAACTCAAGACCCATGAGGATTATGGAATTTCCAACAATTTTAAAGAAGTCATGGCTTTTGCTCTTCTCGGGTACTGCAATTATTATAATATTCCGAATAATCTCCCATGCTGCACCGGAGCTGAAAAACGGGTTGTTTTGGGTAAAATTACAGTGTGTTAAATAATATATTATTATGAAAAATTAATTACTTAAAATAGTTTGTGCAACATAATTACTATTGTGTTGTATTATTACCATAATATCACACTATGACTGGTTTGTACAGAGTATGAAAATAAATAGAAAAAGACAGAGATTTGTTCCCGAAACAATAGCGGAAGCTCCTGCTGGAGCGTGTTTGAGGGAATAAATACTCTGTCTTAATATTAAGCCCTTGAAAGCCCTACCGTTTCTGCCTTTACCCCCTCCCTGCAACACAATAGGCGTCAAGCCGGATGGCTGGCGGATTATAGCAAAATATCTACTAGTATGTGAAAGCGAGGACTTATGAAACAACGCGGATTTTCCTTGATGGAAATGATGATAGTGCTGTTGATTGTGGCAATTGTAGCCGCGGCAGCAGCTCCTATGATTAGCAAAAAAATGCTTCGGGATACTGATGGAGGGAGTCCCTGGTTATATACAGGATTAGGAGGCTCAATCACCTACAACCCTGATAACAATACCAATAAAACAGCAATGATAGGAACAACATCAGTACCATCAAATGCGGGCAAAGCAAGATTCTATATAGAATCACCAAGTACAGAGCCGCAGATAGCATTGGGTACAAGCGGCAGTTCTAATGTAATGAATGTTACATCAAAGAATTACGGTATAAGGATATCAGAAAGTAAATCCGGAGATGTATCTGTCAACAGTGTCGGTATCGGATATAAATCAGAAGCAAGCGGTCTTTCTGCAACCGCGTTAGGTGACCATGCCAGGGCACGCGAAGATTGGGCAATCGCAGTTGGTTCTTACGCCAATTCAACCAATAGTTATGCAATTGCTTTGGGTCAATTCGCCAATGCAACCAATATTTTTGCAACCGCGTTGGGTCGCTCTGCCAATGCAAGTGGTACATGCTCTGCAGCATTATCTTATGCAAGCAAGGCGAGCGGCAGCTATTCCACATCTCTTGGATACCTTAGCAAAGCAAGCGGCAGTTACTCCACAGCCTTGGGCTACAACAGTAATGCAACCCAAAGTTATGCAACCGCATTAGGTGCATCATCAGTTGCCAAACACGATTATTCAACTGCTATTGGATATAGAGCCCAAACGACAGCATCAAACCAAATAGTAATAGGCGGACCTTTTAATAAATCAATAGTGTGGAATTTTAAAGACATGATGCAGCTGGGCTCATCAGACAGTACAATTTATATCCCGGGGAATTTGGTAGTAGACAAATATGCTGTATTATCAAGAGTCAGCGGTGAAATGTTATTCAGAGCACAGGTAGGACCGCCGGATGAAAAATCTGTATATGGAAATCCTGAAATGAGCAGAATATTTATGGGTGATGACAAGGGCGGTGATGATAACACCAGAACACTGCGTAAATATGGCTGGAGTTACAAAGTAGGTAACTTTACAATATCATCTGACCGCAGACTCAAGAATGTTGGAGAAGCATTCTCCGGCGGGTTGGATAAGATAAAGCAGCTCAAGGTATATAACTATACATTCAAAGATGATGAGAAGAAGATTCCGCATGTTGGTGTAATAGCCCAGGATTTGCAGAAGGTATTTCCTGATGCTGTAACCAAGGGTGATGACGGATTCTTAAGAATCAGATGGGAAGATATTTTCTATGCACTTGTTAATGCTGTTAAGGAACTTGATACTAAATTTACAGCACTTAATGACAGAATTAAACAATTAGAAGCACAGAATAAACAACTCGAAAAACAGAACAAGCAATTAGAAGAACGTCTTTCAAAATTAGAGAAGAAAATTTTATAACTAAGTAGATTTTTGCCGGGCGAATATGTTTATGATTATAACTCCGCCCGGCTTTTTTTAGTATTCAAACATTCGAAGCAGACAGGGATGGTTTTTTTAGGCTTGTAGTTCATCAGATGTCTGCCGACCGTTAATCTACGTGCGTAGCACCTTCCCGCCTTCCGCTTACGCTTCCCGGGGAGGGTGAAAAAATCCTTATTCACTTATTAACTTATTTACTTAATCACTTAATCACTTAGTCACTAGTCACGATTACACGTAAATCTTCAATCTTCGTCATGCCAGGCTTTGACCCGGAATCTATCAATGCTGTTTTTTATTAAACGGATAGACCCTGAAAGAGGTAAATATAAGTTAGTAGACTAGACCAACAAGATATTCCGCTTGGGGTAAAGAGTTCAGGGTGACGAGTTATTCTAAAGGCTTATTCACTTATTTACCTATTAACTTATTAACTATCTACAACCGGCACCCACCTCAATCCTCCCTCATAAGGGAGGAAGATGATTTGTCATGGACAGTTGTGCCCAAATTAGGGAAGGAGAAAAATTCTTATTCACTTATTTACCTATTAACTTATTAACTTAGTCACCCAGTCACTTAGTCACTTAGTCACCAGTCACTAAAAAAAGTAAAAGCGATAATTGATGAACAACTACCGCTAAATTATGTGTGTGTATTATATTATAGAAAATCTTATGCGAATGCATTGAACTTATTATTTTCGGCTTGAGAACCTTCTCTTGTTTTAATCAAATTGAAAGTTCTGTAAAGTTTATAACCCAGTGCTACTATTGGATTTGTGTCAACAGAATCTGCTTTTTTTGCATATTCTTGGTTCTTTTGGAACTTAATAGCAGCGTTTGGATCTCTCAGCATTAAAATAGCGTTTTCTGAGTTCATTCCTCTGGTTATATTGCTTTCTCTAAAATTTATATTATTGATTTTGTTTATTTGCATAATTATCACCTCTGTGATCTTTCATTAAGTGTTTTTCTTACACTTCATTTTACAATTTCATTATGCATCATATCAAATGTTTTGTCAAGAGGGTATGTAAACTTTTGTTAAAAAGCTATAAATCAAGTAAAATCAAGTTTTTAAGGATAAAGTGCCAAATTTACACTTAAAAATACCCCAAGTGGTTATTAGCCGGCAGGATAGTTTTTTATTTACGCTAAAATTGGCATGCTTGCTTGCAAGTATTGTAAACTTTATTAACCTACTTCTCTTCAAACCGTGCTTGTGATATTATTTCTAATGGGGGAGTAGCATGCGCCAGATTGGGAATTCTAATAAAAATAAGACTTTTTCAGAACGCTTAATGTGGCTGCAAATAGTCTTTGTTATTCTTACAGCGCTATTTGTAGTATATCTCTTTGCAGTTCAAGTGCTTGATGTCAGACATTTTCGTATTAAAGCTAAAAATCAGCGCAGAGCAAATTCTTTTGTCATGAGAGGAAATATCTATGACAGAAATGGTATAAAACTCGCTACTGACACGGTTTTTTATGATATTTATGTAAGAAAAGATGATATTGACCACAAGCCGGAAGAGCTTGCAAAAATGCTTGCTCCAATCTTAAAAATTTCTCCCATGACTCTTTTAGAAAAGATTAATCAGGATGTTCCGCTTATATCACTTAAAAAAAATGTTGACCGCCGTACCAGAGATCAGATAGCCAAACTGAATCTTCGAGAAGTTCCTATGGATAAAAAAAGTATAAGGACTTATCCTCAGGGAACTTTAGCGGCACATGTTCTGGGTTATTATAATTTTGATGCGGATGTTGCCTCAGGGGTTGAGCTTACAGCTAAGGACAAGCTGGAAAGTGTATCAAAGGCTTCTGATTTGGAAGTAACGCCTAAAGGAAAAGTAATATATAATATTTCTACCGACCCGGTGGCTGTAACAAAGCCGGTTAAAGGTCAAGATGTTACACTGACTATTGATGCTGCGGTGCAGCATGTTTGTGAAAAGGCTTTAATGAAGTCTATTGAAAAATTTAAGGCATTAAGAGGGGCGGTTATTGTTGTCAATCCTAATAACGGTGAAATTCTTGCTTACGCTGTCTATCCGTATTTTGACCCAAATAATTTTAAATCTGCAACAAGTTTTCAAACCAAAAACTGGACTTTAACAGACGTTTTTCCGCCCGGTTCAACATTTAAGACAATAACTGTAGCATCTGCAATGGAGTTAGGTAAAGTAAACAGATACACAAAGGTTCATGATACGGGAAAAATTAAGGTTGGCTGGTGGACTATAAAGAATTATGACTATAACAGACATCCCAATCCGGGTATGATTGACTTAGTATATTTGTTTGAACATTCAAGCAATGTAGGCTCTGTTCTGGTTGCTCAAATGATGGATAAAAATGAGTACTACGGCATGCTCAAAAAATTTGGATTTGGACAAAAGACCGGAATTGATTTACCCGGCGAGTCTGTAGGGCTTTTAAAACCGGCTGCCAAATGGGATGCATCAGACCATGCCTCAATGGGTTACGGCTATGGTTCGTCTGTAACTGCTATTCAAATGGTTGCGGCGGTTTCCGCAATTGCAAACGGCGGAACCTGGATTACGCCGCACGTTATTAAATATTCTCCGGAAGAAGAAGCCATAAAGATTAAAAAAGTTCAGGTAATGACCCCGGAACATGCGCATGAGATAACAGCCCTTCTTACTGAATCTATAAACCGTGGGAAAACAGCCGTAAAAATGGATAATTTCAATGTGGCAGCCAAAACAGGAACTTCTATTAAACCTAAAGAAAATGGTGCCGGTTACACAAACAAGCTTTATACTTCCATTGTAGGTTATTTGCCTTCATCAAACCCGCAAGTTTTAATATATGTAATTGTTGACTCCGCTCAAGGCGGTGAAATTTGGGGTAATACTGTTGCAACTCCGATTTTTAGAGAAATTGCAACCCAAATTACTCATATTTTAAATTTGCAGCCTGATAAAATTGGAGGCAAAACGGCAGCTGCTAAAGCTAATATTTAATTAATGAGGTGAATATGAGACTTAGAACACTTATAGATGAGATAGATTATATTGAATTAGTAAATCTTGAAGATACATCTTACGAAATAGAAGGCATTTCGTATAATTCCAAAAAAGCGCAGCCCAATGATATATTTATTTGTCTTGTCGGAGAGCATGTAGACGGACACGAATATGCAGAAGAAGCTGCTGCAAACGGAGCTACAATTTTTGTTGTTGAAAGGCGTTTAAATGCGGATTTACCTCAAATTGTTGTTGCTTCTACAGAAGAGATGATAGCAAAAATTTCGGCATTATTTTATGGATATCCTTCCACAAAGCTAAATATCATCGGCGTCACAGGAACTAACGGTAAAACAACGGTTACACATTTGATACAAAAGCTGTATGAAGCAAATGACCAAAAGTGTGCTTTGATAGGAACTTTGGGACACAAATTTACCTCTGCCGATTCTTATCATGATGCTAAGCATACAACGCCTCAAGCACCGGAATTACAAGCTCTTTTATACAATATTAACGAAAAATGTATAGATAATGTAGTAATGGAAGTCAGCTCACATTCACTTGTCCAGCACAGAGTTGACTATTGCGACTTTAATGGTGCAGTTTTAACTAACCTTACGCAAGACCACCTGGATTTTCATATAACTATGGGAAATTACTTCAAGGCAAAAGCTATACTTTTCGCTCAGCTTGTTGCCGGAGATTTTGCAGTTATAAATCTTGATGATAAATATGCAGAGGCTTTCCTTGGAGTTATATCTCCTACTGTAAGTACTTATACTTATGCGATTAACAGAAAAGCTGACGTTATGGCAAAGGACGTTGTTTTTGAACACGACGGAGCTGCTTTTACCTGTGTTGTACAGGGCAGAGAATATAAGACTAAGCTTGCAATGAACGGTATGTTTTCTGTTTATAATATTTTGGCAGCTTTAACAACTGCGCTGGCGTTAGGTTTTGATATAGAAAACTCTATCAGAGTTTTAGAAAAAATTCCGGGAGTTGCAGGAAGATTTGAGATTGTAGTTAACAAGCCGGCGGTAATTGTTGATTATGCTCATACTCCTGACGGATTGGAAAATGTGCTGAAAGCGGCAAGAGAAATTACTCCGAAAGACGGCAAATTAATTTGTATTTTCGGATGCGGCGGTGACAGGGATGCAACAAAACGTCCTAAAATGGGTGAAATAGCTGAAAGATTGGCAGACCAAGTTATTGTAACAAGTGATAATCCGCGCTCAGAAAACCCGCAGCAGATTATTACGGATATTTTAGCCGGTATTAAAAAAGTCAATGATGTTATTGTTGAGCCGGACAGAGAGCTCGCTATCAAAGCTGCTTACAAGCTTGCAAATGCCAATGACGTCGTTCTTGTGGCAGGCAAAGGTCATGAAGATTACCAAATTTTAGCAGATGAAACAATCCATTTTGACGATAGGGAAAAAGTCAGAGAGATTTTTATAGGAGAGGACTAATGGAAACTCCTTTAATAATTGATCAACATTTACATGGGGCTTTTGGGATTGATTTCAATAAAGTCTCCAAGGTTGATGAAATCCTATTTGCGGCGGAAAATTTGAAAAAAATCGGTATCGGAGGATTTTTCCCGACTCTGGTTACGGATTCTGTTCGGAATATTTGCCGCCAAATCAGAATAATTAAAGAAGCTGCCAAAATTTGTCCGGCTGTTCTCGGTATCCATCTTGAGGGAATTTTTATCAACTCTGAGAAAAAGGGAATCCACAATCCCGAACACTTTATGGAACTTACTGTTGATAATTACCGTAGAATTGAAGATGATTTTATAAAGATTGTTACTCTTGCTCCGGAACTTGATAAGGGTTTGATTGAATATCTCAAAGAAAAAAAAATAAAGGTTCAAGCGGGACATTGTACGGGAGGAGATTTATCAGAGGTCAACGGAGTTACGCACACTTTTAACGCTATGTCAGGTGTTGTCCATAGAGGCAAAAGTACAGCTCTTTCAGCGCTTATTAATGATAATCTCTATGCAGAAATTATTGCTGACGGAGTTCATGTAGGAGATGATGCTCTGAAGCTCTTTTTCAAATCCAAACCCGCTGATAAGGTTCTGCTTATAAGTGATGGCTTGCCCATAACATACAGCGATATTAAAGAAACTGTTTTTGCCGATTCCAAAATCTTCTATGACGGAATAAAGGCAACTTCTGCCGATGGAACAATAGCCGGCAGCACCACTCTTTTGGATAAAATAGTAAAAATTCTGGTACAGAAGAATTTGTTTAACCCTGCATTCATAACCAACACTTATACCTACCATAACATAGAGCCAAAAGGCAAAATACTATGGGGTGATGAAGGGAATATACTAAAAATATCAGCCTAAACAGATTAGTCCGAAACTAAAAGAAAATGCCCTATGCATAAGACTTGTAACCTCTTTAAATAACAGCAAAGTCTTTTGCAGAAAGAGTTTTGGGTTAAGATGTGCGCGAGCAAGCAGAGGGCGGAACGGTCAAGGCGATGAGCCTTGCCGTGCAGACCCGTTTAACGCGAGCGAGCAAGACAAAACAAATGAAATCTCCCTTTCTGTAAGGAATAGACCCAGTTTAAACAGCTGTAAAACCGCATATAGAAAGAACTTTGGGTTAAGATGTAAAAATAAATTTACAATTCTTAGTTGAAATTTGAAAATGTGTATAATAAAGATTATAGACTTTCAGAACCCCTGAAAACCATAACTATCACAGTAATACAGCCTATTCTCCGGGTGGGGATTTAGGCTGAGAAAAGGAGGAAAATGAAACACTGGTTTAGTGACGAAATGGAAAAAATGATTGCAAATATGGCACTGGATCTTACAATGAAAGAGTACGAAAGACAAGAAGAAGAAAAACGCTTAAATCAAATAAAAACTCTTTTGAACAATTTAATTAAACCGCCGCGCAAGCAAATAAACGGTTTAACAGCAGGAGCATACAGGAACTTACCGGCAGACGGAAGCTCCGGTACAATGCAAGGATTTAATGTCCAATCTCCGCTATTTGAACTGGAAATCAGCAAAAATGTTAAGGCAGAGGCTCCTGAAAATATTCAGCTTGCCCCGGTGCCTCAAACAGCACAGCCAAAACTAAGAGGTTATGCACCGCAGAAACCGGAACTCCGTGCCAAAACTGATATTAATCCGGAAATAAACAACATTCCGCCTTTTGAATTGGGAATAGAAAAAAATGTGCCTTTGGAAACTCAAAAAAATACACAAATCCCGCCGATGCAAAATAATATGCCTCAAACAACCAAACCCGCAAATCAGACAGGTCCAACAATTAACCAGAATACGATATCGTCGAATATACCAAGGAATAATAAAAACAAGGTAGATTTAAGACTGCCTGACTTTATTATAGATAAAGCCAATGATTTTAATCAATCAATAGATGAACTTAAAGATAAAACAAAAAGTTATGTGTTAAAAACTTTTGGAAAGTTTGCCGGCAATATGACAGCAAGAGAATACTACGGATTATCTGCTAATTTGGGTGACAACGAAAAACCTACTCGAAAAATGAGAAAAACAAATGATTTTTACAAATTAAAAGATATAGGCAGACAAGATTTGCATAGGTTCATGGCTGAAAAGATAGCCAAAGCCGAGAATCTTGATATTAACAATCCTGATGACTACAAACAAATTGAGGACTTTGATATAGTTGTACCCAAAAATAATTCAAAACTCGCTGCTATAATTCAAAAATCTCCAAAAATGGAAGAATTTATCAGGCAAAATTATGACAAGATTAAAAACGGTGATTTCCAAAAATCTGTACAGTCTATTGAGTTTCCGTATGAAGACTTAAAAGAATTCAAAAAATTGAAGGAATTGTGGAGACCGGAGGGACTCAATGACATACATCTTCAGGAAGACTTGGACAAACTCAATTTATTTGCAACAATACACAGGGCGGATTTATATGATATGAAGATAAACCCGGACGGATCTCTTACGTACATTTTAAATGACCATTATGATTTTGATCCTGCTGAGCATGATAAAAATAAATCCGGATTATATAATCGAATCATAGATGCTAATAATATTGCTGTAGAGCAGCTTAAAAATAAAGAAATCCGACCTTACCAGATTCTTCGTCCCGTTACGATACCCAAGGAAGAGCTGATACGAATCTTGCAAGGGCTGTAATAACAAATGGCAGGCTTAATACAATTATAAACATAAAAAGAAGCAAGATAGATAATATATAAATAATGTTATAAAATTTATTATTTAACAAAAAATTCCATTCTACGCATAACTTTCTGCGTAGAATGGCTTTTATGACTACAGCCAATACTTCAACAATAGGTGCTGCCATTAAACTTAAATGTATACAGGCTATTACTATGAAAATAACAACAACTGTCAAAAATTCCGGAGTATCCGGATAGATAGTTGTAGGGTCAACGCTATTAGGATAAGTTACTGAGTTACTTGCTCCCGGGTCAGAGAATAAAAGAAAAATTATAAGCAGAAGAATAAAAGGACCAATAAATAACACATGAAAAAAGTGCCACTTTTTTGTCCATTGTATTGCTGAGTTTATTTTTTTAATACATTTTCTTAACATATACATATTATAAAACTAAATTTACGTGGGTCAAGTTTTTATAAACAGAATAAATCTTCCATTTTGTTTTTGATTTATTATAAATATATTAATATCAATTCAAATAACAGTAAGTTTGAATACGCAATGACTATTTAAAGGTAGAATGACTAAACACAAATCTAAATATAAACAAAAATGTAATAAAGCAGCAGCCTGGTTAACACATCTTAAAAACCATCCTGATTTATTTGTATATATTTTGATGTCTTTATTCTACTTGAATTATATTTTTTCATTACTTTTTGATAGCAGGTATATATATTCAAAATGGTTAATTTTAAGTTGTATATATAGTTGGTTATTGTTGACAGCAACTATTAAACACAAGTCTATTATAATATGTATTTATCTTGTAATATATTCTATTTATTTTATTTATTTAGGTTATTGTACTATGTTATGGGATAACTTACATTCATATTCCGGGAATTATAATAGCGCTTGTATGGGGATAGCCTTGGGAGGAATTTTTCTTGCCATTATAGTGTTTATAAGACTATTACAAAATCGGCAAGCGGATAAATTTCAAATCAATTGGAAAAACTTTTTAATAAAAACAGGTATAGGTATTATTTACACTATTATGGCACTTATTTTAGTCACTATTTTAACTCAACACCTTTTTCCAATACATAAAATAATATTATATAATATTATAATAATAATTTTAAGCTTTGCTCCTTATCTTGCATATTCCGGCTTTTTCCCTTTTGGAAGACGTTTTAAAATAAAAGATATTGATTAAAAACCTTACCAGATTCTGCGTCCGGTTACGATACCCAAGGAAGAGCTTGAAAGAATTTTGAGAAATATGAAGTAACGCTTGATGGCAAATAAATATATGTAACACAGATTAGGATAAAGATGACAGAGAAGTAATAAAAGATATTATATAATTTATTATTTAACAAGAAATTCCATTCTACGCATAACTTTCTGCGTAGAATGGCTTTTATGACTACAACCAATACTTCAATAAAAGGTGCAACTATTAAGCAAATGTGTGCACTGAATACTATTATAAAAAAGATAACTGTTGCAATAAAATCCGGTGTATCCGGATAGATAGTTGTAGGGTCAACACAGTTAGGACAACTTACTGAACTGCTTGTTGAATAATCTCTGCTATAGGCATCAGCCAAAACCAAAGACAAAAGGATAAAAGGACCAATAAATAACACATGAAAAAAGTGCCACTTTTTTGTCCATTGTATTGCTGAGTTTATTTTTTTAATACATTTTCTTAACATATACATATTATAAAACCTGTATTCTAAGGTGTCAAGAATGTTTTTAAACCGAGACGAGTTGTAAATACATTAAAATCTTGCAGTGTTGATTTTATATGCTAAAATATAAATTAAATTAGAAATTACAGGATAGCAATGGACAATTTCGACTTTTTGCGTAACATGCATAAAAATCAAGGGACACTATCTGCGGAGCAGTTTGTTAAAAAGAATAACAATCCCCAAAAAGTTCAAAAAAAAGAGTCAAGATATCCAATGTTAAACGAAAAAATTGATTTTACAGATTTAAAATCAATTAACAAATACCTATATTCAATTGTTATATGGGCAGGTTATGGCGGAATTGGTCTTTTAGGGCTTTCTTTTTTTGATTTTACAATTCGTTCATACTTGATAATAAATTACATTTTTATATTTATTATGTGTCTGGCATTAAAAAAGTATCGTGAACCTTTTATTGTACTAGCTATATTTTTATACTCTGCTTTTTCTATATTTATTGCGGCTCTTCTTTCTTATATGCTTCAAATCTTTTATTTAGACTATCCTAGTGCTTTATATAGGTCAGATGGGAATGGTTTTTCACTGGAAGGTATTTTCTTTGTAACCATTATTGCTTTAACACTAAAAGCTGGTGTAAATATAATTAAGTATGAAAAATTCTATAATATAAAAATAAATTGGACAAATTTTTTTATTAAAACTCTTGCGGCAATAATATATTCCGGAATCTTTATTAAATTATATATTGAGTTTTATATAACAACCCATTTTGCTGATTTGTTTTATTTCTTAAATTTGGGCATTATAGGAATAATAATATTTTCTTATCTTGCATATTCCGGCTTTTTCCCTTTTGGAAGACGTTTTAAAATAAAAGATATTGATTAAAATATTATCCAAAGGACTTATAAAACAACCGGGATTAGCTTACATCTTAATATAAGCTTTCAAAATCTTATTGGAAATCGTATCTTCAAACGCCTGCTGTATATTGTCAAACTTGTAAACCGTTGTCATCCCTTTAACATTTACTTTTCCTGAAACAAGAAGGTCAAAAGAATCCTTCAAATCAGCCGGAGAAGGAGAGTAACTTCCCATAACCGTGAGTTCTTTATAATAAATATCATTATTAGGATAACCCGCATTGTTAGGAGTGCTTGAAAAAACAAGAATTTTACCGCCGAGCCGGATAGTTTTAAGAGCCACGTCTATTGCTTTATCAGCTCCTGATGTCATAAATACCGCATCTACTCCAAGAGATGAAGTTTTCTCTCTTAATATTTTATCAAAATCTTCTAAATCTCTGGAATTATACGCTTCAATTCCTAATTTATTTCCGAGCTCAATTCTGTGTTCTAATAAGTCGCATCCGTAAACCTTTAATCCGTACGCCCTTATGGCTTCTCCCATCAATAACCCGATTGAACCTAAACCTACAACAAGAACTTTATCTCCGTCTTGAAGGTTACAGCGCTTGATTGCTCTTATACAGCAGCCTAACGGTTCATAAAAAGAGATTTCTTCATCAGTCATTGTTGAAGGAACTTTGTAGGCAGTATTTTTCAAGTGTTCTTCCGATACAAAAACTTTTTCACTAAACCCGCCCGGAATAATATTTGTTTCTTTAAAATGAGAACACATTGAATAGTTTCCGTGCTTACAGTAAGTGCAGTTAAAACAAGGGATATGGTGGGAAGTAACAATTTTATCTCCAATTTTAAAATCCGTATCAGAATTTATTTCTTCAATAATTGCCACGATTTCGTGCCCTAAAACAGCACCGTCTTTTACAATCTTGTGTTTGAACTTAACGATATCAGAGCCGCAGAGCCCGCAGCCGAGGACTCTTACTATAGCACCTTTCTTATCTCCTAATGCAAGTTCATCAATTTCTTTTAAAACAATTTTATCCCCGTTAACCTGTGCCGTTTTCATTTTTTGTTCCTCTGTTTTCTGATTTCAATTTTTTCCTTTATCCCTTCCCTTTGCCCTTATTTATAGTATTCGGGATTTATTTTTGCAAATTTAGTATTTGCATAAAAGTATTTTAAAATCTGATAAGCGTTATACCCTTTTTTAGCAAGATTATTTGCACCGTACTGGCTCATTCCGACACCGTGTCCGTTTTTTCTTATTCCATCGTCAAATGACGGAACGGATTTTAAAAATGCCAAATCTTTTGTCCAGACTTGACCGGAAGAACGGGTTCTGCCTCCGGCTGAAGCCGAATAATATGCGGGGATAATTTTTCCGTCATAGATTAAGACAATACCTTCGGTTTCTTTAACAGCATCGTTTGTCTGGATAGTTTCTGCTGTAGCTCCGCCATAAGCCTGATCTTCCGGAGTGTCTTTCAGGTCATAACCATCTTTGGCACGTTTCCCCAAGTTAGCCAGGGCGTAGCTTCTTGCAGCTATTGCCTGTGCCTTATGGGCATCATGTTCCCAGCCGGACGGCATTTCTGACGGGACAACGCCTTGCAGATATTCTTCTATCTTTATATCGTTGATAACGGTTAATCCAAGCCCGGAGTTAACCAGCATAAAGTTTCCGCGGTACCATTTTCTTTTGACACTTATAAATCCATTATCACGAGGTTTTATAACTATTTTATCAGAATTAATTTTTTTGAATTGACCATCTACTTTTATCGCAATAACTTTTCTATAGGGTTTGAATTCATACCCTTTCATTTTTTCCATAATAAATATGAGTTTATTTGTATTGCAGTCAATTATTTCAGCCTGGGTGGAAGAGCCGATATAAGTTCTGCCGGTATTGGTCTGCAGCCCTATTTTTATTGCAAAACACGGCTGTATAAAAATTATCAGAGCTAAAAATAAAAGAAAAAATCTCTTCATCCCCATAAGAATATTATACATCAGAAAAAGAAAAGAAACCCGGCAAAAACATTATTTAAGCATAACCATAAGCACAGAAATATCAGCCGGCTTAACCCCTCCGATACGTGAAGCCTGAGCTAAGTTTTGCGGACGAACTTTTTCAAGTTTTTCACGGGTTTCGGTTGATATATGCTTGATTTTTGAATAATCAATATTATCCGGAATTCTGTATTTTTCGAGCTTTTCGGCTGTTTCTACCTGCTGTTCCTGCCTTTTTAAATATCCGTCGTATTTTATTAAAACCTCTACTTCTCCGGTTATGTCATCGCTAAGGTTAAGTTTGCGGGTTTCTTCATCCAGCTCTTTAAAGATTTCATAATTAATATTAGGACGCTTAAGAAGTTCTGAAAGTCTCATGCCGCGGTCAATATGTTCTTCGTATTTTGCAAGAATTGAATTAACTTCATCTGTTGCAGAAACTTTTGTTTCCTTAAGCCGAATCATTTCTTTTTGGATATTTTCCTGTTTAGTTTTAAAACGATTAAACTGCTCGTCGTCAATAAGCCCGATTTTGTGACCGAGTTCGGTTAACCTTTCATCCGCATTATCTTGTCTTAACAATAACCTGTATTCTGAGCGGGAAGTAAGCATTCTGTAAGGCTCTTGAATATCTTTTGTGACCAAATCATCAATAAGAGTTCCGATATAGGATGAACTCCTCGGGAGTTCAAGCATATCCGATGAATTAATATAATTTACCGCATTGATTCCGGCAATAAGTCCCTGTGCGGCGGCTTCTTCGTATCCGCTTGTACCGTTTATTTGACCAGCAAAGAATAATCCTTTTATATCTTTCGACATAAGAGAATGCTGCGTTTGAATAGCCGGAACATAGTCATATTCAACAGCATAAGCCGGCTTAATAATGTGCGCATTTTCAAGCCCCGGCAAAGACCTTATCATCTCCACCTGAACACATGCCGGCAGGCTTGTTGAAAACCCTTGGATATAAACTTCATAAGTATTCAGCCCTTCCGGCTCAATAAATATATGATGGGAAGGATTAGATGCAAAACGGACAATCTTATCTTCTATAGACGGGCAGTAGCGGGGTCCGACACCTTGAATAAGTCCTTGATACATAGGAGATTTGTCAAGGTTTGCCCTGATAATATTGTGTGTATCTTCATTCGTTCTGGTTAAGTAACACGGAACTTGTTTTCTTACAGGGCGATTAGGTTTGTAGGAATAAAAACTAAGCTTGTCATCACCGGGCTGCACGGTCATTTTGGAATAATCAATTGTTCTTTTATCGACTCTCGCAGGAGTTCCCGTTTTCAGTTTCTTTGTCTGAATCCCGTGTTCTCTGAGCCATCCTGAAAGTCCGATTGCAGGCATTTCACCGAGCCTTCCGCCAGGATAGGACTGCAAACCTATAAACAATCTTCCCTCAAGCGAAGTTCCTGTTGTCAGAATTACCGCACGGCAGGAATATTCTATCCCGTACTCATCTACTGCGCCGGTAATTACCCCGTCTTTTTCTCGTAAACCTGTTATGCAGCATTGTTTAAGCCAAATATTCGGAGTGCTTTCAAGAATATGACGCATGTATTGAGTGTATTCTTTTTTATCTGACTGCGCTCTTAAGGCTCTAACGGCAGGACCTTTTGAAGAGTTGAGTGTTTTCATCTGGATATAAGTTGCATCGGCAACTTCTCCCATAACTCCGCCCAGCGCATCAATTTCTCTTACAAGAGTTGATTTTGCAGGTCCGCCTATAGCAGGGTTGCAAGGCTGTAGAGCGATATTATCCAGGTTAAGAGAACACAACAATACATTGCATCCAAGATGTGCAGCACTAAGGGCTGCCTCACATCCGGCATGCCCCGCGCCTACTACTATAACATCAAATTTGTTATTAAGATAATCCATGATTACTGATTAAATCCGTCTCAACTGCAGCAAGTATTTCGTCAAGCTTAGCGGAATCTTTGACACCGCCTTGAGCGAAGTTTGGTCTGCCGCCTCCGTTTGCCCCTGTTGCTCTTGAAATTTCACCGACAAGTTTTCCGGCATTTATACCTTCTTTTACATAGTTATCGGAAACTTTTACAAGCACTGTTTTATTATTAGCAAGAATAATAATACTGTTACCCAGCTTGTTAGCAAGAAGTTCAGCGCCGGTCTTAATTGCTTCGGCATCAAAATCTTCAACTTTTGAAACGAACAGTTTACCGCCTTTAATATCTTGAGCCTTGGAAATAAAACTTGCAAACTTCATTCTTGCCTGTTCTTCTTTTAGTTTTGAAACTTCTTTTTGGAGTTCTTTATTTTCCTCAGCTAATTTCTCAACTCTTTCAAGAACTTCATCTGTATGAGCTTTGAACTTTGATTCAAGAGCATTTGTAACCTTGATTTTGTTATTAACATAATCAAGAGCCGCCTTTGATACAACGAGTTCAATTCTTCTTGTACCGGCTGAAATTGCACCTTCGGAAAGGATTTTAACCAATCTCAAATCTTCGGTATTTCTGGCATGAGTTCCGGCACAGAATTCCATAGAGATTACTTCTTTTGCTTCATCTTTATGCTTACATCCGCAGCCGCCTCTTCCGCAGCATTGATGTTCGCCTTCACCGTGATGATGGTGGTGGTGTTTTTTGCCTCCGATTGAAACTACTCTTACTTCGTCTTCGTATTTTTCACCAAAGAGAGCTGTAGCACCGGTAAGTTTAGCTTCCTCAATACCCATAACCTCTGTATTTACCGGAAGTTTTTCACCTATCCATTCATTCATAAGGTTTTCTGCCTTTTCAACCTCATCAGGAGTCATCGCACGGGAGAACGTAAAGTCAAATCTCATTCTGTTTTCCTCAACCTGAGAACCTGCCTGCTTAACTTCATCTCCTAAGACTTTTATTAATGCTGCCTGCAAAAGGTGAGCTGATGTATGGTGAACTCTGATTTCTTCACGTCTTTTGATATCTATTTGAGCAAGAACTGTATCACCTACATTAATTTCACCGTTCACTATCTGAGATCTGTGTACAAAAAGATGATTTACCTTGAATGTTGTAAGAACTTCAGCTTTCAGATTATCATTAGTCAAATACCCGCTGTCTCCGACCTGCCCGCCGCATTCTGCATAGAAAGGAGTTTTATCCAGAACAACATCTGTATAACCTTCTCCTTCAATTAGCGCAAGAACTTTTGCTTCGCATACGTTTTCTTCATATCCGATAAATTCAGTGGAACCGACCTGTTCTTCAACTTTTGCATACTTAATATCACCGGTTACGGAAATCTTTTCTGTTGCAGCTTTTGCACGGTCTTTTTGTTCCTGCATAGCAGCTTTAAACCCTGCTTCATCCACTTCTAAGCCGTTTTCCTGAGCAATTTCTTTTGTAAGTTCAAACGGGAATCCATAAGTATCATAGAGTTTGAATGCACTTTCGCCGTCAATATTTTTCTTTGCGGAAATAAATTCATCCAGCATTTTATATCCTCTATCAAGAGTCTGTTTGAATCTTTCCTCTTCTTTTTTAATTGTATCAATAACTTTAGCCTTATTCTTAACCAGCTCAGGGTAAGCTTCTCCGTAGTTATCAACAACAACATCAACTAATTTATAAAGGAAAGGAAGTTCCATTCCTAAGATTTTTCCGTGTCTTAAAGCACGTCTTAGAATCATTCTAAGAACATAGCTTCTTCCTTCATTACCCGGGATTACTCCGTCAGAAATAAGGAAAGTTACACATCTTGCGTGGTCTGTTATAATCCTTAAAGAAATGTCTGTTTTTTCAGACTTTTTATAAGGAACTCCGGACATTTCGGAAACTTTATCCAGAATCGGTTTTAACAAGTCTGTTTCAAAGGTTGAAGCAACCCCCTGGCAAACCATTGTTATACGTTCCAAGCCCATTCCGGTATCAACATTTTTCTTTTCTAAAGGAGATTGGTTTCCTTCTTCATCCTGATAAAGTTCTGTAAATACAAGATTCCAAATCTCAACCCAACGGTCGCATTCGCAGGTATCAATCCCGCAATTATCAGAACACTTGTATTGCTCGCCTAAATCATAATGGATTTCAGAGCAAGGTCCGCATGAACCTGATGCCCCAGGAGGACCCCAGAAGTTATCTTTTTTGCCTTTTCTTTTAATTCTTTCTGCCGGAACTCCGATACTTCTCCAGATTTCAAAAGCCTCGTCATCGGTTTCAAAAATAGTTATCCAAAGTCTGTCTTTATCAAGCTTAAGAACTTCTGTTACAAATTCCCACGCCCATGGAATAACTTCTTTTTTATAATAATCACCGAAAGAAAAGTTCCCGAGCATTTCAAAGAAGGTATGATGTCTTGGAGTTCTTCCTACATTTTCTATATCAGAATCCTTTCCGCCGGCTCTTGCACATTTCTGGCAAGATACAGCACGAGGAGGGTCATAAGGTGATTTTACAATCCCTAAAAATATCGGTAAAAACTGCAGCATACCTGCCGTAGTCAAAAGCACGGTAGGATTATCCGGTACTAAACTTGAACTTTCTACAATTGTATGCTGATGTTTGTCTTTAAAATAATCTAAGTATAATTTTCTGATTTCATTTCCTTTAAGCATAATAATTCCCTTTAAATACTGTGTTTGATTTTATTATATATCAAACATAAGAGATTAAGTTGTCAATTAAAAGTGCGGGCAGAACTAAAGTTCTGCCCGCACCGGTAAAATCAATTACAGTAACAACTTAGTTTCCAAAATATCTTGCAAGGAGTCCGTCAAAACCTCTTCCGTGGCGAGCTTCATCCTTAGCCATTTCATGAACTGTATCATGAACAGCGTCAAGTCCTAATTCTTTAGCACGTTTTGCAATCTTCATCTTGCCGTCGCAAGCGCCAAATTCTGCCTCAGCTCTGAGTTCAAGATTTTTCTTTGTTGAATTTGTTACAACTTCGCCAAGAAGTTCTGCAAATCTTGATGCGTGATCAGCTTCTTCAAAAGCATATCTTTTATAAGCTTCCGCAATTTCCGGATAACCCTCTCTGTCAGCTTGTCTTGACATTGCAAGATACATACCGACTTCTGTGCATTCACCCATAAAGTTTGCTCTTAAACCTTCAAGGATTTCAGGGTCAACATCTTTAGCCACACCAATTCTGTGTTCATCAGCGTAATTTTTGTTCCCTTCTTCCATTTTAACAAAAGCTTCTTTTCCTGCACCGCAAATAGGACATTTTTCAGGAGCTTCGCCCTCTGCTGTATAACCGCACACTGAGCATACATATTTTGCCATGATTAATTCCTTTCTCTTAACTAACTTTCTAAAACTTATTTACCTGCTAATTATACCATGTATGCTTAACATTCTCAATTGTAATTACAACAAAAAAGCCGCCCAAATTGCGGACGGTTTTTTATTTTCGTAGTGATGACTTTTAGTTATTAATTTCAGCGTCATCGGCGGCTTGAAGCTGTTTTGATTTGTAGTTGTGGATGACTGCATCCACAAGTAAATCGTATGAAGAACTTTTCTCGATATTCGGGAATTCCTCCTTCAATTGTTGTCTGACCATTGCTTCCAACCTCTGTTCGTCAGTTCTGATTTTGAGTTCTGTACTCGACAGAGACTCTATATATTTTTCATTAGCTTCCCTTTGCCCGTTTGAAAATGTCAACAAATTAGCTTTGGGGTCTAATGCCTGTTTCAATGATTTGATGAATGATTTAGGGTTAAACATAACGACCTCTTTTCACTTACCTTCACTTTGTACACTATTAAAGTATCCTCAAAGCGAAAATTTACTCATTTTCGTCAAGTTGTTACAAATTTTTACAATTTTGAAAAATCTGTTAATATTATATACTTATTTTTCAAACCGTTCAATAGTGCCAGTCTGTTATTTTTAATCTTTTCATCATTGTCCATAACAAGAACGTCTTCAAAAAACTTTGTAACAACAGGATTAAGACTAATTAAGCTATTAAGATACTGTTTATAATCTCCGGTAAAATTAATCTTTTTGACCTCGTTATACAAATTCTTTTCAGCGTCGAATGTAAAGAGTGATTCATTGATTTCCGCATTTACTTCTTCTTTTAAGATTCTCAAGACGCGGTTTGCATTCTCAAGAAGAGCTGTATTATCCAAATCGGACACTGCGTTAACTCTTTTTACGTAATCACAAAGGTCCTTGCATGGATTATTAGCTGCGCAAGCTTCAAGAACAGTCTTTTTGTAATCATTATTCAAGAAAATGATTAATCTCTGTACAAAGAATTCTTCCACATCCTTTTTACAATCAGACTTGACAGGAAGAAGTTCCAAGCTTTCCAAAATCAATTTTGATAAATCTAATTTTAAATCATACTCAAGGATTGTCTTAATAATTCCGAGAGCCGCACGTCTTACACCAAGCGGGTCAGAAGAGCCGGTAGGCTTTCTGCCGGAAGCAAATACAGCACAAATTGTATCAATTTTATCAGCTATACCCACAACCTGTCCCTCAATTGATTTTGCGGTTTCACTGTCTGCATTAAGCGGGAAATAATGTTCTTTTATACCCTCTGCTACTTCGGCAGATTCTCCGGAAACCCTTGCATAATCCGCCCCGATAAATCCCTGAAGTTCAGTAAATTCAAAAACAAGGTTTGTAGCCAAATCCGCTTTACAAAGCTCAGCCGTTCTCTTGATAGAAGGCTTGTTTACTCCGAGAGCGGAAGCAATCTTTTCAGAAAGTTTAATAATTCTTTGTGTTTTGTCATAAACAGAACCCATACCCTTCTGGAAAGTCATACCCTTTAGGTTTTCAACATAGCTTTCAAGCGGCTTTTTAGTATCTTCTTTAAAGAAAAATACTGCATCATCAAGACGAGCTTTGATTACTCTTAAGTTACCTGCCTTAATATTTTCAAAATCATTTCCGATATAATTTGTTATAGTAACAAATTTGTTAATTAATTTGCCCGCTTTAGTATAAAGAGCAAAATATCTCTGATGAGTTTCCATAACAGTAACCGCAACTTCCTGAGGGATTGTCAGGAATTCTTCATCAAAACTGCAAGTTACAGCGACCGGATATTCACAGATAAATGTTACTTCTTCTAATAAGTCATCAGAAATTTTTGTTACTGCATTTAATTTATCCGCTTCAATTTTTGTAAGCTCCAAAATTCTTGCTTTTCTTTCATCCTGATTAACTATTACATACGCATCTTTGAGTTTGGAAACATATTCATCAGGATTGTTAATAACAATATTTTGCTTAGAGAATCTGTGACCGTTAGTAAGGTTTGAAGACTCTTTATCAATAATCTTTATCTTAACTTCTTCCCCGTCCAAGATAGAGAGAACCCATCTTATCGGACGTGAAAATTTAACATCATTAGAGCCCCATCTCATAAAATGCGGACCTTGAAGTTTAGAAAATATTACCGGAACATTTTCTTGAAGCAAATCTTTTGTGTTTTTACCTTTAATAGAAATTTTTGCGTAAAGATAATTGTCTTCTACATACAAATCCTCGGGATTAACTCCGTTTTTCTTTGCAAAACCTTCACCTGCCTTTGTCAGGTTCTTATTCTCATCATAAGCAACTGTTGAAATAGGACCTTTGACAACTTTCTCCACATCCGGCTGCGAAGCAGAAAGCCCATCAACAATAACAGCTAACCTTCTTGGGGTTGCCATAACTTTTATATCTTTATATTCAACTTTGTTTGTTTCTAAAAAGTTTTTAAAACCTTCTCTAAGCTGGGATATTGCCATTGGGATAAACTTGTACGGCAATTCTTCCACACCGACTTCCAACAAATATTTGCTCATATTTATATTTCTCCAATTCTAACTTTGAGATAATTATACAATAAAAAAGTTTTAGGCGCCGTGAAGTTAATAAATCTGTTTTTATTGTTTTTGTTATAATTGGTAACAAGGAGAAGTGTCCGAGCGGTTTAAGGTGCAAATCTCGAAAATTTGTGAGGGTGAAAGCTCTCCGCGGGTTCGAATCCCGCCTTCTCCGGATTTTTTGTTAAAAAATTATGGCTGTGGGATTCGAACCCCAATGCGAAGCATTTTCGGGTTTGAGCGGGAGCGAGCAGAGAGCGGATGTAGTTTTTTGTCCAGGTTGATTGGTACGGCTAGATAGATTATTTTGGTAAAGTAGGCTTTGTGTGGGCGTTTTCGGGTCGGAAAAATTAAGTGTTCCAAAAAAATCAAACTGGAAAACTGGACTTTTTCTGGACTGTACGGATAGATTGAGATTTGTATATTATCAGTGAGATACGCACCAAATTTGAACTGTACGGATAATTTGATTATTTCGGAATAGTCCAGTTCCGCAAATTTTCACAAAAGGCAAATGTAAAATAACATAAAAAATGAATACAAACGGACAGGTCGGAACTTTAGACAGAATAGGTCGGAAGCAGATATTATATATGTTTGAATTTTTTCGGAACCTGTATCTGCGAAACTTTTATGCCCCAAATTCAATAAAATCGTCAAGTATAAAATTGGAAAATCTAATACTGGCAATAATTATTATGAGTTGAAAAAATTTCTATAGGCTAATGTTCATATAATTGTAACATTATTAGACAATTTAATTTTTTTTTGTAATAATTATAAAATGAGTGAGGAATTACTACAACGAAATTTGCTGGATGATCCCGAAAAAATAGGAAAATGGGATTTTTATAACATAGGTAATACTACCGTTAAAGCTTTAAAAGAACATGGTATTATTAGGAATGTCGATTATGGCTCTTTAGAACGAAAGAAAGTTGATGGTATTTTAGTTCAAAGAAAAAATGTAATAGCAATTATTGAATATAAAAAACCTTCTGAATTTAAAAGTTTAAAACAAAAAGATAAAGCTATAAAACAAGAACTTGATGTTGCAAAAATATTAAAATCTAAAATTTATATTGTTACAGATACAAAAGAAGCAATTTGGATTAATCCTTTAACTGGAAACAAAATAAAGTCAGAAAATAAAAAGGATATTATTGACCTATTTGATAAAAATAATGACAAGTTACCTGATTTGATTGAAAAAATTATAAATTCAATTAATGAAAGAAATGATTGCATTAAACCTAAAAAAATGGTTAATCCAAAAGATTTAGCAAAACAGATATGGCAAGATGTCTGGTCTGTAAGTGGAGCAACCCCCGAAAATTGTTTGTACACATTTGTAGAATTGTTTATATTTAAGTATCTGAGCGATTTGGGCATATTAAAGGGTTCCTATTCCTTCAATACACTTATGAAATCATATGAAACAGATACTCCTGAAGAAGTATTAGAAAATTATGCAAAAATAATTCGTCCAAAGATTAAAGAATATTTTCCACATAGCGAAATTGATAAAACAACTATTATAAATGGAACAATATTTGTAAGTAAGGATCAAAAAGCGGTTGCTGGTTATAGTACTGTTTTTAAAAAAGTTCTTAAAAAATTTCAAGATTACGGTAAACTGGAACATATTGACTATGATTTTAAAAGTCAATTATTTGAAAGCTTTTTGAAAGAAAGTATAAGTAAAAAGAATTGGGGACAGTTCTTTACACCATTAAAAGTGGTTAGAGCTATTGTTGAAATGGCAAAAGACGACATTAAACCAAATATTAAAATATGCGACCCTGCATGTGGTGTAGGTAAGTTTCTTTTAGAACCGATTAAGTCTCGATTGAATGAATTTTATAAAGCTGACAAAAATGGGATAAATAAATCTATTACTATATGTGGCTTTGATAAAGGTTTTGATAAAGATGAACAAAAAACAATAATATTAGCTAAAGCAAATATGTTGATTTATTTTTCTGATTTAATAAAAGAAAATCCAAGTTTAACAAAAGAATTTTCAAAATTATTTAATGAAAGTTTTATACTGAAAACTAATTCAATATTGGGTACGTTATCTGAACCTGTAAATAATGAATATGATTTAATTTTAACAAATCCGCCTTATGTAACGAGTGGAAGTAGCAATTTAAAAGAAGAAATTAAAAAGAGTGGCTTAAGTTCAGAGTATAAAATAAATGCAATGGGTGTAGAAGGTTTATTTATGGAATGGATAATTAAATCCTTAAAACCTGGAGGTAAAGCATTTATTGTTGTACCTGATGGAATTTTTAATAGACAAAATGATAAAAACTTGCGAGAATATATTATAAAACAATGTTATTTGGATGCGGTAATTTCATTACCTTTAAATACATTTTTTACTACAAATAAAAAAACTTATATTTTGGCAATTACAAAGAAATTTAATATTTCAGATGTTCAGGAAAATCCTGTATTTACATATTTAGTAAGTGAAATTGGTGAAAGTCGCGATGTATATAGATTTGATATCGAACAAAATGATTTGGTCGAAGCAATCGAATTATATTCATTCTTTAAAGGGAATAAAACTGGATTTGAAAAAATCAATTCTGATAAACGATGCAAAATATTATCTATAAAATTTTTTAATGATAATATTTCAAATAGTTGGATTATTGATAAACAATGGTCTGAAGAAGAAAAAATAGAGCTAGGTATAGCTGAGCAAAAAGAAAAGTTATCATTACAAGATTTTTCAACATATGTAAATGATATAGCAACAACAATATCTGGTTTTGTTGAGGAGATTAATGAAATCTCTGAAAAAAAAAATGAAATAAAGTTCATAGAAATTCCCCTAAATGATATCTTTATAATCGATAAAGGATTTGCAAAATATACAAAAAAATATGGAAATGCAAATAAAGGTGAATATCCAGTTTTTTCAGCATCTAACAATGCTCCATTAACATATATAAATACATATGATTATGATGGCGAATATCTTACATGGTCTACGAATGGATTTGCTGGATATATAAAGAAAATTGTTGGAAAATTCTCAATAAACGGGGATAGGGGCATTTTACAGTTACGGAATACTGTAAAAAATATAAATGTAAATTATATTAAATATGTATTAGAACCTATACTAAGAAATTTAGCAAAAGGGAGAAAAGGTGAGAAAGGAGAAGATGAATTCACCAAAGTTTATCCGTCAATGCTAAATGATATAAAAATAGCTATACCAATTGATAAAAATGGCAATTATGATATAAAGACTCAAAATAATATTGTAGAAAAATATTCATTTATCAATGAAATAAAAGAAAATGTTTTAAAATATAAAAAAGAAATTGCAGAATTAGAAATAGAAATCGATGATAATACATGTAATTACATGGAGGTTTTAATTACTAATAAAAAGTATTTTGATTTAAATAGGGGGAAGAGAATTACTAAAAAAGAAATCGATAAGAACAAAGGCAATATTCCTGTTTATTCTTCATCTAAAAAAGAAGATAGTGTATTGGGATATATTGACGAGCAATATTTATTAAAAAACAATTTAATTTTATGTCAAAAACCATCTATTTTATTTAATTTGGATGGAAGTGTTGGCTATTGTTTTTTGCGCAAAAATAAAAAATATTCTTATATTGATGTTGTTGCTTCATTATTGCCAAAAGATAAAAAAATTAATATGGATTATACATTATATAAATTAAGAGAGGCAATAACTAAAACTGGTGCTAATTATCAAACAAAATTATATTTTAATAAAATCAATAATTATCAAATATCAATTAGGTATCCTATAGATGAAAATGGTGATATAAGTATAAAAAAACAAAATGAGATTGCTGACAAATTCAAAAAAGTTGAATTTATAAAAAATAATATTTCAATGGAATTAGAAAAGATTTTAAATGCAAATATTTCTTTTGAGTAATATTTATTGGTAAACTTTTTTACCCAAAATATTGGTTTTTTACTATTAGCAAAATGCAAGTTTGCCATATCATAATTGATACATAAACCGATTTTAAAAGTTTATTAATTGCATAGTATTGCCTTTCTATAAGGCATGGTTATAATGAGTAATGACATAAGTAAGTTATTTTGATAATTTACTGCTAAATAGATAATTAGGTATGATAATTTAACTTAGTAAAGTTTTGAATTTAATATGGCAAAAATTTAATCTATATCTGAATGGTTCGAATCTAACACTCCCTATAATGAGAAAAATCTTATACCAACTGTGAATTTATACAGATGGTGCAATCATTTTTGGCAATCTGTTTGTTTAGCAGGTTTCAGGGGTAGAAAATAATCAAACCATGTGTAACAAGAAATCAAACCAAGTGTTCTTTTACAGCGGAGGTTTTTTGCGAAAAGAATGTAATTCTTTGATGCAAAAACCGCAGACTCGTCTAACGCGAGCGACCAAGACAATCCCGCCTTCTCCGAATAAAAATGGGGAAGCTTATGACTTCCCCATTTTTATTTAGAAAGTAGGTTATGGTAAATTTTAATTCACCCCAACAAAAATGTTTCGGTAATCTTTGATTACCAAAACCTACTACTCTTTTTTTAGTATTTTTGTCAGTTTAGTAAAACCTACATATATTACTAATTTATAAATATATTTCTTGCTTTATTGTTACAAAATTTATATTTTTATGCTATTTTCATTTTATGCAAAATAAAATTTTATACATAATTGCGGGGGCAAACGGCAGCGGGAAAAGTACCTTAGCAAGTGAACTTTTACCGTCAGAGAATTTAGATTTTTTAAATGCAGATGAAGTTGCAAAAGAAATCTGTCCTGATAATATTGAAAGTGTAAAAATCAAAGCAGGCAAAATTGTTTTAGAAAGACTTGAAAAATTGCTAAACAGCCAACAATCTTTCGCGATAGAAACGACTTTAGCCGGTAAAAATCATATAAAAACTATTCAAAAAGCCAAGAATTTAGGTTATTATATAGTTTTAATTTATTCTTATCTCGATAGTCCGATTTTATGCGAAAATAGAATCAAAATCAGAGTATTAAATGGCGGACACAATATTCCAAAAAATGACATAATAAGAAGATTTTATAGAAGTAAAGAAAACTTCTGGAATACATATAAAGACCTGGTTGACGAATGGAATTTATTCTATAACGGTACATCAGAGTATATTTTAGTCGCTCAATCCAGCGAAAGTAAGATTGAAATATACAACGAAAATTTGTATAATGAATTTATAAAGGATTTCCAATAATGACAAAGTTATCTGAAAAATTGTTAAAACTCGGTAACAGGGCTATAAAAAAAGCTCAGGAAAATAACCGTAAGAAAGGTATCCCAAATGTTTATTGCATAAATGGTAAAATCATTTTTGAACTGCCGAATGGGGAATTTACAACAAAATACAATTTTTCATAAATAGCCCGTAGGTTGTGGTAAATTAAAATTTACCTCAACAAAAATGTTTCGGTAATCTTTGATTACCAAAACCTACTACTCTTTTTAATAATTTTTGTCGATTTAGTAAAACCGACCTACAAAGTTCCAGCCTCCGCTCCCTCGCGCTCGAACCACATAAAGCTTCGCTTGGTGGTTCTCATCCATTCTACACACTCATCTTACACACTAAAAAACTCCCGGAGATGGATTGTCTTGCTCGGTCGCGTTGAACGGCAATTCCGTGTTTTTGCAGCTGTGACACAGTCACTTTGCAAAAACACTCCAGCCTCCGCTCCCTCGCGCTCGAACCACATAAAGCTTCGCTTGGTGGTTCTCATCCATTCTACACACTCATCTTACACACTAAAAAACTCCCGGAGATGGATTGTCTTGCTCGGTCGCGTTGAACGGCAATTCCGTGTTTTTGCAGCTGTGACACAGTCACTTTGCAAAAACACTCCAGCCTCCGCTCCCTCGCGCTCGAACCACATAAAGCTTCGCTTGGTGGTTCTCATCCATTCTACACACTCATCTTACACACTAAAAAACTCCCGGAGATGGATTCGAACCACCGTTGGAAGAGCCAGAATCTTCAGTCCTGCCGCTAGACGATCCGGGATTACATTCCCATTTTAGCATAAAAAATTTTTTGACAAGAGTAAATCTTATAATTTGAATTTATAAAAATTTGGAAATAACATATCTGAATTTAACTTTAATTTCCCGCTCTCTTGTCTTTTTTAGAATATACATTTTTAATCCCGGTTCCCTCAACCCCATTCTTTTGCAGCAAAATATCCGCATAAGGATAATCAAAATCACCGGTTACAATAAGACAACTTGAATCAAGCCTCTTGGATAAGGCGTCAGCAAGTATTTCTCTTTTTTGCAAAGTTAAATACTGCCAAAAATTTCTGCACATAAAGATTGTATTCTCTCGCGGAATTGTTTTAATATCATCAAATATATCTGACTGCGAAAATATAACAGAATTCTTTAATTGCGTTTTTGGAATTAAAACTAAATCATTATCAGGATTCTCCGCCCTGCCTTTACCAAAATACTCAGAAACATTATCTTGCATATAATGATTTATTCTGAATAAATCGTCAACTTTTATTCCCAATCTCCCCCTTCTGGCACTTTCAATATTGTCTTTGTCTATGTCCTTTGCAATAATTGGAAAAAATTTTTCTGCTTTATCCCCAAATGTTTGTATTAATTTTGCCGCTAATGAATATGATTCCTGACCGTTTGAACAAGCATGATTGATTATATTCACTCTATCAGTGTTTTTGTATTTATTTGAAATAAATTTTGTAAATGCGTTCCAGTTTAAGTCATCCCTAAAAAAATACGTTGTTGTGCGATACAAAAAATTCCCGCTTTTGTCATAAACAAATCTGCGGTTACCTCGAAAACCAGTATTATAATTATAATTTCTAGAATTTAATGCCGAAATTTTCATAATAGTATAAAATACTATAAAAATTATTTTTGTTATTACATAAAACCTTTAGCCGGAAAGCCGGCAAACCGGTATTCAAACCTGCCAAACTTTTCGCAAAAGTCCTCCGCACTCTGCTCACAGGTCGCTGAACCCTGAAAAATGCTTCGCATTGGGGGTTCAACTCCCGCACCACATTTATTGTATAAATACAAAACTGCCGATGGGGGGACTTGAACCCCCACGAATTTCTTCATACGCACCTGAAACGCACGTGTCTACCATTCCACCACATCGGCTTGTATTAATATTCTAAAACAAAAATATTAAATTAAAAGATACTCCTTTTCGGGAATTATAAATATTTTCGTTCGATTTATTATTCTTGCGGTACTAAAAAAGGAGAAATAAAACTATGAGTTTTAATGCACTTAAAGAAAAAGGAATGCCGCTTGAAAAACAGCTGAGAAACTGGCATCAGATAGCCGGTAAGCCTTATAACAAAACAGATGTTGACTGCTATACAAGAACAAGGCAGATTCTAATGAACGGTATAGAGGTGGAAGCGTGGAATTTTCATCACACTCTTGGCAGACTCTGCCCTGATATAGAGGATTCCAAACTTATCGCTCAGGTTTGCAGAATAGAAGACGAACAGCAAACCACAATTAACTGGATGGCGCCTGCTGACCAGTCAGTACTTGAAACCACTCTCGGGTATGAACAAGTGGCAGTGGATTTAACCGCCTGGCTTGCTCAGAATGAACCGGATGATTATGTAAAAGAGACCTTCGACTTCGGGCTTCTTGAGGACTTTGACCACCTTTACAGATACAGCCAGTGGGCTTATATGATGGAAGGTATTAAACCGAACGAAATTGTTCAGGGTCAAACCGATGTAATTCTTGGACGCCCGACCCAGAATCATCATAACTGTAACGCTTTAAGGAGAAGAAAGCATTATGACAAACAAACTGCTTCTCCTCAAACAAAAGTAAATATTCTGACTCTTGTATCAGGAGAACAGCAGACTCATAACTACTACGCCGAACACGGCTTCACATACGGCAACCATGTTTTAAGAGAAACCTATTCCGAAATTAAAGACGTGGAAGAAGAACACGTAACAATGTATGAATCTCTTATTGACCCGACGGAAAGCCTGTTTGAAAAACTTCTTGTTCATGAGTTTACGGAAGTCTGTAACTATTATACCTGTGTAGAAGATGAAACAAATGAAAAGATTAAGAGAATTTGGGAAATGTTTCTTGATTTTGAACTCGGACATTTAAAAATCGCTTCCGAACTCTTTAAGAAATACGAAAAACGCGACCCTGAAGAAGTTATCGGTGAAAATATAGTTATTCCTTGCAGATTCAAGAGCCAGAAAGAATATGTAACAAAAATTCTGACTTCCGAAATTGATAAGAGATTGGGTACAAATATGGATTACACCAAAATTAATAAATTGCCTGAGGATTGGGCAAGCTATAAAGTTCAATCAGCTCAAGCGGAATTAGGTTCCCCTACAGAAAATACCATAAGAATAGCGGCTCTTCATAATACGAGAGATATTGTAGAAGCTGATGAGGCTTTAAAATCCCGTCAGGTTGCATTGTTGGAAAAAGGGCTTGAAAAAGAAGCGCTTGCGGAAGATACGGTCATGCCGGATGAGCTCCAGGAAATGATTGATGATTATGAAGAAATTAAAGACAAAAAAGAAAAAATAACAAAATAGGGTTGAAACCCAGAATAATAAAAAGGGGCGGTTTTTGACCGCCCTTATTTTCGCTCGTTTATATCGCACTGTGGAATGTTCTTGAAATTACATCATCTTGCTGTTCTTTTGTTAATTTAATAAAGTTAACAGCATAGCCTGAAACCCTCACCGTTAATTGAGGATATTTTTCCGGATGAGCCTGGGCATCAAGTAATGTGTCACGGTTAAATACGTTTACATTAAGGTGATGTCCGCCCTTTTCTACATATCCGTCTAATAAACTGATTAAATTTTCTTCTTGTTGAGTTGCAGTTGTCATGTTTATCTCCTTATGGTATTTATCTTTTTACATTTTTATTATAGACTATGATTAACAACATTTCTGTTGTTTTTACAACATTATTAAAAATTAGGGGAATTTTTTATGGAAAAGCTGGAAAAATATTATCATCAGATTAAGAATTCACCCGTATTTTATGGGATGAAGGATGATGAACTTCAAGGGCTGTTAGAGTGTTTCAATGCCAGAATCAGAAATTTTGAAGAAGGGGAAATGATAATAAGACAAGGAGACAGGATAACTAATATTTACCTGATTCTTGAAGGAGCGGTCAATATAGAAAAGGATTCTTACTGGGGAAGGAGAATAATTATTACCCAGCTTTCCGTTAACGATAATATTGCGCTGGCTTTTGTAGCTTCCAAAAATATAGAATCCAATATTGATGCAGTGGCGGCTCAGAACACAAGGGTTTTGGTTTTGAGCTATGAAAAATGTACTTCAATGTGCCAGAACGCTTGTACAAGGCATAAAGTTTTGATTAATAATTTGTTTGATATTTTATCTAAAGAAAATATTGAACTTATCCAAAAAATAGAAAATGTTTCTCAAAAAACTATCAGAGATAAACTTTTAACCTATCTTTCAAACGAGGCTAGAAAAAGGAAATCAAATTCTTTTGAGATTCCGTTTAACAGGCAGGATTTGGCTGACTACTTAAATATTGACCGCTCGGCAATGAGTTTTGAATTATCTAAACTCCAAAAAGAAGGGTTAATTAAGTATAATAAAAACAAATTTGTGCTCAGTGCAAGAGTATAAGTAAAAGAGAGTAAGAGTTTCTTACTCTCTTTTTAAATTCTTTTAATTTATCTTAGCCGATAACAGGAGCGACAAAAGTTCTTGCAGCAAGGTCTTTATCAAGCATTAAGAGAGCCTTTTTATCATCTCCGATTAATCTTAGGGTTGCAAGAACACCGCCGACAGTTGATTCTTCTTCAACCTGTTCTTTAAGATACCAGTTTAAGAATTGCATAGCTGCACGGTCTTTAACCTCTTCTGCCACGTCCATAAGAGCATTAATTCTTGAGGTTACAAATTCTTCATGTCTTAATACGTGTTCAAAGATTGTGAGCGGGCAATTTCCTTCAACAACCGGTTTTTCAATAGCACCAAGCTCAATCTTACCCCCTCTTTCATTTAAGTAATCAAACATACCCATAGCATGAGCGTGTTCTTCCTGAACCTGCACATCAAACCAGTTTACAAAACCAAGAAGATTTTGTTCCATAAAATACGTTTTCATAGCAAGGTACAGATATTCTGAGAAAAATTCTTTATTAATTTGGTCATTAAAAGCTGCTTCTAATTTTTCATTAATCATAATTTACCTCCAAATTCTTATGGCTTTATTTTAACACAATTAACAATTTGTTACAAAAAACGCAATAATTTTTTAATCAGGGTTTTAGATAAAATATGAAGGTTCAAAGTAATAGTAATAATTTAATCAAATACAATACCGGGTTTTCTGCTAAAACCGTTTCTCGCCCATCGTTCAAAGGGATACAGACGCTGACTCATTATAATATAGGTTTAATGGCGGATGGGATTATCGGGAAAGTCAAAGTTGCCAAGAAAAGCGGAGAAGAAGCTTATCTTGATGTAATGAAAGTTAAGTGCGGCTCCGGAGACGAAATTTATCAACTACGTGATATGATTGGCAGAATTATCGGAGAAATTGAGCTTCGAATTAAAAAAGCGCCGCCTGACTATGACAGAATCGCATTCCCAGAAGATCCTAGTCATGTTTTTGTTGCAGAGTTAAGAAATTACTCAAGAAAAGATACCCCTTATTACAAAGAGGGTTTGGAAGAATATAAAGATATAGGCACCAGGCTTTTACAGATTGCACAGCGAAGAAGCGACGAAACAATGTGCGGCGGGAATATAAAGCTTATATCTAAGAATGAATCAAAAGGCTTCTATGAGAAACTTGGATTCAGGCGGGAGGACTGCGGTCCTTGGGGCAATTCTAATAAATATTATCTTCCGCCGGATGCCAAAGAGCCTTTTTCAAGGCGCTCAGGCGGGCTGTAAATCTAATGCCTTATATCTTTCTAAATCCGCATTTATCATCATTCGGCACAAACCCTGATATGAAACTTTTCGTTTCCAGCCTAAGACTTTTTCAGCTTTAGACGGATCTCCGACGAGAAGTTCCACTTCTGCAGGGCGGAAGAATTTTGGATTAACTTTGACTATTGTTTTACCGGTTTTTTTGTCGATTCCTTTTTCATTTATGCCTTCTCCTACCCATTCAATCTCATAGCCGCAAATTTTTCCGCATTCTTCGACAAAATCTCTAATAGGATGAGTTTCGCCGGTTGAAAGGACATAAGTATCAGCTTTATCTTGCTGGAGCATAAGCCACATACCTTCAACATAATCTCCGGCAAATCCCCAGTCACGTTTTGCATTCAGATTACCGAGTTCCAGCGGTTCGTCTGTAAGTCCCAGCTTTAATTGCGCTAAGTGGTCAGTAATTTTTCTTGTAACAAATTCTTTACCTCTCATAGGACTTTCGTGGTTGAATAGTATTCCGGAGCAGGCAAAGATACCAAAACTTTCTCTGTAATTTGTTGTTATCCAGTGGGCAAGAAGTTTTGCACATCCGTAAGGTGAACGGGGATAAAACGGTGTGGTTTCCCGCTGAGGAATTTCCTGAACTTTGCCAAACATTTCGCTTGTAGAAGCTTGATAGAATTTTGTATTCGGTGAAAATTCTCTTATAGCTTCCAATATATATAGAACTCCCATTCCGTCTGCCTGAACCGTATAGATTGGCTCTTCCCAGGATGCTGCCACAAAACTTTGTGCTGCAAGATTGTAAAACTCATCCGGTTGGTATTTTTTAAGAAGTCTGCAAATGTTTGAAAATTCAAGGAGTTCAAAGTCAACAAGTTCTACTTGTTCAAAAATTCCGTGTTCTTTAAGTTTGGAAAAAGTATCCGTTGCTCCGCGTCTGTAAAGTCCGACAACTCTATAACCTTTTTCAAGCAAAAACTTTGCTAAATATCCTCCGTCTTGTCCGGTTATGCCGCTTATCATTGCTGTTTTCATAATTTAATTCTCCTTTTCTGCTTGAATTGCCGGCGGAACTTTTTCATTTGATAAAATACAGTACTCGCAAGCATCCATATATTCTTTGTTGTAAAAATTAATTAAATCTTGTTTTAAATTTTTTGAATTAATTAAATCCACACTGTCGTCAATTTTAAATAAATTTAGCTCTCTTGCTGCGGTAGCTTTTGAACAAATATCCATTTTTCCGTTAAGAATAGAATTACATTTTGTTCTATAGCATTCCAAAACCTTTTCTTTGGTGATTTCTTGCGGAAATTTATTTTTGGAAAATCCGTATTCTTTCACCCAAGACCAATCTTCCGGTTTTTGGATTCTAACATTATTTTCATTCAGCAATTCTCTTATTTTTTCCTGCTTAAGAATCGGAACAAGCTCCGGATTATCTGCGTAGTTGCTTATATAAACACAAATTTTCTTATTGTGTTTATTTAAAACTTTTAGCAGTTTTTCGGACGGAAGCATTGTCCCGTTGGTTATAAGCTGGATGAGTGAAATATTTTCTTTTTGCGCCGCATAATCAAGCATTGCCGGAAGTTCCGGACTTATCAGCGGTTCTCCGCCTAAAAAGACCAGGTGTCTTATTAGGTTAACTGCAGATGTAATGTTATCAATTGACTGCTTAAATTCTTCAAAACTCATATCAGAGCGTTTGGTGCTGTCAAGCTGAGGAATAAGCGCACAGCATTCTTTACAGTGCAAAGTGCATTTTGTTGTTATACAGAATTCAATTTGCGGAAGATTAATTATGTTTTTATTAAAGAAATTTTTCTTTTCTTCTTCCACATAGTTGTCAAAAATCTCTTTCTTTTTCATAGGGTTTATAAAATGACCTTCTTTGAACCAGAGAAAACGCAGCATCTCTATTCTCATTCTTGATACAGCATTTTCTTCTATATATCTTTTATAAAAACTTCTTGTCATATTTGCGGTAATCATTATTTTTTATTCCTTTCCTCAACTTTTGGGTCTTTCCAGTCTTTTGTATGAATTTTTAGAATCGGAATTCCGAAGAAATACCATTTTGTTTTATACCAAGTTGATTTCTTTTCTTTCAAAAACGGAATTAAACCGAAGAGTTTAAAAGTTTTTTCAAAACTCAGAGGTTTATATTCTCCTCCGGATGTAGAATCCAGCGGCACCATAAGCCGCGGGAGGATTCCGTCGCATGAACGGTTTGTAAACTCTCCGTTATCTTCTTTTTCCAAAAGATTCATATCACTTTCCGGAATTTCCCAGCCAAATACTTCAAAATTTTGCTTTATATGTTCAGTGTTTTTAGAGCCGATAAGAGGTGAAAATCCTTTCTGGAGATTCCATCTGATAGCAATCTGCGCCGGGGTTTTACCGAGCCTTTGACCAATATCTTGCACAACAGGATTTTTGAGAATTTTTCCTTCAAACAAAGGTGCCCAGGATTCAATCAGAATATTTTGTCCTCTGCAGAATCCGGCAAGTCTTATTTGCTGATGCTGCGGATGTGTTTCCACCTGGTTTACCATAGGTTTAATCTCAGCTTTAGACAACAAGAACTCAAGGTGCTCAATTCCGTAATTAGAAACGCCAATAGCACGGACTTTCCCTTCTTTATAGAGTTTTTCCATGGCTCGCCAAGAATCTATATTTTTAATTTTCCAGTCAGCATCGGTTCTATCCACATCATGAATCAGGTATAAATCCAAATAATCTAAGCCGAGTTGTTCCAAACTCTCTTGAAAATTGTCTAAAGTTTCCTCATAAGACATTCTGTGCATATAAAGTTTTGAGGTTATAAAAAGGTCTTCTCTTTTTACAATACCTTCTTCAATGCATTCTTTTATTGCTTTTCCTACACCTATTTGATTATGGTATGCCCAGGCTGTATCAATATGTCTGTAACCTGATTCTATTGCACATTTGACTGAATTTACGGTAACTTCGCCTTCCGGCATTCTGTGTAATCCGAATCCGACAGCCGGAATCTTTACTCCGTTTGAAAGTGTGTAATAAATTTGTTCAGTTAAGGTTTCTGTCATAAGCTCTCCTTTATTTTTTAATAAGCTTTGCTCTTAAAATACTCGCATAATCTTTAAACTCTTGTTTTTTATTTGTCTTGCCGTAATTTGTGTTATGGATTCTTCTGTTTGAAGAAACAAAGTCAATCTTTTTGGTTTTGATATTATATTCTTCAAACTTTGATGTAAGGCTGATTACTTCTCCGGCTGTTAAGTTTTCGTCAAAATAGCCGATTTTATCAAAGACGGATTTTTTAATAAGCATTGAGCCTCCGAGTGCGCCGTAATAAGCTTCCGGCTTTATAGGCTGCGGCTCGGAATCCGGTGAAAGAAAATCTTTTATTTTTGTTATTACAACTTCCAGAGTATTGTCTTTTTCAAATTCTGCATACATTGTTTTTAGTGCATTGAAAGTTAAAATATCATCATGGTCATGAAACATAATGTATTTTCCTTTTGCTTCTTTTAAACCCGTATTTTTGCCCGCAATTTGTCCTTTAGTTTTTTCATGTTTAATAACTTTGCAGCCCAAGGATTGTGCAAGTTGTATTGTGTTATCGTCGGAAAAATCGTCAACAACAATAATTTCTGAATTTATATTTTGTTTTTTTATTCCTTCTACAGCTTCTTTCAGATAATTTGTTCCGTTTTTAACCGGAATAATGACAGAAATTAGAGGTTCAGGAGATGTTTTTTTATTTGCATCAGGATCAGTTTTTTCTATAAATTCCATTTGTTTTAAAAGTACTTTAAGCGGAATTCTATGCTTGTTTGAAAGAAAATAAATATTTTTCTTACTAAACCAAGAAGCATTTCCCCAATGTACGGCATAAGTATTAGGAGATATTAAATCCGATGAAAATTCCTCGGTATAATGTTTGGGATGGAAACAGCAGCACGGATAAATTGTAATTAATCCATGTTTTGTAATCTCTTCCGGATTTGTTTGAATATTCAAAGTTTCCAGCTTTTCTTTAAAAATTTTAGTAATAATAAAAAGCGGACTTTGCCAAATATCTTGCGCATAAAATTCTATAAGATTTTTCAAAATCGGATGTTCTTTTTCTGCCCCGAATACGGCAAGTTCAGGAATATTATTTTTGGAATTTCCTGCAAACATTTTATTGTCAAGGAGAGTATCAAAATTTTTATATACGGTTATATCCGTATCCATATATATTCCGCCATGGTTATATATTATATTCAACCTCATATAATCGGATACAAAAGCCCAAAGCTTTAAATCGTATACAGTTTTAAACCAGAGATTTGTATTATATTCATGTTCAAAATCAAACCACTCGGAAGTTTTTTCGTTAACTTCAATTATTTCGTATTCAGGAAGATTTGTTCTCCAATTTTCTAAACATATATTTGCAAGTGTTGATTTTGGTTCATTGTATCCCCAGACATAAAAAATTCTTTTTGGTATCATTTGACCTCCTCCAGCTGTTCTGCAGTTTCAATAAACATTTCCGGCGAAGGCAGTTTGCAATAATGACAAAAGTCAAAATTCTCCTTATTGTAAAATGCCAGAAGAGATTTTGTAACGTCTTTCGGATTGGCTTTCATTATATTTACAGTTTCGTCATTTTCTGCTTTGTATCCGTGTTTGCCAAACAACATATAAAATTGGAGCGGGCATAAATATAAAATCCCGTTAGCATAAGTATGGCAGTTATGGATTCTGCAATCTTTTGTTTTTGTAAAATTATTTTTTGCTTCACCCGGAGAAAGAACAAGCGGCGGTTTTTCCCAGGGCGGCATGGTTTCATTTTCAAAATCCGAGACAGAATACAGAATATTATTCTTATCAAAAATCTCAACCAGTTCTTTAATTTTTAATTTTGGTTTTAAACTTTCATTAGCGCTGTAGTTTGAAATCCAGACGATAGTTTTTTTATTATTTTTTAAAACTTTGATTAATTCATCAGACGGTAAAAGTGTTGCATTGGTTGTAATATTAACATGTTTGATTTGGTGTTTTGATTGCGCATATTTAACCATTTTAGGCAAATCTTGCGATAAAAGCGTCTCTCCTCCGATAAGGTCAAGGGCATAGAGCAAATCAACCGATTTTAATAATTTGTCCAGTTCAATTTTAAATTTTTCAAACGGAACTTGTTTTATATTATTTTCAAAATACGGAGTATAATGACAGCATTCCTTACATTTTAGGGTGCAAATAGTTGTAACCTTGTATTCAATATGAAAAAGAGAAGGCTTTTTAGTAAAAAAATATCTCCATCTGAAATATCGGAGAAAAAATTTTTTCCCGAATTTTTCAAAGAAGTATTTTCTTTTATTTTTCACTTTATTAGTATAATAAAATTTAGCCTCGCTTGATTTTAGATAGGTTTTATACTCTGCAAGATTCATTAATAGGTGCTCCTATAGTTTCAATAATCTTTTCGGACATAATTTTGTATGTCTTATCCCAGTTAAATAATTCCGCCCTTTTTAGTCCTTTTTTGATATATTCATCTCTCAGGTTTTCATCAAAATAAAATTTTCTGAAAGCTTCAATAACTTCATCCTCATCTTCGGGGTCAACCATCAGAGCTGCATCACCTACGACTTCCGGAAGCGAACTGTTATTTGCGCAAATTACGGGAACCCCGCACATCATTGCTTCCAGAGGCGGCATTCCGAATCCTTCATAGAGCGACAGAAAACTAAAAAATAAAGAATTACTGTAAAGCAGATTTACATCTTCGTCATCAATGTAACCTAAAGAAACAAGTTTATCTTTGTGTGTTTCATACTGTTTGCCGAGTTGTGTTTTTAGAATTTCATCAAATTCTTTTTTCCCGGAGCCGCCAAAATAGAAATACAAATCATCAATTTTATACCTGTCAATGAACTGTATGAAACATTCAATATTAAAAATAAGATTTTTCCTTGGATCATTAACCGCACCAATGTAGAAAATATATTTGCTGTTTGGTTTGACAGAATATTTTTGTAATACTTTTTCAAGCTTATTTTTATCTTTTTGCGGATAAAAATTTTGAGAAGATGAAATTGGAGTAACCGTCATTCTCTTTGCATCAAATTGGTCAAAAAATCTTAAAAAATCATTTTTGCAGCATTCAGAATCACAAAAATAATTGATATGAGAAGGAAGTGAGGCATAAGCACTCCAAAAACTTGTTTTAAAATCCCGCTCAAACCAATCGTATTTTAAAATCGGAATTACATCATAAAGTATATTGAATACGGCGGGACGTTTTCCCTTCATCGGCTGTCTGTTCGGTGCAGGGTTAAAATATACATCATATTCTTCCGGATGAAAATTTTTATTTGGAATGATTCTTCCGTCACCGAGTTTAAATTCTGCTATTACATATTTTAAATTTGCCGTAAGCGGGTCCAGCTTGAAAAATTCCGTACCGTAATTTCTTTGTAACCATAGCGTAATATCAAAGCGGGAATCTGATACAAACTTTTTAAGAAGATTCCATATAACCATATATATTCCTCGTCGTCCGCCGAGGTCATGATTAGCTATACAAATAACTGACGCATCAAAAAGAACTTTTATCGGATATTTGATGCTTACTGCCTGAATTTTGTCAAACAAGTCATCAAAAATTTTGCGAAGTTTCCTTCTGTTTCTGTCTTTTCCTTTTTGAGTTTGATAGATACTGTCAAGAAGTCTTCCGAAAATAATGGCGTGATTTTCTCGTGAAAGGTTTTGTTTCAGTGAAAAATCAGCAATCATTTCAATATATTTAACATAAGAAAGTATTTTTACTTCGTCCCAAATATCGGAATTTAGACTCCCCTCTCTTCTCATATAGTAATATTGGGCATTATTTATTACTTCAATCTTGTTTGCAAGAATAGCAGCTTTTATTGTAAAAACCGGGTCTTCTCCGACAAGCAGTCCCTCCGGAAAATCAATTTTATTTTTCTTTATAAAATCTGTTTTAAAAATGGCAGTTGTATATTGACACCAAAAATTAAGTTTATTCTGCCTGATTTTATAATTTTGTTCATCAATTTCTGTTTTTCCGTCGGGATAGCAGAGCTTCATATCCGACCCCTTAATAATATCCGCACCTGTTTTAACAGCTTTTTTGTAAAGATTTTCATAAAAATCAGGCTCAATATAGTCATCAGAGTCAATAAATCCCAAATACTCTCCGCCGGCTTCTTTGATTCCTGTATTTCTTGCTGCTGCAGCTCCTTGATTCCGGGTAAAGTTTATTATTTTTACCCTTTTATCTTTTGCTGAATATTCCCTTAAAATTCCAAGCGAATTATCAGCGGAACAATCATTAATACAAATAATTTCTATGTCCGAAAGTGTCTGGTTTAAGACACTTTCAAGACATCTTTGAAGATACTTTTCCGTATTAAAAACCGGAATTATAACAGAGATTTTTGGCATTACTAAACTTCCATTTTTGCTTCGCGTCTTTTTACGTCTTCTTTATCCGGATTGAGAGAACTTTTCTCAGGAGTCCAGCCGGATTCTTCTTTAACTTCGTGAATAGGGTCAGCAAGTAAAAGTTCCTGCGCATCATTGTATTCCCGAACATCAAGAATAAAATTATCTTCTTTTGCAGTTTCATAAAGAATGCTTACAGAACCTTCCGACGGAGCGGATTCTAAAATTACCTCTTTTTCTGCAAGAGATTTTATAAAAGAGTTAAAGTTTTCTTCCAAGCTTTCAGGCACATCCGGCATTGATTTCAGTTCTGCCAGAATAGATTCTGTTGAAGCTCCGTTAATCAGATTTTCATATACAGCAGTGCCCAGGGCATTCATTCCGTAATAAATCCCGGTCTCGCTGTTAATTATTATTGCGATTCCGTCTGTTATGTCCGCAAACATTTTTTCATCATTTAATACATAATTCATTTTCATTCTCCTTTATTTTTTCACTGAATTCCCTTAAACATTCCACATTTGCCCCTATATCGGAACAGAGGTTTATTTTGTAAAAATTTAGATTTTTCACCATATTTATAAGTTTTTGAACAGTTTTAATATCATGTCTGTCTCCCATCTGGTTAATTGTTGAATGAATAAGATGAGTAATAGCCCGTCCTTTTTCCTGAGGAGTGCAGAGTCTTACGGAAGGCTCTTTGTCTTCAACAATCTCCGGAAACATACAAACTTTTATAGGATAATTTTTCATAAAAGTATGGTGATATTTTTCGATATTGATAACATATTTGTCTTTTCGTGCATTATTAGAAACAAACTTACCCTCCAGCTCGTAATACAACTCGTTATACATTCTAGGAGAGAGAGTAATTATAGAATAAATAGGATGTGTAAAAAGTTGATTTCCCTTTTTCTCAAGCACAAGATAATCATCCGAAACATACTCAAAACCCCTCATCATTGCTAATACAGCAAGTGTTGATTTTCCTCTTTGACCTCTTGCACAGAATAAAATCCCGTTATTATTCAACCCGACGACAGCCCCGTGTACGAGATTTGAACTCTCTGTTTTAAGTATTTTATTAAACATCTGGACAAAAATATGCCCTTCTTTTATAAACTCTTCCGGCTCAAGGTTTCTTACACCATAATAATAAGTTCTTTTTTCCATATCATAGGCGTTAATAAAACCCCTTTCCGGATTCAAATCTAAAATAGGATGGAATTTTGAATATTTTTCGTCAAATATACCTAAATCCAGATTCTTAAGTTTTAGGGCAAGCATCTCTATTCTAATTCTTAAATTAGTTTTAGGATTAAACTCATTTCCTAATTTTTCCGCAAGATGTTCAAAATCATCCTCTTTCCAAATAACAATAGTTTCATCATAATTCTCGGCAAAATCTTTTATTACATAAGTTAATTGTTTTTGAACAAGGGGAGTAAACTCATCGGAATAATTTATAAGACGTACTGTTTTTATCCCTAAATCCAAATATTTAACCCATTTACAGCCTTTTGCTTCAATGCAATTATTCAAATTATCAAAATATTTTCTTAAATCTTTTTTTTCAGGATTTTTTATTATCATTTTTCCCTCTTAAATCTTTTATAAGTAAACTAATCAGTTTTGGATGTCCTCTCAGAAGCTTTAATAAAGCATATTTTGGCTTGTATTTTAAATAATCGGCAAGAGCTTGCGAATCCATAATAGTATCTCCAAATTTTATTGCCCGGCACTTTGTTCTCAATTCTTCAAGATAAAACCGGTTGTACATAACAACATTTGAATAATCGTTCATCTCTTTTTCAAACAAAATATTGTTTTGAATACTGTCCGGAAGAATATCAGACGAGATTTTTCCGATAAATTTAATTGCAAAATTCATCTGGACTTCGGTTTTTGTTTTCTTTGCATTATCTTTTACAATTTCCCAATCAAAATCAGGTTTGTTATCCAGCAGATATTTACAGTCAAAAAGAGTATACAAAAGTCCTGCTTGGCTGGTTTTGTCTCGGAGATTTCTTGCAAGATTAACAAGCGAGATAAACATTAAATCTTCAAAACATGGAAGAAGAGATTCCACCCCGAAAATCATTTCAAACTTTGCTCTTTTAAATAACCCCTTGAGCAGACGGGTTTCATATCCCGTATCCATATAAATAAACCTATGCAAATCAACCGCCCCTTCTTCGGTTCCCTGAGGGTGAAGGTCTATTGAATGAATATCAATTTTTGTATAATCATACCCAATATATTGTGCAAGATTTGCTGATTTCATAAAATCTTTATCCGGCACAACAATATCTATATCACCCATTACACGCGGAAGTTCCTGCCGCAAAAACTTCATGGCTCCGCCTTTTATTACAAGGGGTTTAATATTATTTTTATTGAGTTCCCGTCCTATTTTTTTAAAGTGGGCGATAATTTTCATATTTTTGAATTTTTCATAATTTAAAAGCCCTTTTAATCTCGGCTCTTCATAAGAAGTAAATTTCAAATCCGGATGGAGTTTCATAAAATATGAAAGCATAATCGTTTTGCTTGCAGGTTTCGCTTCTATATCCCAATTTTTGAGAAGATTATCCAAATCTTCCTGAGAAGGGTTTTCCAAAAATGACAGCTGCAAAAGTTTCTTATCTGATTCCGTTAAAATTTCATTATAAAAATTTTCTATTAACGCATCCGTTATCGAGAGGTTATTTTCTAAATACCCGCTGTTCTTAATTTCATCAATTTCTTTATTCCAAAGTATCTGCATTTAATTTCCCTGTTTTGTAAGGCACGGTATTATTCCGAGAAGATAAAATTTCTCTGTTCTCAGGCTCTCTTTGATATTGTAAAGTGTTATACCCAGAACTTTTTTTTCTTTTTTTATTGCCCAAAATTCACAATCTCTTAAGTTCACGCAATGCTGCTTTAAGAAATCCAGCATTTCTCTTTTTGCTTTTTTCTTATCAACTCTCATTTTTTTTGAGTTTTTCAAAACAGTTGATTCCGGTCGCCTGAAATAGTAATAATATATCCCCGGAACCGTTATGACAGCATTTGCATAATAAACAGCTTTTAATGTATAAATTTTATCTTCGCAATACACTCCTTCCGGCCAAGTAATATTGTTTTTTACAAGAAAATCTTTTCGATAGATTTTGTTAACCGGGCATTGGTCTTTAAATTGTTTGCAAATATCAAATTTATCCTGGAGTCCCGTAACTCTTTTTTCTTCTTTTATGTTTAATCTTTTTTTAGTTCTTTTCCCGCCGATTCTTACATTTGTTGCAAGAGCTATATCAGAATCTGATTTTACAGCGGCACAATAGAGCTTTTCATAATAATCTAAATCAATCCAATCATCAGAGTCCACATAGCCAATATATTCACCTTGAGCAATTTCAAAACCTCTGTTTCTTGCAGCACCCTGCTTCATATTTCTTTGCTCAATTATCTTTATTCTGCTGTCTTTGTTTGCATATTCCAGCAGAATTTTACCTGAATTATCCGTAGAACCATCATTGATACATATAATCTCAATATCTTCAAGAGTCTGATTAATAACGCTGTCCAGACATTTTGCCAAATATTTTTCCGTATTATAAACGGGAATAATTACAGATATTTTAGGCATTTTTCCTCTTTTCTTATGAGAAATTTCTATCACGAAATCTTTCTACTGTCTGTCGGGCAATCGGCTAGTATTTCTGAAATCCTTGCTACAGCTTTTATACATCCGATTGTGCAACACAATTAGTATTGTGTTGCAGGATTGAACAAAACCGGCTTACCATTTGGGTTTCAATTTTATACTCGGACAGACGGGATATTTACGGCAAAAATAGCCCAAAATCTTATATTGAGGGAAATTTAGCCGTAAATAAACCCGACTTGCTGAGTCTTGACAAATATGCTTTGCAAATCAGTATTGATGTGTTATTATGTTAAGGACGCAACACAATACTAATTGTGTTGCATTTTTGCTTTAATACCTCATAGAATAAAATTCATATAACTTTTGTTGATTTCTTCCTGGTCAATACCTATGTATCTTAAAGTTACACTTGGTGAGTAGTGGTTAAAAATTTTTTGCAAGAGCGCAATATCTTTAAACTTTTTGTAATGATGATATCCAAAAGTTTTCCTTAAGGTGTGAGTTCCGATATTTTCTTTAACTCCGGCAACTCTGCAAGCTCCGTTGATAATCCTGTATGCGGAACTCCTTCCAAGCCGGTTATTATAAATTGTCATAAAAAGCGGATAATGTTCTTCTTCCTCTTCATCAATGTACTCATTCAAAAGAGCACGGATTTTTTTATTCAATGGGAATTTTTTATACTTTCCGGTCTTTTTCTCAACAATTTCCACAAAATCCTTATGCTTAACATCTTGAATATCAAGCGCAAGAATGTCTGATACTCTCAGTCCGGTATTTGTCCCCATGACAAATAATACTAAATCCCTCTTTTTTCTGGTTTTCAGAAATTCTTCAATTTGATGAAGTGTTTCCATGTTTTTGATTGGTTCTACAATATTCATAATAATTTCTCCTTTCTTTTTCTGTTAAAAATACTGAAAAAGAGGATTTAATATTTATGAATATATTTTCAATCAAAGAATAAAAAACCTGCTTTTAATAAGCAGGTTTTTTTATTTATTCAATAACCTCAATCCATCCTTCAGGAGGTTCAATCCTGCCCATTTGTATTCCTGTTAGAGTATCATAAAGTTTTTGAGTTACTTCTCCCATTTTTTCCATGCCGGACGGCAGAAGAATTTCTTTTCCGTGATCATAAATTCTGCCAACCGGTGATAAAACAGCTGCTGTTCCGCACAGTGCGCATTCTTCAAAATCCTTAAGCTCTTCAAGATAAACCTCTCTTTCTTCCGCTTTTAGTCCCAAGTAGTGTTCTGCAACATACATCAAAGAACGTCTTGTAATAGACGGAAGTATTGTGTTTGATTTTGGAGTAACTACTTTATTGTCTTTTGTAACAAAAATAATATTTGCGCCGCCTGTTTCTTCAATCTTGGTTCTTGTTGCAGAATCAAGATAGAAGTTTTCATTAAATCCTTCATTATGAGCTTGAACAATTGCATGAAGGCTCATTGCATAGTTTAGACCGGCTTTAATATGACCGGTTCCGTGAGGAGCTGCCCTGTCAAAGTCTGAAATTTTAACAGAAATAGGTTTTGCACCGCCTTTAAAATACGGTCCTACCGGAGTCGCAAAAATTCTGAATTGATATTCTTGAGCCGGCTTAACTCCTATAACGTTGCTGCTTGCAAACATATAAGGTCTTAAATATAAAGAAGCTCCGGTTCCGTAAGGCGGAACGAATTCAAGATTAGCTTTTACTACTTGTTTAACCGCATCTACAAATTTATCTTCCGGAAATATTGGCATTTCAAGTCTTGCGCAGGAATCAGCCATTCTTTTTGCGTTCAAATCAGGACGGAAACAAACAACATGCCCGTCAACAGTTCTATACGCTTTCAAACCTTCAAAACAAGTTTGTGCATACTGTAAAACACCGGCGCTTTCGTCAAGCCGGATGACTGCATCTTCTGAAAGTCTGCCCTCATCCCATTTACCGTTTTTGTAATCTGATATAAATCGATAATCAGTTTTTGTATAGCTAAACCCAATGTTTGCCCAATCAATATCTTTTACCATACTTATCTCCTCTTCTGATTGGAAAATTATACCACTATGAATAGTTTTTTACAAATAAGAAAAAAGTAAAATTTCTTAATAATTAGTCAATTCTTGAACAGCTAAAAACTTTATAAAAACAGAGGAATTATATACGGGAGAAATTATGTCCGGAATTGGGGAAGTCAAACAAGAAATAACAGCAGCTTCGTATCAGCAATTTGACGGAAGTAATCGTACAATTGGGCTGTACAGTGTTAAGGTTTCGCCCGGCAAGTTCAATTTATCTGCCGGTGCCGGAGTTTCTACGGATTTTGTTAAGGATTACGGCGCATTATTTGAAGCCAAAGGAAGCTATAGTCCGGACGAGCATAATAGTTTACAGTTAAGAATAAGGAGCACACACTCCGGGCAGAGCAATAAGACTCAATTTAGATTTTCTCCGGGTGTTAAGCAAAAATTTGAGACAGGTACAAGTATTTACTTAAATCCGTATGCTTCTGCCACAATAAATTATACATCTAAAGAATGGGGCTATGACGTAGGTGTTTTTGGCGGAGTTGAACAGGATTTAGGCAGCGGGATGAAAATTGCATTTGAGGCACAAAGATACGGATTGCAAAATCCTTCTGATAATAGCGGAAAAAATTGGGGTGTAAATGTTGTCTTTAGTAAAACATTTTAATTATTAAAACGGGTTCTTGATTTTTTCGTATTTAGTTGATAAGATGAGGTGTGTCCGATTTAGGGCAAGCTCTTCGGGGCTATGAAAACAGAATACTAAAGGGATGCGGGTTGACCCCTCACCCCGGTCCTCTCCCAAAGGAGAGGGGGGACAAAGCCGTCACGGACTGCGGCACTCTGCCGACGAGAACGATTGAGTATCGTTCGAGGAGAGGTAGGTAGCGCACGGAGCGAAGCGGAGTCAGCGCTAACGCAAGCCCGGGTGACATAACAATTGAATAATAAAAGTCGTCACGGGCCTGTGGCGCAGCGGTAGCGCAGAGGACTCATAATCCTTTGGTCGTGGGTTCGAATCCCTCCGGGCCCATTTTTTCTAAAAGAGAGCCTAAAAGGCTCTTTTTATGTATATTTACACTGTTTGCGACGAAAAAGAATAAAACCCAAAATTTTTAAAAACAGGCTAAAACCTTTAATCATCCGGGGGTTCAGAGGTTCGAGTCTCTTTAGATATTTTTTCTTTGGCTCTAAGTGCCTTAACTAAAACCTTTCCGGCATATTCTGGGATTTTTACTCCTTTGATTTTTGCTAAACTCTCAAAAAATTGTTGATAAAGAATTGCGGTTTCTTCTTCTGTATATTCTTTATCGTCAAATGTGATTATTACTTTTATATCTTTTTGTTTTTTGGGCATATTACTTTTTTAAGAATAAATTTCCCAAAGTAAAGAAAAAAATAAAATGTCATCCCGAATTTATTTGCCAAAGCAAATCAAAATTTTTGTCATGCTGAACTTGTTTCAGCATCTTACAATCTTGGAGTTAAACTCATAGCTGATAAGACCCTGAAATAAATTCAGGGTGACAGCAAGTTTTAATTAGCATACGCAAGTTCAGAATGACAGTTATTATTTTTTAGGGTTATGTATGTCTGTTTGAAAAAATTATAATGCTCTAAAAATAAGACTGTTTCAGACCTTTTTAGTTCTTCTATCAACTCTTTGATATACTTCAAAAAGTTCGATTTTCGACACGTACAGTCTAGATTTTACAAAAAGAGCCTTTTCGGCTCTTTTTTAGTGCTTTTTCAAGCTCAAAACAATCTCATAACTGATTGAGTTCTAAAAAAGCAGATTGAGGATATGTTTGAGAAACCTCAACCTGCAATTACATTAATAAGATAAAATTTTAGTCAGATGAGTGCTATTTATAATATAAAATTCGCATAACTTTCTTCTATTTGTTCTTGTTCAATTCCAATATAACGCAAAGTAATCTGAGGGCTGGAATGATTAAAAATTTTTTGAAGCATCGCGACATCTTTAAATTTTTGATAATGATGGTATCCGAAAGTTTTTCTCATTGTGTGTGTTCCGACTTTTGCTTCCAAGCCTGCTGCTTTGCACGCATTTTTTATAATATGATATGCCGCAAACCGATTAATTCTATTTTTGAAAATAGTTATAAATAAAGCTTCTTCCGCTTTTTTTCCTTTAGTATACTCTTCAAACATTGGTTTTAATTTTGAATTAATTGGAAATTTTTTAAATTTTCCGGTTTTCTTTTCCACAATTTGGATATAGTTTTTGTTTTGGACATCACCAACGTTAAGCGCAACAATATCAGAAATCCTCAGTCCGCAATTTGTTCCAATAGTAAATAAGAGCAAGTCTCGCTTGCTCTTATTTGCTAAAAATTTTTCTACTTTTTGGATGTCTTCCTTTTTTCTAATAGGTTCTACTGTTGTCATATTGTCTCCTTTCTTTTAAATACGAGACAATTATGGCAAAAAGCCCTTATATCTTCTGCAAAACAAAGAACACAACTTTAGTGAAAAATTAGTTTAGAGCAACAGCTTTTTTACATTCAGCAGCTTTATTTTTAGTAAGTTCTTTATACAATTCTATTCCGCCCATGAATGAATAAACATTATTAAAACCTTTTTGTTCAAGTATTCTGACCGCACAATAGCTTGTATAACCTGTATTGCAGAATAAAACGACTTTTTTATCTTTAGGAATTTCATCTAATCTGTTTCTTATCTCATTTATCGGAAGATTAACCGCTCCCGGTATTGTTTGTGTTTTGAACGCTTCCGGCATTCTTACATCAATCAGATAAGAAGTTTCTAAATCTTCAAAATAAGCAGGTTTAATAAATCCTTTTAAAATATTATCTGCATTCATTCCAAGAATATTAACGGAATCTTTTGCAGAAGAATAAGGCGGAGCATAACAGAGTTCGCTATCAAGCATATCTTGAATTGTACCGTTATTTCTCATTATGGCAGATATTACATCTACCCTTTTTTCTACACCTTCATATCCGGCTGCTTGTATTCCAAGAATTTTTCCATCCGGCGAAAACAAGAATTTATATAAAGTTTGGCTGGCACCAGGGTAATATCCGGCATGAGAGCGTCCGTATATAAAAGTTTTCCAATAAGAAATATTATTTTTGATAAGTTTCTTTTCGTTTAATCCGGTGCTTGCGGCGGTAAGATTAAAAACTTTCAAAACAGATGTACCTTGAGTATTTTTATATACAGATTTTATTCCGGCAATATTATCAGCAATAATTCTGCCCTGCCTGTTTGCCGGACCTGCAAGCTGTACCAGCTCATATTCTCCTGTTATAGAATTTTGGGTTTCTATGCTATCTCCTGCCGCATAAATATTTTTATCCGATGTCTGCATATATTCATTGACTTTAATTCCGCGGTTTGTTTCCAACCCCGATATTTTGGCAAGACTAGTTTCAGGTTTTATTCCGATTGCCATAATTACGATATCAAAATCGACTTTTCTTCCTGAATTAAGCACAATTTTTTGTCCGTCAAAATGTTTTACACCATCAGAGAGAATAAGTTCAATACCGTTATCCCGCATTTTATTTTGAACAACGGCAGCAATTTCTTCATCAAGCGGAGCAAGGATTTGGGATGACATTTCTACAAGACTGACCTGTAAGCCCATCTTAATAAGATTTTCAGCCATTTCAACTCCAATAAACCCTCCGCCAATAACAACGGCTTTTTGGGAGTTGTTATTTTTAACATAGGTTTTTATTCTGTCTGCATCAAAAAGTGTTCTTACAGCAAAGACTTTGGTCTTATCCATTCCGGCAAAATCCGGTATAATCGGCTTGGCTCCCAAAGTAAGCACAAGATTATCATAATTTATCTTTTCACCGCTATTTAAAAGTATAAATTTATTCTCTCTGTCTATTTGAATAACCTCTGAATTTAATCGTACGTCAATATTAAACCAAGTTTTAAATTTCTCGGGCGTAGAAACAAGCATCTGACTTCTGTCATCAATAACATCCGAAATATAATAGGGCAATCCGCAATTAGCAATAGAAATTTCATTGGTTTTTTCGAGTATTAGAACTTCCGCATTTTCATCCAACCTTCTTAATCTTGCAGCGCAACTTGCTCCTGCGGCTCCGCCGCCTATTATAACAACTTTCACTACGAACCTCACTTTCGCTTGACAATATTAGATTATTATAATATTCTAATATAGTAATATTGTCAAGAGGTCAGGAAATGAACGCGGAAGATTATGCTGAAATATTCAAAGCACTAGCGCATCCTATAAGATTAAAAATAGCTTGCGGACTTTTGCATAAGGGAAAATGCAATGTAAATACAATGGTTGAAAATTTAGGGGTATCACAGTCATTAATATCACAGCATATAAATATTTTAAAAAAAAGCGGACTTATTAAAGGATGCAGGGAAGGAAATGTCATCTGGTACAGGTTGGAAAATAACTTGGCTGTAAAATTATTGAATAATATTCAACTAAACATTTGTAATAAATAAGGAGAAGATATGCCGGAAGTAAAGTTAGCAGGTTTGGACAAAGATGGAAATGAAAAAGAAATTTCATTATCAGATTTCAAAGGCAGAAGGATTGTTTTGTATTTTTACCCCAAAGACAATACTTCCGGCTGCACGCAGGAAGCTTGTGATTTCAGAGATAATATGAACCGAATTACAAAATATGCGGATGTAATCGGTGTAAGTCCGGATAGTATTAAAAGTCACAAATCTTTCAAAATGAAACAAGAGTTAAACTTTATCTTACTGTCTGATTCTGAACATAAGTTATCAGAGCTTTATGGTGTCTGGAAAGAAAAGTCTATGTATGGCAGAAAGTACATGGGAATAGAGCGTTCCACTTTTGTGCTGGATGCGGACGGCAAAATTGAAAAAGAATGGCGAAAGGTTAAAGTAAAAGGACATGTTGACGAAATTATCGGGTATTTAACCAATGCTTCGATATGAGATAACAAAAAAGAAGATTTTTGAGTTTTATGTTATTATGTTTTCGGAGGCGGTAAATCATAGCCGAAAATTCAAAAGACTAGGAGATAGGTCGTAACATGGGAATCAGGAATCTTTTTAGTACTGAAACTGTCAATACCGGACGTCAGCCTGCAGTAGATTTGTGCAAAACTATCAGTATTATTTTGATGATTTTGTGCCATGTATTTTATGCTGTAAAATACACTAATACACCGTCTCTTACTGCCTCATTTATTGCGCATAATTTAGTAAGACTGCTTGGTGCACAATTCTTTATGTTTAGTATGGGTCTGGGACTTGCATATACAAGAAATGATTCGCCAAAGAGTTGTTTTAGGCGCGGAATTATATTACTTCTGATGGGTTATTTGCTGAACTTTTTACGAGAAATCTTACCTTGGATGGTTTGCGGCAGTTATCCTATGTTCAGTAGTGTTATGACGAACAATAAATTTTTAATGCTTTTAAGCGGAGATATATTACAATTTGCCGGATTAGCATTTCTGTTTTTTGGACTTGTAAAACATTTTAAATTGTCAAACTTGACAATATTTCTTATAACCATAGTTTTAACCGCAATCGGTGCATTCTGCACAAATGAAATTTCTGTTAGATTGTCTACGGATAATTTTTATTTTTCATTTATTGGATTATTCATCCCTATTAAAAACTTCACTGCCAACAGCTACGTATGTTTTTCATTTTGTAATTGGATAATTTATCCTGTTACAGGCTGGTTATTTGGAAAACTTTTAAAACGATGTGTTAATCCGGACAAATTTTATTGGTATTTACTTTTGATTTCGGTTCCGCTTTTGTTATTAGCTTGGTCAGCATTTGACGCAGCCGGAAAAAATATGTGGATGATGCTTATGAATCCGTTAAATTATCACCAGCAAAATCCGGTAATTTTGGCAGTGTATTTGAATATCATTGCGGTTGCAATAAGCTTGGCACACATATTTTCAAACTATTTTGTCAAATTCAAATTCTGGGGAGTTATTAAGCATCTAAGCAGTGAGCTTCCGACTCTTTATATTGTTTCTTGGGTCGTAATAGGATGGATTGGAGCTTTACTAAAGATGAATCATACTTCTATAACAAAAGATATGGATAATATTTTTTGGTTATTCGTTATAGTTTTAGTTCTTTCGGAAATATATATCGGATTCAAGAATCTAATAAAAAAGAAAAAGAATTCATAGAGATATAAAACCAAATAATTTTATGATATACTAGTGAATAAGGCGTTAGCGCAGTTGACTCTGCCGAAGGAAAGGTGACTAAATGTCACGTTTCCTGAGAGGTAGCCAAGGCGAAGCCTTGCGCGCTGCCAAACTGCCCTCTTTTGAAAATTGAATATTACTTTGGGGCGTTAGCGCAGTTGACTCTGCCGAAGGAAAGGTGACTAAATGTCACGTTTCCTGAGAGGTAGCCAAGGCGAAGCCTTGCGCGCTGCCAAACTGCCCTCTTTTGAAAATTGAATATTACTTTGGGGCGTTAGCGCAGTTGGTAGCGCACGACACTGGCAGTGTCGGGGTCAGGGGTTCGAATCCCCTACGCTCCACCATATAAGTATCAGACGAACCCGTACTGTTTTGCAGGTGGGTTCGCTGTTGTGATAAAACTTTAATCTGCATTGCTTTGTTGTCGAACTTCAATTATAAATTCTGCATATTCGGTATAGCCTTC
>CALVEA010000006.1 GCA_944326455.1 Candidatus Gastranaerophilales bacterium | reverse complement strand
ACACAATAGTAATTATGTTGCAGGATTGACTTATCTAGGTGTAAAAACTACATTTCAGACCCCTAGGGATGTTGGTGCTGCAGGAAAGAACAGGAGCTAAAGTATGAAACAAAAAGGCTACACTTTGGCTGAAGTACTTATCTGCGTCGGTATTGTCGGTGTTCTTGCCGCTATTTTACTGCCGCTCGCTAACAAATACCGCCCCGATAGTACTAAAGCCTTGTATGTTAAGACTTTTAATGCTGTTACTGATACCGTTCGGTCAATGGCATCAAACCAAGCATTGTATCCGATTAATGACGGTTCAACCAACTACAGTTATTTAAAAGCACCTTTGTTTAACACGAGTGCTGTAACAATAGCCGGAAAGAGTTACGGAGGAAATGCGGCAAAATTCTGCCAGTTGTTTGCACTAAACTTTGCAACAACGGGTGATGCTTCTTGTTCAACCTCCAAAGTAACATACTCAGACAGCACAACATTTAATTCACCGTCATTTACAATGGCAAACGGTATGCAGTTTGTAATAGGAACAGAGCTTACAATGCCGACAAAATATCAATCAGATATATATTTTGATATAAACGGAAAAGAAGGAAACAACTGTTTATATAATGCGGAGAAATGTAAGAATCCTGACAGATTTAAGTTAATAGTCTCCGGAGACGGGCACGTAATGGCAGCAGATCCGATGGGACAGGCATATTTAGAAAATCGTATGAATTGGAGAAAAACAGATATAACTCCAACCGGGACATTATTATCAGCCGTACCTGATGAATGGGTAGTAAAACCGGATGTAGTAGAAACCCCTGTTGCAACAGAACCTGAACCAACTCCTGAGCCTGAACCTGAGCCTGAGCCTGAGCCGGAACCGACACCTCCTGCACCGGAACCAGAACCTGAGCCGGAGCCACAGCCGGAACCGGATCCAACGCCTATTGGACCTATAGAACCTATAAAACCTATATTTGGATGTCCAAGTGGAACTGCTGAAATATTCCGGAATGCAACAACTCTTCATTGCCGAAAACAAGACTGTGATCTTTATGCAGCATTGGACGGGGAACACACGATCCTGGGAAATGATCAGAAAGGTCCTAATGTTCAGAAAATACAGAAAGAAATTATGCTTGATAGGTGTACTATGATAATTAATATTGGTCTTCGACAATAAACGAAAAAATCTTCCGGCGGGCAAAAAACTTTGCCCGCCGATTGTTTTATGATAACAAAACATCTAATGCTGTTCTTTTTATGATAAAATTAAAAAAAAGGAGAAAAGAGTTATGTTATCAGGACCGTTTTTAGACAGAAATTGGATGGGGCAGAACAGTGATTACGAAACCTCAAAAATAGTTATGCTGGGGCTTCCGTTTGACGGAACAGTGTCTTACAGACCGGGTTCCCGCTTTGCGCCGGAACAGATAAGACTGGCAAGCTGGGGGCTGGAAGAATATTCTCCTTATTTTGATAAACATCTTGGGGATTGTAATTTTCATGATGCAGGGGACTTGGAGTTTCCTCTTGGCAATACGGTTAAGTCATTGGATTTGATAGAAAAAAATGTACGTGAAATCTATAATGACGGTAAAAAAGTTTTTGGAATCGGCGGTGAACATTTGGTAACTTTGCCTGAAATTAAAGCAGTTTCCGAATTCTATAAAGATTTAACGGTTGTGCATTTTGATGCGCATACTGACTTGAGGGAAGAATATTTAGGCGAACCGCTTTCACATTCTGCAGTTATAAGACATGTCGGGAATATTATCGGATTTGAGAACATTAAACAAATAGGAATCCGCTCAGGAATGAAAGAAGAATTTGACTTAATGAAAAAATATAATACCCAGATTTTTGATTACAGCGAGCTGGATTGTTTCAAGAAAAAACCTGTATTTATAACAGTTGATTTGGATGTATTGGATACTTCCATTATGCCGGGTACAGGAACCCCTGAATGCGGCGGATTAAAATTCAATGATTTAATCGGATGGTTTAAATACCTTTCGCATTTTAATATTGTTGGAGCCGATGTGGTTGAACTGGCGCCGGATTACGATGCGTCAGGTGTATCAACTGCTGTTGCTGCGAAAGTTATTAGAGAACTTTTGATAGCGATATAAGCGGTTATTTTTTCTTTTCTTTTGTTTTTAGGTAATTTAATAAATTGTTATGCAGAGATTTTTCGACTTGCTCTCTTTCTCTGAGCTTGCTGACCTGTTTATTGAGCCGGCTTATTGATTCATCTACATTTCTTATTTCTTGCTGCAATTTGATTTTTTTCATAATAGTTTTATCACGTTCATCTTTTTTTCGGCTTATTGCCTGAGTTTTTTCTTTAATTCTGTTTTCAGAATGGCTTAAGGCTTTTTTGCAATACGATGATACATCAATATTCATCAGTCCGTTAGTGTAATCATAAAGAGTTTTTGCAGTCTTTATGGGATAAAAATTGAATACTTCCGGGAGTTTGCCTGATAAAATATATTTTGAAATCATATCCATCTGTCTTTGGGTATTATAAATCATTTCCGGATGGTATTTCAGAAATTCTTCATAAGGCATGCTTTTTCTTGTACTGTTGCAGGTGCTGCAGAGTACAAGCCCGTTGGAATACTTATCTTCACCGTTTTCAGAACGAGGTATAATATGCTCGTAACTGCTTGTATGCGGAGTTAAAATTGAAGAAATAATAGTATAATCGGTCCAATTATGATTTTTTGCATAGGTAAAAAATGAATCAACCGTATTAAAAGACTCCGGAACAAGTTTTAATTCGTCCGCGACTTTAAACTTGAGTTTTGCCAGATTATTGCTTTCAAGAGCTTCCATATACAGTTCTTTCATCTTATGAAATTTTATTTTAGGATCGGCTTCTGCTGCATATATCTTCAGAGCTTTTTCTTTAAGGTCGTCTGCAAAATCTGCAAGTTCCGGTTTTTGTTTAACAATCATTTTCTTTATATTGCCAAAGTGATAGTCAAGTCTTTCGCGTGTTTCTGCTCGCTGCAGAAAGTTCTTGGCTGAGTGGAATTTGTAGATTTCATCCATGTTTACAATTTCGGACAGAGTTTTTCTAGGATATTTCTCTGCATAAATCTGAAACTGTTCAAATATATCACGCTTAAGCCCATGCAGGTTTTTCTTAAATACTGCAAGCCTTTTCATAACAGGAGAAGCCCCTTTTAAAATTTCTCTGCTGTTTTTTCTTATTGAATCTAATACACGATTTACGTACTCGTCATTTGTATCAGCATCAGAATCCGGATGTCTGCTCTTGACGTAATCTAAAAGTGCATTTTTAAATTCATGGTAATTTTCTTGATTATCCAAAATCTTTTCTAAAGGTTTTTCCGGCTCTGTTTGAACAAATTTGTTTAATACTGTGGCGATAGAATCTGAGCGTTTCGTCCATTTGTCTAAAAGTCCTTTTTTCATAATAAAAGAAATCGGCTTTGATATACTTTTCCAAGCTTTTGCCAGATTATCCGGAAGAATAAGTTTTTTCCCGCAGCATGCACAGGTTATGTTAGGGATATATTTTATTGCTCTAATTCTTGTTTTTCCTTGAAAATTTATATTATTATTTGTCTTTACAGGATTGATGGTTAACATTCGTTTTCCCTTTCGTATGCTGATTAAAAACTTGTAAAAAAAATTTTTGTCATAACTGAGCAGCTTCGGTTCACAAAAGACAGAACAAAAATTTGAAAAACTTTTCTTTATTGTGTACTATAATAGAAAAGCGCTTTTTTCTAATAAGAGGAGTGGTATATGAAAAGATTTTTAAAACCGGGTTTAGCTATAATAGCTGCATTATATATAACATGCGGAACCGCTTTTGCCGCAACACCTGCAGAATTGTATGATGATGTTTGGAAAATAGTTAATAAAAAGTACTATGACCCGACTAACAACTGCCAGGATTGGGACAAATGGAGATACAGATATGACCATAAGCTGAAAACGGCTGAGGATGCTTATGTCGCAATAGATACTATGCTGGCAAGCCTTAATGACCCGTATACAAGATTTTTGCAGCCAAAAGAGTTTTCGGAAGAAACTCAATCAATAAAGGGTTCTCTAAAAGGTATCGGGACCCAAATTGGAATAAGAGACGGCAACTTGGTTATTATTGCGCCGCTTGAAGACTCGCCTGCAGAAAGAGCAGGACTTCTTGCTGATGACCAGATTCTTGAAATTAACGGCGAAAGCACAAAAGGTATAAGTATTGATGCTGCTGCCGATAAAATCAGAGGCGAAAAAGGTACTGCAGTCACCCTTTTAATTCAGAGAAAGGGTGTTCCAAATAAAACCTACAGTATAGTAAGAGACGAAATTGAAGTTAAATCGGTTTCTACAAAACCGCCGTTTGAAACAAGTAAAATTCCTGATGACATTCAGTATATCAGATTGAGTTCATTTATCAGCAAAAATGCGGCTGCTGAAGTTGAAACTATACTCAATAATTCTGCCGATAAAAAGGGTTTTATTATTGATTTGCGCTCAAATCCCGGCGGATTATTAACAAACGCAATTTATATTTCAGATATGCTTTTAAGAAATGGTGTTATTGTAAGCACCGTTGACAGAGACCACTATAAAAACACTACTAAAGCAAGGTTTGAACAGGTCACGTCAAAACCGATTGTTGTTCTTATCAATAAAGGCTCTGCTTCTGCAAGCGAAATTCTTTCCGGTGCGCTTAAAGATAACCACAGAGCAACTATTGTCGGGGAACAGTCTTTTGGTAAGGGGCTTGTTCAGGAGATTAACAAGCTCCCGGATGAATCCGGTATGAATATTACTATTCAAAGGTATTTAACTCCGTCAGGCAATGATATTCACAAAAAAGGTATAATTCCTGATATTACGGTAGAATTGACCAAGGAAAACGTTGAGGCAAAAGACGACGTTCAGCTTAAAAAAGCAATTGAAGTATTGGAACAAATGACATGTCTTGTACAAAAGAATGGATAATAGAAAATAACGATAGTAAAAAACCTCTCATAGACAGACTTTTAGAGGTAAGAGGAATAAATTCTGAGGATGCAAAGCGGGAGTTTTTGCATCCTCTTGAGATAACTTTGACCCATCCGAATGCTTTTTGTGATATGCCGAAAGCCGTTGATAGAATTGTCAAAGCTATTGACGAAAAAGAAAATATTCTGATATATGGAGATTTTGATGCTGACGGTGTTACTTCAACTTCGCTTCTTTTGAAAACGCTTACTTTTCTGGGCGGGATGGTTGATTATTATATTCCGAACAGGGAAACCGAAGGGCACGGGCTTAATTCAAAAGCTCTTGTTAAAATTTTGAGCCAGAAGAAACCAAAACTCATTATCACTGTAGATAACGGGATAAGTAATCTTGAAGAAGTTAAATTTATAAACTCCTTTAAACGGGATATTATTATAACAGACCATCACGAAGCACCGGATGAACTTCCGGAAGCTTATGCGATAATTAACCCGAAAGCTATGAATGCGCTGGATGAAAAGTTGACTGCCCGTCAAATAGAATCTCTGGCATCTCTTGCCGGAGTCGGAGTTGCTTTCAAGCTGGCACAGGGAGTTTTGGAAAGGTATGACAAATTAAGTTTTAGTTACGAGATTCTTCCGTATGTTACAGTCGGAACTATTGCTGATTTGGTTCCGCTAATAGGTGAGAACAGATATTTTGTAGCAAAAGGTCTTGAATTAATTGCTGCCGGCAAGCACTACGGCTTAAAAAGGATGCTTGATATTGCAGGTGTCGGTACAGAGAACGGATTAACTTCAGAGCAGGTTGCATTTACTATTGCGCCAAGAATTAATGCGTCAGGCAGAATTGATACGGTTGATGCTGCCTTAAAAGTTATGTGCTCGGATAACAAGCAAGAAATTGAAATGGCTCTCATTACGCTTGAAAACTACAACAAACTTCGTCAGGAAATGTGCAGCGAAACATTTGCTCAGGCGGATGAAATTTGGCAGGCATCAGGAATGAGAGATAACGCGGTGGTTTTGTTTAATAAAGACTGGCATGTCGGAATTGTCGGGATTGTAGCATCCAAATTTGTGGAAAAATACTATAAACCTGCATTTATCATGACTTATTCAGAGGAAGATAAGCAGTACCGCTGCTCTGCAAGAGGAGTAAAGGAACTTAATATTTATGAAATTATCTCAAATATCTCGGATTTTCTTGACGGATTCGGCGGACACCAGCTTGCGGGCGGATTTTCGTTTAGCGAAGAAAAAGCTTCATTTGAAACTGTAAAAAAAGCTCTTAATAAAACGATTGACGAAATGCTTAACGGAGAAAAATTGCATCCTTCTCTGGAAATAGATTTGGAGCTTGAACCAAATGACATCGATATTTCGCTTGTAGAGGAAATCTCTAAGCTTGAACCTTTCGGTGCTTCTAATCCTTCTCCTACTTTTGTTATCAAAAACCAAATTTTGAAACAGAAAAAATTAATGGGTTCAAATAAAGACCACCTTAAACTTATTATTGATACTCCTAATGGTGCGAAAGATTGCGTCTGGTGGTCAAGAGGAGATATTCCGCTTATTCAGGGAGATAGGCTTGATATAGCTTTCGCCCCTCAGCTGAATACTTTTAACGGAACAACCGATATTCAGCTTATTATAAAAGATATTCATTCCGATGCACTCAAGGAAGAAGAAAAATCTAAAATTAAGGTTTACGACCACAGAAAGAAAACTAATATTCTTGCTCAGGTTAATGATTATATTAAAAATTCAAAGCTGGGGATTTCAGTATTTGCGGAAGATAAGAAAATTATTGAAAGCTTAAAACCTTATGAAAACATTGTCAACGCTGTTGTAAACAGACAAAATGCTCATAAGAATGATGTTTTAATGTTTTTTGATTATCCTTGCAGCGATGATGTTTTTGAAAATATTAAACAAACCGTCTGTGCTTCTTCTATTCATTACATGAATTATCAAAATAATAAAATTGATGATGAAGGGATTATTAAAGCATTTTCCGGCATGATTAAATATGCGTGTAACAATCTTAACGGTGAATTCGGACTTAAAAGAGCAGCTTCTGCGCTTGCGATATCTGAGGAAATTGTTGAAATTTTGCTTGATATTTTCGCGGATTCCGGCATGATTAAGATTCTTTCAAGAGGAGAAAATTCTTATCAAATAGAATTTATATCGGGTATTGAACTCTCTAAAACACTTCATTCGGTTAAATATTCGGAGTTTATCGAACTGATGAAAAGTATTAATGATTATAAAAACAAGTTTATGACTATTGAAGTGTAAATTTATGTAAAATTTTCCGATTTAAGTTAGGTTGTAATTTCCATTAATGATAGTATATTTTCATACATAGGAGTAAATTATGAAAGTACAACCAATTGACCCGGCTAATACCAGTCAGGCAGCTAAGATTAAACATCCCGGTTTTAAAGGACTATGGGGAAAATCAGATCATTATGTTTATGCGAATGATTCTGCTGCAACAACCCTTATAAAACATCACTATTATCCTTTTAAAGATGAGCCTTTTGAACAAATCCGCGATATTACTGCGTCAAAAACCATGCGTTTTGTTTCCGACTGGAAAGAGGCAGAAGGGTTGTGCACATATAATGATATTTCCGTTTATATCCAAAAACTTCCGTTTACTCAGAATGAATATGTTAATTATTTGAGCAAAAAACAAGTGCAAACGGCTGATATAGCTGAATGTAAGGAAATTGAAAGCTGCCTTAGGGAAAACGGATTAAAAAAATATTTGAATAAAAATAAGAAATTTCGCAATCAATTTAATAAGCTCGTAGCAGAAGAACTTTATCCAAAAAGCCAATTAAAACAATTTTTCCACAAATTAAAGGGTAAAATATTTTTATAATCTAATTTTGAAGAAAATCTGTGAGATGGTGTAATCCTTTTATAAGGGTTTCTTTGCTGACGCAGTACCCTGCTCTTAAGTATCCTTCCATGTCAAAAGTTTCGCCAGGAAGGAATGCCGTACCCGTCTTTTTAAGAAGTTCTTCACAGAGAACTTTGGACGGAATATCTTTATTATATTTCAGAAGAACGGTTGTTCCGCCTTGAGGAAGAACGCATTTGATATCCGGCGATGACTCTAAGCCGTTTTTCAAAATATTTATCCCTTCTTGCATAATTTTAAAATTTCTTTTTTCAATTTCTGCTCTGTTTTCCAGTGCAACAGCAGCAAAATAGTCGTCTAAAATACTTACGCTGATTGTGTTATATTCCCGATGTCGGATAATTTCTTTAATTAAATCTCCTCTTGCAGCAATCCATCCTACCCGCAGCCCCGGCAATGAATAAGTTTTTGACATACTGCCCGTAGAGATTCCTTTATCGTATATATCGGCGATAGATTTTGAGTACGGATTGCCGTAAAGGTTTAACCCTCTGTATACTTCATCTGATAATATCCAGGTATTGTGCATCTTTGCTATTTCAACAATTTTTTCGAGCATATTATCCGGAATTACAGCGCCTGTAGGATTATTAGGGTTGGTAAAAATAAGCAGTTTTGTTGTTTTGGTGATAACTTTTTCAAGTTCCTCAATATCAGGTAGCCAGTTATTTTCTTCTCTTAAGAATACTTTTTTTACAACTGCTCCAAGAGATTCCGGAATAGAATAATGCTGCTGATATGCCGGAAGTATTGAAATAACTTCGTCTCCTTTTTCTAAGAGAGATAAAAAGACAAGCTGATTTGCTCCGATTGCCCCATGAGTTACAGTTATGTTTTCAAGCTCTTGATTTGTATAAAGCGACTTTATTGCAGACTTGAGTCTTGCTGAGCCTTGGATATCGCCATAGGTTAGATTTTGATTAAAAATATCTTTAGCAGAATTAAACTCTAAAAGATTATTTATATTTAACGGCTCAATACAAGTTGAAGTTAAATCATATTTCGCTTGGGGACAGTATTTATTCATCCAATCTTCAATTTTAAAGGCATCTATTTTCATAAAAATATACTAGCACAAAGGGGAAATTAGTGAGTAGCAGATTAAAAGACTAAATATCATCCAATTCCCAACTTGTAATTAAAATAAATTACTGCTAAAATCTTGTTATGAAAAATTTAATTATTACATTTTTATCTTTGATGGTTTTATCTTCAACTGCGGTTTTTGCTGAAGGTATAGAAGTCTTGCCTACAATGCAGTCAAGAACAAATGCGCAAGACAGAGTTTGGGTTGGAACATTCCAGCTTGTGTGGAATGATTTTGTTAATAAAGTTATTCACATACCGGTAAGGTTTAGGGAAGGGACTCCTGTCTCAGTTCAGGAGCTTAATAAACAAACCTTTACGGAAACAGACTTGTCTGAAAATTGTTACTACAAGAAGACCGGAAAGATAACAAAAAGAACCCGGAAACAAATAGCAAAAGCTATAAAGAAAAAATTTAACGAGACAAGCGATTTGCTTGACCAGATAGATTGGAATCCAAAACAAGAGAAGTTTTTAATCTATGCCATGCTCAAAAAGGATTTTGAATTCTTAAATGAGTTTGAAAAGTTAGGCAAAGAACCTTTTGGACAAGGACAAGAAGCGGAATATTTCGGAATTTCTAAAAACAATAAAGAATTATCAGAAGGCGTTGAAGTTCTGTTCTACAATTCTGATAATGATTTTGCTGTTAAACTTGCTACCAAGAATCAGGATGAAGTATATCTTTATAAAAATTCATCAAATAAAGCTTTCAATTATATTTGGGATGATATGTGGAAGAAAAACAGCTATTTTAATGGCATAACAAAGTTTAAGGATAATGACGAATTAAAAGTCCCTAATGTTAAATTCTCGGAAGAGAAGATGTTTGATGAAGTTACAAACAAAAGAATTATGGGTACAAATCTCGTTATAGATAAAGCAATGGAAACTATTAAGTTTGATATGAATAATAAAGGAGTTGAGCTAAAGAGCGAAGCAGCTATGGCAATAGCAACCTGTTCGCTGCCGTCTCCGGAAGAAAGAATTCCTAGGTTATTCTATTTTGATGATACTTTTGTCATTTTCCTTAAAGAAACAGGAAAGAAAAATCCGTATTTTGCTCTGAGAGTGCATGATATAACCAAGTATCAGTAGTAAGTAGTTTTTTATATTTCTCGTTGCTTTCTGAGGATTCGACTTCCTCCACATTTGAAGGGCTGCTGTCTGGCAAAAAATATCAATAGAAAAGCAAGACTAGCTGCTAAGAGTATTTCCTCGTATAGTAAAGTTGTCCCGACAATAAAATAGTAGATTGTCTTGCAAGAAAAATTTTCTGTCATTCTGAAAGCATAGAAAATCGGGAGTAAATGAATGAGATGAGTAAGTAATATTTTACCTCGATTTTCAAGCTGTTCAGGATCTTACTGATTGATAAGTATAATTTCCGACTGGTAAGATGCTGAAATACGCCTCTGTTTATGAACAAATAATCTATATCTTTCTTACACCTTGCCGGCTATTCAGCATGACAGTTCTTACTGGATATTTGTGTAAAGCGAAGTGCTTGAAAGGTAATTACATAATAAAAAAGAACACCATTAAGGTGTTCTTTTTTATTATGGTACCCCCAAGCGAATTCGAATCGCTGTCTACACCGTGAAAGGGTGTTGTCCTAGGCCTCTAGACGATGGGGGCTTATCGACAATCTCTATACTATCAAATCAATTTTTAATGTCAAGCAATTTGGTTAATTACTTGAATACAATACTTTTTAGTCGTACAATTAGACCAGAAATAACTTAAAACGGGAGGCAGATATGATTAATCGTAAATCCAGAGACGAAATAAAGAGAATGCGGCATGCCGGACATATTGTAGCACTTGTGCATCAGGAGATGAAAAAAGTTGTTGAGCCGGGTATTTCTACAAAAGAGCTTGATAATATTGCTATGAAGGTTATAAAATCTAATAAAGCTATTCCGACATTTTTAGGATATAACGGTTTCCCTGCAAGTATCTGCACTTCAATAAATGAACAGGTTGTTCATGGAATCCCTTCTGATGAGATTATACTTAAAGAAGGCGATATTATAGCAATTGATGTTGGTGCAACTTACGGAGGCATGGTAGGCGACAGCGCTTGGTCTTATGCGGTCGGTAAAATCTCGCCTGAAAAAGAGCGGCTTATGAAAGTTACGGAAGAAGCTCTATTTGCCGGGATTGCAAATATGAGAGCCGGGAATGTGCTTGATGATATTTCAGGCGGAATAGAAGATGTTGCTAACCGTGAAAAACTCGGGATTGTTCGCCAATACGGCGGGCATGGGGTTGGGCATGTTATGCATGAAGATCCGTTCCTCTTTAATTACAGAGTCGGAGACCAAACTCTTATTAAACCCGGCATGGTAATAGCAATAGAGCCAATGTTAAACCTCGGATGCGACGATGTTAAAGTCTTAGATGACGGTTGGACGGTAATAACAAAAGATGGCGCACCATCTGCGCATTTTGAACATACAGTTCTAGCTACAGAGGATGAGCCAATCCTGATGACTACTCTTATGGAGTAAGTTTATTTATCAAACATAGCTTTTACTTCTTCCAGGGTCATATTATTACCTTTGGCAAAATCTTCGGCTGAAAACCAAACCTGGTTTGAAATTGTTTCAAATGTGTCCATGTTCCCGCCCGGACTTCCTGCAACTCTGCAATAGTTTCTTAATGAACCATCCGGTAAGTTAAACATTTCTTTTATTTTGCCCATAGTGGTTCCTTTTGGAATGTTTATATAAATATCACCTTTCCAGGAACCGCCCTGAAGAAGATTCAGCACTCCGCTTTCAATCTGAGCGTCGCCCTTCTCAATCTTTTTATTTAATATATCAACTCCTCGAACATCTGATTGCTCAAGGACCAATTCATCTCCTGATACCGCAGCCATTCTTTGCAGTAAAGCAAATTCAGCACTTGTAACTGTTTTATTTTTATATTCAGGTAAAACTTTACTGATTACACCTTCATTTTCAACTTTCAGTGTCCCGCTTGCATTTTTTATATCGCTGAAAGTCAATGTTACATTTGATGGTGATGGCATAGTTTTCTCCTCCTTTGGATATCTCGTGTACATGTATATAAAGTTTATCTACTTTTGAAAATTGCTTTTTTGTAAATATTTGTAAACTTTACAAAAGTTTTTGTGTGTTATAAAATCATGAGTAATTGCTGATATCTTAATCAATGAGGTAAAAATGGATCAAATTATTAAAATAGCGTGGGAATTAAACGAAAATACAGATAACCGATATAAACTGGTATACGAAATCGCCGAGCTTGCAAAAAAATTGGTTGATGAGACTCAAATGAAGAAAGCTCGAGATGAATTTGGTTTCGAAGAAGTTGTTGCAGAAAATTCTTATAAAAAAGAAAATCCTGTTGAACACGCTATTATGGTGAAGGCTTCGGAATCTGACGATACAGAACTTGTCGGATAACAAAGCAGTTAGTTTTAAACTAAAAGGAGCCTTCAAAAAGGCTCCTTTTTATATGTAAAAAATTGTTAACAATCAGGCAATTTATTTCTTTGCGGGAGTTAATTAGAAAGGAAGGCAGCGTATGAGAAAGAACTGTTACAAGAAACTTATGAACATGAAGTGGGGTTTGTAGACTATGATATTGAATGCAGCTAATATATTTTCTACATTAGGGAACCCTAATTCACTTGTGCCGCTTGCGGTTAAAGATTTGTCAGCTACCGCAGGAATGACGGCAGGTTCGTTTGTTACAGGCAAAGAAGAAGGCGCTGACAGATTTATTGATGAGATGGGAACGGAAGTTATCTGGCTTTTTGGTATCCCGGCTTTTAAATGGCTTTATAACAATACCGTTTATAGAGCGGCTAATCTGGATCAAAATTTTGATGCAAGAAATCTAAAGAATAAAGAAATTTTTGAAAAAGCTAAAGAATATGCTCCTAATGAAGAGGTTAAAAAAGAGATTGAAAAAATAGGAAATAAAACCAAACTTTTTAAGAATATTAGTGCCGGGAAGTTTTTTGTTTCCACAGGTTTAACTATTGCTGCTTACCTGGGACTCACTATTATGAAACAGATATACACAGCAAAAAAAATCAGAGAAAATTTGATTAAAGAATATGAAAAGTCCAAAAAACAAGAAGAAGTAAAAAGAAGTGAAAAAAGTGAATCATCAAATTCTGCCCATCCTGCTTTTAAAGGTGCCGGTGCGCTAATTGAATCCATAGTTTATTCTCCGGTTAAGAATATGTACGTTCTTGACGGGGCAATTACTGCAACAAGACTTGGCGAATCCAGAACCCCTCAGGAATTTATCGGATATTCCATTAAAGAAGCTATGACTCTTTGCTTTATGTATTACGCAGGGGGTAAAATTCAAGAACTTCTTGAAAAAAGAGCTATGAACAAATTTAATAAATCAATCGGGCTTGATGCAAGAGTGCTGGAAGATTCAGCATTTAAGAAAGCTTTTGAAAACGGAACTATTGAAAGAAGTTTAAATGAGTTTGAAAGTATTAAGACTGAAAAAATCAGAAATAAACTTGTTAAAAATCCGCTTGAACTTTATGAATTTATTCATAAAAACCCTCAAAACGCGGTTGTAAAGGCTGCAAAAAAATCAGAAATTATTAAACTATACAAAAATACTGATAAAATTGATACAAGAAAGTACATTGAGCTAAGAGATGTTGAAAAAGTTTATGAAAATATGTCAAGTCTGTACAATCAATACAAAGAAGCTCTTAAGAAAGGCGAAACCTCGGAAAAATTCTTTGCCGGGGTGAAAAAATTAAAAAGAGGCTCAATTATGACTAATATCGGTTCTTGTGTATTTGCACTTGGAATTTTAACTCCGGGGCTTATGCTGTTGAAAAGATTCTCTTCAAAAGGTGATGAAGAATTTCAGACTAAAAAACAAATTAGGGAACAATTAATAAAAGAAGGAGTTATTGCATGATAATTAAATTAGTATTGCTTTTCTTTTTGTGGTTATTTATTGCCCCTGAATCTCAAGCATTTCTCGTATATTCTTATGATAGCGAGGGCAACAGAATTTATTATCGGGTAAATCCGGCAGACTATCAAAAAAATAAATCCAGAAAATATGCTCACATATATGAAACACAAGGTCCACGCTCCCGTCATTATTATTCAAAAGAAGAACGTGACAAATATTATATAAATATTGAACAAAATCGCAAAAGATATCGTTAGATATAAATAATAGGAGTTATTTATGTTCAAAAAAGTTTTTTTAGTGTTTATTGTTTTCAGTTTTGTTTGTACTAATGCCTATGCTCTAAAAGCGTATACCTATGATGAAAACGGAAATAGGATTTATGAAGAAATTACTCCCCAAAACAAACAGCTTACAAGTAAAAGAACCTACGTAAAAGATGAGAACGGTAATCGTATTAGGACATATTCAACGGCTCCGAACGGCAGAACTTATGTCTATGATGCATCCGGAAAGAGAATTAGGACGTACTCAACCGGGAAAAACGGACGAAAATATGTCTATGACCAAAACGGTAAACGCATAAGAACGTATTCGACGGCATCTAATGGCAGAACTTATGTTTACGACGGCGACGGCAAACGTGTCAGAACATATTCAAGAGCTTCTAACGGCAGGACTTATGTTTATGACGGCAGCGGGAAAAGAATAAGAACAATAACAAATAATTTTAAAAAAAGCGGGAAATAATCCCGCTTTTTTAAATTTAAACTTTAATCTTTATAGCCTTCTTGGCTCTATTCAGAGAATGTTCTTTCCCTAATATCGCTAATGTGGCGGTCATATCGGCTCCGCAAAGTCTGCCTGTTACGGCAGCTCTTATTGCCCACATTGTGAATTTAGGTTTGTATCCTTTTTCTTTGAAATCAGCTCTGAATTTTTCAAGTTTTTCATGCAGATTTTCTTCTGTCCATTCCCAGGTTTCGCCTTGTTCCACGAAAGCTTTCAGAACTTCTTGTGACAACTCTGTGTCAATATTTTCAGCAGCTTTTTCGTCTATCTCGACGTTATCACCGCCAAAGAAGTATGCTACAGCATCTGTAATATCAGATAAAAGTGTCAGAGGTTCATAAGTTATCTCAATCATTCTGGTATATTGAGCATCAGTTAATTCTGACAAATCATATTTAGTAAGATATTTTTTCAATCTTTCTTTTAAATCTTCAATTGGAAGCATTTTTATATAATGACTGTTCATCCATTTCAGTTTATCGTATTCAAAAATTGAGTTAGATGAAGAAATTTCTCCGATTCTAAAATCTTGAGCTATTTCATCAACAGTCTTGATTTCCTGACCGTCAGAAGGAGACCAGCCAAGAAGTGCTACGAAGTTAACAAGAGCGCTTGTCAGGTATCCTTGTTCTACGAAATCTGATACCGCAGTAGCTCCGTGGCGTTTAGACAACTTGCTTCTGTCAGGAGCGAGAATCATGCCCAAATGTCCGAATCTTGGAACTTCAAATCCTAAAGCTTCAAAAATCAATATTTGTTTGTAAGTATTTGAAATATGGTCTTCACCTCTTATAACATGGGTTATTTTCATTAATGCATCATCAATTACAACTGCATAGTTATAAGTAGGAGCACCATTAGATTTCATAATTACAAAATCGCCGATAAGATTTGTATCGACATGCAATTTTCCTTTTACCAAGTCATCAAATTCAAGGATTGAAGAATCATGGAAAGCCTTTTGAGCTTTAGAAACATTAAACCTGATAGCAGGTTTTCTGCCTTCTGCTCTTAATTTTGCTTTTTCTTCTTCTGTCAGGTTTTCGCATTTTTTAGTATAAACATACGCTTTCTTATTCTTAGCAGCTTCTTCTTTTTCGGCTTCCAGTTCTTCCGGTGTGCAGAAGCATTCATAAGCAAAACCTTTATCAAGAAGTTCCTGAATGTATTTAGGATAAATATCAAATCTTTCAGATTGTGTATATGGTCCGTAAGGTCCTCCTACATCCGGTCCTTCATCCCAATTTAAACCGAGAGCTTTCAGAGAGTCAAAAATATTTTTAACATATTCTTGGCTTGTTCTTTCGGCATCAGTATCTTCTATTCTTAAAATAAACTTTCCGTTATTTTTTTTAGCAAATAAATAATTAAATAAAGCTGTCCTTGCTGTTCCGATATGGAGGTTTCCGCTCGGAGAAGGTGCAATTCTTACTCTAACTTCACTCATAATAGTCCCTTTCTTTGCAGAAAAATTATCCTGCAAATAGGATAAAAAGTAAAGGGAGGGATATACATCTTTTTATTTATAAAAGAAAAAACTTGTCAGATGACAAGTTTTCCATTAACCCAATAATCTCCTACCCCAAAAAAACTTTTTTTAAATCTCCTCTTAATTTTTTAATTTGATTTGTGTTTAATCCTTGTTGATTTGTGTTTCTTTTTTTTTTGATTTGTGACTTCTCCCCAAGTCTTTTAGCCATCACTCCTTTCAACTATGTACTTATAATAATCTTTCCATTATTTTTATCAAGTAAACAATTTTAGAAAAATTTTTACAATTGACCATGCTTCCCATGCCTATTAAGAAAAATTCGTTTTTACAATTCTTTACTTCAAAAAACTCTCTTTTTCTATTGACAAAATTCTTTCAAAGTAAATACGCCGTAATTATTGAGCAGAGATGTTTTCTATGGTAAAATTTACTTATGAAAAAGATAGCATTAATAAGTCACGGATGTGCAAAAAATTTAGTTGATTCGGAACTTATTTTGGGAATTTTATCTCAAAACGGTTACGAAATTACTCTTAATGAAGATGAAACAGATATCGTTATAATAAATACCTGCTCGTTTATTTGCGATGCGGAAAGAGAATCAATACATTCTATTTTGGAAATGATTGAGAAAGGAAAAAAAGTTATAGTAACAGGATGCCTATCTCAAAAACATCCGGAAGAATTAAAAAAAGAAATTCCTCAAATTGCGGCAGTGGTTGGAACTACAGATTTTACTAAAATTGTTGAAGTTTTAAAACAGGTAGAAAAAAATAATTATGTGAAAGAAGTTTCTGAAAAACCTGTTTATATTTATCCGGAAGATGTTGAGCGCCAACAGATAACAATGGGTGCGAGTTCTTATATAAAAATTGCGGACGGCTGCAGCTATAGGTGCGGATATTGCGTAATTCCGTATTTAAGAGGAAACTACAGTTCCCGGAAAATTGAAGATATAGTATCAGAAGCTCAAAATCTTGTGAAAAAAGGAGTAACTGAAATTATTCTTGTGGCTCAGGACAGCACAAGCTACGGAATTGATTTATACAAAAAACCGATGCTCTCAGCTCTTTTAAAAGAATTAAATAAAATAAAAGACTTGGGCTGGATAAGAGTAATGTACGCTTATCCTACGATGATGAATGATGAACTTTTAAACACTATAAAAGAATGCGATAAAGTTGTAAAATATATAGATATTCCGCTCCAGCATTCGCATCCTGAAATGCTTAAATTGATGAATCGTCCCGCAAGTGATTACAGAAAACTCATAAATCATATAAGAGAAATCATTCCGGAGGTTTCAATAAGAACGACTTTCCTTGTAGGATATCCCGGTGAAACGGAAGAACATTTTGAGCATCTGAAATCATTTATTAAAGATATGAAGTTTGACCGCGCCGGAGTATTCTGTTACTCAAGAGAAAAAGGCACTCCATCATATTCTATGCTGCCTCAGGTTCCAAAAAGAACGGCAAAAGCAAGATATAAAGAATTAATGGAAATTCAGCAGGAAATTTCAAAAGAAAGAAACAAAACTTTTATTGGGAAAACAATTCCTTGTATTATAGAATGTTATTCTGATGAAGGCGAAGTTATTGCAAGAACCCAGTATGATGCGCCGGAAATTGACGGGATTGTAAATATCAAAACCAATAAACCGGTTGTTCCTGGCGATATTGAAATGGTAAAAATTACCGGCTCTTCCGAATACGATTTAGAAGGCGCTATTTAAGGAACGGGGTCATATCCGCCTTCATTCAGCGGATGGCATTTGCAGATTCTTTTTATGCCGAGCCAGCCGCCTTTTAGGATTCCGTATTTAATTATTGCCTGTTTTGTGTACTCAGAACATGTCGGGTAAAACCTGCATCTGGAAGGTGTAAGCGCTGAAAATTTTTGATAAATTGTAATAAGAAATAAAAATATTTTTTTTATCATTATATTGTTACTTTCAAAACTTCGTATATATCAATTTTATGTGATTTTCCGCGGATTTGTACATCTGAGATTTTTATAACATCTGTAAAGTTTTTAACTTCTTCATAGGTTGTAGGACTTATTAAAAACTTTGTTTTATAAATTTTATTATAACTTTCAAGCCGGCTTGCCAAGTTAACAGTATCTCCGATTACAGTGTATTCCATTCTGTTAACTGAACCTATGTTTCCGACAAAAACTTCTCCTGTATTGATTCCTATTCCGATTTCAATTTTCGGTTTGTTTTCTTTTGCCCATTTTTTCTGGAGTTCTTTAACTTTTTCAAGCATTTCATAGCCGCATTTTACTGCATTTTGTGCATGATTTTTGTCCTGAATTGGTTCTCCAAAAATTGCCATTACAGCATCGCCGATGAATTTATTGATAATACCGTTATATTTTGTGATTATAGGTTCCATTGCCGTAAAATATTCGTTTAGGATTTCAGAAACCTGTTGGGCGGACATTTGTTCGCTCATTGAAGTAAACCCTCTGATATCGGAAAAGAGAACTGTGACGGTTGATTTTTTCCCGCCGAGTCCCAAGTTATCAATATTCATAAGTACACGTTTCATAACGTCTTGGGACATGTATTTTCCCATCGCGGATTTAACTTTTTCTTTGCTTCTGTTTTCAAGTACAAATTTATGAGTATAGGCAAGAATTATTGTCAGAACAAACATTACAACAGGAGTAAGAACACTTATGACGGTTTTAAAGTAATAACAGACTGCTGCAAAAAGAAGGTAAGCTGTAATTACTCCAAGAACTGACAGGATTGATTTTAAAAGATTGAATACTCGTATAAAACTATAGACAAAAATCATTCCAATGATTGTAAGTAGAATATTTACCCAATTTGGAACAATATTTAGAAAATCGTTATGAATAATATTATCAATAACACTTGCTTGAATATCGGCACCGGGATGATTAACTGATATTGAAGTATTTTTATTGTCATTCAAACCTGTTCCTGCCGGGACATTTGCGCCAATGACCACTATTTTGTTTTTAAACGTATCCGGGTCAATTATAGGTTTTTTGCCGGATTGCATGTTGTCATAAGAATCCATTAAATCAACTGCGGAATATCTAATGTGAGAATATCCGGTCGGATAAAGTTTATAAAATCTTATAGGAGAGATTTTTTGATATTGGTTTTTTACTTGTTTAATTTTGTAACGGAGTTCCGGAAATACAATTGATTTGTTAGTAATTATAATTTCCGGGTTATTGTTTGCAAGAAGGAAGGTTCTCATTGCAAGAGAAGGATAATATTTCCCTCTGTATTTAAAAATGTATTCATGATTTCTATAGATTTCATCTCTGGACCAGCTTGCAAGATTGCCGTTAATGAATCCCGGAAGCATTGATACAGAGCCTGCGTATTTTACAACATCAAAGTACGGTTCAGGAAAAGTCATCATGCTTCCGTATAAATCCGGGGTTTGTACGGATTTATCGGTAACTTTGATTGAGAACTTTTCTCCGAATCGGGAATCATAGACTTTTCCTTTTTGGGGGTTATCCCAGTTTTTTATAACCGGCATGAATCCTTCAACAAGATTATCAAATTTATTTAGAGTGTTAAAGAATTTTTTATCAGACACCGGATTATCTTTGTCTAAAGTTGCGAGGATAGAATCATGTACTACAACTTTTGCTCCTGTCTTGTGTAAATATTCAAAAAGTTTGCAATTAGTTTCTCTTTTCCAGGGCCAGCGATATTTTTCAACGGTTTTTGAATCAATCATTACAAGAACAATATCGTCGCTTCCGTAAACTTGTTTATATTTGTCAAATGGCAGTTTTGCGGCGGTCACGTGCTTTATCATGTAATCATAAGCTTTTGCTTCCGCAGTATTATATGTTACATACGAGACAAAAATGAATACAAGTGCGATAATAATAAATGAAAGTATAAGTTTAACTTTATTCAATAATTTAAACCTTCAAACTTAATAATTACATGTTTATGATATAATAATTTCGGGGAAAAGGATACATATATATGGTTGAAAATTATATAAACATAATAGCCGAAGATAAGGTTTATCCGATTATAAGATGTGCAGATGCCGATAAGGCTGTAGAAATAGCAAAAGCTCTTATAAACGGCGGAATACGGGTACTGGAAATTAATGTTGAAAATACTTCTATTTACAAAGCTATAGAAGAGGTTTCTAAATCAGCGGTAGTATGTGCAGGAGGAATTATAACTTCCTATCAGGCAGAAGCAGCTCTGAAAGCAGGTGCAAAACTGTTTGCTTCACCGATTTTCCAGATGAGTCTTGTCAAAATTTCTAAAAATTTGCGTGTGCCTTTTATTGCGGGAACTTCTACCGCAAATGAAGCGTACAATGCTTGGAAATCCAGAATACCGCTTATTAAACTTTTTCCGGTAGAGGCAATGGGCGGTGTTCAATATATAGAGAATGTGTTAAGACAAATGCCGTTTTTAAATCTTATGCCTACAGCTAATGTAAAATTGAGTGAAGTTGTTACATATATTAATGCCGGTGCTGCAGCCGTCGGAGTTGGAAGGGATTTCTACCTGGGATTTACTCCGAATGAGATTACTCAGCGCACTAAAGAAATTCTAAGTGAAGTAAGGGATTATACTAAATGGAGCAAAAAATAGATATAGCTATAATAGGCGAGTGTCTGATTGAACTTTCTGCTAATGGAACACTTGCGGATACTTCTACTCTTAACAAATATTTTGGCGGTGATACGGTTACTACTGCTGTTGCTATTGCTCGTTTGGGAGGAAATGTAACTTATATTACGAAGGTTGGTAATGACGGGTTTAGCGAATTTATTTTATCTTCGCTTCAAAAGGAGCACATTGATACTTCTCTGATTAAAACGAACGATGAACAAAACGGTATGTATATTGTATCAAAGACTCCGGAAAACAAAGAGATTCTTTATTATAAGAGAAAAACAGCTGCCTCTAAGCTTTCTATAGATGACTTGAACGAAGATTGCATAAAAAAACTCAAACTTGTTTATTCAACCGGAGTTATTCAATCACTTTCAGCCGGCTCAAGGGAACTTGTACGTGAAACCTTCAAGTGTGCTAAAGAAAATGATGTGATGACAGCTTATGATCCGAATTATACTTCGTGTTTTATGAATTCTGCCGATACAAGAGAATTTTTTGAAGAGATTATTGATTATACTGACATTATATTCTTAAGCTTTAAAAATGATGCATTTAAACTTTATGAAATTGAATCCGCAGATAAGGTTATAAAGCATTTATGGGATAAGGGTGTCAAAATTGTGGTGATAAAATCACATATTGATAAAGGATATTATATTGGATATAACGGAGAAATTAATTTCATTGAATTCTATAATACCCAAAAAGCAATAGATACAACGGCTTCCGGGGATGTGTTTAACGGCGGTTTCTTGTATGCGATAACAAATGGATATGCACCTTTAGATGCGGCAAAATTTGCGGCTGTAGTTTCCGGGCTGCAAACTCAAAATTATGGAGCTATACAAGCAATACCATACAAGCAGGCTGTGCTGGAGAATGTTTAATGGCAAAATACGTAGTATCCGGATATATCGGGTTTGATAATTTCGGTGATGAGGCTATTGCCGGGGTTCTTGTGAAACATTTGAAAAATATCGGAGCTGAAAAAATAACTCTGATATCTTCTAATCCTAAAAAAACCGAATATCTTTATGGTGTAGATGCCGCGGGGATGTTTGATTTTTTGCAGCCGTTGCTTGAATCAGATGTGTTAGTTTCGGGCGGGGGGAGCCTTTTACAGGATGTTACAAGCCTTCGTAGTCTTTTTTATTACTTGCTGATAATTATGACGGCGCTTTTGTTTAATAAGAAAGTTGTTATTTTTGCACAAGGATTTACTCCTTTTAGAACAAAGATAGGTGAATTGTTAACAAAGTTTGTCCTACGCAGATGTTCTTATATTTCCGTACGTGATATTAATTCCTGGAAAATGCTTGCAGAATGGAATATTTCATCCGAACTCGTAGCGGATCCGGTACTAGGGATGGAAATGCCGCAATTAAAAGAAAAGCACGGAATTGGCGTTCAGCTGCGGTATTGCGAACAATTAACAGATGAGTTTTTGGATAAACTTGCAGATGGGATAAAAGAAAGGTTTAAAGACCAAGAAATTGTATTGATTTCCCTTCAGGACAGCATTGATTTACCTGTTCTGGAAAAGTTTATGTCAAAAGGTATTAATGCACGAATTTTAAAAAATTTGACAGTACGGGAAGCTATAGATGAAATTTCTTCTCTTGAATATCTTGTAGGTATGAGATTTCATGCGTGTCTTGCCGGAATAAAATCAGGAATAAAAGTTCTCGGGATAAATTATGATGTTAAAGTCAGAACTCTTGCTCAAGAGACCGGTTTTCCATTGTTGGAATTGGACGGGCAGAATATTCGTGAAGGTTTTGAAAGCTTGTCTAATTTAAACCCTTGTGAATATAAAATACCGGAGTTTAAATTTCCGGCAATACTCTAATCTTTTTATCGCACGTCTTCAAATGAGAATGAAGCATGGTAAGAGCTTCTTACCAGCGGTCCGATTTGATAACTTTTTATTCCAATCTTATGTGCCAGTTTTTTTAGTTCATCAAATTCTTCCGGAGTATAATACTTTGCTACCTCAAGATGCTGCTTAGAAGGCTGAATATATTGCCCTATGGTTACAATATCCACTCCGGCTTTGTTTAAATCACATAAAATTGTTTCTATCTCCTCTGGAGTCTCACCCAGTCCTACCATAAAACCGGATTTGGTTATAATATCAGAATTGTCTTTTATATATTTTAAAACTTCTAAGGATGTATCATAATTTCCTTGCGGACGAGCAGTTTTAAATATAGAATGAACAGTTTCAATATTGTGGTTAAAAACATCGGGATGAGCTTCAATAATAATATCCAAAGCCTTCTTATCCCCTTTAAAATCCGGCGTAAGGATTTCGATTTTAGCATCCGAAATTTTTCTAATCTCTTCGATACAATTTTTAAAATGCCCGGCGCCTCCGTCCGGTAAATCATCTCTCGTAACAGAAGTTATAACCGCAAATTTAAGTCCCAGCTCTTTAACCGCTTCCGCTACGTGTTTTGGTTCATCTTTATCGAGCGGTTCGGGACGGGCGGGAGAAATATTACAATACCGGCAGTTTCTGGTACAAACATTACCCATAATCAGAAATGTTGCAGTATTAGCCGCATAACATTCACTCTTATTAGGGCATCTGGCACCTTCGCAAACTGTGTTAAGGCACTTGGATTTTAAAATTCTTCTTACAGTTTTTGTTTTTTCAGTATCTATTATAGGTCTTTTTAAATACTCCGGAAGTCTAGGCATTTTTCTCCAATTTAATTAGTTTCTAGTTTACTTTTTATTATTGAATTAATATCTTGCAGGGCATAAAAATAAATCAAACCTTCATTAAGCTTGATTCCGAAAGATGTTTTAGCCGGTAAATCATCAAAAACTATATTATCTTTCGTAATCATTCCCACACGATTACACAGTTCTACTGCCGTAAAAGTTTCATATATATGGAGTTTGGCTTTTACATTGGTATGTTTGATGTAATGCGAAGAAGAATATTTTTTGCTGCAGCAATAAAACAGCATCTTTGTTTCCAAAGGTTTGCCATACTGTTCAATCATTTGCTTAGATGTTGTACTGAGATTCTTAGTAAGATTAACATCGGTTAGAAATCTAAGTACGAAAATTAAAAGGACAAATCCGAAAAAGGCTGCAGCGAAGCTTAAATTCATACCTTCGTATTGTACCAAGTAAAATAAGATACCTCCCATAACTATAAGTGTTAAGATGTTATTGTACATTATAAAACTCCTCTTTAACAGCAATTGGCATATAGACCTTTACGCAGAACCCGCATTCTTCGTTGGAATAGAGCCTTATTTCGCCGTTCATAGCCTCTACAAGTCCCTTTACAATAAACAAGCCCAATCCTGTGCCGCGTGTAGTTCTTGTAGTTTTGTCGTCTATTCTTGTAAATTTATCGAACAGAGTTTTTAACTTTTCTCTCGGAATAATGTCATAATCATTTTTTACACTTATAACAACCCGATTTTCTCTTTCTTCACAGTCAATTGTAATCGGAGTATCTTCTTTAGAATATTTAATAGCATTTTCTATAAGGTTAACAAAAATCTGTTCTATTCTGTCATTGTCTGCTAAAATTTCCACATTACAGTTTTCCGTATTATTTATTATCTCTTTCTTTTGGTCATTTTTTACCAGAGTAATTGAATTTTCTATAACTGAATTAAGTGCAACAGGCTTAAGATTGAAATTGAGTCTTGCCCCTTCAATATCAGGTATAACAAGTAAATCCTCTATCATTCTTTTTAATCTTTCGGATTGTCTTTTGATTATTTTTAAAGATTTTTGTTTTGTTTCCTCGTCTATTTCAATATCTTGTCTTAAGAGTCTTGAGGTATATCCTTGAATACTTGTAAGCGGTGTTCTGAGTTCGTGGCTTACGGTATCTATCATATTAGAACGAAATTCGTTAAGCTGTTTGAGTTCTTTATTCTTTTTCTTTAACTGGATATAAGATTTATGAATTTGTTTTACCATCCGATTAAATTCATTTGCAAGGAATATAATCTCAAAAGGAGTAAAAATATTGGTTAGGAGTCTTATTCGACGTTCGTAATTTCCCTTGGAGATGGCTATAATTGCCTTAAATAATTGTCTTATGTTTATATAAAGATAGGAAGTATACAAGCCCACAACAAAGAATACAACAAGAACAGTAATAATAATTGAAAGCATAATTTTGTCCCTGTTATAGTCAATGGTGTGTTTTTTAATATCTTCAGTGGTATTAACAATAATTGTTACATCCGGGTCAGTCTTTTTTAAATAAACAAGAGGCTGGTTTTTAACATCCCCGTATATAACCGGTTTGTCCGGTTCAAGTTTGGCAGGAAGCTGTTCCAGGCTTGCTTTAAAAATATCTTCCGTATAATTTATTGAAGATAGAAGCCTGTTATTTTCGCCCTCTAAAACATATATCTGTCTTTTATCCTGGCTTACTGTTTTAAAAATTTTTTCTTTTAAATCCTGAATATCCAATACTGCAACAAGATAATTTCCGTCGCTAAGTTCTCTTTCAAAAACAGCATAATTATCTTCGAGGTCATATTTGTTGTATATTTCTAACTCTTCCGGCGGGATAATTTTAAGTATTTTATAAAATGAAAGATTCTTTTTTGTATGTTCCAAATACTCTTCATCTTTCTGCGGAGAATTGTAATAATCCAGAGTAGTAGAAAGCTGGTCTAATTCATTATTAACAGAGGTGACAAAGACGTCTATTTCTTCTGATACAATATTTGCAATCATAACCGCAGCTGCTCTTAACTGTGCTCTGTTTGATTGCTGGTTTACGTTATTTATAATAATTCCGGAAATAGACATCGGAATAATTACCGCAAAAAATATTACGATAATAATTTGTTCAGCTATTTTTAAATGTCTTTGACTGAAAAATTTTGCCATTCTATTCTCCAAAAGGAGTTAATTTGTATCCGACATTTGTTACAGTATGAAGATATTTAGGATTTTTAGGCTCCGGCTCTATTTTATTTCTCAAACCGCCTACATGAACTCTTAGCATCCTTACATCTTCATCGCTGTCATATCCCCAAACCTCTTCCAAAAGGGTGGCAAGAGTCACTGCTTTATTAAAATGCTGAGTAAGACAGTACAAAATTTCAAACTCTGTCGGTGTTAGCTTAACTTTTTTATTCAATATGACAGCTTCAAGAGAATCCGGCAATATTTCAATATCTCCGACATCAAGTATTTCGGTTGAGCCTGGATTTTCAACTTGAGGCTGATTCCTTCGCAGAAGCACCCGGATTCTTAATAGAACTTCCTGGACATCAAAAGGCTTAACCAAATAATCATCAGCTCCGCTGTCAAATCCGCTTGTTTTGTCTCCTATTGTGCCTTTTGCCGTAAGCATAAGAATTGGAACATTGATTTTTGCCTGACGTATGTTTTTGCAAACATCAAATCCATTCATCTTTGGCATCATTACGTCCAGTAAAATTAGGTCATACTTATTATTCAGAGCCTTATTTAACCCTTCCATCCCGTCTGATGCCGTATCAACAAAATAGCCGCTTGATGCTATATCAAACTCCAGTAAATCACGAATCTCCGTATCGTCATCTACAATAAGTATTCTTTTCTTTTCGCTCATTAAGACCCCTTTTTCTGACAGAAAGATATGCCCTGTTTATATTCTATTTTAGTGAAAATTTAATTCTTTTACAAGTCTAGATATCAAATTTTCCGTTCCAAAAGTTTCTTAATGCAGTATTTAATTCCGGTTCATCTTTAAAAATATTGAACAGGTTTCTTTTGGGGTAAGGGCTTTCTTTAAAGAAATTATACTTTGGTTTAAGAGTATTTCTATCCAGACTATCTATAATACGCTTTGAAAAGTCGCAAGCAACAGCTTCCATCGGATTGGTTGTGGCATAGTTGCAAATTTGTGAAAGTCCGGCATGATATTTTTTCTTGAAATTTATCCAATATTGTTCCGAAATAATTCTCGGTATTGCTCTTAAAAAACGTTCATTACCTCTTTTTTTAACTATATTATTCTGATGCATTACATGTACAAATTCATGCAGGAATGTTTCTAAAAAGAAATCAGTTGCCGAAACATTATCTCTGTAATAAAAATCAGACATAGAATCTAAATTATCCCAAAGCGGATTTATACCGTCTTTTTCGTATTTTTCAAAGCTATTGAAAAAAATGACGTTTTCCGGAACGATAGTATTTCCAAAATAGAGTTCGGACGGTTCTGAGTTGCAAAAACCTAATGAGTTTTTTGTTGAAGTTTTTAAGTTATTAAAATCTTCAACAATAATTCCTTTTGGCAATGCTAATTTCAGCCTGAATTTTTTATTCAATTCTTGAATTATTTCCAAAGTTTTAAGAGAACACCAGGCAATTGTTTTATTTTTCTTAAAATCAGTAACTATACCCGCCTTTGTAAAAACATTTGATATTTTAGGGATATCACAGTGTGCTATCTCGCTCTTCATTTTAGAAGTGAGTCCGGCATTAAAATTTATCTTACTGTTACTTGTTTGGATTTTCATAGGGTTATTTATTTAAAACACAAAAATAAAAAATTTGCTTAATGTTGAGTTTTGTAAAGGGTATAAAGTCTTGATTTTACGTACTTGGTATAATATTTTTCCAACTAAAGTATAAAATTTGAAAAAAACGCTAAAGTTTTGAAAATTTTTGCCGTTATATAGAACATAAGAAACTCTATGTAGGAAGGAAACGGTATGACAGATAAAGAAGAAATGGGAGCATCACTTTTTTCAAGAACTCTTGATATTATGGAAAATGATCCGCTTGAAGAAATATTTGCTCTTAATATGGGTGATTTCGTATCAGAGTATTTGATTTCCGAAGAATTGGCGAACAAAATTGGTAAAGATGTGAAAGACAAGTCCACAAGACTAAAATCACAGCTTAAAGAACTGGTTTCAATATATTCTCTTAATAATACTTTATGTGTTCTGGGATTTGATTCCAAAGACGAGTATGTTGTTTATAATTCTATTGCCAAGACTCTTACCCAGATTCTTGATGTCGATGCGTGTCATATTTACCTTACCAGAGAATTTACACGCGGGTTGAGCTTTGATGATAAATTCTTGGGTCTTGTCGGTTCTTCAATAGAGTTTGATGAAGATATTTACGCTAAGAAACTGGGATATTCAAAAGATGACAAGTCGATTGTTGTTAAGGCATTCAATACCCTTGAAAAAGTTCAGATAAAAAATGTGAGCGACCTGGAAAATTTTGTACCAAAATATGAGCTTAAAGAATTCGATGTAAAATCCCTGGCAGTTGTTCCAATGCATAACAATGCTTATGTTGTGGGTGTTATTGTTATTGAAAACTATAGGGAAAAGACAATAAAAAGAGCCTATATGAACCTTTTGGAGACAATTGCAAGACTCTTTGGCACTTCAATGCATCTCCAAAAAACTGTAGAGATTACAGAAGACTTGATAAATGATCCGTCGGTTCTTCCTGAGGAACTTCAGCACATGAGAGCTGAACTCACCGCCCTTATCGGTGATTTGGGAACTTGGCAGCAGGCATTTGTCGAAAAACTTGCTAAGGCGGTTGATGAAAAAGGTCAGTATAAAGTTTCACATTCTCAAAACACTGCGGAATTATCCAAAAAATTATGTAAACAGCTTGGTTTAAACGAAAAAACTACAGATCTCGTTTACTATGCCGGACTTTTGCAGAATATAGGCAAAATTACTCTTCCTGAATCTTTGTTTGCTAATAAAGGCAAGCTGTCAAAAGAAGATTGGGATAAACTCCAAAACCACCCGAATGTCGGAGTTAATCTTCTGATGAATATCAATTTCTTATCAGAAGTAATTCCTTATATCCATTACCATAAAGAACGCTGGGACGGCAGAGGAGAGCCTGAAGGTTTGAGCGGCAATTCCATCCCGTTTGGCTCAAGAATTATCGCGGTAGCGGATGCTTATACAGCTATGACTTCCGACAGATCATACAGAGATGCTATGTCAAAAGAAGAAGCTCTTAAAATTATGAAAGAAGAATCCGGGGTTAAATGGGATCCTGATGTCGTTAATGCCTTGTTTGAAGTATTAAAATAATTTTGTACAAAGCGCGGTCCGAATCTTCAATTCGGACCGCGCTTTTCTGTGTTTTCGGCTTGTGGATTTAAACGGCTTTTTCCAAGGCGTTGTAGACATCTTGTGAAATTAGACCGTTTTTAACATCTTCTTTTATAATTTCAAGAGCTTCTTCTCTGGAAAGAGCATCCTTGTAGCTCCTTTTTTCTCTCAATGCTGCATATTTATCTGCCGCATTTAATATTTGTGTATCAATTCCGTAAATAAAATTATCATTAACGACGGGATAACCGTTTCCTTCCGGGGTTTGGTGGTGGTATTTTATTAGCCCCAGGGCATTGCTGCTAAGATTTTTATTTTTTAACAGTTCATAACCCAGTTCTGAGTGTAGCTGCATAATTTCACGTTCTTCTTCTGTCAAATGTCCTGCTTTATTTAAAATGGAATCAGGTATTAAAACCTTTCCGTAATCGTGAAACATGGCTGCTTGTTGGATGTCGGAAAGATTAGCTTCTTTTTTTAATTCTTGCGGCAGAGAGGAATATATTTTTGCTGCAGTAATACGAGTATCTTGCAAATGTCCTTGTCTCAATTTATTAAGCTCTTCAATGTTTACTTTAGCAGGAACACCATGTTGTGTTAAAAGTTCTTTAATTTTAGGATTGGATTTAATTTCGGCTTCAATTTCAGATTTGGTGCCAAAATTATCATAAAGAGGGTTGCTGGTAAAAGTGTCTTTGAAAGATACTCCATTTGGTTCATAAGCCGGCACAGCGCTTCTGAATTGAACCTTCGGGAGATTTAAATTAAACTGAGGGATATTGTAATTAAAATTCATTCAACCGTCACACTCATTACAAACTACACTATAGTTCTATAAAGTATTTCTTTAATGAATAATTGATTAAAATAAACGATGTGTTAACAAAAATTTACGTTTGGCGGGAGGTGGGCTAAGTAAATGATTTTTCTCGGAAATTGTTCACTTAAATACGCTCCCGGCTTAGCTTTTTGCTATCGTTTTATGAACAATTTCCGAGGGTATTAAGTAATGAGAGACGATAGACCTCTCTTTCCACAGAAAAACTTGCAATGCTTTTTCTTCTTCCAAATTTAATTAAATTAACAAAAATTTACTTTATGTATAAATAATCTCTGTTGGTTGTATAATCAATATAAATGGAGATAGCAATGCAAGACGTTTTAGAGAGAAAATCAATTAAGAATATAGATTTTAACTGTGATTTAGCACAGGCATACGGTATTTATAAAAACAATAATGAATTTGAATTATTGGATTATGTCAGTTCGGTAAATATTTCATGCGGTTTTCATGCCGGTGATCCTGTAACTATAAAGGAAGCTCTTTTGAAAGCAAAAGAAAAAAATCTTGCTATAGGTGCACATATCGGATTTAATGATATTCAAGGGTTTGGTTATAGACCGGTAGAGTTGAAAGAAGATGAACTTGAGGCGTTAGTAGTTTATCAGGTCGGTGCAATTATGGCTTTTGCAAAAGCTTACGGCTTGAGTATTGAACATGTCCGCCCTCATGGTGCGATGTATAAATTGGCTGGGGAAGATTTTTCATTTTCATGTGCTATAGCGAAAGCTGTTAAAAAATGTTCAGATTGGCTGATTTATTATGCACCGGCAGGAGATATAACATCTAAAGTCGCCGATTATACCGGAGTTCAAGCTGCAGGCGAGATTATGCTTGAAAAAACGTATAATGCTGACCTTACAATAGATTATTCAAAAGAAGATAATACAAATAACTTTGACTTAATAAAAAGATTGCAGCATTTTATTCATACCTCTCAAATACGAAATAATTTGGGCGGGATGAGTTTTGTGGAAGCTGCTACAATACATTTTTCAAACAAATACAAAAATTCGTTAGAACTTATCCAACAGGCACGGGGTTTGATTACGCCGTCACCTGTAAATTATAATAATGCGAAAGTTTCCGGCTGGGTGGATTAAAAATGACATTCAATTTAAAAAATAATGTAAAAGTTGCTAAGGACGTAGGTTGGTTAATTCCCGGATTGAACGTAAAGAGATGGCTTTTCTTAATATTTTTGGGTTCAATTTTAATAGTTTTGGGTTTTCTTATTCTTGCTGATATACGACCTGTCTATCAAACAATGGAATTAATAAGAAAAGCTGCTATGATATTGCCTTCCAATATTCTTGCAATAGCATTTGTTATTTTAGGTGCCGGAATATTTTTTAAGGGCTGGCAAAAAACAACGCTTTCGATTATGGATATGGATTCTCGAAAGGGAAATAACTCCCTTTTAGAGAGACTTTATCGCAGGAGTAAATTGAATAAAGGTGCCAAAATCGTTGCAATTGGCGGCGGTACCGGACTTTCGATGCTTTTGAAAGGGATAAAGAAGTATACAAATAATATTACTGCTGTGGTTACAGTGGGTGATGACGGCGGAAGTTCAGGCAGATTAAGAGAAGAAATGGGAGTGCTTCCTCCCGGTGATATAAGGAATTGTATAGCTGCATTGGCAGATGACGAAGACTTAATTACGAAGCTGTTCCAATATAGATTCAAAGCCGGAGAAGGGCTTGAAGGGCACAGCTTTGGGAATCTTTTCTTAACCGCATTATGTGCTATTACCGGAAATATGGTAAGAGCGGTTAAAGAATCGTCAAATGTTCTGAATATTAGAGGGGTTGTGCTTCCTGCAACACTTGATGATATGAAGCTTGCTGCAAAATTTGAAGACGGCAGAATTATAAAAGGGGAATCTAATATTCCTGAAGCTCATGGAAAGATTCAGCGTTTGTTTACTGAGCCGGAGGTTTGCAGAGCTTTGCCGGAGGTTATCGCGGCTATCCATGAAGCAGATTTAATAATTTTAGGTCCGGGCAGTTTATATACGAGTGTAATTCCTAACCTCCTTGTGTCAGGTATTGCAGAGGCTATAGACGAATCTCATGCAAGAAAAATTTATGTTTGCAATATTATGACCCAGCCGGGCGAAACAGATAATTATTCTGTAGCAAGCCATGTTAATGCTTTGATTAGCCATGCCGGCGGAAGAAAAATTATTGATGCGGTGCTTGTAAATGACTCTCTCCCGGATAATATTTCAGAAGGATATGCAAAGAGCGGTTCTATTCCTGTAAGGCTTGATATGGAAAATATTGCGCCGACAGGAATATCTGTTGTAACTCAAAAACTTATTCAAGAAAGTAAAGAAGGGCTTGTAAGACATAGTTCAAATAGAGTTGCAAGAGCTGTTTATTACTGGTATAAAAAGTCGTTACGGAAATAGTTATGGTAAAAAAATCGGTAAGTACATTCCAAAAATTGAAAGATAAAGGCGAAAAAATCGCTATGCTTACTGCCTATGACTATTCAACGGCACAAATTCTTGAAAAAATTAATATTGACGGTATCTTAGTCGGCGATTCTCTTGCTCAAGTGGTTTTAGGGTACGAAAATACTTACGGTGTTAACTTAGAGGAAATGCTTATTTTTATAAAAGCAGTTTCGCGCGGTGCTAAGAATTCTTTCGTTATCGGTGATATGCCATTTATGAGCTATAATATATCTTTTGAACAAGGGCTTGAAAATGCCGGAAAAATGATTAAAGCCGGAGCTTCTGCTGTCAAGCTTGAAGGCTGTAATGATTATATTGTAAACCTTGTAAGCAGATGCGTTGAATCCGGAATGCCGGTTCTTGGGCATTTAGGCTTCACTCCTCAATTGCTGAATACAATAGGCGGATATAAAATTCAGGGTAAGAGTGCTGATACTACGGAAAAAATTCTTGAAAGTGCTTTAAAACTTCAAGATGCCGGAGCTTTTGCAGTTGTACTTGAATTAATGCCGGCTCAGAGTGCCGAATATATTACAAAAAACCTAAAAATTCCGACGATAGGCATAGGTGCAGGTGCAGGATGCAGCGGGCAGATTGTTGTGATTGATGATATCTTGGGTAAATTTACGGATTTTACTCCTAAGTTTGTCAAGAAATATGCAAATCTTCATGATATTATCTATAATGCTGCGGATAAATATTTATCCGAGGTAAAAGAGGGTATTTTCCCGTCTGAGGAGCAGTCTTTTGAATTGAATACAGAAGAAAGAGAGAAACTCAATGCTGTTAAATAAAATTGAAGAGGTTAAGAAAAATATAAGAGATTGGAAAAAAGAAGGATTAACAATCGGGTTGGTTCCTACAATGGGAGCGCTGCATGCCGGACACTTAAGCTTGATAAAAAAAGCTAAAGCAACTTGTGATAAAGTTGTAGTTTCGGTTTTTGTAAATCCTATACAATTCGGACCTTCGGAAGATTTTGATAAGTATCCGAGAACTCTTGAGGCAGATGAGAAATTGTGCAAAGAAAATGGAGTTGATATAGTTTTTGCCCCTGTTCCGAAAGAGATGTACGGAGATGAGGGCAGGTTGTCTAATGATATATTAACTTATGTATGTCCGCCGTTTTTCTATGTTAATAAACTTTGCGGGAAAACCAGAGTAGGGCATTTTGACGGGGTTTGCACGGTTGTACTAAAATTATTTAACATTGTTCAGCCTGATTATGCATTCTTTGGACAAAAAGATGCACAGCAGGTAATTATAGTTAAAAAAATGGTTAGGGATTTGAATGTACCTGTTAAAATCATTCAATGTCCAATTGTAAGAGAAGAATCAGGTTTGGCACTTAGCTCCAGAAACAAGTATTTAACAGAGGAAGGCAAAAAAGATGCTCTTGTGTTGAGCAAAATTCTGAATAACATCAAAGCTTGCTATAAAAAGGGAATAACAGATGTTGCGGCTTTAAAGGAGACTTCTTATGCCTACCTCAGTGAGAAACATGATTTGGAATATTTAGAGTTTGTAGATAGAGAAAACTTGGAGGATAAGACTGCTGCGGATGATAATACTATTGTTCTTATCGCATGCAGAGTAGAGAATGTAAGATTAATTGATAATATATACTTGGAGGGAAATTAGATGCATAAATATGTCTTGGGAACGTTTGGTTTCTTTAAAAGTTTTCTGCAATTTCTAAAAATCATTATTGTTTTCTTCATATTGTTACACCTGCTTTTCTGGATAGAAAATCTTACAGGGAATGAAATGGGATTTTTAAATTTTTTCAGACCTGTTCTTGCTTCTTTTGTGGATGCTGGCGGTGTATTTTCGAATAATTCGTTGGATTTTTTTGGCGCCAAGTTTGAATTTAAATATTTTATAGCACTTCTGTTATATCTAATTTTGTATTTAGTAGATCATTGTCTGTATAAGCTCTTAAATTTTGTTCAAGAAGTTTATATAAGCGGTTATACAGAAGTAAAAAAGATAGAAGAAAAAGCTTTTAATGAACAATTGGCTAAGACTCAGACAAATGAACAGGCAAGATTAAGACGTTATAACATTTATGTATCAACATCCGTGAAACCTAAATTTAATAATAGAGGGATTAATGTTGATCTTGACGAGCAAAATAAAATAATGAATAAATTTCTGATTGAAAAGCTTGGGATATCTCCAACCAAGTATGAAGGCGGATTTTTGTACTCATTTGGAAATTTTGCGACAATAGACAGTGTTTTAGAGGTGTTTTTTAAACTTTTACACTCGACTGCTCCTATTGATTATATTATTTGTGTACAAGTTCTGGGTAACGATCTTGTTAAAGAAAATGAGCAGCTTAGAGAGTTAATAGATTTAAAATTTATAAACAAAATTAGTACTTGCTCAGATACAGCTTACAGGTATGGATTTAATGCAATTCAAAAGTTTGAAACTTCACAAATTGGACTCTTCCAAAAATCGGGTGATACTTTTGAGGTTCATGAATTTAGAGAACTTGATTAATTTGCAGCGAATATATATTTTGATGTAAAATTAAAAAGATAATAAGGAGTAATAAAAGATGAGATATGATGCAGGCGAAGTTATAACCGCAATGGTAACACCTTTTAATGAAAAACGTGAGGTTGATTATGAAAAAGCGGAAATCCTTGCATATCAACTTGTTAACACCGGTTCTGATGCTGTGGTAGTAGCAGGAACGACCGGAGAATCTCCTACTCTTACGTTTGATGAGGAAATTGAACTTTTGAGCAGTGTTAAGCGTGCAGTAAGCGGAAACGGTAAAGTAATTATGGGAGCCGGTTCAAATTGCACAAAAACTGCGGTTATGATGTCAAAAAGAGCAGAAAAAGAAGGTGCAGATGCAATCCTTTCCGTTGTCCCATATTATAATAAGCCGTCTCAAAGCGGTCTTATTGAACACTTTTCAGAAATCGCAAAATCTGTGGACTTACCGATTATTCTGTATAACATTCCTTCAAGAACAGGTATTAATATGAGTGCAGACACGGTTAAGACTCTTGCAAGAAATTTTCCTAATATTGTAGCTTTAAAACAAAGCTCTCCGGATATGGATATGATTAGCGAGCTGAGAAGTTCTTTGCCTCAAGATTTTGCAATATATTCAGGAGACGACAGCCTGACTCTGCCAATGCTTTCGTTAGGTGCTCATGGGGTAATTTCTGTTGCTTCTCATTTGTTTGGCAAAGAAATTAAATCAATGATAAGAAACTTTAAAACGGGTGATGTTATGACTGCAAAAAATATGCATCTCAAATTATATCCGATTTTTAAAAAATTATTTATGGCGCCGAATCCGGTTCCTGTTAAAGCCGCTCTGGCTTACAGAGAAATTATTGAAGACTATGTCAGACAGCCTCTTGTCGAGTTGACTAAGTCTGAAAGAGCGGAATTAATCTTTACACTGGATGCTATTTAGTCACCGGGGTAAGATTTTTTAACAAGTTTTTTGATAAAATATTCATATATTAATAAGGGGTAGATATAAAATGAAAAACAAACTGATACTGTTTTGGCTTATTGTAGTTATTGTGATAGCTTCAATAATAACAATAGCTGTAAAACCTACAAAATTAGGATTGGATTTAGTCGGCGGATCGAGATTGGTTCTTGAAGCCAGCCCGGCAAATGGTGTGGTTACACCGGATATGATGTCGAGTTTGCAGTTTGCAATAGAGAACCGTGTTAATAAACTCGGTGTCTCCGAAACTGTTGTACAAAGGTCCGGAGATAAAAGACTTGTTGTAGAAATTCCTGACGTGTCTGACCTGAACCAGGCTAAAGCATATTTGGGCGAAACTGCTGAACTGGATTTTAGACGTCCGGTTTTAAAAAATGGTGTTGAAACTTGGGAAACTACCGGACTTACGGGTAAAGATTTGTCTAAAGCTAATTTGAGCACCTCTCCAAATGGGCAATGGGTTGTAGATTTGGAGTTCAATGATAATGGTACAAAGAAATTTGCTTCTTTAACCAAAGAAATGGTTGGGCAGCAAATGGCAATCTTCTTTAACGGTGAGCTTCAGTCTGCTCCGGTAATCAGAGAGCCTATCCCAGGAGGCAGAGCACAAATTTCCGGCGGTGACAGCGGCTTTGCTTATGAAGAAGCTAAAACAATGGTTGATTTGCTGAATGCGGGAGCGCTTCCTGTTCCGGCTAAAATTGTTGAAGAAAATACAGTAGGACCTACTCTGGGAGCTGACAGTATTGCTAAATCAAAGATTGCGGGTGCAATTGGTTTAGGGTTTGTTATGATATTTATGGCGCTTTACTACCGCGCACCCGGTCTGATTGCGGATGTTGCGCTTGTTATATATGGATTGATGCTTTTTGCTCTGTTTAAAGCTATTCCTGTAACACTTACTCTTGCAGGTATAGCAGGTTTTATTCTGAGTATCGGGATGGCAGTAGATGCTAATATCTTGATTTTTGAAAGAACAAAAGAAGAATTAAAGGCTGGAAGAACATTATTTACAGCTATTAATTCCGGTTTTGACAGAGCATTTACAAGTATTTTTGATTCAAACATGACTACAATTATTACTTGTATTATTCTTTATTTCTGCGGTACAAGTATTGTTAAAGGGTTTGCTCTGACTCTTGCAATTGGTGTTATGGTTTCTATGTTCAGTGCGATTACAATAACCAGAAACTTCATGCATCTAATATTTGGAACAGGCAACTTAAAACATCCTGAATGGTTTGGTATCAGGAAAGATGAAATCGGCGAAGGATTTCAGGCTGTTGAAACTAAGCGGGAAAAAGCTAAATTCGGGATATTGGATTAGGTATCGGAGGAAAGTAGGTAATTATGAAAATAAAATTAGATATTGTAAAATATAGATTCTTATTCTTGGCGATAACTGCAGTATTATTGCTTCCTGGAATTGTTGCAATGATTTATTCGTCCGTTGTTTATCCGACACATACGCCTTTAAAAGTCGGTATTGATTATACCGGCGGTACAACATTACAGTATGGTGTTAAGGAAGATATTACTAATAATAGACTTTCTTCTGTCAGACAAGATCTTGAAAAAGGCGGAATAGAGAATCCTTATCTTCAAGTTATAAACGTTAATTCACAGGAAGGCTCTGATTTAAAAGCAATTCTTTCAATCAGAACAAAATTTATTGATGAGAATTCTAATGATGTAGATAAGATTACAAGTATTGTCGGTAAAGAGTTTAAATCGCCTGATTTGGTGCAGGTTTCTTCAGTAGGTCCTACAATGGGAAGCGAGTTATTTAAAAATTCTCTTATTGCTTTATCGCTTGCGTTGTTGGGGATTATTGCATATTTAACATTCAGATTCCAATTTGATTATGCTCTTGCTGCTATACTTGGGCTGGTGCATGACGCAATTTTTGTTTTAGGTGTATTTTCTATACTGGGATTGGTTTATGATGTGCAAATAGACGCCCTTTTTGTAACTGCACTTTTGACGGTAATCGGTTTCTCGGTTCACGATACCATTGTTGTATTTGACCGTGTAAGAGAAAATTTAAAATATTATTCTAAAAAGTTGAGTTTCGGCGAAATTATGAATGCAAGTATTAACCAAACTCTTGCAAGAAGTATTAATACTTCTTTAACGACATTGCTGACATTGGCGGCATTGTATTTCTTTGGCGGTGTAACAACAAAAGACTTTGTTCTGGCAATGATTATAGGTATCGCGGTTGGTACTTATTCAAGTATATTCTTCTGCTCAACTTTGATTGAAATCTGGGAAGACAAAAAGAATAACACTAAGAAAGCTGTTGCAGCTTAAAAAATATTTGATTTTAAAGAGATGCCGACAAGCTATAACCTGTCGGCATCTCTTTAATATAGCAGCGGAGAGTGGAATGATAACAAAAGAAGTAAGAGAATGGATGATAAAAGTTGAAAGAGGGCAATATTCCTATAATGATGCAATGGAGGAATTTGTGCGTTTTGCTTCGTATTTAACGAGAGAAGAAATGAAGATGATTAAATCGAAAATAGATCAACTCGCGTAACGATTCCTAAAACCTCATTATTGCGGTTGACAACGATAGCCCATTCTGTTGAGTTTGAATGCAGCCTGTAATAAGCTGTATAAAGATTATCTTCCGGGTAAACCGTTACCGGATTTATATCAAGGATTCTGCTTGCGGTAACTGATTTCATCTTTGTATCTATTAAAGCATCTTCTATATCTGATTTTGTGATTATTCCGCTCAAGCGACCATGCTTATCAACTATAGGATAAGCGCTGTGATGTTCTTTATTCATAAAATCTAAGATTTCGTTAATTCGAGTATTATTTTTAAAACTTTTTACGTTATTCATTATATCTTTTATTCTGACATTTTCCGGCAGATTAACACTGGAAGATGTTTTATACTGATTAACTACGAGTTGGGCATAAATAGGTTTGTGATTAAAGCCTTCTGCGGTTAAATCTGCGACTGCGGCAACAAGCATTAGCGGAAGTATGCAATCATATCCGCCTGTCATTTCAAAAACCATAACTACGGCAGTGATAGGAGTTCTGGCAACTGATGCTAAAAATCCCGCCATTCCGAGGGAGGATATTGCAAGCAGGTTAAAATCTCCTCCGAGAAAATTTCCCAGATAACCTGTTATATACCCTAAAAAAGAACCAAGCATAAGCATAGGTAAAAATATTCCGCCGGCAGCACCGGAGCCGAAACAAAGCGGAGTAATAATGAATTTAGCGAGGAAGATTATTAAAACCATTGTTATCGGAAATTTGTTTTCGAGAAGCATTTCTACAGTTCCGTTTCCGGAAGACAAAATATATGGCAGAGCCAAGCCAATGAGTCCGGTTAACAATCCTGCAAGTGCGGGTTTTGTATAGTCAGGGATTCTTATTCCGGAATAAAGCTTATTAGAGAGAAATATTGTTTTAGAGAACAAAACTCCTGATATTCCGCAGAATAATCCGAGAACTATACATAAAATAGAGATATTTAGATTAATTTCAATATGCGAAAGTGAAATATTAAAAGCCGGATTTATCCCGATAAAGTGTCTTGCGATACTTGCTGCTGTAACTGTTGCAACCAGTGCGGGAAATAACATTGAAGGGGTAAATTTGTGTATTAATTCTTCCAGCACAAAAACAGTTCCGGCAATCGGGGCATTGAAAGTTGCTCCGATTGCAGCTCCTGCGCCGGAAGCTATAAGTTTATCTCTATTATTTCCTTTGAGGTTAAAAATCCTTCCTATAAAGGAGCCAGCTCCTGCGCCAATCTGAACACTCGGACCTTCTCTTCCCAGAGACAGCCCTGTCCCTATACCTATTACACCCGCAAAAAATTTAACAAATATTGTTCTTATTCTTATGAGTTTTCCGCTTCTTAATAAAGCAGCTTTTACATAAGGGATTCCGCTTCCTGAAGTTTCGGGTGCAAGCTTGCAAACTAAGAGTCCTGAAATTAATCCTCCCAGAGTTGTTATTGTAAGAAAAATTAAGGGATGCGGATAACAGAATATTTTTACAAAATGAAAAATATTTTCGATTCCAAATCTAAAAAGTACAACAAGAATTCCGGTAAGAATACCTGTGAGGATTGCCTGAATAAAAATTTTTATAAAATCTTTTTTCATACCTATTATTATATCTGTAACATGTCTTAATGAAATACTTAAAATGCAGCAAGTTTTGGCTTGCAAAATACTTTATAATAATGTAGACAGGTTTTTCAAAGGTTGAATAATGATTAGTAATAACTATTACTATAATTTGAATAATTGTGCATATCGTCCTCAATTCAAGGCAATAGATAGTTCTGCGCCTTTAGAAAAACCTATTGAAGTAGTGCAAAAGACTATTGAAGATTCAGTAGCTAAATTGACTCCAAATACGACGGATGAAAGGAAAAAGAAAACCAGAAATACCGCAATTGCTGTAGGCAGCACGGTAGTAGTAGTTTCAGCTTTTATGGCATTGTTAAACCCAAGGTCTTCCGGAAGATTGATGACTCGTGTTAAGGAATGGCAAAATAAAGCAAAAATTCGTTTGGAAAAAAATGGGAAAAATACTTTTTGGGGAAAAATTTACAGCACCGGAGTAAAGACGTCCGAAGGTCTCTTAAAGACATTAAATTTTACCAATACATTCAATGCCGGGAAAGATATGGCGCTGCAAAATCTTCTTACTAAAAAGGCGGTGCAAAAGCCGGATGACGGCGTTTGGCTTAAAATCTGGAAGCCGATACACTCGGCTATCGCAACCGTTATGAAAAAGCCTTGCGAATTAATTACAAAGGGGTTTGATAAAGTTTCCAGAAGTACGGTTACATCCGGATATAATAACGCGTTGAAAAAAATGAATAAAACTGAGGATATAATTAAACTTTATATGGAAAGGCTTTCTCCGGAAGAGAAAAGGCTTGTAACAGAAAAATTAAACGAGATTTCTGCGGTCAAGAAATATTTCTCTGAGGCTAATACCGTTTCACGCCTCAATAAACAGGAAGAGTTAATGGCAAATCTGGAAACTGATTTCGCAAAACGTTTTGGAGTTTTCTGGAGCGGGTTTGAAAAACACAATCCAAAACAGTGGAAAAACCATATTGGGGACAATATGTCTTTCTGGGCAGAAGATATTCTTAAACAAAAAAAGGATGCTCTTATCAAAGACGGTTCTGCCGTTGTTGATAAAATAGCCGGAAATGCTGATAATAAAGGGCTTTATACAAATATTGTTGATATTTTGGCACCAAAATTAACCCCGGAAGAGAGGTCTATACTGGAAAAATCTGTTTCAAAAACAACTAAAAAGTTAAGAAAATCAAATTGGGACGAGTGTGCCGAATATTTTGATAAGAAGAGGGACCTTGTTCTTGGAAGTGCGCTTTCAGACGGTTTATCCGCAATACTGGGTTTAGGTTTAAGCGGAATAGCTGTCGGAACCGCTCATTCCAAAGAGGATAGAGCCTCTAGGGCTTTATCTGTAGGCTTCCCTGTCATTGCCGGCTTAGGTTCTTCTCTCGTTTTGGCAATGAGATTGGTTCCGGGTGTAAAATGCTTGGTATCAGGATGGGTCATTGGTGCATTGCTAAGTACGGCAGGCTCTCAGTCCGGGAAGTATGTTGCTCAGCACATGCGGGGAACTAACAATGGAACAAACCCTGTAGACAGTAAAGAGGGAATTCCGCAGCAAATTAATGTAAGTACAGTTAATCCAAAGGAGGTAGTATTCAATGCTTAATGAATTTGTGAAACAATTTTTAGAACATTTTTTCTCAATGTTTCGTAATCCGTGTTATTGTCGATTAGAAAATCCCAATCTTGAATATTATCAAGATCAACTTCGGTAACATCGTTCTCGCCGATAAGTTTACCTCCGCGCGCCTCACGGATTTCTCTTGAGGCTTCTATTCTGATAGCGATTGCCCCTGCGGATTTAAAAACTTCGTATTCGTGTTTGATTCTAACATCAGTAACTACGATTTTTCCGGGCTGAGAAATAATTTTTTCCAGCCAATAATCCGGACTTTGAGCACGCCCCCAATTACCCAAGTCGATTAGACCTTGTCTGTATTTGGGCTTGTTGGCTTCAATTTCTTCATAAGTTAAATTATGTTTTTTGGCATATTCAAGTTTTATAATATCGCCCATCGCAAGACGGCGATATCCCGGCATGGCTTCCATAAGAATCTTTGCAGCCGTGTCTTTACCTGAATATTGTTTGCCTGAAAATATTATTATTTTATCTGCCATTTTCTCATTGTCCGATACGTAGCTAAGTTATTTTAACATCCATAATTCTATTGAGCAAGTGTGGGTAGTGAATAGGTGGCTGAGTTAATAGGTGAATAAGTAAATAAGTGACTAAGTGATTAAGTGACTGAGTGACTAAGTGATTAGGTGAATAAGTTAATAAGTAAATAAGAGAATAAGCCTTTCCCCCTCCCCAATTTGGGCACAACTGTCCAGGATAAATAATCTTCCTCCCTTGTGAGGGAGGATTGAGGTGGGTGTCGGTTGTAGATAGTGACTAAGTGACTGAGTGACTGAGTGATTAAGTGAATAAGTTAATAAGTAAATAAGAGAATAAGCCTTTAGAATAACTCGTCACCATGAACTCTTTACCCCAAGCGGAATATCTTGTTGGTCAAGCCTACTAACTTATATTTACCCCTTCCAGCATCTTACCAATTTGGCGTTATACTTGTTTTCTGGCAAGATCCTGAAACGAGTTCCATTACTGTCCATGATAAATTATTTTGTCATGCTGAACTTGATTCAGCATCTTACCAACTTGGCGTTATACTTGTTTTCCGGTAAGATCCCGAAACGAGTTCGGGATGACATTTTAGTTTACTGTCTCTTTTGTCTTTCTTCTGGTTACAACATATATCATTACTCATTTTTCAGTTTTTTATACAAAATTATCCTGGACAGTAGTGTCCTAACTAGGGAAGGAGTAGTTTAACACAATTCAAAATAAACATTGATAGATTCCGGGTCGGAGCCCGGAATGACACCCTTTTTTACACTTCCCCTTCCGGCTTGTAGTGAAGTGACTAGTGAATAGAAATTAAGTGATTAGGTGACTAAGTCAATAAGTGAATAAGAAGTTGTTCTCTCTCCAGCGCATAACGGTTCGGGATAAAAACACCTTTCTTTCTTCTGCTTTTGATATTTCCAATTTTATTCTTTCGGATGATTTTTAAATCTTATTTTTAATTTAAAATAAGATTTAAAAAAAAGAGGTGAGTATGCTAAAAAAAATCTGTATTGGTCTTGGTATTTTTATTTTATTTATCTATGTATCATTTTTAATACTTCCGTTTATAATAACTCCGATTGCTAAATCTTATCTTCCGGCAATCAAGGAAGAGATAACAAAAGCAACCGGCTTGAGTACGGAAATCGAGAACCTTAGAATAGTAACAACACCAAAGCTTACGGCAGGTTTACGGGTTGGAAGGTTTGCTGTATTGACACCTGAAGGGAAACAAATCCTCAACGCTGATGATTTTCAGGTGAAAATGTCACTTCTTCCGCTGTTTGCAAGAAAAATAAGGGTTGACCTTGTCAAACTGAACAGAGTTGATATTACATTAGGATTAAATAAAGACGGCAGTTTTGAAATAGAAAAGTATTTCCCTGCTCAGGAACCAAAAACTGATAGCACAGAACAAGTTCAGTCAGAACCTTTTGTTTTACCTTTCGGGTTTAAATTATCCAACCATCTTCCTGATATAAGAGTGGGCGGAATGAGTCTTGCTCTTGAATCTGATAAAATTTTCAGAATTACTGCCGGAGAAACTAATATTACAGATTTTATTCTGAATAAGGGAATAAAAGTCAGCACCTCAGGAAATATGACCCTTGGCGGAGTTGAGCAGTTCAAGTTCAAAGCTGATTTAAATAACAAAATTATGCCGGATATGGATTTGAATGAGCTGGTTTTCAATCCTGAACCTGCTGAAGCAAAAACTAAAAAAGAATCTGCACCGGTTAATATTTATAATATTTTGAATTCTATTTACAAAAATAAGATTACCGCTTCTCTTGATACTAATTTAAAACTCACCAAGCATTCAAGAGACGGATATTTAAAACTTGATAATATTTCCGTACTAATAGGAAGCGAACCTCTTCCTGCAAGTACTGCAGAAATGTTTTTTAAAGGTGAGAATATTGATATAGATTCTCTAATCTATACAGCAAAAGGCGAAACCACTTCTGTTAAGGGTTCTGTTAAAACAGGAGATAAGCCTGATATTGATATTAATATAAAATCCCTGCTTGAATTAACCAATGTAATGAAAATAGTAAAAGTAGCGGCAGAATCTTTCGGAATAAAGGATTTGGAAACCTTAAGTGCAAACGGTTCTGTTAATGCGGACTTTAATATTAAATCAGATCTTAAGCAGGTAAATTCAAACGGTTATATAAAAGTTCCGGCTGCAAAAGTAAGATACGGGCTATATGATATAACTATTGATAAGATTAACGCCGATGTAGCACTTGAAAATAATAATATCAATATTAAAAATATAGGCTTTTCTATTTTTAACCAGCCTTTAAAATTCTACGGCATAATTGATAAGAATGCTCAGGCAGACTTACACCTCACGGGAGATAATTTATCCGTAAGAGGACTTATTGTTGCAGCAGGTCAGGCAGCTCTGCTTAAAAACAACAATGTTTCAGGAACAGCAGATTTGCACGCCTCAATTAAGGGCAGATTAGACAAGATTAAGCCGGAAGCAAAAGTAACTTTGAATAACTTTAAATTCCCTATGGCGTTTCTTTCTATTCCGAAAGCCGAAGCTATTATAGGCGAAAAAGATATTCAAATCCCGAACACTCCTGTTTTTGTGGATAAGATTAAATTCAATGTTTCAGGTAAAATTATTGATTATCTTGCACAAAAAATGGTTCTGGATTTTGTAACGACAGGAGATATAAAATCAACCCTTAAAGGAGATATTAACCTTGCTAAACAGGATTTGAACCTTGTCTATGATGTTCCTGCTTCATCAGAAATTATTGTTCCGATGTTTGACAAATCCAAAATGTCTTTTAACGGAAAAATTAATATTACCGGAAATATGATGAACCCTCAATTATCGGGCGGAGTCAATGTTCCGTCTCTTAATATTCCGGAAATCCCTGTTACAATGGAAAATCTGACAGCTAATCTTAACGGCTCAATTCTAAACGGGAAAGCAACTGTTTCCAAGTTCACCTCCGGAGGAATTGAAGCAGAAAATATTACCTCTGATTTCTCATTAAAAGGTAATGATTTTTACCTGAAAAATTTAACCGGAACAGCTTTTGACGGAACAATTAACGGAAATATTATTTATAATATTTCAAACGCCGGAACAACGGTTGATTTTTCCGGCGAAAATATGAATGCCGAAAAAGCCGTCCGTGGTGCTGCCGGAATCAAAAATGCTCTTACCGGAACTCTTGGGTTTAATACAAAACTAACCCTTACTGTTACTGATTATAACGAGATGATGAAATCATTGGGCGGAAACCTGACTTTCAAAGTAGAAAACGGTTCTTTCGGAACAATCGGTCGTATAGAGAACTTGTTCGGCGCCGCTAATATTATTTCAAACGGGGTCTTGAAAGCTGCAGTTTCTTCAATCTCATCTCTTGCCGGAATCAAGGACACCGCTAAATTCTCTTATATTTCCGGGAATCTGAGTTTCAAAAACGGCTGGGCAGAACTCAATGAAATAAAAAGCTCCGGTCCGACACTTGCTTATTATGTTAAAGGTAAATACAATCTGATTAACGGAAATACAAATGTAAATATATTGGGGAGATTGGATTCTTCTGTCGTAGCTCTCTTGGGACCTTTAGGGGATTTATCGGCAGACAAACTGCTGTCATTTATTCCAAAACTCGGAAACCTGACTTCTTCCCTTGTCAAGAATTTAACCTCTGACCCTAAGAGTGAAAATACGGCTGCAATACCTTCGCTCTCAAGCGGAAGCACAAGTTACAAAGACTTTAAAGTCGTATTTAATGGCGGAATCACAAATCCGGCTTCTGTTAAATCTTTCAAATGGCTGACTAAAGTTGATACGTCAGCGCTCGAACCGGCAGAAGTTAAGGTTGATGTGAAAGAAGCCTTAAACACACTGAAAACCGGCATGGGCGAAAATGTTCAGAGTGTAAAAGATGTCGTATCTTCTCAAAAAGATGCGCTTAAACAGTCTGCTCAAGAACTCAAGAATCTGTTTAAGTTCTAAGCATTAATTGTTCAACAATAATCCAGTCGGATTCTTCATCAATTTCAAATCCGGTTTGCGGGGGCATCTCGTAAACCGTGATTTTTCCGGAGAGTCTGCAATTATCTCTTAAGATATTTTTGACCTTATTAATATAGCAGGCGCCGTTTTCTGCTATAATTCCCCGAAACTCCTGCCTTCTTGGGCGATTGCGGTAGTCGTAATTTATCGGATTGACTCCTTGAGGGGTTTCTATCCAGTGGAATTGTTTCTCTCTGACTCCGGAAAATATTGAATCAGAGCCGGATTTAATATACTCTTCATACATTTCATCAATGTATTCGGACTTTAGCAGGGGAGATGTCGCTTGAATCAAGAAAAAATTATCCTCAGGATTCAAGTCCGATTTTTTAATATATTCTGTCATTACACTTTCAGTTGAAGATTCATCCCGTGCATTTTCCGGGTCTCTGTCATAGACTTCCAATTTTTTAAACCCGAAATTCAAAACAGTTTCTTTAATCTTTTCATTTTCGGTTGCAATAATTATTTTATCTATACACTTTGCATCTTCTGCCGCTTTTGAAGTCCAATAAATAAGCGGTTTTCCGTTAATTTCTTTTATATTTTTCAGAGGAATGGATTTGCTTCCGCCTCTTGCCGGAATAAAAGCTATATTCATTCTTTTTCCTCCAAAATTTTTATCATATCATACATAACCTGATTATATGGAGTTGGAATCTTATATTTTTCTCCGAGTTTTATAATCTCACCTCCGAAAATCTCAACCTCGGTTTTTCTCCCTGCAAGGATATCTTGATGCATAGAAGTTTTCCCATCATCAACCATGCCGGCGAGCGCCTTAAGAGAATCCGATTCAAGGTTTTCTAAATTATTCACTCCCCAAGCCTGTGCAATATTTTTTACTTCTTCTATAATCTTTTTAACAAACTCAATAAATTTTGGAGAATGTTTCATCTCTCCGAATGTCATGTTTAAAATTGCGGAACTTTGATTAGAAAAAATATTCAAAGTGAATTTTAACCACATTGAATAAATAATGTCATCAGGAGTATCAAAATCTATTCCGGATTCGGTTAGAAATTCTTTCAATAATTCAACTTTAGCCTTGTTTTCTCTATAAGGAGAGCCGAAAACAATTTTTCCGACTCCGTCCTGTGTTACTGAATTTTCGACTCTCACCGCACTGTGTCCGATAAAATATGAGTGTAAAACTTTATCCCTGCCATAAATATTTGCAATCTTTTCTTCGCTTGAAATTCCATTCAAAAGCGAAAGAATAATTGTTTTTTCTCTGACAAAGTTTTTGATATTTTCTATTGCAGAATTTAATCCGTCAGCTTTAGTGGATATGATTATTAAATCACAATCAAAATTTCCGTCCGGCAAGATATAGTCAAAATCCATTTCCTGACCGTTTAATACCGGTTTATTTTTTTTGAACTTTTCTAATCTTTTTTTATCCACAAGGATTTTTAGATTAGAAACATCTTTGAACTTGTTAGCATAAGTAAGTCCAACCGCACCAAGACCGCAGATTATAACATTCATTCTCTTCATAGAATGATTTTACAATTAAATCTGTTTACGGGCAATAAGAAATTTGTTTATTTTGCAGGAAAAATTTTTATATAATTTTGCTCAATTTCTTTTTTAAAACTTTCCGGAAGGGTTTCGAACAAGTTAATGTCAACTAAAAACGGAATATTGCTTTCAGAAATAAGTTCTTTTAGTTCATATAATTTTTTGTTTTCCGAATTAAAACTTTTTATGGTTAAATCCAAATCACTGCCTTCATGCGCCCGGTTGCCGAGCCGGCTTCCATAAGCCCAAATCTCTGCTTCAGGACAATATTTGCAAAATATATCCGTTAATATTTTCATATATTCCGCCCTGACAAAAAGTTTAGTCATTCTTAATAACTTTCTCCAGTTTTTTTACATCCTTTAAAAAATTTTCTATTAAACCTAAGGTTTCTTCCGCAAAAGCTTTTCCGTAATCATGTGCAGCATTATTACGATTATCCCTGTATTGCATCCATCTTAAAGTTTCTTCTTCATTAATTAGAGAATGTTTTAAAGCATTTCTGAAGATATCTTTAAAATTCAAAGAATCAACTGTTTTATTTGATGCAAAAAAAGGAGCTAAACGTTTTTTTAGGAGCTTCCCGGCTTGTTCCAATGTTATTTCAAAACTTTTTACAAGAGAATTTCTGTACATTTCATAATCAATAGAACCTTCATCAACTGTCTTTATAAGAGTATATGATTTTTCTAAAGTCAAAATGCATTTTTCTAAATGTTCTGTATTGATACTCATAATAACTCCTTTTAAAGAATGTAATAATAATTTATCATGATTAAAAGGATGTTACAAAGCAAAAAATATACAGAAACTACAAATCAACACCCCTTGCAACATAATTGGTATTGTGTTGAGAGGGGGGATAATACTACACGATTACTGAATTGTACAATAAATTAAAATAGTGAAGCTGGTCGGGGATATTTCTTCCCTCAAACACGCTCCCGGCTTTGCCTCCCGCTATCGTTTCATGAAGAAACACTCCTCCGCTTCACTAAGTTTTGAAATACTTACATCATGCCATTCTCATACCCCCTGCAATACAATACCAATTGCGACGGAAGTTTTATTGGGGAAGGTATGCAAAATAAATTGATAAAAACCTAACTGCTAAAATATATAAACAAAAAAAGAGAGATAAAATTAATTTATCTCCCTTTTCAAATTTCTTTTAAATCAACTATCTTAATTTAACAGTTACTGATTTAGCTTTTTGAGTGTATTCTAATTTGTCTTCTCTAGACAACCAGCCTAAACCCATTTCAGCAAAATTTTCATTTAAGCTAAGGTCTTTTTTCATTTTGTTGATAGAAACTTCGCCTTTGTTAGAAAGGTAGTTGTAAATCTGACCTGCAGATTCAATAATTTGTTCTTGAATACCTAATTTAGCTTCTTTAGTTTTTGCCATTTTCAAATCTCCTTGTTTTGTGTGTGTATCCTGTAATTGATTACCAGTTAATTGTATAAAAAAATTCAAATTTTTGCAAGTATTTGAACTTGTATTTATGATAAAATAGTCTATAAGGAGTATGTTATTAAATTTAATTAAAGTCGAATTTAGAGAGAAATTATTAGTTGAAAAATATTTTGAACTAATAAATTCTGGCGTGAAACCGTCTCAGATACTGGTTCTTGTCCAAAACTCAACTCTTAAAAAAAAGTTTAGTGAAAAAATTTTAAAAGAAATAAAATTAGATGCGATTGAAAAGTTAAATATTCACTCATTTTTTTCAATTGTATATAATACACTTGCAGAAAATTGGTGTTTTGTTGAAAATTCTATTCCTTCCAACAAATCTTTTATTCTGCCAAACCTCGTTGGGCTGGAGGTTTCGCAGTTTTTACTAAAAGATATTTTAAAAGAAAATGAAGTTAAAGGTTATAATTCTAAAAAATCTCTTCTTCATCAGATTTTTAGAAGATATTCTTTAATTGTTCAAAATGATTTAACAAATGACGAAGTTAAAGATCGTTCAAAAATTTTGGGAGAATCTTTTGGTGAAGATGCGGAAATAATTATAAAAAAGCTTTTAACTAAAACTCTCAAAACCAGGAGCCTTGACTATTTGAGACAGACACTTGTTTTTAATTATGTTTATAAAAATACAGATTATTTTAAAAACATAAAATATCTTTTGGTAGATGATGCTGATGAAATGACTCCGGTATGTTTTGATTTTATATCATATCTTCGTCCGCAATTACAAGATTGGATGATATGTTTTGATTCTTTAGGCTCCAGCCGCTGCGGGTATTTGAGCGCTGATACTTCTATTGAATACAAACTCGAAAAACTTTTCGGTGAAAAAACTCAAACACTGGATGAAGGAGAGGAGAATCCGAATTTAGAAATAATTTTTTCTAATGTTATAGAAAATAAAAAACAAAGATTGAAAAATTTTACATTAACATCCCTCTCCAAACGCGCGGAGATTCTGGATTTTACGATTTCAAAGATAAAAGAATTATTTAAAAATAATGTGAAAGCATCAGATATTACAATAATTACTCCGCTTCAAGATGACATGTTGAAGTTTACTCTTAAAGAAAACCTCAAAACCTACTCTCCGCTTTTTCTTTCAGGAAGTGAAAAACTTATTGATAATCCTCTGGTTAAAGCGAGTTTAAATATTTTAAAACTTATGCACGGGATTGAAATTTCGCCTATGGATTTGAGAGTAATACTTTCTGATTATGCCGGAATCCCGTTGAAATACTGCGGAAAGATTCTGGAAACTTATGAAAAAACAAAACTGCTTCCAATGATAGAGGTTGAAAATTATAACGAAAATTATCAAAAATTTTATAATGCATTTGAAGAAATAAAAGATAAGAGTATAAAACTCTCACAAAAAGTTTATGAAATGTTTGTAAGGGTAGTTTCTTTTGTAGAAGAAGAGCGGATTAACAAGTTTAACTTTTTTATAAAAGAGTTAAGAGATTTTGAAAAAGTTCTGGGAGATGATATTGTAAAACAAAGAGCGGAAGAAATAATTAATCAGATAGAAAATTCTATTATTGCGGAAAATCCAAGTTCTACACTGGAAATTTTTGAGGATAATCTTGTGGTTGCGACTCCGCAGAAAATCATTGATAACAAAATTTCTTCAAAATACCAATTTTGGCTGGATGTTTCACATTCTGACTGGGTAAAAACCGATACAGGACCTTTGTATAATGCATGGGTGTTTCAGGCGGATTGGAGTAAAGATGAATACACGGTTGAAGATGATATTTTCTTATCCCGTCAGAAAACTGCAAGAATTTTAAGAAAACTTATTCTTTTAAGTAAAGAACATATTTTTGCATGCTCAAGTTTGTTTGACCCTGCAGGTGCCGAGAATCTGGGCGGGATTGAAGAATATCTTGTTCCGGATGAAATAAACAGCGGAGGAATAAAAGATATTCCGAAGATTAATCCGAGAGATGACCAAAAACCCGTTCTTGATTATGAAAAAGGTTCTATGGCAATATCTGCCGTTCCGGGAGCAGGGAAAACAACTATTCTTCTTGCGCTTATTATGAAATTAATCGGGCGGGGGATTAATCCTTCTAATATTTTTGTCCTGACTTATATGGAATCTGCCGCAAGAAACTTTAGGGAACGGATTAAAAATATGTCGCCAGATAGTATTCAGCTTCCTAATATAAGTACAATTCACGGGCTTGCTCTAAGAATAATTAAAGATAATTCCAACCATGAACGCCTCGGGCTGGATTCTGATTTTGAGATTTGTGATGACACCCAGAGGATGAGAATAATAAAAAGTATCACGGGAAAATTTTCAAAATCCGAGCTTGAAGAGTTTGACAGGGCAATTTCTGTTATGAAGCTTCAGGAGGGGAACATAGATACTCCTTCAACTGATAAAAAGATAGAAAAATTTAAATCTTTTTATAAAGAATATCAATATAAACTTTCGGAAGCCAATTTGATAGACTATGATGATATTTTGCTTTTATCTGTAAAACTCCTTGAACAAAATCCAGATGTGCTAAAGTACTATCAAGAAATTTGTGAATATATTATAGAAGATGAGGCACAGGATTCCTCCGGCATCCAGCAGCGCTTAATTGCACTTTTGAGCGGGAAGCACAAAAACCTAATCCGATGCGGAGATATAAATCAGGCTATTACTACAACTTTTTCTAACGCAGATGTTGAAGGGTTTAGAAATTTTATCCAAAATTCAGATAAACTTGTCGAGATGAACCATTCTCAAAGATGTACACAAGATGTTATGAACTTAGCCAATAAAACCGTCCTCTGGGGCGATAGCATTCTTCCAAAAGCTTTTTATAAAAGCATGATGGAAGGAGTTGAAGGTAAAAATCCCGTACAGGAAAATGCTGTTTTTTCTAAAGTTTTTGATAAATCTTTTGAAGAAAAGAATTTTATACTTAAAGAGATTAAAAATATTCTGACATTCAACAAAGATGCAACAATCGGTATTCTCTTAAGAAACAACTTTCAGGTTGCAAACTGGACGGCATTTATTAATGATGCAGGATTTAAGAGTATTACAAGAAGCGAATCTCTCGGACAGAAGGGAGTTTTCAATACAATATTTTCTATTCTAAAATTTATTAAGAATCCTTTTGATAATGAAGAGGTTGTATCAGTCTACGAAAAACTAAGCGAGCTTGGATTCTACAAACCCCGGCTCCAGCTTGAGATTAGAAATTCTGCCGAACCTTTTATAACCAAAAACGGAGATGAGATTGAATCTCAAGATTTGGCGCAGTTTTTGTGGGATATGCAATACTGGCTTAATTCTTCTACCCTTCCTCTTGAAGAGTTAGTCATAAAAATAGGACTTTTCTATTACACAAGTGATATAGAAAAATCAAATGTTTATCTTATTGCAACCCTTGTTCGTAAACTCAACTCATCTAATAGTTTTGAGCGCACATTAGAAAGACTTGACGATTTATCCAAACGTCCGTCTTTGAGTGGGTTTAAATTTTTCTCGGAAGAAGAGGACTCTTCTGCTGTTAAAGGAAAAGTACAAATCATGACTCTTCATAAATCAAAAGGAGATGAGTTTGAATACGTATTTATTCCTGAACTTACCGAAAAAGCCCTCTCAATAGATGTCGGCAAAGCTTCTGTTAAAGCTTCAACCTCATTTATGGAAGAAGTGAGAGGGTTTAATCCGAAATATAAAATTAAATCAGAGCATGCTCTAAAAGAATTTTCTGCAGAGGAGTCTTTGAGGTTATTTTATGTTGCTATAACGAGAGCCAAAAAGAAATTATATATAACAACTTCTCTAAAAACAAAATCTTTTGGAAGAGAAGTCACACAGGATCCAAATATGGTGTTTGAGGCTTTGGTTCTGGTGTAATTTTATTTCCCCCTTCCTGTTACAAAAATAAATATATTTATATAACACTATCCTTGGTGTAAAATAAAGAAACAGATTGGGAGGAAGAGATGAATTATCACGATATAACAAAAGATGATATGTTAAATGGCGACGGATTAAGAGTAGTGTTATGGGTTTCAGGGTGCTTGCATCACTGTCATAACTGTCAGAATCCTATTACATGGGATGTAGCAGGAGGACTTCCTTTTGATGCAGATGCAGAAAACGAATTGTTTGAAGCTCTTGCAAAACCTTATATATCCGGTATAACTTTTTCCGGCGGCGACCCCTTGCATCCGTTTAATAGAGAAGAAGTTTTCAGGCTTGCTAAAAAAATCCGTAATGAGCTTCCTCAAAAAACAATTTGGCTCTATACCGGTTATGAGTGGGATGAGATTAAAGATATTCCTGAAATTGCATATATGGATGTTGTTTGTGAAGGCAAGTTTGTTGAAGAACTTTTGGATAATAAAAAACACTGGGTTGGGAGCACAAACCAACATGTTATTGATGTAAAAAAATCTCTTGCTGAAGGTAAAATTGTAGAGCACGAATCTTAAGCATGCAATAAAAATATTATTCTGATATAATACTGGTATAATGGTAAGAGTCGTTCAGGAGGAAGTATGAAAGATAGAAAGAGCAATGTACTCTCATTACTCGAGGATAAGACCAATGATTACGCCCGTAAAACGGCTCTTGGGATGAAAACCAATTTCGGCTGGAGCGAACTGACTTATGATGGGCTGGGACTATTATCCAGAAGGCTTGCTGCTTATTTGATGAATGACCTTGGTATCCAAAAAGGAGAAAAGCTTGCTATTTTATCAGAGTCCAAACCCGAATATGGAGTTTGTGTCTTTGCATCGGTTATAGCCGGAACAATAACGGTGCCGCTTGATATCAAGTTAACTATTTATGAATTAACATCAATTCTGTCCGACTGTTTACCTTCCGTTATGATGGTTTCTCAATCTTATATTGATAAAGCGTTGGAACTTCAAAAAGCAATTCCTTCTTTAAAACATATTATTGTAATGGATGAACAGCCGGTTTCTGGCGGATTGCAAAGTATTTATACATTGCCTTGCAATTATACCTGCAAATGGAGACATCGTTCTACAAAATCAAGGATGTTCATTATTTATACCTCCGGTACAACCGGCGCTCCAAAGGGGGTTGAAACAACTTTCGGAAATATTTTGGCTCAGGTTAATGACCTGAAAGGGCTTTTAGCCCAAATTTTCCCAAAAGGAAAGGATATGAGAGTACTCTCAATTCTTCCTATGAATCATTTGTTTGAAATGACAGTAGGGTTTTCTACTTTCCTTAATATGGGACATACAGTATACTACACAAAGAGCCTTAAACCTAAAGATATTTTGAATACAATAAGAGATAAGAAAATTCATTTTATGGTATTGGTTCCTGCATTCTTAAGACTTCTTAAAACAGTTTTGGAAGCGGAAATAAGAAATGCACCTAAGTTTTATCGCGAGACATTCCCAATAAGGTATCATCTTGCAAAATTTATACCTTACAGATGGCTTAAAAAACTTATGTTTAAACGTCTGCATGATTGCTTTGGCGGTTCTTTCCGCGCGTGTTTATCAGGCGGAGCACCGTTTGATTTTGAGGTTGCAAAATTCTTTAGAAGAATAGGTATTGAGGTTTACGAAGGTTACGGATTAACAGAAGTAAGTCCGGTTGCTACATTGAATGTCGAAAAAAACAGAGATTTACGCTCTGTCGGTAAACCGCTGCCGAGTTTTGAGGCAAAGACAGACCCATCAACAGGAGAATTACTTTTAAAAGGTCCGTCTGTTATGAAGGGTTATCACCACCAGCCTGAACTTACGGCAGAAGCGATTGATTCGGACGGTTGGTTCCATACGGGAGATATTGCAAGAATTGACTCTCAGGGCAGAGTTTATATTACTGGCAGAATTAAGAATATGATTGTACTCTCCGGCGGGAAAAAAGTTTTTCCGGAAGAGGTTGAAGCTGTTCTTGAAAAGAGTTCAATGTTTGCTGAATTGTGTGTTTTTGGTGTATCAAGAGAAGGCGGTGCAAAAGACGGCACGGAAGATATTGCTGTAGTTGTTGTACCGGCTGATGTGGTAAAAGAAAAATACAGCGGAGAAGAGTTGGAAGAAGTTATGCGCAGTGAGGTTAAACGCTTATCTAAACAGCTTGCGCCATATAAACGTCCTATTAATATAACTGTATTAAATCAAGCTCTTCCTAGAACTGCTACCAGAAAAGTTCAGCGTAAAAAGGTTAAAGAGCTGATTCAGGCATAAGTTATGTATGAAGAATTGGAATCCGTAAGAGAAAAGTGTTTGTCCTGTACAAAATGCCCTTTGGCAAACTCCAGACATAATATAGTATTTTCAGATGGGGTGCCGAATAGTAAAATTATGCTTATCGGTGAAGCTCCGGGATTTTATGAAGATCAGCAGGGAAAACCTTTTGTCGGTAAAGCCGGGCAGCTTCTCGACCGGATTTTTGCATCGGTCGGATTTACAAGGGAGGATATTTATATCTGTAATACTCTCAAATGCCGCCCTCCTGATAACAGAAATCCATTACCTGAAGAGAAAGAAGCTTGCTGGGAATATTTAAAAGCTCAGATTGATATAATTCATCCGAAAATTATTCTTCTTTGCGGAAATGTTGCCGTACAGTCGATTTTAGGGAGTGTCGGAGGAATAACAAAAATACGCGGGCAATGGTTTCAGGGAGGTGAAATTGTTCACGGAGCGAAGCTTATGCCAATATTCCATCCGTCTTATCTCTTAAGAAATGACACCAGGGAAAAAGGCGGTCCTAAATGGCTTATGTGGCGGGATATTCAGGAAATACGGAAAGAATACGATAAATTATAACTGCACGATAAGGCAAAGTTAGACTTGTGCAAGTTATTTTATCTGACTTTGTTTTCTGTTCCTTTCATCAAGCGTTTAATATTTTCTCTGTGAAGATAAACTATGTATATTGCGCCTAAAAAGCAGTATAGCGGGTATGCTATAGGAGTACCGCAAAAATACATTATTATAGGAGAAAGTACAAGTGCGGTAATGGAACCTACGGAAACGTACTTTGTAAAATAAGTTACAACGCCCCAAACAGCAGCAATGATAAGTCCGGCTGTAAAATTTAAAGCAAGGATGGTGCCTATTCCGGAAGCGACTGATTTACCGCCTTTAAATTGCAGAAAGCAAGGTTTGCTGTGCCCTATTATTACGGCAACAGCTGCTGCAACGGGAGCTATTCCCCAAGAAGTGCCGACATTTATAAAATATTTTGCTAACAAAACAGGAAGCGCACCTTTTAGCGCGTCCAGCAGCATAACCGTAAAAAACCATTTTTTCCCGAGGACTCTTTTTACATTGGTCGCCCCTGTTGAGCCGGAACCTATTGTTCTGATATCCTGACCGGTTTTTAGTTTTACTATTATATAACCTGTCGGGATAGACCCGATAATATAGGCTATTACTGCTGTTAAAAACAAATCAAAAATTGCGCTTATCATGCTTCCTCCTTTTAGTAATTATTATACCAAATATTTGCAAAAACGTTTAATATCATTTAAAATCGTTGTATGGATTATGAATTTTTAAACAGTTCAATTAATAGAGAGAAGATAATTTTACCTGATTCCGATAAAATTAATCCTTTTTTATTGAGAAATAACTATGCAGAAATCCTTAAGGCAGTTGATTTTTTAGACAGTAAAGAAAAATTTCTATATCTTCATGGTTTTTTAGGTACAGGCAAACGCCAATTTGTAAATTATGTAACAGATTTCTTATCAAATGATGTTATCAAGCTTGAATATTATTGTAAAGAAGCAACGGTATGTGATGATATTCTCTTGTCTTTTATAGATGTAATTGATAATAATGCAATTTCTAAAGCTGTAAATTTAAACGCAAAAATCACGACTCTGGGAGTTAAATTCCGGCAATATATTTCTTCTATTAAAAAACCGTTTTTAATAATCCTTCATTCTTTGGATGATGTTGCAGCGGATAATATGAAACTTATTTCGGATATGATATCAGATGTTTTAAAAGAAGAAAATGTAAAACTTATTATATCCACCAGAGCAATGATGCCTTCCGTTATTAACGGTGTCCAGGAAGATAGAAAAATTTTCTTAAAGGCATTTACTAAAGAAGTTTTTCAAGACTTTTTAACTTCAAATCAAATTCAGGCAACAGATACAGCAATAGATGATTTTTATAAATATACAAGAGGGTATTATTACTATACGGCTTTGTCGGTGAAAATAATACAGGCAATGAAAATAAGTCTGCATGATTTTTTGCAAAAGTTTGCAATGTCCGGCATATCTTTTGATTCTTACCTCGGGATAACATACGTTAACCTTGTTCCGACAGCTATAAGAAATTTCTTTTGGTTTTTAAGAACGATAAGGCATGGTATAAGTCTTAATGCTCTGGCTGTTTTTGAAATTTATGATGAATTTTCGATAGAGTATTTAAAAACTAACTTAATGATTTTTCAGTCCGGTGAGAATATTTATGTTCAAGACTATTTTTTACAGAAGATAGATATTTCTATTCCGGCTAAAACTGAGATAAAACTTCATAAATATATAATAGGAATTTACGAAGCACAAATAAAAGAGCCGTTGAAGCAGCGGGCACTTCTTTTATCCAGACAGGCACTGAGAGCGGAAATAGAATATCACAGCAAATGTATATACGAACTTGAACATGGGGAAGAAAAACAAGAACCCGTGCCGGAGAATACTCCTGTCCAGGTTGAAGAACCGGCAAAACCTCAGAATAAATCTCTTTCAGATGAGATGAAAACAGCAGAAGAGCTTTCCGGAGATAAAAAGTACACCGAGGCCATAGAAGCTTATAAAAATATTCTGGCTAAAGAGGGCATTGATACACAAACAATTATTGAAGTGCGATTGCATCTGGCGCGTCTTTACAAAGAAATAAACAATCTTTCAATGTCCGCACATTTTTACGATATTGTGGAGAGTTATTACAAGCAGCATAATGAGCTTATAAATTTGAATTATCTCTATTATGAGATGACTGATTTATATTTTAAAATGTATAAAAATCAACGGGCTGTAGAAACTGCCAAAAAGGTTATATATTCGGTTGATACTCCGCAATCATTAATGGTTAGCGCTTGCACGCTTTTGGGAAATATTTATTCAAGTATGAATAATCCTGATGAGGCATATTCATATTATCAAAAAGCTCTTGCATCTCTGGATGATAATACGGAGCCGCAGACTCTTGCAGAATTGTATTTTAAATATGCACTTGCATGTGATGACAGAGGCGAAATGGAGCAGGCATTCAAGTATTATAACAGGTGTATTGCAGTTCCGGTAGAAAACCCGTATAAATCTCTTGCGTATTCAAATCTCGCATCCTGCTACTATGAGAACGGTACTCAAGATGAAGCAAAAGACTGTTTCTTAAAGGCATACAATCTTGATAAGGCAAGTAATAATTATGATGGAATTTATTACAATGCTTCTCATCTGGCGGAACTTGATGCCGAAAAAAGGCTGGACTACTTACTTGAAGCGAAAAGAAGCGCAGAATTTATTAATGAAGATTTTTATATTCTTGAATCTACTATTGCTCTGGGGGACTATTACTACAACAACCCTGATAAATATAAGGATGCTTTAAAAGAGTACTTTAAAGCACACAAAACCGCTGCAAATCTTGAAGGAACAGTGGATACAGCAAGAATTGAAAGCCGTATTAACGATATGAAGCTTAGAATGAAACCGGAAGAATATACAGAAATTGAGAAAAAATATGGAAATTAAAATTGACTCTGATTTTGCAGAGTATAAAAAAGTATTTTTAAAAGAAAATTCTATACATAATTTAATTTCAAAAAATGATGAAAAGTATTTATACGAAAAACATATTTATGATTCTTTAGGTATAAAACTTTTTTTTGAGAAGTATAATATAACGGAAGGTGAAATTCTTGATATTGGCTGCGGCGGGGGCTTTCCGTGTGTTCCTGTGGCAATTGAGTATCCCAATCTCCATCTAACCGGAATTGACAGCATAAGAAAAAAAATAAATTCCGTTATTAGTATAAGAGACTCTTTAAAGCTTACAAATCTTGATTTAATCTGTGACCGTGTTGAAAATATAAAAAATCGAAAATTTGATATAATTTTAAGCAGGGCGGTAGCTGATTTAGCGAAAATTTCAGGTTATGCGCTTCCGCTTCTAAGGTATGGCGGCTATTTTGTTGCGTACAAATCGAAAAAAGCTCTTGAAGAAATTGAGGGTGCGAAAAATATCTTAAAGCGTTATAATGCAAAGGTAGAGGATATCATTGAGTATACGCTGCCGACAGAGGAAGTTTATGAACGATATCTGATAGTGATAAAGGGGGCGGGAAATGAAAAGTTTTAATTACAAAAATCCGACAGAAATAATATTTGGTAATGGAAGGATTAAAGAAATCGGAAGCCTTCTTAAAGGCAGAGCTAAAAAAGTTTTGCTTACAACGGGCAAGGGAAGTGTAAAAAAGAATGGGATTTTTGACACGGTTGTTAAATCTTTAGAAGAAAATGGTATAGAATATGTGGAATATTCCGGAATCAAACCGAATCCAACACTGAAGCATGCGCAAGCCGGGGCAGCGTTTGCCAGAGAAGAAAAAGTAGACGGTATCCTTGCACTTGGCGGCGGAAGCGTTGTTGATGAAAGCAAGGCTATTGCTATCGGAGCTTGCTATAAAGGTGATTTATGGGATTTTTATTGTCATAAGGCAGAGCCTAAAAAATCTATCCCTTTATACGTTATTTTAACAGTTCCTGCAACCGGTTCGGAAATGAATCCTAACGGGGTTATAACAAACGAAGAGACTAATGATAAATGGGGTTACAGAACTCCGCTTAACTATCCTGTTTTTTCTATTTTAGATCCTGAGACGACACTTTCTATTCCTGTTGAATATACAATTGCAGCTGCAATTGATATAATGACGCATTCTATGGAGGCATATTTTTCTAAAACAGATGAAGATTCTTTTATCTTAGACAGGTTTGTGGAAGCCCTTGTAAAAGCTGATTTGGAAGCTCTTGAACGGCTGGTTAAAAATCCTAAAGATTTGGAAGCAAGAGCCAATATAATGTGGACGGCAACCCTTGCTTGGAATGGGCTTGTGAATTGCGGTGCAGGACGTCATGTTATAGTTAATCACGTTATTGAGCACCCATTGAGCGCGGTTTACGATATTACCCATGCAAATGGGCTTGCGGTTTTGATTCCGGCATCAATGACCTATTATAAAGAGAAATACCAAAAACGTCTGGCGGTATTTGGTAAAAATGTATTTGGTTTGTCAGGAGAAGACGAAGCAGAGCTGGCAGACAGAACAATTATTGAATTTCGTGTACTGTTTAGCAGGCTTGGAGTTCCTGTTTCTTTATCCGAGGCGGGTATAAATAATCCGGATATTGAATATCTTGCTTCTCAAACAATGAAACTTCTTGGTGAGACAGATTTGATAACTCAAAAAGATGTTGAAGAAATTTTAAAATTAGCTTTGTAATCAAGTGATATTTTTGGTATGATTGGCTAAAACATACTTGGGAGAGTTTTGACTATGAATACTGCCGAATATTTGATAAAAAAGCTTGAGGAGCTTGGAATAAACGATTTTTTCGGGCTTCCGGGCGACTATAATTTTAACATTTTATATGCGGTTGAAAACAACCCTAAAACTAATTGGATTGGGTGTACAAATGAGCTTAATGCCGGGTACGCAGCAGACGGATATGCCCGTCAAAGAGGTTATGGGGCAATAATTACAACATACGGAGTGGGAGAATTAAGTGCGATTAATGCTATTGCCGGAAGTTTTGCGGAAAATGTTCCGGTTATCAGCATTGTGGGAGTCCCGGCAGTTAAATGTATTGAAAATAAGACTCTCGTTCATCATAATTTTAGCGATGTGAGACCTTATGCATTTGCAGAAGCTCACAAGCCTGTAGTTGAAACAACAGCATTTTTAAACAGGGATAATGCTAAACTCGAAATAGACAGAGTTTTAAAAGTTTTCGTTAAAGAAAAACGCCCGGTATATATTGCAATTCCTGTTGATATTGCAAAAATGGAAATCTCAGATAGAGATGTTGATTATAATTGGACAAGCGATGCAGAAACTCTTTCAGCAGTTGTACAAAAAATTGTTAACAAAATCAATGATTCAACCAAGCCGGTAATTCTCGGTGATGCTTTAGTAAAGAGATTTGATGCACGGCTTGAGTTCCGGGAGTTTGCGGAAAAATCAGGAATCCCTGTAACAAACTTTCTAATGGGAAATAATTTAGTTGATTCAAATTATGATAAATATCTTGGTATGTATTATTCAAAATTCCGTAATCCTGTTGCGGAAGAATATTTGGAAAACACAGACTGCCTTATAGCTGTCGGTCCGATATACAGTGACCTGAATGCTTTTGGATTTAATCTGCCGTATAAGATAAATTCTCATGTTGCAATTTATGGAACATATACCTATGTTGACGGAACCAAGTACGAAAATGTAAAAATGTCCGATGTTCTTGAAGGAATCAGCGAACAGATAGAGTACAGAAACTTTGAATTTGAAAAACCGATAATCGGTTATGAGAAAACTACAGCACCAGAAGGTGAGCTGACTTCTGATTATATTTATCCAAGGCTGCAAGAGTATTTGAATGAAAACGATATTATAATTGCAGAAACAGGGATTGTTCCTCACGGAATCTGCCAAATGAAGTTCCCGCCGAATGTAGAAGTTCATACTCAGACTCTTTGGGGTTCAATCGGCTGGGCGACTCCGGCTGCTCTCGGGGTGTGTCTGGCTAATCCTAATTCAAGAGTTATTTTAGTAACAGGAGAGGGTTCTCATCAACTTACGGCAATGGAAATAGGAAATATGCTCAGAAGAGGGGTTAAACCTGTTGTTATTGTTCTTAATAATCAGGGATACACAATAGAACGTCTTCTTTCGGACAATCCTGAGGATAAGTTTAATGATATTATGAATATGAATTATTCTAAGTTTGCTCGTGTTTTTGACGGGGAAGTCTGGTCAACTAAAGTTACAACAGAGGATGATTTTGATAAGGCGCTCAAAGTTACACAGATTATGAACAAACTTTGTTATATTGAAATCTGTACCGGTGCTATGGACATGCCGCAGCTTACAAGAGATGTGATTACGAGTTTTAAAGGAGAAGGAGATGCGTCTGCAAAATCAATCCCTGAAACTTATTGCGACTCAAAAATTACAGCGGAGAAGCATGATGATAATATAAATTTTGAAACGCATGTCCACAAGAGCCTTAAGGAGTTAGGAGGGTAGATGGGTAATTTGTATGTAATCTCCGGCTCATCGGGTGTCGGCAAGGGAACTGTTATAAAAGAGTTTTTGAGAAAACATCCGGAGTTTAAACTTTCTGTTTCTTGTACCACGCGTGCTCCGCGAGAGGGGGAAGTTGACGGAGTTAACTATTTTTTCCTCTCGAAAGATGAGTTCCAAAGAAGGATTAATAACGGTGATTTTCTTGAGTGGGCTGAGTTTTCCGGGAATATGTACGGAACAGGGAAAGATTACGTTGAAAAGACTCTTAATGCCGGGCATGACTTAATTCTTGAGATTGATACAAAGGGTGCGCTGAATGTAAAATCAATTATGCCGGAAGCTAAACTTATTTTTATACTTCCGCCTTCAATGGAAGAATTGGAATCAAGGCTAAGAGGACGAAAAACCGAGTCTGAAGAAGCTATTCAAAAAAGGCTTGCGTCGACCAAACTTGAAATTGAAAACTCAAAAAACTTTGATTATAAGATTGTAAACGATAGCATAGAGCAGGCTTTAAATGACCTGGAAAAAATTTTGATGAATTAGAATTTATACTGACTGTAAATTTATAGGATGAAATCGCGGCTTAAATCCTTCTCTATAAAGTGTTTCCTCCATCTTATGCCATCCTTGGATTTATTTATTTTTATTAAGTTTTGTAAAAATTTTTGCTCTTTTCTGGTCAAAATTCAATTTATGGTTTTTAATAAAACCATACAACAAATTAAGCAACCAATATCAAGGAGTGTATTATATGAACATAAGACCAATCATGCCAAGGCTGTTTGCACGTAAATCAGCAGCAAAAGGGGCTAAAAAAGCAGTAAATTCAGGTGCAGCTAGCGAAATTAATGCAGGATTAAATGCGATAAAGAAACCGTTCTATAAGACTCCGAAATTCAGAAATATTGCAATAGGTGTTGCAGCAGCAATAGGTGCGGCAATTGCTATTCCTCAAATGCGTTATAAAGGGCATGATGAGCTTTTGGATGCCAGGATAAGGGCTTATGCCGAAACAAGAGATATGACACAGGCAGCGACGGATAAACTTGCTACTCTTAACTTTCGACCGGATTATCGTTCAACTATAATGAGAGAAACTGCAGCAGAAAAGAAACAGCATTCCTTTGACTTACTTGCTTTTCGGAATGTTTTAAAAGACAATGGTTATAAAGAAGCTGCAGATAGTTTACACTCTATTTTCCCTCTTCTCATCTTTTATGTGGGTTCAAGTGATAGAGAAGGAAAGCAAGAGGGGTTGTTACAGTACCTTAAAAATATTATGCCAACTTCCGATTATAAAAGACATTTCACTTTGGATCCGGAAGACCGTAAGATACCATATTACCTTAATATATTTTGCCGCTTTATGATTGACAAAATTACTTTTGAAAACTACCTTGATGAAAATGAGCTCACGAGCGATTCCCAACTTATGAAGGATTTCGAAAAAGCTTGCGAGCTGTTAGAACCACGCAAAATCGACTATCTGGAGGTGCATGATCCTGATGTAAATCACCGTTACAGTTATAGACCGGATGAAGATAAATTAGAAACAGCTATAAAAGGTATTCAAGAAGATTTTGGTTTATAGATTTATTTAGCTTATTTTGATGGATTAAGCCATTTTTCCCACAAGAGTTTTATCATAGCATCCATTATTTCATTAGCTGTATATGCATCCCAGAAAGAATGCCAACCGGTTATATTATTGTCCTTACCGAGCTCGTTTCTGATAATATCAACATCGCTGCTTGGAATTTTTACATTGAAGCCCTCTTTATCGTTAGACTTTTCGCATTTGTCAAGCATCGATTCTAAGACATTAATTATGTAGTTGCAATCCTCGTTATTATCAATGTCTTCTCGTGCTCTATCTATTATAGCCTGAACGAGTTTTCTTTTATTGGCAAGGGTTATTTTATCGTCGGCATTATCATCATCCATTATTTCCATTAAGCCTTCGGTGTCCCAGCCGGTTTCCATGACTCCTTGAAGGAAATATATAACATTGTCCTTATCAATTTTTGATAAATATTTATTTATTTGTTCAGTATCGCCAGAGGAAGTCCAACCTTTTAATTTCTTGATTGTATCTCTGCCATGACGCACCATGTCGGCTTTAATTTTTTCCTCAATCTTTTGCTGTTTTGCATCATAGTCAGATTGGATAGAAGAAGCTTCAATTTCTTTTCTTTCTACTGCAATATCAGCATTAATCTTGGTATATTTTCCATCTTTATATTCACAATTAGTTAATTCTTTTAATTTATTATCTTCAATAATAAATAATCTCTGATATTTTCTGTCACCGGTAGGTTCAGTTTCTCTGTAAACGTCGTATTCTTTCTGATCGAATGTAACTTTTTTATCTAATTTTTTAAGAATATTCTTATCTGTTAATTTTTGTACTTCCTCTCCAGCAGATGCCGGTTCAGCGTCAGGGTCATCTGCGCTTAATTGGTTTGAAGTAATATTCTTTTCTGAAAAACCTTCAGCTTTCAAATCAGCGATAGTTTCATCCATAAAGAGGTCTGAATTGAACAAATCGCTGTCAACTTCACCGTAATAAGATTTTGCATCATTAGCAATTTCTCTTATTGCAGCAAGTCTTGTGAGTACATAAAGATTATCAAATGCTGTTGTAACACTTTCAGGAACTTTATCACCTACTTTGTCATAAGCATCATCTAATGCCTTTATTGCCTTTTGAAGTTTTTCTTTGTTTTCGCCTTCAAGATTTGCAGCTAATTCGTTTGCTTTATTTCTTAAAGCATTTACAACAGGATCAAGGACGGTTGATTTGTATGTAGTTTTTGCTGTTTTATCTTCAATGCTGTTGTATTTTTCAGCAGCAAAAGTTATGAGGCGTTTTTTAGATTTAGTTTCACTATTTTTGTATTGAGTATTCCAGCTGCTCAATACATCTAAAATGTTTACTGTATTTCCACCAAGGCTGCCTAAAATAGCATCAGAAGAACCATTTGGTTGAGATGCGCTAAGATTTTGTATAGTATTAGCAAGTTTGCCGATATATTCATCAATGCTGCCTGCTTCATATTCAAAACCTGCGCTTTCAAGTCTTATTCTGAAAGCATCAGCCTGGTCAGGTTTTTCTTCTGTACCAAGTTCCATAGACTGTTTTAAACATTCTTTTACAGTTGAATCACTAATTTTATCGTAAGCTTCTTTTAATGCGTTATATTTTTCTGTCCATGTACCTTTAGTATTTTTTCTGTCAGCTTCTAATGCAGCTTCAAGCTGGTCTTTATCTGAATTAGAGACCTTTTCATATTCTTTTAGTTGTTTAATCAAGCCAAGAATCTTATTATATTTTCTTTTTGCTCCGATTTCTTCTGCAGTTTCCGGTTTGTCTGCAGAAGGAGTTGTTCCTGAAGGATTCCACATATTTCCCCAAGGATTTGACCAGTTGTTTGTTGTATTAATATTATTCCATAAGTTTCCGGTCTGTCCGTTATTGTTATTCCACAAAACTTGTGACATTGAATAGAACGGATTTGTTAAATAGCTGTTATCATATCCGTTAAAATATGTTGTAAAATTACTCATGTTAAAAGCAGGATACATATAAACCATGCTCTGAGCTTTACTGCGTTCAAGAGCTGCGTTCCACATAATATTTAATGAGTTCATAGGATTAGTACTGCACATATCAAAGTTGATATATGAAGGCCGCCATCCTGTGAATCCTGTTGTAAAAAATGGAAACGTCATACTCATTGTCCTCTTAATAGTTCTCGTTATATATATAAAGTATTTATCTTTGCATGAATTGACAGGTTTATATAACATGTTTACAAAACTTAACATCATGGAAATACATGCTGCTTCTATGTTTGAGCATGATTATGTCTCTTGGTAACGATTTATTAATATATTGTAGATATACTCTTGTAATAAACTATTTATATGATATAATAGAGTGTGATTATGGAGGGAATATGGCACGTGTATTGATTTCTATGTCTAACGACTTCTTAACAAAAGTAGATAATATAGCTAATTCCGAACAAAGAACAAGAAGTGAATTGATTCGTGAAGCTTTGAGAGTATATATTAAACGCAATAAAATTTCTAATAATCTTAAAGCTGAAGAAAATGCTGCTTTGTTAACCGAGCTTTTAGGCTAAGTTTTTTGTTTTGTGCCATTTGCCGGATCTTGCTTAAAATCTGCATCATATTTGAATATAAAGTATTAAGTTTTGTAAAACTTTTTATCAGGCATGTACCATGTTTACAAAATTTATAGTAGCATGCCATGTATCAACTATCCCCAAATCTCCTCCCAAAATTATTAGAGAAAATACTTAGACTGGCTTCATTGAGAGTCAGTTTTTTTTTATGAATCATGGACAATCTTCCTCCCTTGTGAGGGAGGATTGAGGTGGGTGCTGATTATATAGAATTATAATAAATATAGTTTGTACTTTTCTTTTTCTTTATTTGCGAAGCAAAGAAAAAGAAAAGTACCTAAAGAAAAAGAAAGCACGCACTGCTGTATTTTTCTGTCGAAAAATACCTGAACTATTTCCTTTTCTTAAGGAGAGGCAATAGCTCAATCACTTAAGCACTCAGTCACTTAGTCACTGCCACGATTCACGATTCACAGCTCGCGCTTAGTCACTCAATCGCTGATTTACAATTCGCGATATATAAACCACCTCATTTACCCCCTTGAAGAGTATGTATTTTTTTTATCTTGTAGTAAAATATTGTTATGAAAAAAGCTTTATTAGGGACAGTCTGTTTTTTAGTAGTTTCGGCATCAATGCCTGTTTTTAGCGCTTCAACAGGCATGTTTACTCAGTATTACAATTCCGCGCAGAGCTATCTGGCTCAGGGGCAGTACTCTTCAGCTATTGTTGATTTTAGAAAAGCGTTAAGAATCAATTATTTAGACAATTCTGCCAGAATAGGGCTTATCAATTCATATTTGGCAAGAGCAACATACTATGCCAATCAGGAAAAGAATTATAACAAAGCTGCTAACGATTTTAGGAGTGCACTTTTTTATTTAAGAATGTATCCGACTAAAGAGCAAACTGTTCAAAACTCTGCGGCAATGATAGCTTCGGCTAATGAGAATTTAAATCAATGTCTTAATGTTATGAGTTTTGACAAAACAGCTTCTTCGCGCTACAAAACTGCTGAAGAATTACGTGCAGTAGGGAATTTTTCTGCTGCAGCTTATGAATTTTCCCAAGCGGCGCAGAATGAAAAGCTTGCCCCGCAATCAAATGAACAGATTGCAGATTTAATGAAGCTTTTGGCAAACGAGCCAAGGTCTGCGGATTATTATAAAACAGCTTTGGATTTGGCTCCAACAAATAGTGCGCTAAGAATGAAATATGCACGTACGCTTGATAAGCTTGGCAGGTTTGACGAAGCAGTAGAGCAGTACAATTATGCCCTTGCTAACAGCAAAGGAGATATGGAAATCCTTTATGCGTTAGAAAGAATTTACCTTAAAAAGCTCGCTCAAACTCCTTCCGATGCGGAACTTAATGCAAATATAGGTGCTATTAAACAGGCGCAAGGAGATTTTGAAACAGCATTAAGCTACTATGGCAAAGCTGAGCAGCTTAATCCTGGAAATGTTAATACAAGACTTAATGTCGGAACTCTTTTTCAGCAGCGAAAAGATTTTCAAAAGGCAATTCAATCGTATGATTCTGTCTTAACCTTGTACCCTGACAATGTTCAGGCAAACTTGTATAAGGCTCAGGCGCTTTCTGAAATGGGAGATAAAAAAGGCGCTCTTGAATTGTATAACAAAGTCCTTTCCTTGGATCCGGCTAATATAACAGCTAAAGCGGAGATTGCAGGCGTGATGCAGGCAGCTATGTCTCCTGATGAGTATATTGATTATTTAGCTAAAAACTCCTCCGACAAGTCTGCTCAAAATATGCTTTATGATTATGCTTATAAGCTTCATAAGGAAAATAAAATGGATGAGGCAATAAAAGCTTACAGAGCTGTTATATCATCAGGAAGTACAAATGTTGATGCTTATGTTAATTTAGCTATCTGTTATGCGGCTAAAAATGACTATAATAATGCAGTTGCGGTTTTAAATAATGCAAAAACAAAATTCCCTGCAAACAACCTGGTTTTAAAAACATTGCAGAATGTTCAAAAAGATTCAGCTTCCACTGCCCTCTCAGAAGCTTCGCAAAGTTATGAGAACAAAGATTATAATAGGGCTTTACAGCAGTATTTAGCGATATCTCCGGCAACAGAGGATTCTATGATTGGTGCGGCTGCTTCTTATCAGGCAATGGAAAATTATGACAAGGCTATTGAATATTATAGAAAAGCAGAACAGATTAACCCTAAGAATGCTGAAATTCCTTATTATATAGGTTACTTATATTCTGAGCAGCAAAAGTGGATGGATGCAGAAACTTATCTCAAAAAAGCAATAAGTCTTAATCCTGAATCAGAGGCAAAAAATCTGCTGACTTATGTATTACAAAATTATTCTTTGGGTGCTTTGAATGAGGGAATTGACCTTTTTGAGAAAAATGATTTTCAATCGGCTTTAACCAAGTTCAATGAGGTTATTAAGAAGGAAGCCGGAAATGCCTATGCGTACTATTATAGAGGCTTAATCTATGATGAACAGAATAAAAGGCAGCTTGCAATTAACGAGTACTTAAATGTGTTAAAGTATTCAAAAGATTTGCCTATAGCGAATTATATGCTGGCTGTCGACTATGATACTTTAGAAAAATATAAAGAAGCCTATAAATACTATAATATCTTTATCTCAAGCTATACTACAGATGATGAGTACCTCAAATATGCAAAAACAAGGGTGGAAGAATTAAAGCCGTATGCAGGTTAAAGATTTAATTTCAAGCAGAGTCTCTCTTGCTCCGATGGCTGGAATAACGGATTATGTTTTACGCTCTCTTATAAGAGAACATTCTAAAACATGTCTTTTGACTACAGAAATGATTAGTTCAGAAGCTCTTAATCAAGTTAAAGATGTGGATATAGTTGCCAGAGGGAAAAATCATTCTCCGATATCTTATCAGCTCAGCGGTCATAAGCCCCAGATGATGGCTGATGGCGCTAAGTATCTGGAAAAGTTTGCGGATATGATTGATATAAATATGGGCTGCCCGGTTAATAAAGTTGTTAAAGGTACCGACGGCTGTGCACTTATGAGAAATGTTGAGCTGGCGCAAAATATCGTAAAAACAATTAAATCTCAGATTTCTTTGCCTGTTTCCGTAAAATTCCGCTTAGGTTACACAATGGATGAGCTTAATTTTGTTGAATTTGGGGAAAAGATGCAGGAAGCGGGAGCGGATTTTATAACAATTCATGGCAGAACCCGTTCTCAGATGTACGGCGGTAAGGCTGATTGGAAGAAGATATCAGAGCTTAAGAAAAATGTTGATATTCCGGTTTTTGCAAACGGAGATGTGACATCTATTGAGGCAGCGGTTCAATGTCTTGAAGATTCGCAAGCTGACGGTGTTGCGGTAGGGCGCGGAGTTTTAGGCGATGTAACTTTAATCTCAAGAATAGAAAGATATCTTCAAATCGGGGAATATTTACCCCCTCCGACTTTGGAAGAGAAGATTGAAGGAATGAAAAAACATCTTATGAAAGAAGTTGAATTCCGCGGTGAAGATGTGGGTATTAAGTTTGTAAGGAAATTCTATCCTTATTATGTAAACGGCTTTCCCGGTGCTTCAAAGTGCAGAGGAGAGCTGGTCTTAATGGATAATTTGAAAGAAATTCTCTCTCTTTTGGATAGAATTCAGTTGTCAAGGTAGTTTTAATTAATGAATAACGAGACGGCGGTGGCTTTGCCACCGCCGTCTCGTTATTTTACCCCTTTATCACACTTTAAGTGTTATTTAATATTAGAGTATGTCCAAGCATCGAAAGTAGGAGTTTCAGTAATATTCATTTCCTTTTTCTTTTCGCCTGCTGAACAATCATCATGAGCTATTGGTGCATACAATCTGTTGTAGTACTCAATAACCATTCTGTCTGAATTGAAGTAAGCTTCAGAAGTTCTGATTGCTTGTCTCATTAATCTGGCCCATTCCTGCTTGTTATTGTAGTAAGTAGGAATAATCTGATTTTCAATGATTTCCATCAAGCATTCATGGTCTTTCCAATGTCTTTCTTCCCAAGGCATTTCATCATCAAGACCAGGGTATTCAACAGTATAACCGTTAATGCCGTTAAATGTACCTTCAACAGCCCATCCGTCATAGATAGAAAGGTGAATAGCACCGTTAGCATTAGCAGACATACCAGAAGTACCGGAAGCTTCAAACGGTCTAAGCGGAGTGTTTAACCAAACATCAGTACCGCGTTTGAGCATGCCTGATAACTGTAATTCATAACCCGGAAGAACAACAACATTTTTCAATGTATGTGAGCGGTTAAGAAGTTTGTTGAACATCTCTTTACCCATAACATCATCCGGATGGAATTTACCTGCAAAAATAATTTGAACTTTGTTTTCTTCCAAAAGCTTGTTAATTCTGTCTTTATCCATCAAAATTAACCATGCACGTTTGTAATCAGCAAATCTTCTTGCCCAGGTAATAGTTAATACATCAGGGTCAAATCTTTTACCGGCAACATTTGCAACATATTTGAAGAGTTCTTCTTTCATTTCTCTTTTAGCTGCTAAAAGCTGATCTAAAGTTTTGTCGCCGTGCATTCTTTGATCCTGCCAGTAATGAAGATTAACAGCATTTGTAATAGCTCTGATAGGGCATCTGCCGTCAACCCATTCCCACATTTTGTTTGCAACAAGACCGTGAAGCTGAGAAACTGCGTTTGCAATTCTTGACATTCTAAGTGCAGCAACTGTTAAAGAGAAGTTTTCACCGCCGAGCTGAATAGCTGTTTCGCGGGAAGCTCCTGCAAAGAAACCGCCTTCAAGAAGAGTATCTACCCAGTGAACTTCGTTTCCTGCTGCAACAGGAGTGTGAGTTGTAAATACGGTTCTTTTCTTAACTTCTTCTAAGTTACCGTTGTATTGTCTTAAAAGTTCAAATGCAGCAGGTAATGCATGACCTTCGTTCATGTGAACAACGTCAAAATTGTATCCTGCAGCTTGAAGTACTCTAATACCGGCAACACCAAGAACAGTTTCTTGAGCAATTCTGATTTTTTCATTTCCGTCATAAAGTTTATGAGAAATGCTCTTTGCCCAATCGCTGTTGCCATCAATATCCGTTGTTAATAAATAGACCGGGCATGTGCCGAATAATTCAGGTTCAACTCTATAAGCTTTAACTTTGACTTTTTCACCGAATGTATCAACATCAACTACAATTCCGGTATCAGTCAAATAATCATAATATTTTCTGATGTAAGCTACTTCAACGTTTCCTGAATGGTCGATTCTCTGGTCATAATAACCGTATGACCATAACATAGTCACACCAACCATAGGCATTTGCAGATAGCCTGCTGATAACATATGTGAACCTGCTAAAAATCCTAAACCTCCTGAGTATGTGCTCAGAGATTGATCCATTGCTATTTCCATTGAGAAATAGGCTACATTTGGTAATGTCATAATCTTAACCTTTTTTTATGTGTACTACTAAAGGACTATAAAGCCCCCTTTAACTTATATCAACAACATAACATATAATCAATATTCATGTTTAAAAAATTCTGCTGAAATGCAAATAATAAGCCTGTAAGCCAGGAATAATCTAAAAAATTCAAATGTAAAGAAATGTTAAGAAATAATACTTTTGGATTAGTTATATATAATTATTTTGTCAAACAGCTTTAATGAATTTTAATCAGATACTTTTGCAAAATGTTTTTTTAAAAAAGAAGGTCTGTGATATTTTGATAATCCGTATTTATCAATAGCTTTTAAATGCTCTGCAGTTAGATAGCCGGCATTTTTTCTCCAATTGTACATTGGGAATTCTTCATCAAGTTTTTGCATATATCTGTCTCTGGTTACTTTTGCTAAAATACTTGCGGCTGCAATGGATGCCGATTGAGAGTCGCCTTTTATAACAAATTTTTGAGGATAAATATAATCTTTGATTAATTTATTCCCGTCAACAAGTGTTAAACCCTCTATTCCGGCTTTTTTAATTACACTTTCGCAGGCAGCTTTCATTGCTTTGAGTGAAGAATTCAAGATATTAATTGTTTCAATTTCATCAACTTCTACGCAAACAATCTCATTAACAGTATTGTTTTTAATAATATCGTAAATTGATTCCCGTTTTTTAGGAGTTAATTTTTTTGAATCATTTAAAATTTCTAAATCTTTAATCAAACCACCTGTTACATTTTCAAAATATACAGCTGCTGCATAAACACCGCCGGCAGCAGGTCCTCTTCCAGCTTCATCTGTGCCTATTACCGGGCAATTAAACTGTTTGTCAAATTCAAATAGCAGATTCACTCTTTTTTCTCCTAAAAGCAAACTTTTTAAACAAAATATATGTAAAGCCTGCTGCAATAAGTGTAGCAATAATTTGCGCAAGATAAACATTTATGTGCATTTTTTGTACAAACAGCTCTAACAAAAATGCATTTATTAAATAACTGAACACCCAAGTAGTACAGCATTTTAAGTATTGTTTAAGGATGTTTCCCGGGATGTTGAAAACAAAAAGCCTTTGGGTTGTAAAGGAAGTTATTGAAGAGACAATCCAGGCTATAGCAAGAGATATTTGGTATGAATGTTCGCCCAATATAAAAACAGAAAGCGAATATATAATATAAGAAATTCCTGCATTAATCCCTCCGATAAGTAAAAATCGTATCTTATCGGAGAGATTAAACCAGTATTTTTTTATTCCGTTAAAAGACAATCCCATACCTAAAACTTATATTCAGGAATAACAAATCCCTGTTTATCAGCTCCCTTATCTACAAAGTCTGAATAGTAATTCAAAGCTATTTCTTTTGAACCTTCATATAGCTCATCCGGAATCAGTTCTTTGTGAAGTTCAGTTCTTTCTCCGGAATAATTTCCAAGAACTCTCGCGAACATTGAAATTTCTTCCAGATTTTCTCCTCCGGCGTATGCTTTTGTTTTGGCGTCTGTGCCTGACGGTCTGATTTCAACGTATTTCCCCGCAAATTCAAGATAAGTTCCGTCACCGACAAACTTAACAGCTTTTAGATTATCAAAATTAAGTTCTGCAAAAGCATTGTTTAAAACTTTAATAATAGCTTCCAAGCTTGCAAGATTTTTTCTTGCAGCAATAGCCAGGGAGAGGAAAAATAAATCATTTTTAGTTCTTTTCTTCTCGCCCTCTACTTTTGCCAGCTTAAGTTTCTCGATATCCGGCTCCGATTCGTTGTAATATGAAATATCTTCTCTTACATCAAATTTTGCAGCAATATTATTTTTATCAAATATCTCTGTTAAATATTCTGAAAGTGTTTTGTTGTCTTCTTCCAGTCTTGCAGCAAGAGAGGAGGCTACAATGATTGCTTCCGTGGCACTCTTTTCTCTCATAGCAATAGCTTTTCTTCCAGCCAGAGATTCTATCAAGTTTTCCGGTCCCATAATCATTCCGCCGGATTCTTCTCCTCCGAAAATTAGTCTCGGCTGAACACCCAGGTTAATGGTATTGCCGAAAACATCATCAACAAAAACATTTTTGTCAGGATTTTCCCGGATTTGAAGTTCAACTTTTTTCATTATGTTTGCGATTTCTTTGAATCCGACAGGAACATTGACTACATTAATGTCATGTTTCTTTGCCCATTCATCCCAACTCAAGGCAGATGCTGTGGTTTTTATCATAAATCTCGGATGATCTTTAAATTTACCTTGGGTTTTAAGTTGTCTTACTCTGTAGTCCATAAGCATTAAAAAGGCTTGATTTGCAGTATAGACAGTTAAAACTCGTTCCTCATCCAGCTGTATGTATGAAATTCCATATTCATCAAGAGCCGGTGTGTTCCCAACAGCTTCAATTTGGCAGACGGTAAGTCTGTCATGATCCGGGTCGGTTATTAAAACAATAGTGCCTAAAGGTGAATCTTTTAAAAATTCCTCATAATGCATAGATTCTATAACAGGGAAATATTTTTCGCCGTTTGGTCTTTTGGCTATAACAGTTGCATCTACAGAGTAATCATAGAAGACTTTATTCCCTTTAGGGTCGGTATCATATTTCCCGATAGAATGGAAGAACGGATCTTCTTCAATATTGTGCCAAGTGTATTTATCGGAAATTCCAAGCTTGTCCAAAACTCTGCTTAAAGTTCTGTATGCGCAGCCGCCGACACTTTCAATTACAATTTTAGAATTCATTTTTTTAACGGATTCAAGATTCTGTGCTACCCCGGATTTGAGGTATTCTACATACAAATCAATCCCGTCATTAAGCTTTTTCATAACCTCTTCATCAATAAGCGGATTCTTTTTAGCTGCAATTTTGATTTCATAAGAACCGTTTTTTTCTGCAAGGGCAAAAATTTCGCTAATTTTATCTACAAATTCAAGAGACTCTTCCGGAAGGTATTGGCTTCCCTGTGAGTTTAAGTCTTTTGTAGCAGTTTTAACAGAGATGCCGTGGCTTGAAGTAATGTATTCTCCGCCAACCAAATCAAGTTTAAACGCTAAAAATGAAGCCAGCCATATAGGAATGGTTTTTCTTTCTACAGGGGTAAGAGTTTTTATTCCTTGTGCGGCTTGAATTCTTGCAATTGCGTCAAGATAAAGTTCTGAATTGTAGCGTACTTCTGAGCCGGCAAGTTTAATTATTTCTTTGTCATGGTATTTTTCTCTTGCAACAAGGGCTTTAGCCAATGTGGCGAGGACAATGCCTACGAGGTTTATAGGGAATCTTGTGTCCTGCGGAAACAAAATATTTTGCGGACCTCTTATTCCTGCTGTTGATACTTTTGCCTCTTTTGCATAATTATCAAACCAGTCAAGCAAATTTAAACCTTCCGGATTTTTTTCAGAATCATAAGGATAAAGATGCTCTCTTTTTAGTTTAAATGTAAATTCATTTTCATTATCAAAATCAAGCAGATTAAGATTTTTTATATAATCAGGTGTTTTGTCATATACATTTTTAAATAACTCTTTTTCCAAGTCTGAGCCGGGAATTCTTTTATTCATTTTTACTTCTCCTCATATCAAATAATACCTATTATAGCATAAAGATGTCATTTTGCTTTAACTGGACTCTATAGTACGATTTTGTTATAATTACTGTTATGGGAAATGAGATAGAAAAATTACAATCGGTTTTGCAGGAGGATCCTTCTAATTTCCAAGCCAGACGTGAATTGGCAATATTGTTAGCAAATAACGGGTTTAATGAAGAAGCTCTTTCTAATTTGCAGTATTTGCTTAGATATTTTCCGGAAGACAGCCAAATTCAATATAACTTGGGGATTCTCTATGAAAAAATTAAAGATTTTGAGAAAGCCAAAAAGGCTTATGAAAAGGCTGTTGAACTTTCACCGCAGGAAGATTATTATTACAACTTAGGGGAAGTTCTTGTGGAACTTAAGGAATGGGATGAAGCAATAAAAGCATTCAATACCGTGTTAAAAACAGATCCAAATGACGGGAATTGTTATTTTAATCTCGGGATTTGCTATTTCAACAAAGATGAAATGAATCTTGCAACCGATAATTTTCAGAAAGCAGTCTCTATTAATCCTCAAGATATCTATGCTCATTTTTATCTTGGCTATATATATCAAAATAACGGACTTACAAATTTTGCAGCAGAAAGTTATAAAAAAGTACTTGCAATCTCTCCTGATTACAGTTGGGCATATTTCAATCTCGCTGCAATAGCTTATAAAAATGAAAATATTGAGGAAGCAAAAGAATACTTGTTAAAAACAGTTGAATATAATAATAATGATGTTGAAGCTTATAAACTCCTTACAAAAATTTGTATAAAACAAAATGAGATAGAAGAAATTTTATCTATTTTAGAAAACAGGTTAGACAGCGGTGATGATAATGGAGATTTATATTATCTTTTAGCTATGGTATATAAATATCTGGGAGATTCGGAAAAATATGTGGAATCTCTGGAAGGGGCGCTGGAATGTTCATTGACTCTTACATATCCGAAAGACATTGTCCAAAAAGAATACGACGCAGCCGAACGGAGACTGGAAGCGGAAGAAGAAGAGGATGATGAAGCCGAGGGAAATGATGATGAACAAAATTATGACGAAGAAGACGGTTCCGACGATGAGGATGAAGAACTAGAACCGGAAGAAGACGAAGAACATGCTGAGTAGAATTTTTATAAAAAACTATATATTGATAGATGAGTTGGAACTCGAGCTTGATAAGGGTTTGAACATAATAACCGGTGAGACGGGTGCCGGAAAAAGTATTTTAATAAATGCTATTGATATAGCTTTTGGGGCAAAAGCCGGGAAAGAAGTTATAAAGGCAGGTTCTGACAAGGCTGTTATTGAAATTACGATTTTGAACGAAAAACAGAATATTAGTCAACTCTTTGAAGAATATGGGATTGATATTGCAGGAGAAGATATTATTCTCTCAAAGGAAATTACTCAGACAGGTTCACGTTCAAGAGTTAATGGATGTTTGGTTAATCAGGAGTTTATCAGAATCTTTAGAGAACTTTTTCTTGATATTCATTCACAGCACCAGACATATTCGTTTTTACAGCCAAAATACCACATTGCTCTTTTAGATTCGTATATTAAGGATGCTGGTCTTGAGGAATACAAGAAGGGGTATGAGCACTATAAAGACATGCTCCAAGAGCTGGAAACACTTAAAAATGCTTCTCAAAAAACAGAAGAGCAGATTGATTTTCTTAAATTTCAAGTAAATGAGATAGAAGAAGCATCTCTTAATTCTTTGACAGAGGATGAGGAATTAAATAATGAACTTAATGTTCTTGAAAATGTTGAAAAGCTAAAAGAGCTAACCGGAAGTTCATATTGGTCTTTGTCCGGGGATGACGGCTCTATTATAGAAGCTTTGTTTCAGATAAAAGCCAGCTTGTCTAAAGCCTCCGCAATGGATAACAATCTTGAAGGAACAGAGTCGGAATTGATTAATGCAATTGAAACTCTTAAAGAAGTATCATCGTCTTTAAGGGACTATTCTTCTTCTTTGGATAATGATACAGAAAGAATTAATGCTATTCAGGAAAGACTTTTTTTGTTGGATAAATTAAAACGCAAATACGGCGGTTCTATAGAAAAAATTATTGAAACAGGTGCAAAATTGAGACAAGAGCTTGATGGAATAGAATTTTCTACTCAAAATATTGAAGCTCTTGAAGCCGAAATTTCCAAAACGGAAACTTCGCTCTTTGCACTTGCAAAAGAAATTTCAGACAAAAGACAGGATTATGCTAAAGTTCTTTCTTCGCTTATCGTAGAGAAACTTGAAAAACTTGAACTTCCGAAAGTAAGATTTGAAATTGGATTTGAAAAAACAGGTTTAACGCCTAACGGAATTGATAAAGTTGAATTTCTAATTTCCACAAATATTTCGGAAGATTTAAAACCTCTTGCCAAAGTTGCCTCAGGAGGGGAAATTTCCAGGGTTATGCTGGCAATAAAAACAATTTTTGCTCAGGCTGATGATATTGATACTGTTGTCTTTGATGAAATTGATACAGGAATCTCGGGTAAAACTTCCCAAGCTGTCGCTGATGAAGTAAAAGAATTGTCCAAATATATGCAAATAATTATGATAACTCATCAGGCAATAATAGCTTCAAAATCCGACAGACATCTGTATGTAAGAAAAACTCAAAATGACAAAACAAGTGTTGAAATAAAAATACTTGAAGGGGAAAATAAGCTCAAAGCAATAGCAGAACTTGCTTCCGGCGGCGTGACAGATGAATCGGTTAAGTTTGCTGAGATGTTAATCAATAATTAAAGAGGACATTACGCCAATGTCCTCTTTAAATAAGAATAGATTAAAAAATTTGTTAATCTTCATGCATTTGATTAAATGGAATTGTTATTATATATTTATCACCTTTTCTCTCTTTAGTCATTTTATCCGGGATAAGGTTTTCATCTAAATAATAAGATTGAGCGAAACTCATAATCTCTTCGCCTTTATGTTTTTTTCGCTCCATATCGCCAAATACGGAAATAACATTATTTTCGAGGTTTACTTTTATATTTTTTTCATTTCCGCCAAGAGGACGCAAATCAACTATTACTTTATATTCATCATTTTCTTTAACCAGGTTTACGAGCATAGGCTGCATTTTTGGCTCAAAAGGATTGTCCATCATTTTATCTTCAAACCTTTCAAGCTTTCTTTGTTCTTGTCTCATCATCTTTTCAATTCTTTTTGCATGATAAACAGGATCCATCATTCTGTGCAGTGAAATTTCCAGAGCGGTAAAAAATGCAAGAAATGCTATCAAAAAAGTAACGGCAATGATACCTAAAACTCTGAGCCATCCGCCTTTTCTCTCTTCATTTGACATATATAAACTCCTTTCTTTTATTCAAATATTTAACCTTATTATAATCCTTAAATCAATAGCCGGGAGGGTAATATAAATGGAGAATAAATTTATATTTTATTACTATGTGTATTTTATTTATATAGAGTCAATATTAATCTATACATTTAGTCTATTTTGTGATAATAATAAAATCAGAAAAATGAGGTGTTAAGAATGTTAGATATCAGATTAATAAGAGAAAATCCTGAAAAAATTAATGAACTTTTAAAGAGAAGAAATCCGGAGCTTTCAATTGATGAAGTTATTGAGATTGATGCTGAAAGAAGAAAGATTCAGACTAAGGCGGATGAACTTCGTGCAAAAAGAAAATCAGAATCCCAAAAAATCGGTATGATGAAAAAGAACGGTGAAAATACTGACTCTATTCAAGAAGAAGTTCGCTTTTTAGGAGAAGAAATAAAAGTTCTTGAAGATAAGCAGGCAGAACTTGATACAAAACAAAGAGACATTTTATTAAGAATACCTAACATTCCTGATGAAACAACTCCTGTTGGAACTTCGGAAGATGATAATCAGGTGGTTTCAACCTGGGGAAAACCAACAGAATTTTCATTTACCCCCAAAGCTCACTGGGATATTTGTGAAGAAAAAGGTATTGTAGATTTTGAGCGCGGTGTTAAACTTTCTCAATCAAGATTTACTTTATACAGAGGTAAAGGTGCAAAATTAGAACGTGCTATTATCCAGTTCTTCCTTGATTTACATACAGAAGAACACGGTTACGAAGAAATTTTACCTCCGTTTATGGCAAATGCTGCAACTATGACAGGAACAGGTCAATTACCTAAGTTTGCAGAAGATATGTACAAATGTGTGGACGAAGATTTATACCTGATTCCTACAGCAGAAGTTCCGGTTACAAATATTTATGCAGGTGAAATTTTATCTGAAGAGGATTTGCCTAAATATATGACGGCTTATACTCCATGCTTTAGGCGTGAAGCCGGTTCTGCCGGAAAAGATACAAGAGGGTTAATAAGAGTTCACCAGTTTAATAAAGTTGAAATGGTTAAGCTTACTACTCCTGAATCAAGTCCTGAGGAACACGCAAAACTTACACGTGATGCAGAAGTTTGTCTTGAAAGATTAGGGCTTCCATATAGAAGAGTTGCTCTTTGCACGGCTGATATAGGCTTCTCTGCTAACAAGTGCTGGGATTTAGAGGTTTGGATGCCTTCTTATAATAACTATAAAGAAATTTCCAGCTGTTCAAACTATGGCGACTATCAGGCAAGAAGAGCCAATATGAGATACAGAACAAAAGACGGACAGGTTAGATTTGTTCATACAATTAACGGCTCAGGACTTGCGGTAGGAAGAACTTTTGCTGCTATTATAGAAAACTTCCAGCAAGAAGACGGAACTATTATTATTCCGGAAGTTTTAAGAAAATATACCGGATTTGATAGAATATAAAGATAAGGGAAATTATTATGCCAAAAATATCACCAATTGGCGGCGCAGATTCTTTTATTGCACAAAAGCTGTCTCAACTCAAAATGGATACTGTCTATGCAGCTGTAATGGGTGATTACAAAGCTTTTAAGACTGCGCAAAAACAGTATGCCAAAATTGCTGTTGATAATTTTGAGCTGGCATCTTCTTTAAAATCGCCTCAGGTTAAAAGTGTGCCATTGTTTTCAAAAGTTGGACTTAATATGTTAAAATGTTTTTTATTAAACAAGCTAAGAATTAAGACTCCGGAGGAAAAGCGGTTAAAGCAGCTTGCCAGAGAGGCCCGTGCAAAATCTTATATTCAAGCCTAATAAGCTTTTATCAGAAAGATTTTTATATCTTTATCAAGTCTTTCGACTCTTTTAACATATCTGTAGTCGGCAAGGCTTGTAAGTATTAAGGCAACAGCCGGTTTTTTGCCGGTCATTTTAGAGTAGTAAAGTGATTGACCGATTGACTCTGCCCATTTTTTTGCGAAATCAAATTCTATTGCATAATCTTTTGCAAGACAGTCAACTCTGGTTAAATCCCATAAAACTGCTTCTTTGCGTCCAAAATCCGATGTACACCACTGGTTAACATAGTAGGATTCGACCTGATTAGGCATCATCGTCTGGGTTTCGTACCATTTTTGAGGAACGTAATTCAGCCCGAGATAGTAAATTCCGCTTGCCATAAGAAAGAAAATTATCAGAAAACGAATTATGGTATTGTTAGATTTTTTCCGGCGCGCCATTTTCTTTTACCACCTCCAAAACTTCATAGTCATTCAGATATGGTAAATGCTCTTCTGTAATAAGTTCACCCGGAAGCAGGATAGAAATTCCCGGAGGGCATTCCGCAATTACTTCGGCAGAAACTCGTCCTACAGCTTCTTCTTTTCTGATTGTTTCTTTTTCTGCATAAAATGCATCTCTCAAACTCATTTTTATTTGAGGTTCAAGCATCGGCATGTGTTTGCGTTTTTCTAAATAGTAAATATCTTTGTATCCGCCTGAGGCAATTTTTTCTAAAGAATCTGCAAGATATTTGAAATCGGAGTGTGAATTTCCGAGGTTGCAGAGTATTAAAACTCCTATATCGGAAGCGGATTCTACTTCTATATTGAAATCAATTTCAAGAATAGATTCAAGTCTTTTACCTGAAAGCCCGTCAACTTTTATAAATACTTTTGTAACATCTGTCATATAGCCAAAATCAGACTTGAGCTGGTGGAGGTTCGGAATATTATCCAATCTTGTTCTTAAGTATTTAGCATTTTTAACAGCTCTTTCTAAAGCTGCCTGACCGGATTTTGATTCTAAGTTTGCTCTGGCAGCGTCAAGGCTTGCCAGAAGCAATAATGAAGGGCTTGTTGTATGCAGAAGTTTAAGTGCTTTTTCTACAGCTTTGTCATCTAAAATAGAATCCTTTGCTATATGAAGCATTGAACTCTGGCTCATACTTCCGCCGGTTTTATGAAGTGAATGAACAACAGCGTCTGCGCCCAGTTTAAGAGCTGTTTCCGGAAGATGTTTGCTAAAGTTCCACAAACATCCGTGAGCTTCGTCAACTACGAGAGGAACTCCATATTTTTTACAAACTGTACTGATTGATTTAATATCAGATACAACACCTTCGTAAGTCGGGTTTGTAATCCAAACAAGCCCTGTATCCGGATTTTCTTGAAGGAGCTTTTCTATTTTTGAAGCATCAAGATTTCCCCAGATTGACCAGTTTTCAATCTGATTCGGACATACCCAGATAGGTTCTGCACCTGAAATCATAAGTCCTGTTAAAGCTGATCTGTGGCAGTTTCTGTTAATAATAACTTTTTGTCCTTTTTTAGTCAAAGCCATTGCAATTGCAAGGTTTCCGGCAGTAGAGCCGTTAAGCAAAAAGAAGGTTCTTTTTGCGCCGAAAGCTTGTGCTGCAAGTTCCTGTGCTTCTTTAATCGGACCTGTTGCAGGATGAAGAGTCCCCAGATTGTCAAATTCATCTGTTGTGTCAATATTTAAAACTTTATCTCCGACAAGTTTTCTAAAATCTTTAAAAATCGCTTTACCCTTTGTATGTCCCGGTATATGGAACTGATATGTAGGGTTTTCATAAGCATTTTTTAAAGCCTCCACAATAGGAGCTTTGACTTTTATATTGTCGTTTTCTGTATATTTTCCGGTTTGTTTGACCTGTTGTTTTGCCACTAATCTTTCCTTCATTATTCACTATGATGTATAATACTCTAAAAAAAAAAATTTTGCCATTATGGCAAATTTTTTTATTTACAGTTTTTAAAAAAAACATGGTAGAAAAGGAGAATAAAATGGCAACCAGAATTATTGGAGCAACTGATAAAATGATGAATCTTTTCTCCAGATATGGAAGAGAAAGAAATAATTTATTTTCAGAGCTTAAACAAGCAGGAATAAATCACATAAGAGAACGCAAATTATCCGATAATTCAAGAGTAATCCTCGGCTATAAAAAAGAATCTTCTTCTAGAGCAAATTATGCATTTAAAGTTAATCCAAATTTAACAATGGAGCAAAAAACTATAACAAATCGGACAATGTTTTTACCGTTTCAAAATCTTATAAAAACTATCACTAGGGTTTTTACAGATAATAAAGGCAATATGACGAAATTTGAAGAAAAAATCGTGAAATATATAAATAATTCTATTATTTACAAAAGCAATACTGTTAAAAACGGGGAAAATAAAATAAAAATTATTCAGACTGATGAATTTGGAAACAATATAAAACCTTTATCAAAAAAACTCAACAATGATAATTCTAAGATAATAAAGTCTGTGGAATTTCAACAAGATGGAAATTATTACGGTTTTGCAGAAGGTACTGACGGGTCAAAAAGGTTTGTAAAAAATATTGATGGCGTTGAATACAGTTTCACAACTAACCACTCTTGATTTTTCTCTGTGAGGATTCTATAATCCCATGTAAAGAGAGAGTTTCAGGAGTATAGTTTATGAAAATTTTGTTTGCTTCAGCGGAAGTTGCCCCTTTTTCCAAAGCCGGCGGTTTGTCTGATGTTGTCGGAAGTTTACCTAAATTTTTGGAAAAGGATGCCGAAATTGCTATTTTTACCCCGCTTCACGGCTGTATTGATATGAATAAGTGGGGAATAAAAGAGCTTGAAAATTCGGAAATGTGGATAACTTTCGGATATTCTCCTCAAAAGTTTAAGCTTTTTATGTGCAAACTCCCTTCAACAAATATCAATGTCTTTTTTGTCCAAAATGACTGGTATTTTACATGCTTTAACGAAGTTTACCCGAAATGGCTTGACCCTCGTTATGAACACGAAAGATATATAGCTTTTTCGCTTGCAACTTTAGAATACGCAAAGCAGCTTAATTTCAGAGCCGATATAATCCATTCTAATGACTGGCACACTGCTATGATTCCTCTCTATATCAAAGCAAATTACAAGTTTGATGAATTCTGGTCAAAAACTAAAAATGTATTTGAAATCCACAATCTAGCTTATCAGGGTGTCTGGTTTGAAGATATTCTGGATTTTGCAAATATGAGAAAAGATATTGTCTATAATGAGTGGGGCTGCGAACACTACGGGCGTGTAAACTGGATGAAAGGTGCAATCAACTATTCTGATAAAATAGTTGTTGTTTCTCCTAATTATGCTCACGAAATTTTAACCGGAGAATACGGAGAGGGTATGGACTATACTCTAAGAGGGCACACCGATAAGATTGTCGGAATCCTTAACGGCATAGATTACGATGTCTTTAACCCGAAAACCGATAAAAATATTTTCAAAAACTATGATATTAATTCACTTGAAAACAAAGAAGAAAATAAAAAACGGGTATTGGAAAACTTCGGGCTTAAATATAATCCGTCCAGACCGCTTATCGGGTTTGTTTCCCGTCTTGTTGACCAGAAAGGTCTTGACTTAATCCGTCAGGTTGAAGGTGATTTACAGCATCTCGATGCAGATTTTATCTTCTTAGGTTCGGGAGATAAAGACTATGAAAATCTCTTAATCTGGCTTTCTAATAATACTCCTAATATCAGGGCTTATGTGGGATATAAACCTGATGTTGCAAATCAAATTTATGCAGGCTCAGACTTTTTCTTAATGCCTTCCAAATTTGAACCTTGCGGACTTTCTCAGCTTATTGCAATGAGATACGGTTCTTTGCCGATAGTTAGAGCAACCGGAGGACTGGAAAATACAGTTACGGGCTATCCGCTTGATAACTCAACCGGATTTAAGTTCTGGAGCTATGACGGTTGGGCGATGAAAGATGCTATTCTCTGCGCAATGAATGTTTATAAAGATAAATACACCCTTAATGCTATGAGAACAAGTGCTATGAAAGCAGATTTCAGCTGGAAGGAAAGTGCTAAAAAATACCTCGAGATGTATAAATCTCTGATATAATGTTTTTATGAAAAACATGTACAAAAAATCAGGTGTAAATCTTAACGAAGCTCGTGAGCTTGAAAGAAGAATATCTTCAATTGGCGATAATATAGGGAGATTTGCGGGAATAAACGGGAATATTTTTTCGACCTGCGACGGAATCGGAACAAAAATTATCCCGCTCTATAAAAGAGGGTTGTATAAAACTATTGCTCAAGATTTAGCAGCCGCAAACCTCAATGATTTAGCAGCATCGGGAGCTAAAGCCCTGGGTTTTTCGGACTATATAGCCGTTTATAAGCTTGATAGCGAAAGAATATCTCAAATTATTCTGGAGCTTGCAAATATATTAAAAGAGCATTCCTGCCCTCTTCTTGGGGGTGAAACAGCTGAAATGCCGGATTTAATAACAGAAGGAAATATTGATATCTCCGGTTTTGTAATAGGAGAGGGTAATGGGGTAAATAGTATTAACCTTAAAGAAGGAGATTTGATAATAGGGCTAAAATCCAGCGGAGTCCACGCAAACGGGTTTTCACTTGTAAGAAAGTTTTATACTGACGGTATGTTATCGGAAAAAGAATTTGAAGAAACACTTAAACCTTCATATATTTATTATTCAAAAGTCTTAAAACTTTGGGAAAAAGGGCTTATTAAAGCAGCCGCCAATATTACCGGAGGCGGAATATATTCAAATCTCAAACGTGTTGTTCCGGAGTTTGAACTTGACCCTAACTCATTTGAAAAAATCCCCGTTTTAGAAAAGTTAAAAGAACTCACAGGGGAAGAAGAGTTTTATCAGGTATTTAATCCGGGAATAGGATTTTGCCTGGCAGCAGAAAGTTTTAGCGAGGATATAAAACAGATTTGCGGCGAATTTTCACCGAGAATAATCGGGAGGGTATTATGAAAAAACTCGCTATTCTCGGCTCAGGCTTCGGTTCAAATTTTGAAGCTGTTGCAAGATATCTTAAAGATGTAGAAATCATCTGTATTTCGGATAAACCGGATGCATATATTCTAAAAAGGGCAGAGTATTTGAATATTCCGGCTCTTGTTCTTACTTTAGATGAGATGGAAAAATATTTTAGCGAAAACAAATTTGACCTTGTTGCGCTGGCAGGATTTATGAGAATTATTCCGGAAAATATTCTATCCAAAATGGGCAGATGCATAAATCTTCATCCCTCGATTCTTCCTGCATTCAAAGGTAAAGATGCCATAAAGCAGGCTTACCTATACGGCGTCAAGGTGACGGGGATAACTATTCACGAAGTCACTCCGGAACTTGATTCAGGCAGAATTATTGCGCAATACCCTGTTATAATTAATGATTCAATGCACTATGACGAGCTGGAAGAAACAATCCATAGGGTTGAACATATAATTTATCCTCAGGTTATAGAGAAATTATTAAACAATGCTCCCGTTGAATATGGGGTAAGTTTCGGAAACTGCGGGGGGAGGGGTAAATGTGAGGGTAAATGTAAAGAGTGCGGCGGAGGGTGTGAAGGATGAATGTGCTGGTAATAGGTTCCGGCGGGCGTGAACACGCTATCTGCAAAGCCCTCAAAAAGTCTAAACTTCTTGATAAGCTCTATATTGCTTCATCTCCGGTTTTCAAGGAAGCTGTTGATATCCGGTTTTCAAGCTATGAAGAGCTTGCACAAAAATGTAAAGCGCTCCAGATTGATATTGTTATTGTCGGACCGGAAGCTCCGATTTGCGACGGAATTGCAGATATTTTCAAAAAACATAAAATAAATATTATTGCTCCGACTAAAAAATGGTCTAATCTTGAATCCTCAAAACTTGTCGCAAAACAGCTTATGAGCCATTATTCAATAAATAACGCTCCTATAATAAAAGCGCCTTCAAGATTTCCGCTTGTCCTGAAAGCAGACGGACTATGCGGAGGTAAGGGAGTAAAAATTATTTACTCTATGGATGAGCTTGTAACTCAGATGGAAAAATTAAAAGCTGATTTCCCCGAAGGTGCAAAAAGAATCTTTATGGAAGAATACCTTGAAGGAGTAGAACTTTCCCTGATTTCGCTCTGGGACGGGAAAAGCTTGCTTCATTTCCCTCCGGCAAGAGATTTTAAACGTCTTAGCCTGTCAAAAGATTCTCCAAACACAGGCGGAATGGGCTCGTATTGTCCTGTAGAGCTTACGGAAGTTCAGCAGGACAGATTAGATTTGTATAAAACAAAGCTTAATTTTATGCTATCTGATGAAAAAGCAGACTTTATCGGGTTTATTTATTCGGGCTTAATCTGGGCAAAAAATGACTGGTATGTGCTTGAATATAATATGCGTCCGGGAGATCCTGAAACACAATCTATTCTCAATCAGCTTGATACAGATTTACTTTATATTCTAAATGCCGCAATCTATCAGAAGCTGGATGAAATTAAGCTCCGGCTGAAAGGCGGTGTTTCCGCTACCCTTGTTGTTGCTTCAGACGGCTATTCGCAGCAACCTAAAGATGGGAATTTAATAGAGTTTCCGGAGGATAAAGAAATTGTTGTACATTATTCGGGAGTTGAATTAAAAGATGAAAAACTCTATTCAAAAGGCGGGCGGAATCTTTCGATTACGACTTCAGCCGGAGATTTGAATACGGCTTTCAACAGGCTTTACTCATATTCTGATAAAATCCGGATGGAGAATAAGTATGTAAGAGAAGGCTTGCCGGAAAATTAGTAATGAATAAAATTTTCTCCATCTTCTGCGAGAAGGCTGGAATATAGATTAGTTGGGCGGTTTTGCTCTCCTCTTAGGAGAGGGAGAATATCAGGCATTTTTCGGTAGAAAAATGCAGCATTGCGTGTTTTCTTTTTCTTTTCGTACTTTTCTTTTTCTTTGCCTCGCAAATAAAGAAAAAGAAAAGTACAAGCAAAATTGAGAATAAAATGTACGCTTTATTGTTGGGCTGAAAGCCCAACCTACTGTCTTACTCCCTCTCCTGCGGGGAGGGCTGGGGTGGGGGTTGATTTATGCTAAAATAAATATATGAACAACATAGATTTAGCACGAAGATTACGTAAAAATTTAACGTCGCAAGAACGAATATTGTGGCAGTTATTTAGAAATCATAATTTTTACGGATATGAAATAAGACGCCAATCACCAATTGGGAAATATATTGTTGATTTTGTTTGCAGAGAAAAGAAAATAATAATTGAGATTGACGGCGGACAGCATAACACTCCTGATAATATATTAGCTGATGAACAAAGAACAAAGTACCTTGAAGCAAAAGGATATAAAGTTATAAGATTTTGGAATAACGAAATTATAAAAAATATCGACGGAGTTTATCAAAAATTGAAAAATGAGTTTGGAATAATAAATTAACCCCCTCCCCAACCCTCCCCGCAGGAGAGGGTGAAATATTATCAGTTATAATACCCCATTCCGACTTTTTTACCTTCTTCGCTGTAGCGGGCATACTTTATATTATCTGCTTCTTCTGCTTTAAGCTCTGCAATATATGTGTTTGAGGCTTTAAAAAATCTTGAGATATTTGAGTCTGTTTTCCAGGAATCTCCAAGAGCACTTTTCAGGCTGTTTATAATATCTTCCGGCTCACCTTTAAAAATAAGCCCAAGACATTTATCCCCCATAACATCCATAATTTTATCCATATGTTTTGAAAACGAATCAAGAATATCTCTTGTATAAATGGGATACGGTGTTTTTGACTGCACCTGACATAGCAAGACGTTCAGACTGGACATAATATTTTCTTCATTAATAGTCGCTAGTTCCCTCATTGTTTCAGCAACCGAATGGTTAGCTTTAACAGGAATAAGGGTTCCTCTGTCAAGCAAAATACCATCTTCCGCAAAGACATCTGCCTGCTGCTGATTTTTATAATCTTCAATCATTTTTGTCCAGTCAATATAATTAGTTCCCGGAACTGTTGAAACCGCAACCATATAAATTCTCCGCCATCGTCGATATTTGCATGATAAACATGATTTATCTCTTTGACGTCCTCTGTTTGCAGGATTTTGGACAGTTAATAAAACATACCCTCCCTATATAAGAGAAGGTACGTTTCTATACTAATAATTCAAGTTATTCAGCAAGCAGTTTATCCACAAGCGGGGATTCAACTCTGCCGTTGAGAGTTTTGGAAACTTTTTTAATATTTTCTGCCATTGTTTCCATCTCCGGAGTCCAGACAAAATAGTCGTTTACATATTTCTCGCCGCGGGCAAAATCACCTGATAATTGAACTTCTATAATCTCTTCAAGCATTTTTCTTGCTGTCGGAACCATTTTGTCTATATTTATATCCAGAATTCCTTCCGGAGAAATTGTAATAGCCCCTTCTTTTATAAAGAAATAATTCTGCATAACCGAACGGACTCTATGCGCCTGACTCATTGTCGGTTTTGAAGTCATCATATTATCTGCCGCATAAGTTACAATAATTTCTCTTCTCTGTTCCGGAGTGTACATTCCGGCTTCTGTTAAAACATCAAGCATAGCAAGAGAAATCATATCGGCTTTGTTTTCTTCAATAATAGATTTGTATTTGCCTAACCCTTCAGTTCCGGATTTCGGTCCGAGAGAGTGTCCGTTTTCGTGTCCTACGGTGAACCAGTGGTCAGCTTCATCATTATAGTATTTATGCAAATCTTTATTAAGTATTGCGTTCAGACGTTTCTGGAGTTTTTCTCTGGCATCATCTGATGTAATCAGCCTGATTTGTCTGTGATAAACATTTCTTCTTCCGCCGTCAAGAAGCTGAACAGAAAGTTTATCATCATTAGGAAGGTTTTCTGCAAGAGTAATCCCTGCTCGGAATTCCCCGACATCACCCGTTACTGCTACCAAATCCGCATCAATCATTGTTTGTTTAGATTCTTTATCCGGTGAAATATTTTGTTCGTATTTGTCCTTAAACGGCATATTATCAGCCATCAGAGGTAAGTAACTTTTTACCTTCAAGATAGCGTCCGTTCCTTTTTTATTCACAATACCGACTCTTCCGCCGAGAAAATCTTTGGCAACCGGAACAATTCCTGCATTATCAAGCAGAGCTTTAAGTTCAGGATTTTCCACAACAGTTTCTGTTAACTCGTCAGAATAATTTTCTCTTGTAATGGTAAATTCAAGAGGGGTATCCTGCAATGTTGCCCATTTTTTATCCGCATAAGCATCCAGCATCGGATCAGGAGCTCTGAGAGCCTTGGCTTGCAGCCTCAAAAACTCGTTAAAATCTTCATTTGTAGAAACTTCGGCAACTTTTTCAAGCTCGGATGCCATATAGTTAAAATCTTCTTTAAACTTGTCTACATAATCGACAGCTTTGAGCTCGTCGCCGTCTCTTTCCACAACAGAGCGCTGATTAAGAATCTTTTTAACTTCTTCTGTCTTACCTTCTTTTAACATTTTAATCAGGATATTATGGAATTCTTCTTTTTCTAAATCCTGGGGGTAAATTCCCTTGCCCGGGCGCTCATGAATCCCTTTTGCAAGTTCAATCATATTTGATTCCCTATCCAGAGAGCAGACTCCCTTTTGTGCATCAAAAAGTATTTTTGTAAGTTCTGCTTGCTTGTTTCCTTTTGTAATTTCGGATTCAAGGTATTCCTTAAAAGGCAGGTTGTTAGGGTTATCCAGCTGCATATTTACTTTATCTAAAACAACTGCTGCTTTAACAAGATGCTTGAGAGCTTCTTTATCCCCTTCAGCAAGCTCGTTATATTCAGGCGAATCAACCGCAAGCATTTTTTTAGTGGTTAAATAATCTTTATGGGTTCTTTTTTCCAATTCTTCCATAGAAAGGTTTAACTCATAGTTCTTAGAATTAGAAATGTGCGGGTTATTAATCATACTCATCTTATCAAGCTCCTTCATTAATTTTTCGGACTGTCCGCGTGTTTGATTTTGAGAAGCAGGGCTATTTTTACTGTTTTCCCCGCTGTTTTGAAAGTTCACGCTGTTAAAATTATTAATCGGGTTAATATTCATAAACAGATTATAGCATATTTTTAGATAATTGTAAGATTACAGATATAAAATCTAATCTCCCAGCATTGCTACATTTGTTTTTCCGAACTTTGCCGACAGGTCATCAATATGGTGAATCAGGTATAAAATAGGCTCTAAGTCTTTTTCATTCAAATCTACAATTGCGCCCCACTCTGCTCTGGCATGGTGAGCTGCAATCATTTTAGCGACCCGTTTGAATCCTGCATTCATACAGATACTGAAACCGTATTGGGAATGGGTAATCCATTCTTTGCGGAAATTTTCATCATAATCAATAAGTCCGGATTCTAAATCAACAGTATATTCAAAGATTTTTCCTATATCATGCAAAAGACAGGCTGCATAAACTTCGTCTTTGTTAACCCTCTGGAAGAAAGCTTCCATATTAACTTCTGCATAATTAAGACACTCAAGGATATGAACCATAAGACCGCCTATATAATTGTGATGCATAAGTTTTGCGCCCGGCGCAGTAAGGATTTTTTCTTTGTTCTTTTCATAAATATCTGAGACAAATTTTCTTAATTCGTCATTTTTGATTTTGTTTACATATTCAATAAGCTTGGAATAAACTTCGTTTCTTTCTTCTTCGCTCAAGCCGGTTTTAGCTTCTTTAATAAGTTCCAGAGAGGAAACCAGGCAATTGTTAAATTTTTCATTAAACGAACCTGACACGATTCTTAAAAGATTCCCGCAGCGGAATAGTTTAGGCTCCATACGATTAAGAGCCTCTTCCCAGAGGATACAGTTCAACAATTCTCCGGTTGCAGGGTCTTTAAGCTGCAATTTCCCCATTTTTGTACCGGATTTTGTATCTCCTATAGAAAAAGTAACGACTTCGTATGTGATTTCTGTACTAAACATTTATATCCTCCGAGTTGTTATAATTGTATCACAGATTAACCGCTTTTGCTATTTTATTTTCTGCCTGCAAATAGTCCGCCGGGGGAATTTAAAACCTGAAACTAAATTCTATCATATTTATATGAGTTACGATTCATTTGAAGATTTTCAATACGACAGCTGCACTTCAAGAGGGATATGTTCCATTAACCCTAAGACTGCATCGCTGCAAAGCGTTCTTGTTCAGTATCTCAAGCTTACTGCAAAATACTGTTTTGCTTTGTCAAAAAAAGATGTTTTTGAAGAAAAGGCGAAGGAGCTTATTTTAAATACAATTCCTCTTGCTGTTTCCAATCCGGAGTTTACTGAAAATAGTTATATAACTGCGGTAGACAAATTCAAAAAAGTCCTTCCTGAGATTGTCAAAAAATATAATAAATTGTATAGTCAGGAGGATTTCAAGAAAGGAATCCGTTCGACCGAGCTTTTTCGTGCAAGTTCAGATATAATCAGCGCCGTAAGGTTCGGAGAGCAATCACTTAGAAATGCCTTGCAGCAGGTTAAGCCTATAATTAGGGACTTATACCAAATTATGCTTGTAATATCAAAAAGTATAAGTATAAATCTTCTTGATTTGGAGAGTTTTAATGTGACAGATGATACGAGCTTTCTTATGATATTAAGACTGCTCAATGAAATAAATGCTGAGGAAAAAAATCTTGATACTCTTAAACAGTTAATATATGAGGCTGCGGAAAGGGATAATTCACTTATGAAATCTCTTCGCCAAGCACAGGAAGAAAGATACGGTATTCAAGGCGTTGCGGAAGTTTCATATTCAACAATCCCATCAAAGGCAGTATTAGTTGTAGGTTCTAATATCAGGGAGCTTGAAACTATTCTTGAAGCGCTTAAAGATACAAATATTGATGTTTATACTCATGATGATATGATGGTGGCACATACTTTTCCTAAGTTTTCCGAATATACGAGTCTAAAAGGGCAATACGGACAAGGTCTGGAAAACTGCCTTTTAGATTTTGCAACCTTTCCGGGACCTATTATTTTAACAAAACATTCCTTGCATAATATAGAAAATTTTTACCGGGGAAGATTATTTACAACCGACTACACAGTGCCAAAAGGTGTTATAAAAGTAGAAAATAACGACTTTTCCGGTGTAATCAAGTCCGCAAATGAAGCTAAAGGTTTTAAAACCGGAAAGCAATGCGAAACCGTGACTATAGGGTTTAATCTTAATGAGACTCTGGAACTTATACAACAGCGGATTTTAGATTACAGAAGAATATTTATGATAGGTTTGGAAAGATATTCTCTTGAGCAAAAAGTTTATTTTGAGAAACTAATGCGTCTTGCTCCGGATGATACTCTTATTATTTCTTTCTCATACAATATTGAAAGAGAAAATGTTCTTCATATTAATACATGTTTCGACACATTCGGGATGCTGATAATTTACGATAGAATTAAGGATTCGGGACTTCCGATATCTATGTTTATTCCGAAATGCGACAGAAATACGATTTCTCAAATGATTTATTTAGCCAAAAATCAGGATACAAATGTATATGTAGGGAAATGTACTCCTATTATTCTTAATCCGTCGCTTATGCAGACAATGCAGCAAGTTTTTGAAATCAAAGGGATTACTTCTGCCAAGAAAGATATAGAAGCAATTTTAAATAAATAGATTGTATCCGGCTTCAATTTGATGTATATTGAAGAGGTTAATAAGAGGTGCTTTAGATATGGAAAACATTTCTTCAATTATTGTGCTGGATCATAAGAAAAACTCCAGAGAGATTATGAAATCGTATCTCGAAGAGTTTGGTTTTGAAGATAAAATAAAACTTTTTGATAATTATACGGAGGGACTTGCCGAGATTAAATCCGGAGAAGGAAATATTATTGTTTTTATTGATATTACGGACTGTACGGATAAGACATTTTCAGCAATTGAGGAGATTAAACTTTTTACTTCAAAAATTGTTATAACTTCTGCCGATTATTCAACAAATTCAATAGTAAAAGCAATGCGTCTCGGAGCAAAGGAATTTTTGCCAAAACCTGTTATTAAAGAGGATTTGCAGCGTATTGTAAGTATTTTTCTCCAGCATGAAGACGAAGAAGATGAATCTGCCTCAAAGATTATTACGGTTTATTCAAATAAGGGCGGCATCGGGAAAACAACCATAGCTGTCAATCTTGCGGCTGAACTTGCTAAAACCACAAAAGACAAGGTCGCATTAATAGACTTAAATCTTCAGCTCGGGGATATTTCTACATTCCTGAATCTAAATCCGGCATTTGATGTATCTTATGTTATAAAGAACTTGATTGAGAAAAAAGAAGATACTCTGCTAAAGGCATTTGAAAAATATAAACAAACTACTATGTTTGTTTTATCAGATCCGAATTATATTGAACAGTCTGAAAGTATCACTCCTCAGCAGATAACAAATTTATTTCAAGCATTAAAACGGGTTTTTCCATATATAATTGTGGATATGTCATCAAATATTGACCCTAATTCATTGAAAATACTGGATTTATCAGACTGGATTTTATTTACTACGATTGTAAATATTCCGGCAATAAGAAATTCTCAAAGATGCTTGAACCTGTTTAAATCAAGAAGATATCCGGAAGATAAGGTTAAAATTATTATAAACCGCTTTATGGAGAATGATGAAATTAAGGCTGAAGATATTGAAACAACTTTGGGCGAAAAAATATACTGGAAGATTCCTAACAATTATTTTTCAATTATGGAAGCAATAAATAAAGGGGTTACAATTTCGGAAATCAACCCTAACTCAAATATTGCCAACAGCTTTAGAGATTTTGCTTCTAAAGTTTCGGATGACATAGTTGAAATGGCAATAACAAAATACAGAATTTAGAGGACATAATGAACAAAGTTTTTAATCTTACTAATAAATATATAATACTGGCAACCCCGCTTATACTCTTTTCATTAATTTCGAGTATATATCTGACATTTTCCGCTGCAGGGAAAATAATAAACCTTATTATTGCAATTGTCTTATTTACTCTTATGCTTGGTGCATTTATTGCCGGCTGGGGTAACATGATTAAGCAAGCCGTGCAAGATTCATACGACACTGATTCAAATGCGCTTATCAAGGAATTTACGCCGGGTGTAGGTGAATACTTTTTGCCGGCACTCGGAAGTATTCTTGTTATGGCGGTTGTATCTATTATAATACTGGCAGTATCTTATTTTGCAGGTATGAAAGGTATAGGTGATCCGGGAATTTCTTCTGACGCATTCAGTAAGGCAATGGAGTCCGCTGATGCGTTAAAATTATTTTTAACATCTCTTACCGCAGAACAGCTTGCAAAGCTTAATCTTTGGAACTTGCTTCTCCTTGGAACTATTAGTCTTACATATTTCCTTCTTATTCTTTACCTGCCTGCGATATTTTTTAAAAACAAGAATCCGTTTGTTGCTTTCTTTATATCGTTAAAAGATTTATTCAGCAAGAATTTTGGAAAGACTCTTTTGGTTTATGCGGCAGTAATATCGGTTAATTTTGTTCTGTCGATTGCAGCAGCAATATTTGCCGGAAACCTTATCTTCCATTTTTTAGTAACACTCATTAACTTTTACTACATAGTCTTTGCCGGCATGGGGATTTTTTATTACTACCATAAGACATTTGTAGAAACTCATCTTGGGAAAAACATAGACGAAACTGTTTAAGAAAGTTTTCTTATCATTTCGTGAGCATCTTCGTTATCAGGGAAGATATCCGTTACCCGGTATAGATATTTAAGAGCTTCATCTGTCAAGCCGAGTTTTTCGCAGCATCGTGCAGCATCCATAAGTACCGAGATACTGTCAGGACATTTAGAGTTGATATTTTTAAATATATTTAGCGCCTGTTGGTAATCTCCAAGTTCAAAATATGTAAGTGCCAGAGCGTTCTGTGTTTCAATATCAGGATTCTGTTCAACAGCTTTGATTAAATATCTCTTGGCTTCTTCGTATTCTTTTAACGCATATAGGATTCTGCCGGCACAGAATTGAACATACTCATGATGCGGCTCATTTTTAACGGCTTTCATAATATATTCACGTGCAGCCTCAAGGTTATTTAAAACAAGTTGGTTCAAAGCCATAAAAGTAAGGGCCAAAACATTATTCGGTTCAAGTTCAAGAGCTTCGCGGTAGTATGAATCAGCATCAACATTTCTTGAGATTGCGTAGAGAAAATTGCCGTATTCAAAAATTATCTCAAAATCGTTAGGTGCAAGCTTAAGCGCGGTTTTGAATTCATCTTCTGCATAATCGAAAAGCCGTTTATTAAGATAAATTATAGCCAAATCTTTATGAGCCTTTGCTATATCCGGGTTCATTTTAATAACTTTTTTCAGCATTTTTTCGGCAGTATCGGTATCACAGAGACTGGAAGATAAAATTGCATACTGATGCATTGTCTCTGCTGTGAGTTTATTTTTCAGCAGAATATTATCATAAATTTCCTTTGCCTTATTAAGCTGATTGGTCTTTATATACAAACTTGCAAGTTTTTGTGCCGGCAAGATGAATTTAGGGTTTACATAAACAATGTTTTCAAGCATGCTTATAGCTGTTTGAATATCACCCAATGCCTCATAGCATGTGACCAAATTATATTTATAATTTTCTTTTCCGGGACATAAAAGAACAAGCTGTTTATAGTGTTTTAGCGCATCTTCATATTTTTCAAGCTTAACCTCAGACATTGCAAGCGAAGCTAAAAATGTTTCATCTTCATCAATATCAACGGCTTTTTGGAGGTATTCACACGCTTTTTTATGGTCTTGTTTTATCTGATAAACGGAACCAATATTGAAATATGCCATTGCGCTATCCGGACTGAGTTTCAGGGCTTTTTCATAAGTATCTAAAGCCTCATCGGTTTTACCAAGCGCCATATAACAAGTTCCCAAACTATTAAATACACCAACATTTTCCGGTGATTTTTCCACTGCTTTCGCCAAAGGTGAAAGAGCTTTTTCAAACTGTTTGATTTTAAGGTATGCAGTTCCTATTATGAAATCAAAAATATAATCTTCCGGATCAATCACAGAAGCTTTTTGGGCATACTTAACCGCTTCATCTATTTCGTTCATTTTTATAAGAATTATGCATAAGCTCTTATAAGCTTCCATATATTCCTCTCTGAGATTTATTACGGAAATATAGGCGCTTTTTGCGGAAGATAAATCTCCCAATTGCTCGTTGCAGTTTGCCAGATAAAGCCAGGAGGTCGCATCTTCAGGATTAAATTTTACTACCGTTTCAAAATAGTTTCTCGCTTGAATCCATTTTTTGAGGTTGACATTAGTAAGTCCCGCAAGTTTAACCAGTTCCATATTATCCGGGGATTCTCGCAAGCCTTCCAGAATAAGGGGGAGTACTTCTTCAAACTCTTTATTTCCAACCAGTTCATTAATCCTGTCTAAATCTGCCATAAATTTTATGCTCCAAAATAATTTTTTAAGCCCGATGTCAGGTTTTTGTTTTTACAAAGTTTTTTTAGTTTAGAAATAGCTCTGTTTTCAATCTGGCGGATTCGTTCTCTTGAAACGCCGTATATGGTACCAATTTCATCCAGAGTCTTTTTATTTCCGTCATTATTAAGCCCAAAACGAAGGATTAAAACATCTCTTTCTTTCTGGCTCAGCTGTTCCAGCATACCTTTAATATCATCCAAAAGGCTTTCTTGTGATACAAGAGATTCCGGTGCAAGAGTAGATTCATCCACAATGTAGTCTATAATCTTGTTTGAATCATCTTTTTGCCCGGTAGGCGTGTCGATACTAATGGTTGACTGGGTAGATTTGATGATTGAGGTGAGTTTTGATACCGAAATTCCGAGCTTGTCGGCAATTTCTTGTTTTACCGGTATTCTTCCAAGCTCTGTTGTCAAATCTACAGTTGCTTTCTTAATCTTGTTGATAGATTCAATCAAGTGAATAGGCAGCCTGATGATACGCGCTTTATCTGCGATAGCTCTTGTAATTGATTGCTGAATCCACCAGGTCGCATAAGTTGAAAATTTGTATCCTTTTGTATAATCGAATTTCTCGGTTGCTTTAATAAGTCCCATGTTCCCTTCCTGAATTAAATCAAGAAAAGATAACCCGCGTCCGATATATTTTTTAGCAATACTGACAACAAGTCTTAAGTTGGCATTAATAAGAACTTTTCTGGCGATTTCGCTTTTTGTTTCATAGATTTGCTTGGCAACTTCAAGTTCTTCTTCTGCTGAAAGGAGCGGAATTTTACCTATCTGCTGAAGATAGATTCTTACAGAGTCATCAGAGTTGACGGAAGACAAGCTTTCTTGAGTTTTTGGCTCTTCTATCGAAATATTATCGTCATCTAAATCTTCCACAGGTTCAATACTGTTAAAATCAACTCCTTCATCGGAGATATCGTCTATCATAATATTGAGTTTATCTTTTTGTTTAACCATATAAACCTCATTTTTTTAAATTCGCTGTTAATTTTTGCCGCACACTTTCAAATAATATTATAGCAGCAGCATTAGAAACATTTAAAGAATTAAAATTTGTTAACATGGGAATTTTAACTTTAAAATCAGAAAGCTTGAGCAGAGACTTTGATATCCCGGAGTGCTCGGCTCCCATAATTAAAGCAAAATTCATATCAGTATAATTAATGTTATAATAATTATCTTCCGCATGATGATCGGAAGCAATTACCCAGTAGTTGTTTTCTTTTAATTTTTGTACAGCATTAACCAGACTGTTTACTTTGATTACGGAAATATTATTAACCGCGCCGGCGCTGGTTTTTTCAACAGTAGAGTTTATAAGTACGCCTCGCCTTGACGGGAGTATAATTCCCTTGACCCCGGCGCATACAGCCGAACGTATAATGGCTCCAAGGTTATGCGAATCTTCGACTCCGTCAAGAATAACTACAGAGGTCAAATTCCCGGCATTTTTTTCTATAAAATCGTCAATATCTTCATATTTGACCGGAGAAACCTGTGCAATTACCCCCTGATGTCTTGCTTCCGGAACCAATTGGTTAAGCTTATCTTTTGTTACAAATTGAAAAATTGCTCCATTCTTTTTGGCAAGCTCTTTTATTTTTTCGATTTTTTCATCCGAGCGCGCAGTATTGGAAATAAGAATTCTGTTAAACTCTCTGTTTCCGGATTCCAGAGCTTCAATAACGGCATTTTTTCCGTATATATATGAAGAATTTTCTGTCATTTTGATACCCTCAACATTCTTTCAATGCAATTGGAGCTAAGTTCTCTTACGCTGTCGTCAAGTGTGATTTCATGGCGCTCGCGCTCAAGAGCATAAAGGATTTCTTCAAGAGTGGTGAGTTTCATGCTGTCACAAAGCATGTTGTCTTTAATTATAATGAACTCTTTGTCCGGGTAATCTCTTTCGAGCCTTTCTGCGACTCCTTTTTCGGTAACAATGACAAAACGTTTTTCGTTACTTCTTTTAACGTAGTTAATAATTCCGCTTGTACTGCCGACATAGTCTCCCAAGGCGCTGACTTCCGGCTTGCATTCCGGATGAATGAGTATTTTTGCATCCGGATATTTTTTTCTTGCGTGAATGATATCTGAGACGGTTACATTATGATGAACCGGGCAGTTGCCGTTATATGTAATGACTTCAACACCGTCAAGGCGGGATTCAACCCACTTGCCTAAATTGGCATCGGGTACAAAAAGAACCCTTTTTGAATTTAAGCTTTTGACAATTTCTACCGCATTGGAACTTGTACAGCAGATGTCGCATTCAGCCTTTACTTCGGCAGTAGAATTGATATAGCATACAACAGGAAGTCCGGGGTACTGATTTTTAAAATCAACCGTTTGGTGTAGGTTAATCATGTCAGCCATAAGACAGCCTGCATTAATATCCGGTAAAAGAACTTTCTTTTCCGGAGAAATAATCTTGGCGGTTTGTGCCATAAAATAAACTCCTGCAAATACGATAATATCTGCATTTGTATCTTTTGCTTTGCGGCTCAGGTATAGGGAATCTCCAACATAATCGGCAACCTGGTCAATTTCTATGTTTTGATAGCTGTGAGCCAATATTATTGCGTTTTTTTCTTTCTTTAGTTTATTTATTCTCTCTACAATATCGTTCATCTATTTACCCTGTGTACAAAAATTAAATTTTATTGTACAATAAAAAAAAATAGGAAGAAACAGGCATGGAATTATTTAAGAAGAATATTGTAGTGGGGGTGTCCGTTACCCCGGAAATAGGGCTTGAAGCTGCTCAAATAGATTTTGTATCAAAGACAGTTTTAAAATACGGATTCAGGCAGCTTGCTTATGATAATAACCGCAAGGAAATTGCGGATTTGGATATTTTTAAAGAAACTTTGCAGGATTTATTAATGGAATTGCAGATTCCAAAAGGTTCTGAGATTGTATTGAACCTGCCTGCAGTAACTTTTAAGGTAAAAGATTATCCTGCATCTTTGAATGAAGAGCAAATTATTAATGCAATTCAGGAAGAGTTAATTGAACATCCGATTTTTGGGAATGAAGAGCCTGCTATTGATGCGGCGCAATTGCCAAATTCAACCATTCAGTTTAACAAAATTGCGTATACGGCAGCACAAAAGACAATGCTGATTGAAATCGCAATGCAGATAAAAGATCTTGGGTATAAACTTGTTGGAATAGATACTTCTGTCAACTCAACTTTAAATGCTTTGATTTACAAAGAAAGGGTTGATGTAAATCCAAGTTCTTCTTGGTTGTTATTGCTTGTTGATAACAGCTATTGCAGAGTTATTCCTATGCAGGGCAGAAACTATGTTGACTGTATAGAAGAAAAAATTAGTATCGGTGAGGTTTTAGGTGATGCTGAAAACTACTCAACAGTATTGGCAGCTGTTAAGCCTGTGTTGAGACAGTTCCCGTCACAATATCTTTGCGTTGTTTCAAAGACAAATATTATAAGTGCAGAAATTCTTGCCGGACAGTTGGAATACAATGCTCCTATTATTCACCAAGAAGCTAATAATTACGCTAAAGAATCTTTCTTGGAGGTAGGACCGGAAGTTGATGAGAGTGTTGCAAACCTTATATCAATTGATGTAATAGGTGCAGGAATTAACAGAGATTTTACGGCATTTTCGAATGCACATTTGAACTTATTCAACAGTTCATTAGGGGATGTGTATTTATTAGAACAGCCTCCTGTTTTGAAGTTTAATTCTATTTCCTTTGAACTTTCAATGGAGAATATGATAAAAGTTATAATTGCTCTTGCTATCGTCCTGGTTGTGATAGTGGGTATTTCTATGACTTTTCTGCTGAACCTAATTGGGCAGAAAAAAGCACAGGTTGCAGATTTAGATAAAAAGATTTCAAACATTAATCAATATTTGAAGGAAAACGAGTCAGTATCTTCAGAACTATTTGATGAAGGTGATGAAATCCGTATGGGATTAGTTCGTAACAAAAATATTTACACATATTACACAATTGTAGGAACAGAAATTCCGAAAAAATTATGGCTTACCTCTTTAGAGCTTGGCGACAATACAACAATTGAAGGTCAGGCTGATAATTTGGAGAGCGTGTATAGCTTCTTTAGAAATATTAAGGATTATGATCCTAATTCTAATATAAAATTACAAAAACTCGGGCTTGCTACAATTTCTTCAAGTTTGCAAGAAATTTCAGATACTGAGAGTTTTGATACTGATTCTGTAATCACTTCTTTGAATGCAGATTACTATCAATTCAGGATTTCCGATGCACCCGAAATCAAGAAGACAAATATAACGTCTAAGAAACAAGAAGGCGAAAAAGGTGCTAATAATTCAGCAGCCGGAGCATTACCGGATTTAGAACCGATTGAATAAATAAAGGATTGAACAATGGAAAAATATAGAAGATATTATGGTGTAATGGCTTTTGTTGGTGCAGCATTGCTTTTAATTTTTGTAAGTTATAAGATGGTTGTGCCGAAGATTACCGAACTAACAACATTGACAACCACCATTAATTCAAAGCAAAAAGAAGTAAGTGATTTAGAGCAGAAGCTTAATATTGTTAAAACTAAGATTAAGAAGATTAAAGATTCAATCACAGGTTCGCAAAAGAAAATTTATTATCCTGTAGAGTCTGATTTAGGCAATGATACACTGTTCTTTACTTTATATAATGATGTAATTGAAATGGTTCATGCTAATTCAGTAAAGATTAAGTCAATAGATTATGCATCAAATCCGGAATCAGATGAGTTTGTAAGGTTTGGTAAAGATATTTATTTTGTATGCGATGTTAATATGGAAATCGTATCTAACTATATCAATCTGGGTAAATTGATTCAGGATATTTATCAATATCCTTATTATATAAGGATAAATAGTTTATCTGTAAAACCTTATGAGAAAGATAAGAAAATATTGCTTTCAAATTTGAGTTTGAGACTGTATGCACATACAGCTCCGGAAGAGCAAAACTCATCAGCACTTACAGAAGAGGTGCCTGCTCCGGCTGCACAATAAAAGTCTTGAAAAATATTTTTGTTTGAAGTAAGATTTATCTTGTAATAACGAGTGCGGAAGTAGCTCAGTTGCCCCAGCGAGGCGGGAGTTACGGATGTACAGGGGTTCAGGCGGAAGAGCCGAGCGTATCTGAGATATGTACTCTACCAACTGAGCCGGATGAAAAGTTAATAAGTGGGTGCGGAAGTAGCTCAGTTGCTCCAGCGAGGCGGGAGTTACGAATGCACGAGGGTTCAGGTGGAAGAGCCGAGCGTATCTGAGATATGTACTCTACCAACTGAGCCGAGTGAAAAGTTAATAAGTGAGTGCGGAAGTAGCTCAGTTGCCCCAGCGAGGCGGGAGTTACGGATGTACAGGGGTTCAGGCGGAAGAGCCGAGCGTA